>CBDFGC010000007.1:0-158799 GCA_965246935.1 Chitinophagaceae bacterium | reverse complement strand
GGATAGAACTGCAAACGGACGGGAAACTAATTGTAGGAGGAACCCGCAATGAATCCGGCTTTGGAAATGATGATAGTGTTTTGCTGGTGCGGGTAAATGCTAACGGCACCTTGGATAACACGTATGGCACCAATGGCATCTTTGCTTTCGACCCCGCTCCTGAAGAGTACAATCAGCTCTCGGATATGGCTATTCAGCCCGATGGTAAAATACTAACCGCCAGCTACGGCTCTAACAAAGGCAACTTTGGTTATGTGATCATCACCCGTATTAATACGAACGGCACTACAGACGACACATTTGGTACAAACGGAGCTCAATATATCAATGCCATTACAACAGGGTTTGCAGCAACCGGTAAGATGAGCCTGCAAACTGATGGAAAAATATTGGTAGCAGGGTTTGCAAAAAATGTATTAGGTAATTACACCATGGCTGCTGCACGGCTTACAACTGACGGCGTTTTAGACGTTAGTTTTGATGGGGATGGCATTGCGCTATTAGAGGTAAACAACTACAGTAGTTATGGTATGGCACCGGTGCAACAGGCAGATGGCAAAATAGTGCTGGCCGGTTATGCAGGAAACGGCAGCACTTTCTCTGCCAGTATTGGCCGTTTTAGTGCTACCGGGCAAACCGACAACACCGTTAATGCAGGCAGTACTGCCATTGCTTATATTGGAAGCGGTGCTGAGGGTGAAGAAGGCCAGAATATAATAGTACAGCCTGATCAGAAAATTATTAATGTAATAGGCCGGGGCAACGGCTTTAGTTACAGCATAGGCCTTAGCCGGCACCTGCCAAACGGTACACCCGATAACGGTTTTGGGGTAAGTGGTAAAACAGTGATTGATCTGCCAGGCATCGCTAACAAAACATTTTCCGCCTTGCTAAGTAACGGAAAGCTAATGGTCGTTTCGGATTTTGAAAATTTTGTAACCGGGCATCAGATTGGCCTGTTCCGTTTTAACGCCGATGGTTTCCCAGATAGCAGTTTTGCTGCCAACGGACAGTTGTTTTTTACGACCAACAACAATGAAGAAAACCGCGTAACAGATGCTGTAGTCCAGCCGGATGGCGAAATAATTATTCTATCCTCCCAACTGTTTGACGTTGATCAACCTGACACCACCTTGCTCATCCGTCTGAATGCGGACGGCAGCTATGACGACACTTTTAATGGCACCGGGAAACTGGTACTGCCATTCTATGACAATGCCGCTTATAAAAAAGTGCTTGTGCAGGCAGATGGGAAAATACTACTGGAACACATTGCATATGTGGTAAACGATGCTCATACATTTGTTACCCGCCTGAATCCGGACGGCACTGCTGACGCTGGTTTTAATGCCGGCAATGAGGTAGAAACACCGGTAGCGGCTAATGTAACAGCCGTACGGACAGATGGTAAAATAGTACTCGCCGGCGCAGATAGCAAAATAGTCCGGCTGAACGACGACGGCAGTTTCGATAACAGTTTTGATGGCGATGGTATTGCCGTACCCGATTATTATTTTGATACATATGATGGTCTTACTGATATTGACATACAGGCTGATGGTAAAATTTTATTAGGGGGTTCTGTTTATGATACAAATTCAAACGGCAGCCAGTTCCGGGTGGTTCGGATTGATACAAGCGGAACCCTTGACGCTGGCTTTGGCGCCGGCGGCACTGCAACCATACCGGTAGTAGCTGGTAATTACAATTATAACAATGCCATGGCCTTGCAGGCAGATGAAAAAATACTGCTGACCGGCTATTCGGAAAACGATGATCTGTTCTATACCAACTTTGCGATGGTACGCCTGAATAATACAGGCGCCACTTACACGTTTACCGGTAATGGGGCCTGGGATGTTGCTTCTAACTGGAGTAACAATGCGATTCCTCCGGCTACGCTTCCATCCGGCAGCACCATTCTCATTGATCCGGTTGCAGGAGGCGAATGTGTATTGACTGTAACGGAGCATGTATCGGCAGGGGCAACGTTTACCGTGAAAACAGGGAAGAGCTTCAGGATAATAGAGCGGTTGATTTTACAGTAGTCATTGTAAGATTTACACACATAAGTATAAGTACTGATGCACAATCGTATTAGATTAATCTTCGTGTACTTATAATTTTTTATTCTTCCGCTTTATAACTACCGGTAACTGCAAAATTTAGCCGGACAAACCTGTCTGAATCTTTAAATATTCCGGATGAAACGCATTCTCTCACTCCTTTTTATTCTTCCAAGTATTAACTGCACGGCACAGCCCGGAACATTGGACAATAGTTTTGGCACCGGTGGAAAAGTGATTGAAAATTATAGCGCTCCGTACAGGAAAGTGATAGATATGCTGTTACAGGCTGACGGCAAAATAATAGTGCTTGCTGAAGCAGATTATAATTCCACCACCCGTGTAGTGCTGGTGCGTTACAATAGCAACGGAACCGTAGATAATACTTTTAGCGGTGATGGAATTGTTGACGGCCAGGTGGTACAGCCGGGTGAGGATATGTACCCGCTGGCTATCCGGCTGCAGGCGGATGGCAAAATCCTGGTTTGCGGGTCAACCTATTCAACCATTGAACAGGGTTTTGTATTGAGATATAATACTACCGGAGACCTGGACAGCAGCTTTGCAGGTACCGGGATGCTGACAATCCAAAACCCTGGTATTTCAGTCATTAAAAACCTGGTAGTACTATCAAATGGACAAATTGTATTAGTGAGTTCAACCAGTGCCTCTGCGGCTGAACTGGTATTGATAAAGCTGAACAGCAATGGCAGCACGAATAACGGTTTTGGCGTAAACGGAATGGCAACTATTAATGCATCAGGCGCTGCTTATCCAAACTACACCAGGATAGAAGTACAGGCAGATGGGAAATTTATCGTAGGCGGAAATCCTTATGATTATAATGGAGATGATGGAATTGATTTTATACTGGTCAGGATAAATGCCAATGGTACGATTGATAATACATACGGAACCAATGGTATTTACACAATTCCTTCTACCACCCAGCAACATAACAAATTTATGGACCTGGCTATTAGGCCGGATGGCAAAGTAATTGCCAGCGGCCTGATTGACAGATACTATCAGGCGGACAGTGCTTTTATTACCCGCATTAATACCAACGGCACCAAAGACAATACATTTGGGATAAATGGTATACAAACGATTGATAATCTCACCAATAGCTTTGTATCATCCGGGCATGTAAGCCTGCAGACGGATGGAAAAATTTTACTGACAGGCTTTGCAGTAAATGCATTTGACAACTATAACATCGCTGTTGCCAGGTTTAATGCCGGTGGCCAGTTAGATGGAACCTTTGATGGGGATGGCATTGCATTATTACAGGTAAATAACTACGGCAGCTATGGGATTGCTTCAGCCCAGCAAAGCGATGGGAAAATAATAATAACAGGAGTGGCAAGAAGCGGAGACAACTATTCGCTAACCATTGGCAGGCTTACCGCAATGGGTGCAACAGACAACACCATCAGTGCAGGCAGTACTGCTATTGTACCTGTAGGAACCGGCTCTTATTACGAAAACGGAAACGACATCCTGGTTCAGGCCGATCAGAAAATTGTTAGTGTAAGAAGCCGGGATAATGGCTACGAAACTGATATAGGACTTAGCCGCCACCTGCCCAATGGCAATATAGATAGTAGCTTTGGCATAAATGGAAGGTATAATAAAGATCTGCCGGGTACTTTTTATACAGCATCCAATGCACTGTTCAGCAATGGGAAAATAATGGTGGCAGGCTTATTATTCGATTTTTTAAAGGCTGGTCAAATAGGCATATTGCGGTTTAATGCCAATGGTACGCCGGATAGTGCCTATGGCACAAACGGAAGTGTAATATTCGGCACTAATTACAATGCTTATAATTCGGTAAACAGCACTACCATACAACCGGATGGCAAAGTGGTTATTTCAACATATGAGTCTGTTTTTCCTTATAATAATGGCAGCAACTATTTACTCCGGTTAAATGCAAGTGGGGGCTACGACAATACCTTTAACGGTAATGGTAAAATGCTGTTGCCCGATACGGCCAACTATGGAGCGGCGTATGTGCAGCCGGACGGGAAAATATTGCTTTTGTTAAACAGTACTTACTTTGGACATTTTACTTATCTGAAACGCCTGAATGCAAATGGCACTATTGATAATAGTTTTAATGGCGGCGTTACACTGGAAACAGGCCTGTACAATCCTAATCTATCCATACTTCCCAATGGCAAAATAGTACTGGCTGATGATTCGATAGTAGCAAGGCTAAACAGCAATGGCAGTTTTGACAATACATTTGATACCGATGGAATTGCCAAACCAGGTTACCGTTTTACAGATTATACAAATCGGGGTGAAATGCAGGTACAAACCGATGGCAAAATACTGATAAGCGGAACCTGGTACAATGCCAATTCAGGGGACTATGGTTACCAGGTAGTACGGATAAATAATACAGGTAGCCTTGATAGCCTGTTTGGCACCAACGGCATTGCATTTGTTCCGGTTGCTACGCCCTTTTATAATATTTCAGCAATGGCATTACAGGCAGATGGAAAAATTTTATTAAATGGCGCTGCAACCAACTCTATTTCCGATAATCAGGATTTCGTAATGTTCCGTCTGAACAGTAACAATGTTACGCCCGGTATTACATACACTTTCACTGGCAACGGTGCCTGGAACGATCCTGCCAACTGGAGCAATAATTCCATCCCACCGGCTACCCTGCCCGCAGGTAGTACTATTTTAATTGATCCCATTGCAGGAGGTGAATGTGTGCTAACGATAACCCAGCATGTATCTTCCGGGGCTACGTTTACAGTGAAGGCAGGAAAGAACGTTTAGGATAGCAGGCGGATTGATTTTGCAGTGATAGTTGGCGAATAAAAAGCATCTACAAGAAGGCGTTGCCGGGAGCGACGCCTTCTTGTATATAGCACTATTTCAACGCATCGAAACGATTATTACTTCCCTGATCCGTAGCTTTTATTTTTGCTGTTCACTTGATGACCGGCCTGCCGGTATTGGTACCAATTCAATGTTTGATATAGTTTTAGGTAGTACAAAGGCATGAAAATCTTTGTACTATTCGTAAAAGCTCCTATCTTGACGAGCCAAATCCATCATCTTAAAAAACCACTGTCAAAAAATAGCCATTTGTTTCTATAAAAAGCGCTAAAGCAACCCTTCCGCAACATGCATTACTTCCGGCCTTGTGCCGGCCAATAGGAAAACAGGTTCTGCTGTTTGCCAAATCCAACATCTATGACCAAAAAAAATAAACAATTACGTTACATTTTTATTGCGGCTGTAGGCTTTCTGTTACTGCTTGCCGTATTCACCTATATCCGCCTTTCATCACTTATTCAATCAGCCCGGATGGTAAACCACACCTCCCAGGTAACGCTGGAACTGGAAAAAGTAATTGGCAACCTCAAGGATGCTGAAACCGGGCAGCGAGGTTACCTGATTACCGGTGATGTACATTTTCTGGAACTGTTTACCATAACGGATTGAAGGAAAATCCGTTGCACCTGCAAAAGCTTCAACAACTTACCAAAGACAACCAGCAGCAGCAGGAAAATTTAAAAACAATCCAGGTACTGGTTAATCATATTAAAGTTTATTTTTCTCATGTTCAGGGTATCAAAACGTTTCGGGAAACCACCACCTTCAGAAATGCTTACCGGAAAATTGATTATGGATAGCCTGCGCCTGCAGGTAAATAAAATGGTTGCCATAGAGAATAACTTAATGCGGCAACGGGAGAACAGACCTTGATAACCAGGTGCTGTTAGCGCCGGCATCCATATTATTTTTAAGCGCAGCAGCGCTGATGATACTGGTAGTTGCTTACCGGCGGTTACGTACTGCTTTGCAGGAAGCACAGCAGTTAAAAACAGATGCCATCCAACAACGGATTGTATTTGAAAAAAACAAAGAACTGCAGCATATTTTTATGCAGGCGCCTATGGCTATAGCAATTTTAAGCATACCCGGTTTTGTAGTGAAAGTTGCTAACGAAACCACACTGGAATTATGGGGGAAATCGTACGATGAAGTAGTCAACAGGCCTTTTTTTGAAATTTCGCCACGGAGCTAAAGGAGTTATTATCTTCCGGTCCTTACCAGGATTGTAGAAACCGGTAAAGGCTATCACACGCAAAAGAAACGCCCCTTCAGTTTTTGCGCAACGGCCTGCCGTGTACAGGCTACTTTAATATTATGCGCCAGCCTGTATTTGATACAGACTGGAAAAATAACAGGTATCATCAGTATTACCAACGATGTAACAGAATCTGTAACCGCACGAAAAAAAACAGAAGAAAGCGAGCACCGTTTTCAGACAATGGTATCTTCTTCTCCTTCTATGATCAGTATTTTAAAGGGAAAGGATATGGTAATCGACATTGCCAACGATGCCATCATGAATACCTGGGGCAGGGGAAAAGATATACTGGGCAAATCTCTTTTTGAAGTGGTGCCTGAAATAATAGAACAGGGTTTGAAAAAGGTTTTACAGGAAGTGTTTACCACAGGTATTCCATATCATGCCAATGAGTTTCCTATCTGGTTTTTGCGCAACGGTAAACCGAAAATTTCCTACTACACATTTGTGTACCAGCCACAGCGCAATGTAACCGGCGAAATAGATGGCGTGGCCATTATATCCAGTGAGGTAACCCCGCAGGCAGAACTGAATTTAAAAATAAAAGAGAGCGAAAAAGAATACCGGGAACTGGCCGACTCGCTGCCACAGCTTATCTGGAAAACAGACGCACAGGGCGGTCAGCTATTTACCTCAGCCAGGTGGCAGGCATATAGCGGGCTTGAGGTCCGGGATGCTGATATCTTTCAGCAAATAACGCACCCGGAGGATTGGGAGGCCAGCAGTGCGGCGTGGATACACAGCTTAGCTACCGGCAATAAATTCCGGCAGGAGCTACGTTTAAAAAACAAAGACGGAAACTATTGCTGGTTTCAGTCGCAGGCCGAACCGGTACATGGAAACGACGGAAAAATTGAAAAATGGATCGGATCGTTAACCAATATTGATGCACTGAAAAGTTCGGAGGCTACCTTACAGGAAAGCAAAGACCAGTTTAGCACCATGGCAGATAATATACCAAATCTTGCCTGGATGGCTAACGCAGATGGATGGATATACTGGTACAATAAAAAATGGTATGAGTACACAGGCGCCACACCCGAACAAATGGATGGCTGGGGCTGGCAACAGGTACATGATGCCGAAACTGCCGCAGGTGATGGAAAAATGGCAGGCAAGCGTTGCAACCGGGCAGTCATTTGAAATGGTGTTTCCAATAAAGGGAGCAGATGGCAGATTCCGGCAATTCCTGACTCGTGTGTTACCTGTAAAAGACGGCGAAGGCAACGTGCTGAAATGGTTTGGCAGCAATACAGATATTACCTCGCAAATAGAAGCAGAGGAAAAAATAAAGATCAGCGAAATGCGGTTCCGCCAGTTGGCAGAAACCCTGCCCCAACTGGTGTTGGTTACAGATGAGCAGGGCACGGCACAATACATATCCAACAAATGGGAAGAATATTGTGGTATAAAACCAGCCGGCCCGGATGAATGGAAATCCATCGTACACCCTGATGATCTGGAAAATCTAAACAATGCCTGGCTGCACAATTTAACTACCGGCACCTATTATGTTTTTGAGATACGCCTCAAAAGCAAATCAGGCCTGTACAGATGGTTCACCGCAAACGGCAACCCGGTAACAGATGCTGAAAATAACATCATCAGGTGGGTAAGTGCTTTTACCGATATCCATAAAATGAAAGAGGAGGAACAGCGTAAGGGTGAATTTATAAAAATGGTAAGCCACGAATTAAAAACGCCGGTTACTTCTATTAAAGGATATGTACAATTATTATTAAGTATGATGGAAGAAGCGGAAGGGCCCCTGCCATCATCTATTCCGGTGCAGCCTACTTTGCAGCGTATTGATAAGCAGGTATTGCGGCTTACAAGACTCATTACAGAAATGCTTGACCTGTCGAGGATAGAAGAAAGTAAACTTGAATTAAGAAAAGAAACCTTTTCCATTAACGATGCCATTACCGAAACGGTGCAGGATGTTTTACACACCAATACCAGCCATACCATTCAGGTACAGCATCATTTTAAAGGCTGTGTTACCGGCGATAAAGACCGGATACAACAGGTACTGATCAATCTTATCAACAACAGTATTAAATACGCTCCCCAGCAAAAAACAATTGAAATAATGATAGAAAAAGCAAACCACCAGCAGCTAAGCGTAAGTGTAAAAGATTATGGGATAGGAATTGCTAAAAATGACCAGCAAAAAATATTTGAACGGTTTTATAGAGTGGATGGAAAAAGCGAAAAGACATTTCTGGGCTTTGGCATTGGCCTCTTTATTTCAAAAGAAATTATTGAAAGGCACAGAGGCTGTATAAAGGTGGAAAGCGAATTGGGCAAAGGCTCCGTTTTTACATTTACTTTGCCCCTGGCCTAAAATATATTTTTGATGAAGATGCCTGCGACCATCCTGATCGTAGAGGATGATGAGGAAATAGGAATGATGATGCAGCTAACGCTGGAGCACAAAGGCTTTACCGTGCTGATATTAACCCGTGCGGTACAGGTAGAAGAAACCATACTGGAGCATAGGGTAAATCTGGTGATTCTGGATATGCTGATTGCAGATGTGAAAGGAACCGATGTATGTGCCCGTTTAAAAAACAATGCCGCCACCGCCGCTACCCCTGTACTAATGATTACCGCCCTGCCCGATGCCGAAAAAGAATGCCGGCAGGCAGGCACCGATGATTTTCTATACAAGCCTTTTGAATTTAAAGACCTGATGGCTAAGGTTCATTTCTTAACCGGGTCTGTACAAAAAACATAGCTGCCGGCACCAAGTAATTGATTCATCTTTTTTTGAGGTACAGCGGCTGGTTTGCGTAGTAATGCGTAGCTATATAACTTACAGCTATAGCTACAAAACTGATTTTGTAATGATTCGCCTAAATAGCAATCTGACCTATACTTTTACCGGCAGTGGTAGCTGGACGGTAACTTCCAACTGGAGCATTGGCGTTATTCTATCTGGCATATTACATACAGGCAGCAGCATTACTATTAATCCGCCGGTAACAGGAATTTGTTATCTAAATACTATTCAACACGTTGCTACCAGCGCTTCACTAACCCGTAAAAGCAGGCAGGCAAATGGTGGTAATTGGAAATTTGATTTCGCAGTAAGGATTAGTTTTCCTTACAAAATGATCTGATCGCTTGCTCAACACTTAGCCATGCATCTTCGGGGTATTGCCATTTGTTTAGTGGTTTTAATCGCTGGTTTTCATCAAGTGGCAGAAACTGAAAACTTGCAATTTTATAGTTAGTATTATCTTCTTTGCTCATCGTATCTAAAACTTCCTGCGGATAGACTTTCCAGTTTTTCCAATCACATGCTTTTATAAGAACCGGAATGATCCGGCAATTATCACTTTTTCTGTTTTCCATAACAGCTTTAAACTCCACTTCATGTACATAATTTGATACGATAAAGCTTTGGCTGAGCAACATAATGCAGATATCTGCTTTTTGTAGGCTGCTTTTTATTGCCATATCCCAATCATCACCCGGTTGTAGTTGGCCATCCTGCCACACATTTATCAACCCATCCCTTTTTAGATTGATAAGATAAGTTTCCATTTGCTGGCGAAATTGAATATCGTCATGCGAATAGGAAATAAATACATTTTTCATAACTGCTAATTTTTTATTGGTGAAGGCTGCAAACAAGCTGACAGGTATTTCTTTCACGTCCTCCTTATTAATCCTACCATCTTTTATGCTGTATGATTTTATTCTGTACTCTTTATCTGGCAATTCAAATAATTCTTTATAACGGACATACCTATTATCATCTAACGAAATAAAACCATCTCTAGGAATACAATCATCATCTTCATGCAAATCAATCCAAGAAGAATATTCATGATTAAACTCCATTTTATTAACCAATTTTCTTTTGTACTCTAAAAACTTAGCGAAGCTCAAAATGTTGCTATTTTCAAAATTCCAGTACAAAGCCATTAATGTAAAAAAAAGATATTCTATCAAAAGCTTTTCATCAAGTGCCACTTGGTTTAACAACTGAAAATGAACTTTTATTTTTAGCCGTTCAAAGTCTAATTGGATTAACACTCGTGCCTCATTATGTAAAGTAAATAATAGCTGGTTTCGCCAGAATTTTTTTACATCAGGTTGCTGCCCGTAAAAACAAATCATTTTGTTAATGAAGCCAAAAGGAATAAAGTCATCAAACTTGATAATAAATCCTGGCTTACTTATTCCGAAAGTGAATAATTGGTAATCTATATCATTTACATTTACAACAGGCAGGTAGTTGGGAATAATATATTCATCTAATTCGGGATTGGCAATATTGGGTTGATGCAAAAAAATCACTTTTTGTAGGAAAAGCATTTTAAGTGTTTTTTCATCTACCTGCTTATCAAAATCGTTTTTAGCAATGGCTCCATTTTTTTTATCTGTAATGATTTTTTTCGACAAAATCGTTTCTTGAATATACTTCACTAATGCCTGAGGGTTCAACCATACGATATCCTCTAATCCCTCTTCCTCGTAATATAATACTAATCCATGGCTGTGAAGAATATTAAGATTTGTTTTCAACGACCGAAGCTTTTCTGAATCATCTTTCTCATCTTTTTTATACTCCAATAGCATGTCTTTTAATAACACTGGATAGGGACTTGCATCTTTTTTATCTAAAATAGGTTGTATAAAATCAATATACCATTGTGGTTCTTCTTTTGTATGTTCAGGTGAGCGAAGCAGCGATCTTACTTCCTTTTCAAAGTATGCCTGAAAGAAGGCCTTTCCCGCCTCATAAAAAGGTCTATCATTTTTATCTTCTATTAATGCAAAAGACAGAAAAAATGACTTCTTATATCCTTTATACAAACTGTAATCAAGAAGGGGGGCCTCCTCACTCCCTTTTTCATCAGCATGAGTTTGTATCATAATGTAGGGGTCAGGGTGCCCAACCATTTTCTCTATAGTTTTTCTGCCCTAGCCAATAGTGTCGGCTATAATGAATAATATTGTTTTTATTATTATCCGTTTGAAGTTATGTTTTGATCACTCCGGCTGTTAAACACAATTAATTGGAGAGTGCCGTAACTCATGAAAGCTTGGTACAAACCATGATAAAAATCTTGACCGCCAAAATCAAAGAAAACAATATCCGGAATAGTAGAATCGTTACGTGAAGGTTTTAAGAAATGATTTTCGATGCGAAGGATATGTGTGCTGCCGGATACTTTCTTTTTTGTAATATAATTTACCAAAGATGATTTGCCTACTTTATGGTTTCCAAGCATCAGTACTTTTACGGGATAGGTAAACTTTACCTTATTCTCACTTCTTTGCCTATTAAGTAATTCTATAATAAATTTGAAATGATCTTTATGCTCTTCCAAATTTAACTGGTATTTTTCTACAAAAGGGTTTCCATTTATTGTAAAAAATAATCCCTCTTTCATTCTCGAAATTAATTCAAGATCCTCCAGCCTTGTAATCTGATTGTAGGGTAAGGTAAAACTTTTCAAATTGATTAATCCTTCCAACCCTTCCAGCTTTGTGATCTGATTATTAGATAAGGTAAGACTTTCCAAATTAATTAATCGTTCCAACCCTTCCAGCTTTGTGATCTGATTATTAAATAAGGAAAGCCTTTGCAAATTAATTAATCCTTCCAATCCTTCCAGCTTTGTAATCTGATTGTCCGATAAGAAAAGCTCTTTTAAGGCAGTCAACCCCTCCAATCCTTCCAGCTTCGTGATCTTATTTTCAGATAATTGAAGCTCTTCTAAAGCAGTTAAACCTTCTAATCCTTCTAACTTTGTAAGCCGATTATTATATATGTAAAGCACTTTTAAAGCAGTTAAACCTTTCAGCCCTTCTAGTCTTGTAATCTGATTGTATTGTAAGTAAAGGTTTTGTAAATTAATTAATCCTTCCAGCCCTTCTATCGTAGTAATTTCAATTTCAGCTAGTTCAAGCAGTTGTAAATTAGTTAACCTATCCAGCCCTTCTATCTTAGTAATCTTATTTTCAGATAATACAAGCTGCTTTAAAGCAGTTAATCCTTCCAACCCTTCCAGCCTTGTGATCTGATTGTTATACAGGTAAAGGTTTTGTAAATTAGTTAACCCTTCTAATCCTTCTAGCCTTGTGATCTTATTGTAATGTAAGTAAAGGTTTTGTAAATTAGTCAACCTTTCCAGCCCTCCTATTTTTGTAATCTTATTTTTAGATAAGGAAAGATCTTGTAAATTAGTTAACCCTTCCAATCCTTCGAGCCGTGTGATCTGATTGTTAGATAGTTCAAGCAGTTGTAAATTAGTCAACCTTTCCAGCCCTCCTATCTTAGTAATCTTATTTTCAGATAATACAAGCTCCTTTAAAGCAGTTAATCCTTCCAACCCTTCCAGCCTTGTGATCTGATTATGAGATAACTTAAAAACATTTAAAGCAGCCGACTCTTTTAATTCTTCTAACTTAACGATATAATTATGTGATAAATCAATCTTTTTTAAAGAAGCAAGCCCTCTCAAACCCTCAATTTTTTCTATTTGATTCCGGGATAAGTTAATTTGATTTAACGATATTATTTCATTTATCCCTTTAATCTTGACAATTTTATTACGAGATAAATTGACTATTTTTAGAGCAGTTAGTTCTTCAAGCCCTATAATCTCTATAATTTGATTAAAGGATAGATCTAAATACTCAATTGTTCTGGCTGCTCCTTGCAGAGAAAGAATACCACTAATTCGCCATCCTTCAATAGAAAATCTGTCAGCCCCAGAACAAATTAACGTAACTAAGCTTTGGCAACTATAAATAGCTGAAGGAAGTTTGGAAAGTTTGTTTAATTCTTGATTATTACTGCTTTTATTTTCTTTGACTTCGTCGAAGTCCCACCAGCTATTACTAAATATTAATGTTTTGATATGAGTACATTGCCTAAGTAATTTATCTAACAGGCTTCCTGCTTCAAAATCTTTATCAGTTAGGCCACAACGCCCTATTTCAAGATAATGGTCTTTTGTTTTAATGCATCTCATTATTATCCTTGCTGCTAAATTCGTGGCAAATTTCCCCTCTATAGCAACATACATTTCTTCTGTTAAATCAAAATCATGTTTCGCTTCATCTATTGGAAAACCTTTACTAACTAAAAAGGTAATTAAGTCATTAAGACTTATATTAAATTCTTGTGCTGTAGCAAGTAAAGTAAGTGTACTCATTTGAAGGAATTGATAGCCTTGTAAAATAAACTAATACTCTTGATAAGCTAATACATGAACTGTACAAAACACTGGTTTAACTTGTAGCCCTGCCCTAACTAACACTAATTTAAACTAATCGTTACAATCACTTCTAATACTCATCAGCACCTTCTTTGTATAGCCGTGCATATCCTGATTGGTATCTTAGCGTTTGCACCACTTTATCAAAGCTTACTTTGCCAAGTAGTGATGCTCTGCTCACCCCCATGCTTTATCAAGCAATAGCTGCCTCTTTATTATACCTATTTCGGTAGGCAATGGGTGATAAGCCGGTAATCTTTTTAAAAGTGAGCCGGAAAGCTTTGGGATCTACATAACCCACATCATACATTACTTCCGATACATTTTTGATGCTGGTTTCAAAATATTTTTTGGCTGCTTCCATTTTTACCCGTTGGATATATTCACTCGGTGTATTATTCGTTGCCTTTTTAAAGCGCCTTTCAAAATGCCGTTTTCCAATGGAAAATTTTATGGATAAGTCCTCTACGGATATTTTTTTCCGTCACATTGTTTTCAATAAATGCCTGCGCTTCTTTTATCGGTTCATCTACATGGTTTTTCTGTCCCTGAAACATCATGAATGGTGACTGGCTTTTCCGGTCAATCTCCAGGGCAAATATTTTAGAGGCCATGATGGCAATTTCCCGGCCAGCATATTTTTCAATCAGGTGTAGTAGTAGATTCCAGTAAGAGGTAGCACCACCGCTGGAATACAGACCCTGCTGCTCGGTAACAATTGCACCATCCACCAACGTTATTTCATTAAACATGTCCCTGAATTCGCTGGCTGTTTTCCAATGGCTGGAACATTGCTTACCGTCGAGCAAACCGGTTGAAGCCAGCAGAAATGCACCGGTACAAAGGCTGGCTACTTCAGCGCCTCCTTTGTATTGTTTAACAATCCATGGAACAAAATCTTTATTTATTTCCAGCGTCTTTTTCAGATCGCCGCCCAGCGCCGGTATAATTACCAGGTCCGTTTTTTTGATGCTGCTGATAATGGCATCCGTTCGCACCGAGAACAGTCCGTTATTAAATTCTACTTCTTTGGAAAGACCGATGAGCTGAACTTTAAAAAGCGGCGGCTTGCCGGTGGCCTCCAAAAAATCATTGGCACCTGTAAACATAGTGCGGGGATCAACAATGCTTGCCATTACCGCCTCATTTGGAACCAGGATAGACACATGTTTCATGATACATAAAGCTTTATCAGTTAGGGAATGCAACTACGCTACGGGCTATTTAAATGGTTGCTAATAAGAAAATAATGGCAGCGTCCGAAGCACAAAATACGTATATGCAACGAATGTAAAAGTAAGAAACCAGAAAGTCGCAAACAACCCTTTAGAAGTCTTTTTAACACCCGCCCAACCACCCTGCCAGGAAGTAGTTTTGTTCTGTCAAAAAGAAACTATCAATAATCATTCACATTAAAAATCACAACCATGAAAAAGACAAACATCATTTACTGGATTCTTACCGGGCTTTTCGCCTTCGTTATGTTAGGCTCTGCCGTGCCGGATATAATAATCCACCCGATAGCCGTTCAGGGCTTTATAGAAATAGGCATGCCCACCTACCTGCTGCCATTTTTGGGAATCGCCAAATTGCTGGGCGTAATCGCCATACTTGTACCCGGCTATCCCAAAATAAAGGAATGGGCTTATGCCGGGTTGATGTACGATCTCATCGGGGCTGCCTATTCAGTAGCGTCCTCTGGTAGACCTGTTAGTAACTGGTCACCCATGCTAATTTTCATAGTTGTAGGTGCATGCTCTTATGTCTGGTATCATAAAAGGCGGAAGGCCCTTTCAGCAGCTAAGGAAAATAAAGTGACCCAACCAGTAACTTCTCAAAAGTATCAGAAAACGACAATGGCAAATGCAGCAATTGCTTAATAGGTTGGCAGCATGCCTGGGCTTTCATATCCGGTGTTACACTATGGGTTTATTCATGCGAATCGAGAGTTGACATTCATGTGTATTATTGGGCAGCGCCCAATTCTGTTGGTAGCATATATAAGCAATGCCAGTGTATTATTGGGCAGCGCCCAATCCCATTAGGCACTCCGGCTATGAAGGGGTTGGGCGCTGCCCAACAAATGCCCGGCAATGGGTTTATCTACCAACAGGGTTGTGCTATGCCCAACAATACAGATGGCAATCAGCATGTCTGATTAAAATGTACAGATTGTGAACTTAACTTTTTTGTTGTAACCTCCGCAACTCTTGATTCGCATTATTCACTAACGTCCTTCATTCGTAAGGTGTTCTCCAAAAACACCTTACGAAAAAACTCTATTCTTAAAAGTTGCTTTCAAAAGTTAACCAATGGATTAATACCAGATTCAATTAGACAATAGACTGCTGTGAATAAGCCGCCGGGAGGCGGCAAAATAAGAATACGAAGGTCGGAGCCTTCGTATAGCAAATAGCTGTTTCCGTTACCTGTTGCAATTTGGTCTAACAAATAAAACCCCACTCACATGCGTAAGCTCATTGTGTCAATGAATGTAACGCTGGATGGCTTTATGTCGGGACCGGACTGCGGGCTGGACTGGCATTTTAAAAGCTGGACCAGTGAGATGGGAGCCTCTTTATGCAGGCAACTGGCAGAAGCGGATACTATTTTATTGGGTAGGGTGACGTATACGGCTATGGCCAACTACTGGAATGCAAAAGCGCTGCAAGTATCCTGCTCCAGGGAGGATGTCCTATTTACAGAAATGATGAACTGCTATTCCAAGGTAGTTGTTTCCCAAACGCTCAAGACCGCAACCTGGAATAATACGGCCTTAATCAATGGAAATCTTGCTGAAGAAATCAGGTATCTCAAACAACAAAATGGAAAGGACATTATACTGTACGGCAGTGGCAAACTGTTTTCCGCTTTAGTGGATTTGAAATTGGTTGATGAATATCGTCTTTGGGTACACCCTGTAGCAATTGGAAAAGGGAAACCACTCTTCAGTAATTTACGGATTCAGTCCCTGGAATTATTGAAGGCTGAGACATTTGGTTCCGGGGTGGTTATACTTCATTATCAATGCAAACAGGCGGATAGTCTCAGCCTCTAACAACTTTTCCAAGCTTAGCATTTGGATTCTATATAAATTCTATTACTTTTAGTCCCGGTTCAATTATTTGGTAAGGGTTGCTTTTAAAATTGTTTTCAGCACTCCTTTTTTCACTTCCATTCATCTTCAAAAATCTTGCTTATGAACATCACCTTGTTACCCGGAGAAACGAAGATTGATACCTGGACTATTTTGTATGTTCCGCCTAAAGGTGGCAAGTTCAACGGCAAACTCACCGTAACCAACAAACGGTTGCTTTACGATGCAAAATTTGATGTAAGTGCCAGAGGTATTATGGAAGAATTCGCATTTATTAAATGGGGTAGCGAAGGCTTCCTGGAGATTGATAAAGCCGATATACAAAATGTGGAGGTGAAAAAAAGTTTCTTCAGTAAAAAATGTATTGTAACCCTTAAAGACGGAAGCCAACACCTATTTGATTACGGTGCACTTAATATTGATAAATGTGCAGCAGCCATTCAGGCCAGCTAATAATTATCTTTCCAACTGATATGTATGTAGGCACCAGAACCTGAAACGTTATACCAGCATTATTTCACAATAGTTACTTCTGCAACTAATGTGATTGTATAGTCTGAATTGATACGTTAAGTAGTCTACAGAAAACATATAATTTCATCAGCACAAGCTCAAGCTAATCGGCACATTAACTGCTAATCCGCCATCGGCAGTTTCCTTGTATTTACTGTTCATATCCTGGGCAGTATCCCACATGGTTTGTACCACTTTATCCAGGCTCACTTTGGCAAAGTCGGGCGTGCTTTGCAAGGCTAACTGCGAGGCGGTTATAGCTTTGATGGCGCCCATGGTGTTACGCTCAATGCAGGGTATTTGTACCAGCCCGCCAATGGGGTCGCAGGTAAGGCCCAGGTGATGCTCCATCGCAATTTCGGCTGCCATTAAGGTTTGCTTCTGGCTGCCACCCAATACCTCGGTTAGCGCTGCGGCAGCCATGGCGCTGCTCACCCCAATTTCGGCCTGGCAGCCCCCCATAGCTGCACTGATGGTAGCGCCTTTTTTAAAGATGCTCCCTATTTCAGAAGCGGTTAGCAAAAACCGGAATATTTTATCGGCATCCGCCCCATCATTAAAAATAATAAAGTATAGCAGCACCGCGGGAATAACGCCGGCAGCACCATTGGTAGGCGCTGTTACTACACGGCCAAAAGAGGCGTTTTCTTCATTTACAGCCAGTGCAAAACAGTTCACCCAGTCTAGTGTGTATTTAAAGCCATCGCCGCCATGGCGAATGGCCTGCATCCACTCATCATAATTTTTATACGTACGGCCTGCCATTAGTTTACGGTTCAACTCAAAGGCACGACGCTTTACATTCAGGCCACCCGGCAGGTAGCCATGGGTATGGCAACCCCGGTAAGCACAGTTGCGCATGGCTTCCCAAATTTTAGCAACACCCAACCGGGTTTCTGCTTCGGG
This sequence comes from Chitinophagaceae bacterium, assembly GCA_965246935.1. GTDB lineage: Bacteria > Bacteroidota > Bacteroidia > Chitinophagales > Chitinophagaceae > JAZKFT01. Next base: position 140,844 of record CBDFGC010000007.1, on the reverse strand, counting down.
CCGCCAGGTATTTTCATTTTCCAGCACCACTTCATTGATGGGCAGGCCGGTTTTAATGCACCAGTGCAGCAAGTCGTCCGCCGTGTTAATCGGAAAAGGCAATTGTATTTGCTTGCCGGCCACAATCGCTTCGCCTTCCTGTACTACAAAACCGCCGCCAATAGAATAATAGGTTTCGCTGATGCCATCGCCGTTGTTAAACTTTACCAGCAGGCTCATGGCATTGGGGTGGTAAGGAAGCGAATCGTTTACCAAAAAAAACATTTCCTCTGCCGGGTCGAACCGTACTTTTTGCGTACCACCCAGCATAATAACCTGCTCCATACGGATGGCGCCTACTCTATCGTCAATACTATTTACATCGATGGTTACCGGATCTTCGTTGCAAAGACCCAGCAATATGGCGATATCAGTACCATGGCCTTTCCCGGTTTTGGCCAGCGAGCCGTAGAGTAATACGGTTAATTGTGTTACCTGCTCTAACTGCCTGGTAGCTGCCAGTTTTTGCACAAAGCGCTGTGCAGCCCGCCACGGGCCTAAGGTATGCGAACTTGACGGGCCGACACCTATCTTAAACATGTCGAAAACAGAAATGGCTTCGTGGGGCATAGTAGTGAATAATCCACAGTGAATTGCCAACCCCCTTCAGTTTACGCTGAAAGCAACTGGCCTACACCTTTTTGAGAATTTTTAATGACAAATCATAAACCGGTAATCTTTTAAAAGTACATCCGGGCTGTTGAATACGAAAACTTTTCAAAATACCATGAGCCACTTTTCATCAGCCATGAAACTTAATTGATAAATTTACGGCATCACTGTATATTTCAAAATCTTCAAAAATTTTTTATGAACAATTTACCGGATCAGTTAGTATTGGACGACAGTTGTCCTAAATGCAATTCTGCAAACGTTGTGCCTGTAAAATATACCTGGTGGGGTGGTGTCATCGGGCCAAAAATGTTTCACCACACAAAATGTAAAGACTGTGGTTATTTGTATAATCGCAAGACCCGCCAGTCAAACACCAAGAACATTATCATTTATTTCTTCGTCACTTTTGTGTTGATAATAGTGATATTTTATTTTATAAACCGAAGCTGAAACCGCAACTGGTAAGTGTTACGAACGAAGCAAAATCTATACTGTCAGAACGGAATCCTGTATCCTACACCTAATTAACACCCAACAGGGTAATTTCAAAAAACAGTGGTGTATTTGATGGGATAGCCGGTGGCGAACCCTGACAACCGTATGCATAAGCCGAAGGTACGATCAGCCTGATTTTTCCGCCCACCCGAATAAGGGGAATTCCTATCTGCCAGCCTGGTATTAATTGTGATAATGGAAACTGCACGCCACCGGCAGTGGTGTTGGAATCGAAAGTAGTTCCATTGAACAACTTACCAACGTATTGAACTGTTACGGAACTATTTTGGGAAGGCGTAACGCCTGTTCCCATAGTTATGATCTGGTAATACAAACCTGAAGAATGTTTTGTAGCGGTAATACCTGAGGTAGTGTTGTAAGCGATGATCGCAGGTTCCTCTGATGCCGGGTCCACATTGGTACACGTTGCATTTTCTTTCTTTTTACACCCGGCGAATAGTACACTTGCTGTTATTGCTAACAGCATCATTTTTTTCATCATTGATTTTCGGTTTTTGTTGTATCTGTTTTTAATTTTTCCTTTTTTATCAGCAATTCCGTGTATTTCTGCTCCCGCTGCTCCCATTGAAATTTTTTGGAAAAAATAGCAATAAATACAGCGATGATCAGTAATGCTACGATTAACACTACCGGGTTAAACTGTGCATTAGCTATTGCATCGGCCCGCTTGTACCAACCGCTGTAAAAGTTATACGCTATTACGCCACCCAGTAACAGCCCAACCGGCAGGCCTACCAGCAATTGGTACAGTAACTTCTTTTGCCGCTGCCTGTTGCGTAGCCAGTACGCTATAAAAGCTTCTTCGTTATCTGTAAGCATAGGCAAAGGTAGCAGCGGTTTTGTTGCATGCCCCGGAGGTCATTTATTTTTATAAAGATTACAAAACAGCTAATGTCTGTTATAACGTTTAAAAATGGTTACAGGATATATTCAGAAAGCATGATGCAAACAATTCAGCCCTGTCAGTAGTTAAAATAGGCTTTCCTTCCACAAATACTCCTTACTATTGCATCCCTGCTAACCCGTTGTTTTATATACTTCAATTGTTTCTAAAAGTACACTGTGAACTTCGACATCCTTATCCGTCAATACTTATACCAGAATAAAAGTATTTCGCTGCCCGGCATTGGCCGGCTCCATTTTTCGCCCGATGTACAACTGCCTTCTGGCGCCAATGAAAAATCGGAAGCCATTCCTTTACAGGATCTTCGTTTTACGTACGACCTACAGCAGCAGGCTGACCCCGAGTTCATTAAGTTTGTTTCGACGCATACCGGCAAAATAGCCCCGCTTGCTGCTTCCGATGTTGACTCTCATTTTATGCTGAGCCGGCAGTTTATCAATATTGGTAAAGCTTATCTGATAGAAGGCGTTGGCACCGTTGAAAAAAAGGATGATGGCACGTATGGATTTACGCCCGGTACATATATACCCGTAAGTGATACGGTCACTACTACCCATAAGCCTCTAAAAGTTAGAGAACCGCTACCGGTACTTCCTAAAAATATAGCAGCAGCCAAAAAAAAGCAGGTAAATTATAAGAATTTTATTGTTATAGTTACGCTGGTGGTGCTGTTAGGCCTTGCAGCCTGGGCAGCCTACTATTATTTATATCAACATAAAGCAGCAACAGGTACCGTGGCGCCATCAACCGATAGTACCATTAAAAAGGATACACCAGTAAATAGTAATACAGCCGCCAATGCTGCACAGACAGGCAATACCACTTCAAATGATCCGAATGCATATAAAGCCATATTTGAGATTACAAAGGATAAAGCCCGTGCCAAAGACCGTACTGCCAAGCTGAAAGCATATGGCACTGATGCAAGAATGGAGACCACCGATTCTACTACGTTTAAGCTTTGGATTCCATTGAATGCAGCACCGTCCGACACATTGCGCAAACGGGATTCGCTGACAAAGTTTTTTGCCAGAAAAGTAAGGCTGGAGAAAATGTAAAAAGCCTCCCCAACCCAGCCTCCCCAACCTCCCGACTCGTCGGGACAAACTCTCTAAAGGAGGGGCTCAGACCGGTCTTTATAGCTACGCTGTTCGATATATTTTTATGCGTAGTTAAAAATTTGAATTACGTAAATGATTCCTATTGCTTAATAACTCCGGAGTTAGTAGCCCCTCCTTTGGCTCGGTTGGGGAGGCTGCCATCATCCCCCCCTATCTGCAACCCGGCGATCGCATTGGGCTGGTTTGCCCGGCGGGTTATATGCCATTTGAGAAATTTCAAACCTGCATTCAAACTTTACAGGAATGGGGTTATCAGCCGGTAGTGGGAAAAACACCGGGTCATCAATACCATTATTTTTCCGGTACAGATGCCGAACGCCAAACAGACCTGCAGCAAATGCTGGATGAAACCCATGTAAAGGCGGTACTATGTGCCCGTGGCGGCTACGGAACCAGCCGGATGATTGATGAGTTGAACTGGGAGAAATTTAAAGCAAATCCGAAGTGGGTCATTGGCTTTAGCGATATTACGGTACTGCACTCCTGCCTGTTAACCCAACTGAATACAGCTTCGTTACATGCTCCGATGGCTGCAGCGTTTAATGATGGCGAAGCCCAAAATAAATACATTCAATCCTTACGAAATGTACTGAGCGGCCAACCGGTTATGTATGAAACAGCAGCACACCCGGCAAATAAAAAGGGCTCTGCCAATGGAATATTGGCAGGTGGCAATTTAACGCTGCTGGCACACCAGGTAGGCACCGCCACAGATATTGATACCGCCGGTAAAATTCTTTTTGTTGAAGATATTGGGGAATACTACTATGCTATTGACAGGCTACTGGTGCAGTTACAAAGGAGTGGCAAATTAAAAAATCTTGCCGGCTTAATAGTTGGCCATTTCAGCGATTTGAAGGATACTACCGTACCATTCGGGCAAACGGTTGAAGAGATGATTCTGGAAAAAGTAAAGGATTACGATTATCCGGTTTGCTTCAACTTTCCGGTTGGGCACGATAAAGAAAATGTATCGCTGAAGATTGGCGTTTGGTACCGGTTAATTATAGAGGCACAAGTATTGCTTATAGAGTCATAGACATCCGATGCAGACACGTTACTTCTTCATTTTTTCCCTTTCATTTAAATCATTTAACTATGAAAAAAACCTACACTTTGTTTTTGCTGGGCGCCCTGTTTAGTTTTACTACAGGTAATGCACAAACCGGCACAGTTACGCTTACGCCACCAACCGGGCCTGTAGTTACTTATGCAAGTATTGGCGCTGCTTATGCAGCTATACCTACACCGTTGAGCGGCAATTATATGATTGAATTACAAACTGCTTACGATGGAACATCCGAAGCGTATCCGATTCAATTAACGGATAAGGGCCTGACTACCGGCGGATTCGGAATTACCATACGGCCTGCAGCAGGTAATAATGGTGAAATCATCCAAAGGCCTGTAGCTGCTACCGGAGTGATTTTGCAACTAAATGGTGGTGATAATGTTACCCTGGACGGTCGGCCCGGGGGTGTTATATCAAGTACAGCCAATTACCTCGCCATCAATGATCCGTTTGCAGGTAGCAATACCAATAGAAATATTGAGTTACTCAATGCGGCCAACAACAATATCATTCAATATATAAACTGTACCGCAGCCGATGTTAGTTCTTCCGGTGCGGGCAGCCTGGTAGTTTCGGTAGGGGCTACTAGTTCTACTGCTAACCTGAACAACACTATACAGTTATGTAGTATAACAGGCGGGCTACGGGGTATTCAGGATTTAGGGCAGAGCGATGCCATTCCTAATTCCGGTACAAAAATTTTGGCTAACACAGTAAAAAACTTCGGCGCCATCGGCATTTTTGCAGGAACCGGCCAATCCAATATCACCATTAATAATAATTTTGTATCGATGGTTTCCTACAATGTACCGGTATCAGGAGGAATTGTTGGCATACAACAGCAATCAGTGATTGCCGGCGCCACATCATCCATTATTGGTAATACCATTTCGCTTGCTATTACCTCCACCGGAACTACCGGTATTACGGGTATAGCAGATGTTGCTGCAGGTACCGAGAATATCCAAAACAATATAATAAACGGATTATCTGCACCATCAGCTGCAGCAATAATAGGTATCGGAACCTATAGTAATGGTGCTGCTACTTTCAATGTGATCAAAAATACCATTACTAATTTATCCGGGCCGGTGGCTACTGCTATTTACGGCGTAAATATCGGAAGAGTCGCTGCAGCAGCTGCTACTACGTTTAATTACCAGTCGAACAAAATTTTAGGTTTGTCTTCCACAGCCGCCGTCAATGCACGGGGCATGAACATACTTCCACCAGCCGGTTCTACAGTAAATGTTTTCAACAGTTTTATTTCTATTACCGATGCCAATCCCTCAGCTGCCGGAATATTTGGTATTCTAACAGGAAATACTAACGGTAGTAGTTACACGTCCAACATTTATTACAACACAGTAAGGATTGGTGGCGCACAAAGCGTCACCAACTCGGCAAGTTCAGTCGGTATTGCAAAGCAAGATGCCAATGCAGCTTCTGTGTATAATCAACGGAACAACATATCCATTATGGAACGTACGGGTGGTGTTACTGGTACCTCACAGTTTATTGGCTTTTTACTGAGTAGCACTTTGGGAACCAATACAGTAAATTATAATACGTACTATGCCACTGATGCAAACAATGGCTTTGCTGCCGGCGGTTGGAATGGAAGTGTTTACCGCAATAGCGAGCTGGCCTTATATAAAACAAGTGCAAACACACAGGAACAAAATTCCAATTTTGCTAATGTAACATTTGTATCCGCTACCGACCTGCACCTGGCGCCACCGTCTTCAACAGCCACAACGCTATATGGTACACCTATTGCTGGTGTTACGCTGGATATTGACAATGGCACCCGTTCCACCACCAATCCCTTCCAGGGGGCTGATGAACCGGGTGTGGCCCTCCCTATTGATTTGCTAATCTTTAGCGGTGTAAAAATGCAGCAATACAACCTGTTGCAATGGACTACGGCCACCGAGCAGAATAATAAAGGGTTTGATTTGGAAAGGTCCGTTGATGGCACCAACTTTAAATCATTGGCCTTCATCCCTACAAAAGCTGCAAACGGAAATTCTGTTGCGAAAATCACTTACAGTTTTAATGATGAGAAGCCACTTTCTGTAAAAGGATTTTACCGGTTAAAACAGACAGATAAGGATGATAAGTTTACCTATTCAGCTATTATTTCTATCAACGGAAAAGCAGTAACACAACTTTCTATTGCTGATGTATATCCCAACCCGGTTGCGAACAGCTTTAACCTGCTGGTGAATACGCCGGTGAGCAACAAGGTTTCTATTGCTGTTCTTGGCTTTTCGGGCCAGCCGTTAATGCAGCAGCAACGCACCCTAACAACCGGTACTACTGCCATTCCCATGAATGTAGCGGCACTGCCGGCAGGGGTTTACACTGTTACTGTTACCGATCTGGTTTCACAGGAAAAGGTTTCTGTTCGTTTCGTAAAATAATCGAATTCCACATTTAATAAATTGGGGGGCTATTGCTGAAAAAGCGATAGCCTCTTTTTTATGTTCACACAGCCGTTTTTTCGGACAGCTATTCTATTTTCAGGCAGGCACTTATTAACAACTGCCTAGTAAAAAACCCATCCCGGTTAAGCCGGAATGGGTTTCAAAATAGGTTGTAGAATATCCTTATCCCACTTCTGTAGCTCCTTCAACCAATACGCTTGTTTTATTATTCAGCACTTCCACAAAACCACCGCTGATGGTATAGCTCACAGAATTGGTTCTGTCCGTCAGTACTTTTATATTGCCTTTGCCTAAAGCACTTACCAGGGGGGCATGTTTATCCAGTACTTCAAATAAACCATCCGTACCTGGAAGTTGCACGCCATATACTTCGCCGCTATACAGCTTTTTTTCCGGGGTTAATATTTCTAAGTTCATGTTATTAATTAGCAAATGTGACAATTAGCAAATATGCAAATGTGGCTTATAAGCTTAGTTCGGGGAATTTTGCAAAATTCACAAGTAGCAACTTTTCAAATGCGCAACAAAATTAAGATTGATGTATTCATTTGCTAATTTGCTAATTGTCACATTTGCATATTTGTATTAAGCGTTCGCCGCAGCCATCATTTTCTTACCTTTTTCAATGGCATCTTCCAGGGTGCCTACCAGGTTAAAGGCGGCTTCGGGGTAATCATCCACTTCACCATCCATAATGGAATTAAAGGCCCGGATGGTATCGTTAATATCCACAAATACACCTTTCAAACCGGTAAACTGTTCAGCCACAAAGAAAGGCTGACTGAGGAAACGCTGCACTTTACGGGCACGGCTTACAATCAGTTTATCCTCATCGCTTAACTCGTCCAGCCCAAGGATGGCAATAATATCCTGTAATTCTTTATAGCGTTGTAAAATCAGCTTTACCCGGTTGGCGGTATCATAGTGCAGGTCGCCTACAATTGCCGGGGTCAGAATACGACTGGTGCTATCCAGGGGATCCACCGCAGGGTAAATACCCAAATCTGCAATTTTACGGCTTAGTACGGTTGTAGCATCCAGGTGAGCAAAGGTGGTTGCCGGCGCCGGATCGGTCAGGTCATCCGCAGGCACATATACGGCCTGCACGGACGTAATAGAACCATTTTTAGTGGAGGTGATACGTTCCTGCATCAGGCCCATTTCGGTAGCCAGTGTTGGCTGATAACCTACAGCACTCGGCATACGGCCAAGCAGTGCCGATACTTCGGAACCAGCCTGCGTGAAACGGAAGATATTATCAACGAAAAATAAGATGTCTTTTCCTTTTCCCTGTCCATCGCCATCCCGGAAATATTCGGCAATGGTAAGGCCGCTCAGGGCTACCCGGGCACGGGCGCCCGGTGGTTCATTCATCTGCCCGAAAACGAACGTGGCTTTGGATTGCTTCAGGTTTTCGAGGTTCACTTTTTCCAGGTCCCAGCCGCCTTCTTCCATGCTGTGCTTAAAATCGTCGCCATAGTTCATAATGCCGGCTTCAATCATTTCACGCAGCAGGTCATTTCCTTCACGCGTACGTTCGCCTACACCGGCAAATACACTCAGGCCGCCGTAGCCCTTGGCGATATTATTAATCAGTTCCTGTATCAGTACGGTCTTGCCTACGCCGGCGCCGCCAAACAAGCCAATTTTGCCACCTTTTGCATACGGTTCAATCAGGTCAATTACTTTAATGCCGGTAAAGAGCACTTCGCTGGCGGTGCTTAGATTTTCAAACAGCGGAGGCTTGTTGTGAATAGGGCGACCGCCAACTTTGCTCACCGCAGGCAAGCCATCAATCGGGTCGCCGGTTACGTTGAATAAACGCCCGTTAATACCTTCACCAATTGGCATTGCTATCGGAATGCCGGTATCGGTAACCACCATTCCCCGTACAAGGCCTTCGGTACCGTCCATCGCAATGGTGCGTACACTGTCTTCACCGAGATGTTGCTGTGCTTCCAGCACTAAAATATCACCATTATCCCGGCGTACTTCCAGTGCGTTATAAATTTCCGGCAGCTTGCTTCCTGCATCAAAATGAACGTCTATTACAGCGCCGATGATCTGTTTGATCTTGCCTACATTGGCCATAGTGCAATCTTTATATTTGGTAAAAAAGTTGAATTTTTCTGGCGGCGAAGGTAAGGGTTGAAGGGGTAAATGCCGAGAAGGAATAAATTGGATTTTAGAGCGATTAAATTTATCCGAAAGTTAGTAAACAGCAGGATAAACGTGCCGGTGAAATAACAGTTTAATACCACAAAGAGGAAAAGTCTATTTGTATTTCGCAACCTGATACCAGTACAAACAGGAGGTCTCCTTTTGGTTGATACAAACCATTTATCAACTCATACTGTTCTACCTTCTTGTTTTCTGTATCAACCAAAACATAGTATTTCACCCCATTCATTTCATACAGTTTGTATTTTACGTTTTTGTCCTTCAGGTATGTAGAAGGCGATGCAATTTCAAGAATAAGCACGGGTGGAAAAGTGAGCCAGTCAGTATTAATTTCACCGCAAACAATCATGGCATCCGGCCGTACCACCGTTTCGCTATTTACAATCCAGTCAAATTCTCCATACGCCTCGCAATCGCATGATTTGCCGGCAAGTATGTTACCAACTAATCTTGCAAACCTAAAATTGTATTGCTGATGCTTTTGCTTCGGCGAAGGCATTAATGAATAAGGGTATCCATCAATTAGTTCCCACTCATCGCTCCAGTTTTTATAATCGTCGTAGCTGTAACGGGGTGGCTCAAAAGGTAAACGGATGGTTGGCTGCTGCATGATGTAAAAGTAATGAACAACCCGTATTTCAAGTTACGGAGGAAGTTGATGCCGATACGAACCGGTAAAGGATCAGGGGATTTTGGCCGGTTTAACCCATTAAGATATTTGAGAACGCTGAAAGGGACTAAACTCAATACAGGTTTTTAATCATACCAGTGGTATGAGTCAGATCCTTCCAGGATAAAAGATAGTGGTTGTGAATAAAAGCGTATAGTTATTCCAGCACCATCACAAAACCGCCGTTCGGCTTCATGGTTATAGTTGCCTTGTCTTTTCCAATTTCCGGATTGTTTTCTGTAAAGCTTAGCGGGTCGTTACCTTCTGCTATCAACTTGCCGCCTTTTATTTTCAGGTCTGTTAGATTAAGGTTTACCGTTTGGCTTTCTTTATTACTGTTGATGCCGGCTACGTACCATTTGGTGCCGGCTTTGCGGGCAAGCACTACATATTTGCCGGGGTAGCCATCCAGGTATTTTACCTCATCCCACTGGCCAGGCAGGTTTTGCATAAAGCTTTTCACGAATGGTGGGATATGGCTCATACCATCCGGGCTTTCGGCGATATGTTGTATGCCGCTTAGGAAAATAACGCTTAGTGCCAGTTCAAAAGCGCTGCTGGTACGGCGGATAGAACGGCTTTGCACTTTGTACAAATTGGTAGGCGTATAATCCATGGGGTCAAAGGCATTGCGGGTAAATGGCACGGTGGTACACATCACTGCTTCCTGATCTGCTTCGTCCTGCCGGAAGGTAACATTTTCAAACCCGCGGACGGCTTCGGTAGTTACTAAATTTGGGTACGTACGTGCCCAGCCCCGTGGCAGTGTGGCCCCATGAAAATTAACCATCAGGTGGTAGGCAGCAGCATCTTTTAAAATATCAATGTAGTATTGGATGACTGAGCGGCCATCGCCACCAAAAAAGTCAACCTTAATGCCTTTGATGTTCATCGCCCTGAGGCGGCTAAATTCTTTTACCCGGTCGTCATGGGTAAGCAGTTTGCTTTTGGGAGAATACTTGACCGTGTTCCAGTCTCCGCTGCTGTTGTACCAAAGCAGCAAGCCTACGTTTTTGCCGGCGGCATATTTTGAAAGCATAGCGATGGAATCGTAGCCAATCCGCTTATCCCAATCAGCATCTACCAGGCAGTAAGGCCATTCCATATCTGCTGCGAAATCAATGTATTTTATTTGTTCGGGGTAAATAATGTGATCGTCCTTACTCATGATCCAGCTCCAGGAACTGAGGCCGGGTTTTACAAAAGAAAAATCGCCTTTTACAGCCGGGTTGGCCACATCGGTACCCAGCGTTGACTGCATGATAGTAGTAAGGCTGCCAATGGTAATGACCCGCCAGGGCGAATAAAACGGCCCTTCCGATTGTGGTAATAAGTCGTTTGGCGCAATGGTTTCCCGTGGATCCGGAAAACCCACTTTTAATTCGTTTTTATCAGAAGTTGTTTCCAGCCGTGTACCGCACCAGTTACCATCCATGGCAGCCTCCGTTATTAACAGCCAGGTATCACCCGTTTTAAAAAGGGCCGGATACACCCAGCCGGCCTTAAGCGGTGATGGTGTGTTAACCGGAACCCCTTGCTGGTAGTGCTCTTCGTAAGCTGGGTTGCTCTGCTCCCAGCCCGATTTGGCTACGCTCATGGGTTGCAACCAGGCGGCTGTATTTTCGGGAAAATGGTAAGCTGTTTTTTCTTCGCTAACTGTTTTTACACCTGCTGCTTTGCCACCTAATAAATACCGGAAAGCCACGCCATCGTTTGAAACCTGAAAAATAATGTCCAGCGGCTGGCCTTGTGCATTGATAAACGAATATGTTTTTTTGTTGGCTGTGTAAATGCAGGTTTTTCTTTTGGCGCTCAGCATTTGATAGCGGTCGGTAATGTATTGGGTAATAGATGCTGTCACCAGCTTTAGGCTTGTTGCGTAATTAGCATTGTCCAGTGTTAAACCCAACCGGCTTTTGCCCAGCACCTCTTTGCCTTTGTATGCAACGGAATACCAGGCTGTGGCAGAATCGCTGATACCTACGGTAACCGTGATATTTTTATCAGGGCTGGTAAGGGTTTGGGCAAAAAGATGTTGGGTAAAAAGAACACTGAGAATCAATATGGCAGATCGCATTGGAATGGTTTAATCTTTTGAAATGAAGTAAAACTTTTTAAGATGCACAGAACAACTCATATCTTATCTCTCCTAATTCATAACTTTTTTGTGTGGGTCAGATCCGCCGCGGCCTTTAGACCATGTTTACGCCCAAACCACCCCCACCCCTTATTTTTTATAAATCTATTCCTATATCCCACCTCCCCCCACGCCCCTGCTTTTCTTCTCACACCAAGGAGGGGGATTGCAAAGGGGGAGTGCGGATAAAGGTGAATAGTTGTTGATATTTGTGGACAAGGAAAAGGCAGGGGTGAACTACCGCCGCGGCTGTTGTAAGAACCACTCTCCGTATTAGTCCCCTGCCCTCCTGGTCCACCGTTGCCTATAGGCTCATCCGCAATACTTTACTCCCTTAGAAACAGTAAAGGTCATCTTAGCTACCGGCAACTTTTTTATAAACCATCAAAAACAAATGTATGATTACCCAATCACATTTCATCGGCATTGATGTCTCCAAACTTACCTTGGATGTCTATGTCAAATCAACCGATCAGCACCTGACGGCTGAGAACAATGAAGCAGGCTTTGCCTTTCTGCTCGCCTTTGTGCAGCAACAGCAAATTGATAGTAGCGATGCCTTATTTTGCTTTGAGAACACCGGCATCTACAGCAAACCACTGGCTCATTTTATGCAAGAAAACAGCTATACCTTCATCGAAGCACATCCGCTGGATGTGAAACAATCTTTAGGGGCAGTGCGTGGTAAGAATGATAAGATTGATGCCGTGCGGCTGGCCATGTACGCCTACCGCAAACGGGAAGAACTCAAGCCCACTAAGGCTTTAAACCCACAATGCGAACGCCTCCAATTGTTGGCTTCCCTGCGCCGCAAGTTGGTGACAGAACACGGCGGGCTGGTAGGCAGGCGGGGTGAAATGGTGCAGGTGCTGAAGTTAGCCAAAGAAGATGTGCTCATCCTGTCACAGGATGTGCTGATCGCTGAACTGAACAGACAAATCAAGCTATTAGACAAAGAAATACAGCTTGTTATCAAAAGCTCCAAAGAACTGCTGACCAATTATACCTTGCTGCTTTCCATCGTTGGGGTAGGGCCGGTAGTAGCAACAGCCTTGTTGATTTATACCGGCAATTTTACGAAGTTTACCACCGCCCGGCAGTTTGCTGCCTACTGTGGTTTGATCCCCTATGATCATCAGTCAGGTACCTCACTGCGACGGGGTAAACGAACCAGCCGGCTGGCCAACCAGGAGATGAAATCATTGCTGGACCGGGGCGCTACCTCAGTCATAGGGCATGATGCCGATATGAAGGCTTACTATGAGCGTAAAGTAAAGGAAGGCAAAGCAGGGCGCTGTGCGATTAATGCCGTGCGCTGTAAGATAGTTGACCGTGTGTTTACCATTATCAAAGAGCAGCGGCCTTATATCCGTAAGGCAAGTGAGTACCAAATATTTAAAAATAAAGCAGCTTAAAAAAATTATTTGGACAACTCATAGTCCCCCAATACGGAACGATTCACGATTCACGTTCTGCTTCCCTATTTTTGCAGCACTTCAAAAAAAATAAACCAATTGTCATGAGTGTTCTTGTCAATGAAAATTCCAGGGTAATCGTTCAGGGATTTACCGGAACGGAAGGCACCTTTCATGCTTCGCAAATGATTGAATATGGAACACAGGTAGTAGGCGGCGTTACACCCGGGAAAGGTGGTACTACCCACCTGGAGCGTCCTGTTTTTAACACGGTAGCCGATGCCGTAAAAGCAACCGGCGCTGATGTTAGTATCATCTTTGTTCCGCCGGCTTTTGCAGCTGATGCCATTATGGAATCTGCCGATGCCGGAATAACACTTGTCATTTGCATTACCGAAGGGATACCGGTTCAGGACATGGTAAAGGTAAAATTATACCTGACCGGCAAGCAGACCCGGCTTATTGGACCCAATTGCCCAGGTGTTATTACAGCAGATGCCTGCAAAGTGGGTATTATGCCCGGCTTTATTTTTAAGAAAGGAACGATTGGCATTGTATCAAAAAGCGGGACGCTTACGTACGAGGCAGCTGACCAGGTTGCGAAGGCAGGTCTGGGCATTACGACTGCCATTGGGATTGGCGGCGACCCGATTATAGGTACTCCTACAAAAGAAGCAGTAGAGCTACTTATGAACGACCCTGAAACAGAAGGCATTGTAATGATTGGTGAAATTGGCGGTGGCATGGAAGCGGAAGCGGCCTATTGGATAAAGCAACACGGCACCAAACCCGTTGTGGGCTTTATTGCCGGGCAAACGGCACCTCCCGGCAGGCGGATGGGCCACGCAGGTGCCATTGTTGGGGGTGCAGATGATACAGCCGCTGCCAAGATGAAAATTATGGCTGAGTGCGGTATTCACGTGGTGGATAGCCCTGCTAATATTGGCCGGACAATGGCTGAAGCATTAAAGAAGAAATGATCACACTTCGTACTTCGAATGCTGAAAGCATCTGACTTACACCTAAAGAAGTACGTTTACAATCGCAAATTTTCAGATATTAAAAATCCGTCCCGGTTGAACCAGGACGGATTTTTTATTTTCACACGTCAACTGAATACTGTTTTGTGTAAAGCACTTTCAGTCATTCCAACGCATTAGTATCCTTAAATTCAGTGATAATGATTTAAAAAAGAATTTATAACATGTTTCTTTTACCCTCATACCAAAGTCTTTACTAACATTGGCAAAAGGGCAATGTCTGCGGCTGTGAATGTATTGGCCAATAAAAGGTTTTTTATTATCGCATACATTTTACTTTTTCACCAGGCATTATACCTGGTTCTAACCCAATATCATGCTATTTTCTACTATCATTTTATAGGTGCTCCCGAATGCTTTATAAATAGATGATAACCTGCATTTTCAGATTACATTTTTTACTTTTAAAACAAACTCTTCGCTAACGTCCGCAAATTCGGCTATTTGAGCGATGGTAAATTTGTTAGCCATTAAATGCTTTTTTACTAACATAAAACTTTTTCTTTCTTCCCCTTGCTCGATTCCTTGTTCTATCCCCTGCTCTATACCTTGCTCTATACCTTGCTCTATACCTTGTTTTCTGCCTTTTTCAATAAAATAATCTAATGTGCTCATAACTTTATTTTTATAGTCTAAAGATAAGGATTCAAATAGTTGAATAATCTCCACTGCCTTCAACTCACTTCTGCCAAAAAGGTAAATGACAAATGGCTTGTGCAAATGATCAGGTGCATTGCCCGTTAAAGTCAGCATCCGCAACGCATTTTGTTCCAGCCAGTCTTTTTCAAAAGCATGTTTTAATGCCAGCAAAGATGCTGCTAAAAATTTGTTGTTTAATGCTTCCACCTCCGTATCCGGCACCTCGCCTAAGTTGTTATAAATGTAGGTAAAGTCTGGCAGGAACCGCTTCCATTCCGGTTCCAGGCGCTCAAACAAGCCAGCCAGTGTTTGGTATTGCCATTTACCCTTGCCATGATATAGCAGTACAGGTATCACCACAGTAAGTGCCTCGTTATTGGCCACCTGTTTTTGGAGGGCAGAAAAGATATAGCTGCCGATCTGTATGGGTGTGTATTTGTCGGGGTAGCTTTTGTGTTCCACCAGCAGGCTCACTTTTATAGCGTCTGCCCCATTTTTCCTATGGCATTCATACACAATATCCGACATGGTTTTTTGTAGCTCCTCCGAAAGGTACGTATCCGGCAAATGCACCAGCGTTGTAAAGTCTAATTGGGTGCTGACGGTTTTGGGAAGATACTGCCGGAAATAATCGGCAGCTATCGTCTTATCGGAAAGGATGGCTCTGATAAATTGGTCGTGCATGTTGGCTGCTGCTTTGTTTGAGCGATGATAACCGTTTCAAGACCGCTTTATCTAAAACGTCACTTTTGCCCCCCCCAAAGCCTGGAAACCTAACACCGGGTATTGGTTCCAGCGCTGATACGTACTATTGAGCAGGTTGTTGAATTGCAGCCAGATACTCACATTTTTGTACACTTTCAATTCCATACCCACATTCAGGTCAACGGCAGTGCCGGTTTTATCCTGGCCTCTTTTGCTTTTATACCAGTTACCTTCAAAATAATAAAGATCAGCAGTCAGGTACAGATTATCCTGCACCTTTACCCTGGCATGGCTTTGAATTTCCAGCGGTATTAGCCCATATGCTTTATCGTAGGTTTTCAGGCCGCCGAAGGTTTGAGCATTAAAGGAATTGTTCCAGTATAGTTTATCTGCATTCTGGTAACTTAATTCGCCATGCAGCCGGATGGAATTAATTTGTTCTTCCCGAACTGCCCGGTATGTATTACCGTATTGTGAGGTATCGTTTATAAACAGGGCGACTCCTTTCCGCTGAACATAACCCACATTGGCCAGGTAACTGAAATGAGTACCACCATTGCCTTTTATCCCTGCATAGAACTCAGTGTTCCGGGTATTAAAAATATTCGATGGCTGTGCAATAAACGGATTGAATTGGGTCAGATTGCGATAACTGTTTATTTCGTAAAACCCACGCAAACCGGCGATGCCCACAAACGGTTGTTCCGGTATTTTGGCTTCTACACTAAAATCAGGCAACAACTTAAACCGGCTGTTATCCCAGGAAGGCGTAACACCCGCTTTTAGTTTAAATATCTCGGTAAGAAACGTAAGTGAAGGCGCTACACTAACCACATTATTGCTAACAGATATATTTTTAGGTGCGTTGTATTTTACCAGCTCACCTTGTAAAGCCAGGCCAAAACGTATATTGTTCTGTATGTTCACCTGTAGCGGCAGGTTGTAATTGATGTGTGATTCTTTGCCATCCCGGTTATCATTGAACAGCCAAATATTTACGGCCGGTGCGTACAGCAAACCAAAGCTCGTTGGTGTATTATTGCTTAGTTCGGCAGATACATTGTAGGTGTAAAACCGTTGCAGCAAATTGTCCTTGGTAAATGTTTTAAGTGTATCAGGTAAAAAGCCGTAGCGGTGGGTTGCATACTGGCTTACACCGGCGCCTAATTTCAGTTTGTGGTCTGTGCCTGCGGCAAATAGTCCATCGCCCCGGAAACCAAATTTGTTATATTGCTGAAATGCCCGCTTGCCTTTGGAAGAAATATAATCGGCCGTAATAGCACCGGAACTTTTACGGCCATCACCAAACGAAATACCAGCCGCTACATACGGTGTTGAAAAATTACCAAACCCGGCTTTGATGAAACCATTATTTGCATATGGCATGGATGTATCCGGCTGCAGGGTGGCAGGCTTCAGGTTAGCGGGATAAATATTGAATTGCAGATTTTGCACCGGCACACTATACGCCAGCCGTGGCCGCACCGTGTCGCCTAATGAAGCCGATGGGTTGAAATTGATTTTGGCCGAAGGGATGAGTGTTGGCTTAAAGGAAGAAGTGATTTCAACGGTTTTCTTACGGGTAGTATCCTGGCCGGTAACAACAACACCCTGGGCAGTAACAATAACAGCTATTCCTACAAGTGCTAAGGCTAAGATTATTTTGAGATTCATGTTTTTTTGTGTTTACTTTTCCGCCGCACCGGTTCGTGACTTCACGAACCGGAATGGTCGATTCTTTTATTTTTTGTTTCATTGTGCATTCTAAAATGCAGCGGCTTTAATGTGCGTTTTATTAATTGTTCACAAGGTTTGCTAAATTCAACTTATTCCAGTTGACCATAAGCAAACTATTGTAAGAATATTTACTTCTTAATAAGTCTACTTAAAAGTTATATTCAGAAATATCACCCATTAAAGCCCACTTTCCGGCTTTTTTATTGAAATACGCTAAAAACGTTACCACTTCTTTACGAATTTTAAATTCAACGTTTATTTCATCTGAATTTTGATTGATGTCTGAAATCTCAATAAAGAAATCTTTATTATCATTTTCTTTCTTCTTAAAAATTGGTTCTTTACCTCCAATAGTGAATTTTCTTTGGGACGCTTCGTTCAATTCGTAATATGGACGAATAAAGGGCTGCCGTTCTTTATACAAGTCAAACTTATAATGCTTAGTTACTATAGGAGAATTAAAACAAATGCTTAAAACTGAATCCAAATCTTTAATAAGTTCTGAATTGTTTGTTGTTGTTTGTGGATATTTTATTTCTCTTTTTCTTTCATCCTCATATTGCCATTTCTGATTTTTATCTAAGATGCAATATGCATATCTCAATCTAATATCTACAATACACGAGTCTTCTTGAATTAAATAAAATTGATTAATTGTACCCGCAGTATTTTGATAACCTTCTGTAATCTCAAGCGTGTCTTTAAAAATTTTATACTTTCCTGTCTTAACAGTATTTCCAAAATGACCTCTTGATGTCCGTTTAAATTTTCCATCTTTTGTAAACTCAAATTTCCAGAAGGTCGATGCCCAACCTCCATCATAAGTCTGCTCAATTGTTGTTTGTGCAAATAAAGGAATTTGCGATAATATTAAAATAGATGATAAAAGTATTAAGCGCCGCATCAACTGATTTATTGATTTATAAAATTCCGATTTGAGACATAATTAATCTCTTTAAATTGTTGCATTACCAGTGTGCTTCACTGATAGTGACTTTAAGAAGGCCAATGGTAAATAAATGCCCTCATAATTGGCGCAGGGCTCCTGCCCTGTGCTGGCTTGTTACTTATGTTCAACATTCGTGAAAACCGAAAATAAGTAAAAGCTATGCACCGGATAGCGTCCGGCGCAAGCGTGTGGAAAGTTCAAACTTATGAGTGCTTAATAAATATTCTAATTTGAACGGTGCCAACGCCACCGAAGTCCTTTTCTTGTACAATTGCCTGGCCCATAAAAAACTGATCAAAGAGCTTATCCGTGATGTGAAAACCGACAATGTAAGAACAGCATCCATTTACGCCAGTGGAGACGCCAGCATGGCGTCTCTACCCACCCACCTTACTGCTCGCTGCTTCTTCGTTTTCTGCTACTTTGTACTTTGCCAACGCTTCCTGCTTTAAATCGTTCATATTAGCATTTTCACTTACACTTTTGTAGGTTGCTTTTGCATTGAAATAATCTTTCTGCTTCAGGTAAATATCGCCCAGCAAAATGTAGGCTTTCGTTACCCACAGTTCGTACGAACCGGCTTTGTTGATGACTTCAAATGCTGCTTTTTCGGCATCCGCTAATTTGTTCTGCGTGTACTGGCAAGCCGCAATCTGGTAACGGGCTTCTGCCCCATATTCGGCTTTGCTTAACGTGGTTACATTTTTAAAGGCGGTAATGGCAGCGGCACAATCATTCTGGGCCTGCGCATTTTTACCGGTAATCATATAGGCAAAAATTTTATCGTCGTTGCCGGCTGATTTATTCTTCAAAATTTCCTGGGCAACCGGTGCTGCTTCCGCCCACTGGCCCAACTGGTACTGGCAGCGCAGTAACCCCCGGCTTGCTTCTAGCTTATTAGCTTCGTTGCTGCTGTAATCTTTTAGCTTTTGGTAATAAGTAGCAGCCGTTGCATAATTCTTAATATCAAAATAATTGTAGCGGGCTACGGCCAGTATTGATTTTTCGGCAAACTGGTTCGGCGCTTTATCGGCCACGAAAGTGTAACGGGCAATGGCATTCGACATGTCCTTCTTTTCTTCTAATAACTCTCCTGCGTACCAGTTGGCCTCAATAATGTACCGGCCAGTTGCGTATTGCTGCAGGTATTTGGTAAAGCCTTCCAATGCCTTGTCTTTATTGCCATTGCTTAATTGTAAATATGCTGATGTGTAGGTGAGCGAATCGGCTTCCGAATTGGAGATGTTTTTACCGGCACTCCGCACAAATTGAACATACTCATCCGGTTTGCCCTGCTCAATAAAAATATTCCGGATATTATCAATGGCATCTTCGCTTTCAGGGCTTTGCGGATACTTATTCAATAAGGTTTTGAAAGCAGCCAACGCTTCGTTATTTTTATTTAAATTATATTGTGCCAATCCTGTTTTTAAATAGGCCTGTGGTTTTAAGGCTTCGGTATTCTTTGCATCTATCAGTTTTTGAAGTGGCAGCAAAGCATCTCTAAATTTTTCGTCAGCTAAATAGGTATTGGCTATTTCCAATTGGGAATTACCGTAATAAGCCGAAGCAGGATAGCTCGTTTCAATGCTCCGCATCAGGCTAATTTTTTCGGCACTATGGTTTTGGGCGCCTGCAATCATGGCTTTCTGGTAAACAGCATAATCAGCGGCGGCGCCACGATTGGTAATAAGACTGTTGTATAATGTCAGTGCCCGGCTGAAATCTTTTTGCATATAATAGCTGTCTGCCAGCCGGGCATCGGCATCCTGCGTTAAAGCCGTAGCGCCGGTTTTTACCTGCTGAAAATGGGTAGATGCCACTCTATAATCTCCATTTCGCATAGCGGCATATCCTAAAATATAATGTGCATTCGAAATGTTTGCATCTCCGAGTGAAGTAGCATTTTTCAGGTATTGATCCAGATGCGTAACAGCATCTTCGGTACGGTCGGTACGGAAAGCGATTTCGCCACGCCAGAAATGAATCAGCGGCAACAGGCTGCTGTTGTATTCGCTGCCTTCTGCCTTAGCCAATAAATTATCTGCGGGATTTAACTGCTGGTCGTTGAGTAATTCCTGTGCCCGGTTGTATAAAATGCGGGGATACAACCGCTTGTTGTTTTCGCTTTTGTTGGGCAGGCTTTCGTACAGGGTTAAGGCATCTTTGTAATTGTTTGTATTCGCCAGAACACTTACCAGTAAATCGTTTGCCTCGGCGGCATATTCACCGTTCCGATAGCGGGTGCTGTAATTTTTCAAGGCTGTCAGGGCTTCGTTATCAAAGCCTAACTCGTAGCTCAGTTTGCCATATAAAAAAGTAGAGATTTCTTTCTGTCTGGCATTGCTGCTGTTGGTGCTGCAAAACAGAAAAGCATTACGTGCCTCTTTTTTATTTCCGGTTTTCAGGTAAGCATCCCCTAACAAATACATGGCATTCTGGCTCAATGTATCCTGGCCGCTGCTCAGTTGCTTAAAGCCCATAATAGCTTTGGCCAACTGGTTTGCCTGGTAATAGCAAAATGACAATTCATACACATCTTCCCGGCGTACTTTTTTGCTACCATTTACATATTTTTCCAGCAAGGGTTGTGCTTGAGTGTACTGTCCTTTTTCAAAATACGCATGTCCCAGCAACTGGCTCAATTCCAGATCGTACACCTGGCTGCCCTGCTTCATGGCCTTTTCGCCGGCCTCAATGGCTTTGTCTTTTTGCCCCTGGAAATAATAGATCTGGGTTATGTAAAATGGTACCAGGTTGAGGTATTTGCCTTTACTCTCTACTAACTGAAAACTCTGCAATGCATCCCGGTAATTTTTATCCCGGAAGGCAATAAAGCCGTAGTAATAATTGGCATCTACATAATTGGGATCGGTAAGTATTTGCCGTACAGAATTCAGCAACGGCTTTGCCTGTGCATATTTCTGCTGGGTAAAATAGCTATAGCCTTCTTCAAAATTCTTGCGTGCAATCTGGGCATTCGTCAGGTTGTCGATTCCTGATTTTTCAAAACTGTTCGCTGCCTCTTCAAACCTGCTTTTAGAAAAATAATAGCTGCCAAGGTAGTAATTCAATTGCGGATCCAGTACATCATTGGTACTGGTACCTAAGAAATTGGTTGCCCGTATATCCGCACCATCCTCCCGCAGCATCAAGGCAGAAGCAACGTTGTAAAACTCCAGTTCCTGGCTCCTTAGATAATCAGAAGTAGCATCGGCCGGAAGCCTTTCTTTTTTTAATTGCTGAAACACCGGGTAGGCTAATCCATAGCGTTCGTTGTAAAAATCGTCCCGTGCCTGCAGAAAGGCCTGGCCGGGATCGGTAACAATGCGGGTGTTTTGTGCCACCATCCAGCCGCATTGTAACAGCAGAAAAACAGAAAAGAGATATCGCTTCATTCAAAAAGTAGATTCGGTAAAAATGGAAACGCAAAGTAGGGGGAAACATTACATGCCGCCGGATGCTTTTTAAAGTCGTTAACAAGTTGCAGGTTTTCACCACATTGGCATTTTTAACCACAACTTGTTCGGGAGGCCGGTCGGGCTATACATATAGAATACAGGAGTACTAACATTAATTAAAGGCATTTTGAACCACATAGGCACATAGGGTACATTGAATACCGGAATACAACGGGTAGTGAAATAGCAAAATCTTTCCATTTTCTTTTAGTCTCTGCCATCCGGGTTGGTCAATGACTATAATGAGTGTATTTGTATTTCTTATGTGCCCTATGTGCCTATGTGGTTCAAACCTGTATTTGCCGTTAACTTTGTACCCTATACTGAAAATGATGAAGAGAATGTCTTTAACGAAAACACAACCTGCCATAAAGCCTTTTGAGGAAGATGACGTGGCGCTGATGGATGAAACGGCAAGCGGCTGCCGGCTGATTTTGTGGAATGATGAAGTAAATACGTTTGATTGGGTAATAAAGGCTTTGGTTGAAATCTGCGGCCATACCGATCAGCAGGCAGAACAATGTGCGATGATCATTCACTTCAATGGAAAATACGCTGTAAAGCAAGGTGATTTTGAAACCCTGCGCCCGATGTGCGAAGGCATGATTGACCGGGGCATCAATGCAACGATAGAAGATGCTAACTGATTTATGATTTTGGAATTAGGATTTATGATTACTCTGTTCTTGCTTTGCTTAGTTAATCATCACGGGTAGCTTTATTTTTAGCAATTATTATGGGCCAGGCAATTGAATAATAAAAGGACAGTAGTGGCAGCCTGTCCCGCCATTTGGGATTAGCACCATTCGAATTAGTGCTGCTATGGAGCGATTTTCGCCGCTTAAAACGGTTTTTATTTTTCACTAATCCTGAATTTTGTGTGAGTCAGTTCCTTTTAGGATTAAAGTACAATGGGCGTGAAATTACATGAGTTTGTATGGCAACTATACTGTTTTAAGTGACAAGCTTATCTTTCCACCACCGGAAGCAGCGGATGTAGAAGGCTTGCTGGCTATTGGCGGCGATCTTTCGGAAGAGCGTTTGATAGTAGCTTATAAAAATGGCATTTTCCCCTGGTATGAAGGTGACGTGCCGCTTTGGTGGAACCCCGATCCACGTTTCGTTATTTTCCCGAAAGAATTGAAGGTGAGTAAAAGTATGAAACAGGTGTTAAAGCAGAACACTTTCACCATTACAAAAGACCGGGCTTTTGAGCAGGTAATCTACAATTGCCGTAAGACATCCCGGCCCGGGCAAAATGGCACCTGGATTAATAATGACGTAATTGAAGCCTTTACAAACCTGCACCTCTCGGGCATTGCTCATAGCTTTGAGGCCTGGCAGAGCGGGCAATTAGCAGGTGGCTTTTACGGCCTGCATATCGGCAATATTTTTTTTGGGGAAAGCATGTTCAGCCATATAAGTAATGCCAGTAAAGCAGCTTTCATAACGGGTGTACAACAGATGCAGGTGGGAGGTTTACAATTAATAGATTGCCAGGTATATACGCCTCATTTGGAAAGCTTGGGCGCAAGGATGATACCAAGAACCGAATTTTTAGGCTTGCTGAAACGGAACATTGTAGCCGGAGATTAAATTGGAGTAATACCAAATCCAAACAGGCAAATAACCCCAATAAGCAAATTATGCCATCCTGAAATAGGTTGACAAAAAAAGTCAACTGATGAGTAAAAGTAAGAGCACCATTGGATATCCACCAGCAGCGTGTTTTCTCCGAAGAATTGAAACGAAAAATCGTAAAGGATTTGGTGAACAAACGCACCAGCCTGCGTTCTGTAGTAGCGAAGCACCAGGTCAACCGCCAATCGGTGTACAACTGCTCTACAAGTATTCGCAGCAGCATGAGCGGCTGCCTGCCTTAATGGTACAAATGCAAAGCGAAGAAACTAAAAACCATCAACTGCGCCAGCGGCTGGCTAAACTGAAACACCTCGTCGGGCAAAAACAACTGGAAATCGATTTCTTACATAAGCTCATGGAACTGGGAAGCTAAGAACTGGGCATTGACCTAAATCCGCCGTGGCGGACAGCCAGCTACCATTGAATGGTACAGGCGCAACCGGCAAAACCAACGCTGGGCAATGAAGGATGTTTTTAGTCTTTGTGGAATCAGTTGCCGGGCACATTTCCAGATGCTACAGCACCAGCAGTGGAACTGGCAGCAAAAAGTGGTGTTGTACATAGGTGTGATGGAGCAAACACGAGAAATGCATCCCGGCCATACTATTGGTCAAAATTACAGGCAAATGCCTGTCTTGTCTGTCTGAAAAACAGACAAAATGATATCATCTTTAAATAAACGCAGTATTCAATTTTACTAACGCTTCCGGTGGAACAGACACTTTTTTCCCTGCTGCATAATCAAAACAGATCATTCCGGTTTTTGCTTTTGCAACTAATGTTTCTGCCTCCTCTTTTAACAGCACTACTTTATAAAAAATATCAAAGCCTATTTTGTCAAAGTCGGCAGCGGCTACATACATTTTAACGGTATCGCCATATTTAATTTCCTGTTTATATTCAATCGCTACATCAGCCATAATAAGACCGGTACCGGCAAAGTTGAGTTCGGTGTAGCTGTGGTGACATAAGTATTGCATCCGGGCTTCGTGCAGCAGTGTAAGCAGTGAATCATTTCCCAAATGTCCGCCATAGTTTACATCCGTAATTCGTATGGGGATCATAGTATAAAAGGAAAAATGATCTGGTAGCATAAGTTTTATCCGCTGCATGAGTCCTGATGTTTATGGATTCGGATTTTTTATAAGTTCACTTGTTTCATACTCCCTTTTTCCTTGTTAACAGCAGTTGTTATAAACTCCATCAATTTACTCATGGCCTTTTTCCTGTGACTGATCTCATTTTTCTCATCCAAATTCATTTCAGCAAAACTGCGGCTACCAACATCCGGTATGAAAACAGGGTCATAGCCAAAGCCTTGATCTCCTTTTGGGCTTACAGCAATGCTACCGGTACAAATGCCTTCAAATACATATTCATTTCCCTGCCATATCAATGCCATTACCGTTCTAAAGCGGGCCGACCGATTCTTTGCCTGTAACAGGTTTTGAAGTAATAATTGCATATTTTCCTGATCACTTCGTTGCTCACCGGCATAGCGGGCACTCTTTACACCAGGTGCACCATTCAATGCAGTTACTTCAAGCCCGGTATCTTCCCCAAAGCAGTCCTTACCCGTCAGGCGGTGAATGACCCTGCATTTTTCACTTGCATTTTCATCAAGCGTGTTATATGGTTCTTCAATCTCTACCGTAATACCGGCCTGCTTCAATCCAATAATTTCGAATTGGCCGGCAAATGCCTGTTGTACTTCGGCAACTTTATTAGCATTATTTGTAGCAAAAATGAGGGGCGTCATATTGATGAACGTGAATGGTCAATGGTGAATATTTAATAATGCGAATCAAGGGTTGAACTTGTTTTATATTATTGGGCAGCACCCAATTCTGTTGGTAGGATCAGTGATCAATATTAGTATATTATTGGGCATTGTTTTACTGGTGCTACTACCAACAGGGTTGTGCCATGCCCAACAAATCCAACTACAAGCGGCGTGGTGTGAGATGCCACTTACAAGATGACAACCAATTTGCTGAATTAAAAGTGCAGAATAATAAACTTGCATTTTCTGTCTTAACCGCCTCAACCCTTGATTCGCATTAGTAATGAATGATAGAATTGCATCAGCAACCCAGATTATTACTCATTAATTTCTGCTTTTTTATATTCATTCAGTTATTTGCAGATTTCCGGATTGCTTGTTACACTCAAATCAAGGTCGGCATCGCTTTGGTACTCGTTTGTATAAGTGTCCCGGACAAGCGATGCCGACCTTCGCCTATTGCTTGCTGCCGCTACTTCTCCAGGAAAATTTTTTGCAATGCTTCCCATAATTTACGCTTCAGCCCTTTCAGTTCCGGTGTATCCCTGCCCCGGAATGCAGCTAATGACGGCGCATTTAAGAATTGGGCATTGTCCCAGTGCTGCACTTTAAAATCGGGCTGGTAAAAAGGAATGCCAATGGCACTGGTAGTCACATCAAACATCAGCACCACTTTTGCCGGCATCAATTGCCATAATTGTTTGGCTGCGGGTTGGTTGGTTACTACATTAATAATTGCCATATCCGCTACTGTCAGCTTGCAGGCAGCCATCATCTTTTCTAAAAATTCCAGATCCTCCGGTAAAATATGTTCGTGGCCCGGTTCGGCAATCACAATACTTACTCCCTGGTTAAATTCACCCATGTATTTTATAAACGGTTTCACCTCTTCCGGTACAGGTATTACAGGAATAGGTAAAAGGATTTTTTCCGGTTCATCCAAAACCATTTTATCCGCTACTACTGCTAATCCACCTGGTTCTGCAGCATTCCTTTTTTTAGCTGTTTTTTTTGGATTGGGTTGCACATCATCTAACACAACCAGGCTTTGCCTGTACAAATCTGCAATCACAGATGATGATAGCTGAACGTTTTCAAAACTCATATTACAACCTGCATTTTATGGAAAAGCCTGCTAACCGGTGCAGGCCTATTTTCCGTTACTTTGCTCAAAATTATTCCATTTATGACACTGGCGCCTTACATTTCTGTTACCCGTAGCGAAAGCAGCAAACTCAACGATTTAAACCTCGAAAATATTCCGTTTGGCAAATATTTTTCCGACCACATGCTGGAGGCCGATTACGAAAACGGAGAATGGAAAAATGTAGAGATCAAGCCATACCAGCCGTTGTTGCTGCAACCCAGCAATGCTGCCATCCATTATGGTCAAAGCATTTTTGAAGGTGTAAAAGCATATCCGCTGGCAAATGGCGAGGTTGCCATTTTCCGCCCCTACGATAATTTTAGACGGTTTAACATTTCTGCCGCCCGTATGCAAATGCCACAGGTGCCGGAAGAACTTTTTATTGATGGCATGAAACAATTGATCGCACTAGATAGCAGATGGATTCCTCAACGGAACGATCATTCCCTTTACATCCGGCCTTTTATGTTTGCAGCCGATGAAGTGATCGGGGTAAAACCTTCTGAAACATATAAATTCATGATTATCCTTAGCCCTGCCGGCCCTTACTATAGCACACCTATGCGCATTTATGTAGAGGAGGATGCCATACGGGCAGCGCCGGGCGGTATTGGGTTTGCAAAAGCAGCCGGTAACTATGCAGGTAGTATGTACCCTACTGCCAAGGCAAAAGAAAAAGGCTACGATCAGGTGCTTTGGATGGACGCTATTGAACGCCGGTACGTGCAGGAAATCGGTACAATGAACGTATTTTTTATTATTGGCAATGCTGCCATTACACCCGACCTCAAAGCCGGAACAATCCTGGATGGCGTAACCCGTGACAGTGCCATAGAAATATTATCCGAAATGGGTTTTGATGTGCAGGAACGCCCCCTGAGTATTGAAGAAATTATGGAAGCTTACCAAACAGGCGGGTTGCAGGAAGTGTTTGGCACTGGTACTGCTGCTACCATTTCTCTGATTAAGGAACTGCGGTATAAAGATGATGTCATGCTTTTTGACACGGATGACTGGAAAACCGGGCCTGAGCTCAAGAAACGGCTTAATGCTATCCGCTATGGGCAGGCGCCGGATAAATACGGATGGATGGTGAAAGTGTAAGGCTTGCAGGTACAACGGGCGTGTAATTAATAGTTGTATTTAATTCATACGCACTGTCCTAACCTTAGTAGCTTACAATATGCTAACCTATCAAAAACCTTATTACCGTATTCATCTAAACGAGGTAATAAGGTTTTTCATTTCGGAACTTATATTTTTTACTAAGCTTCAGCCCTTCCGTTGATGAATACATCTTCGTATTATATAATCTCTCTGCCCGGTCACATCACGGGTGGCATTATCTGATATGATTTTTTGAGCCCGGTGGCAATACAGGAAAAGAGCTAAAGTGGCAGCCTGTTCCGATCTTTCGGAAATGGCGCCATTTAAGTTAGTACTATTATTAAGCTGGTTCCGATGTTCTTAATGCATAGCAGAATTCAGTTGTTTTGGTTTTTCCTTTTCAATT
Source organism: Chitinophagaceae bacterium (assembly GCA_965246935.1). GTDB lineage: Bacteria > Bacteroidota > Bacteroidia > Chitinophagales > Chitinophagaceae > JAZKFT01. Next base: position 113,109 of record CBDFGC010000007.1, on the reverse strand, counting down.
CAAGTAGCTCACTGCTACTAAAGGCCGGCATCGCTGCAACATTCATTCAATTTAATATTTAAAATGAAGCGATGCCGGCCTGTTTGCGTATTTCCGTGGTCTGTCGACTGTAGTCCGTTGTCTGTATTTACCTGTTTGCTAACAACTTGAAAAATTTTTTCCTGTTTCCTGTACAACAATTACTTTTGCCGTCCATTTAAAAAAAGCTTAATGCCTACTATACAGCAATTGGTACGAAAAGGAAGAGAAATTATTAAAACAAAGAGTAAAAGCCGTGCGCTGGATAGTTGCCCGCAACGCCGTGGGGTTTGTACCCGTGTTTACACCACCACTCCCAAAAAACCAAACTCAGCGTTACGTAAAGTTGCCAAGGTTCGTTTAACTAATAAACTTGAAGTTATTGCTTACATCCCTGGTGAAGGCCATAACCTGCAGGAACACTCTATTGTACTGATTCGTGGGGGCCGTGTTAAGGATTTGCCGGGCGTTCGTTATCATATTGTTCGTGGCAGCCTGGATACGGCTGGTGTAAAAGACCGTAAACAAAGCCGCAGTAAATATGGCACTAAAAGAGCTAAACCAGGTGCCGCACCAGCCCCGGCCGCAAAAGGCGGTGGCGCTAAGAAAAAATAATTAATCTTTTAATTTACCATTTAAGATGCTGTTATAAGAATATTTATAACAGCAAAAAATAAACAGAATGAGGAAAGCACAAGCCAAAAAACTTCCACTGGCGCCTGACCCACGTTACAATGATAAGCTGGTAACCCGCTTTGTAAATAACCTGATGTGGCAGGGTAAAAAAAGTACAGCTCTTACCATTTTCTATGATGCGGTAGAGAAAGTAGGCAAAATAACAAGCGAAGACGGTTATGAAATCTGGCGCCGGGCCTTGCAAAATGTAACCCCTGCGGTAGAAGTACGTAGCCGCCGTATTGGTGGTGCTACCTTCCAGATTCCGGCTGAAGTTCGCCCCGACCGTAAGATTTCCCTTAGTATTAAATGGCTGGTACGCTTTAGCCGCGAACGCAACGGACGCAGCATGGCCGATAAATTAGCCAATGAAATAGTAGCTGCCAGCAAAGGCGAAGGTGGCGCATTTAAAAAGAAAGAAGATACACATCGTATGGCCGAAGCTAACAAGGCTTTCAGCCACTTCAAAGTGTAATGGTTTCAATAGATTTTACAAAATCCCATCCGGCAACGGGTGGGATTTTTTTGTAGCATGCTACTTTATCCGGATGCATATGCTTGATAACACCTACACCCTTGAATATGATGAGAACATCACTTTTGCATTTGACAGTGTAGGACCACAAGGGGTTATCCGTAAAATAGTTCAATATCAAAGAATTGAATCTACAGATTACTACAATCTTGCTTTTGGTGATAGAATTGGCAATACAAACGATATAGATGACCTTGTTGTTTCAAACAACGGCGATATACAAAAAGTCTTATCAACAGTTGCTCAAACGGTTATCACATTTACGCACCAGTTTCCATCAGTGTCTATCGTTGCAACAGGAAGTACTCCCGCAAGAACAAGGCTTTATCGGATAGGCATTTCTAAATATCTGTTAGCGATTGAAGAAAGTTTTGAGATATTTTGTTTTAAAGAAGATAATTGGCATAAATTTTAAATCAATACGCATTATGAAGTCTTCCTGATTAAACTTAAAAGGTAGGATTATGAAAACAAAAGAAATGAATGGCAACGTATCAAAAGGTTATACAGTAAATAAAGAACTTGCTAAATATTCATCCACTATTTTGTTTCCGGAGAAGTTGAAGAAAGTAACAGCACTTATTAGGAATGTCCCACCTCCTAAATTTCAAAAATAAATCCCAGTTTTTTAATTTAGCCTTGTAATCAGGGATATAAATTATCCCTTCGGATGTGCTTTCCGATATACTTCTTTTAGCCGGTCAATGGTATTATGGGTATAAACCTGCGTAGCGGCCAGACTACTGTGGCCCAATAATTCTTTCACTGCATTCAGTTCTGCGCCATTATTCACCAAATGAGTGGCAAAGGTATGGCGCAGCACATGCGGGCTTCTTTTTTCAAGCGTAGTTACCTGCGCTAAATATTTTGTAACGGCAGCATATACCCATCGGCCATACAATGCTTTGCCTTTTGCATCAACCAACACAACGGTAGCATCCGCTTCCGGTAATTGTAATTTCTTTTCTTGCAAATACACGGTTATCTCTTCTATTAATTCCTTATTGCATGGTAATACCCTTTCCTTGTTGCCTTTACCTAAAATTTTCAGGGTATTGGTGTACGTATCAACCTGCCCTGGTTTTAAATGGATGAGTTCGCTGAGGCGAAGACCAGCCTGGTACAGTATCTGAAGCAGCAGACGTTCTGTTTTACCATTCCAGTCATCCGGGAAAACAATCTGGCTAAAGAGCCTGTCCATATCTTTTTCTGTTACAAAAGCCGGCAACCGCTTATGTATTTTGGGCATAATCAGCGTAGCCGTAGGGTCGGTTGTAACAATGCCCTGCCGCAGGTAAAATTTGAAAAAGGATTTTAAGGTAGAAATTTTCCGGTTGAGGCTTTTAGAGGTAAGGCCCTGTTCCTTTAGCGATGCCAGCCAGGTACGGATGTAGGTAACATTTACATCAGGCAACGCCGTTGGTCCATAGTCCTCGTCCAAAAACAAAAAGAACTGTTGTAAATCATCGGTATAGGCCCGTACTGTATGCTGGCTATAGCGTTTCTCAAATTGGATGTAATTAATAAAGGGCTGTATGTCCATGCAGGCAATTTACCACGAATTTTTAAAATACATGTAAACCACATAGGCACATAGAGCACATAAGAATACATTAAAATGCTAGTTATCAAACCTGTAATACGAGTTAACCAAAAATGTAAACCTGTATTGGTTTCCTGTATTTCTATGTGCCCTATGTGCCTATGTGGTTCAAATAAAAATAGCTGCTACGTAATATGCGTAGCAGCTATGAAATATATGATTGGTGAAAAAGACGCATGCAATACGCCTCTGCAGCGTTAATCGAACTTACCGTTAGCGATCTGTTGCTTGTACACGGCTTTCAACACTTCGAACCGGCGCTTTACAGATGGCTTCACAAACGACTGGCGTTCACGTAGCTGAGTCAGCGCTTTGCTCTTTTCGAATTTCTTCTTGTACTTCTTCAGCGCTTTGTCAATGTTTTCGCAATCTTTGGAATCTATTATCAGCATAACTTGTATATACCCCCTCAGGTATTTTTAATGAGGCGCAAAAATAAACGGATTTTTCATTTCAGCAAATTTCATTCCCGACATTTGTGGCATGTTTACCGGAATTATTGAAGCATTAGGAAAAGTTGTATCCGTTGAGGTTCAAGAAACCAATAAAACATTTTGGATTGAAAGCAATATATCTGCTCAGTTGAAGGTTGATCAAAGCATTAGCCATAGCGGAGTATGCCTGACTGTGGAAGCAATTAATGACAATCAGCACCAGGTAACAGCCATTGAAGAGACATTGAGCAAAACAAACCTTGGCCGGTGGCAGGCCGGAACATTCGTCAACTTAGAACGCTGCCTTCCCCTGAATGGGCGGCTGGATGGTCACCTGGTGCAGGGGCATGTTGATATAACTGCACGTTGCTTAAAGGTTGAAGATCAAGGCGGCAGTTGGTTGTATCAGTTCGGGTTTCCGGATCAGTTTGCTACACTGATTATCGAAAAAGGTTCTGTTTGCGTAAACGGCATCAGCCTGACCTGCTTTGATGTTGGAAGTAACAACTTTTCTGTAGCCATTATACCCTATACGTACGAACATACCAATATAAAGCAGGTGCAAGCCGGCCACCTGGTGAATATTGAATTTGACATGGTGGGTAAATACATAGCCCGGATTGCCAGCCTGCGTGCCAATTAAAATTGCATCGTTTTCAACCCTTTATCTAAATATGTTTTTTTGAGCAACCAGCCGCATGTAGCCATCGCCATTCTAAACTATAATGGCCGTAAATACCTGGAAACCTACCTGCCATCGGTAATGGCCATATCGTACGAAAATTCATCGGTTTGGGTAATCGATAATCAGTCAACTGACGATTCGGTTATTTTCCTGGCGGCTCACTACCCCACCGTAAAAATTATTCAAAACCACGGCAATCTGGGTTTTGCTGCCGGCTACAATGCAGGGCTGCAATATATTGAGGCTGATTATTTTTTATTGCTTAACAGTGATGTAGAAGTACCACCAGATTTTATTGAACCGGTGATAGCACTCATGGAGAACGATGCAGCTATTGCCTTTGCCCAACCCAAAATACGCTGGCTGCATCAGCCCAAAAAACTGGAGTATGCCGGAGCTGCCGGTGGTATGCTGGATGCGTTAGGATACCCATTCTGCCGGGGCCGTGTGCTGGACAGGCTGGAATATGATAACGGGCAATATAACGATACAACCCCTGTATTTTGGGCTACCGGTTGTTGCCTGTTTGCCCGGGCAGCCGTGTACCGCAAATTAGGTGGCCTGTATGAGTTTTTTTATATGCACAATGAAGAGATCGACTTATGCTGGCGGGCACAAAACCTGGGATATAAAGTGTATGCCTGCGGCGATTCAGTAGTGTACCATGTAGGCGGCGGAAGCCTTGAAAAGCTGAATCCCCGCAAGACCTTTTATAACTTTCGGAATAACCAGGTAATGCTTACCCGGAATATGCCGGTGGGTCGCCTTCTTTGGCTCATACCCCTCCGGTTTTTGCTGGATCTGGTAGCAGCTTTACAATTTGCGGTAACCGGGCACGGCAAAATGAGCAGAGCAGTGCTTCGTGGCATGGTGGCATATGTACGATGGCTGCTTTTTTACAAAAAAAAACAATGGCCCGCTAAACGTGGGTTCAGCCTTTGCAGTGGTTTGTTCAAAGGGTCTATTGTTTGGAACTACTTCATCCGGAATAGAAAAACATACCGGGAAATGCAGCGGGATGAACTGTATGTAAAGGAGTTATAACTACATCCGCCGGTCACAAACAAAAGAAGGCCCGGTTTCTGTAACATGAGTTTGCAGTTGTAAGGAGGGATACATTCAGGAAAATACAGAACAGATAGCTTGCGCAGGATAATCATACCAATTTGAAAAAGCACGCTGATAAAACACATTTCCCAAAAACTTTAGTTACCAAAAAACGCAGTCCCTTATTTTTGTTCGTATGGATTGGAAGAAACTTCTTGCTTACTGGCCTTTATTTGTCTTCGGATTTTTTTGCCTGGTGACCTTTATACAGCTTTTCTATTACCTTTTCTTTTTTATTCGAACCGCTTTTTACCGGAAAAAGCCAAAGGCTAAATCCATTACCCATCCCGTTTCGGTAATTGTATGTGCACGGGACGAAGCCAATAACCTGGAGAAATTTCTGCCGGAAGTACTGACACAGGATTTTCATTTTAGCCAGGAAGTAATTGTAGTGAACGACAATAGCAACGACGACACAAAATACTTTCTGGAAGAACTGCAACGCACTTTCCGGCAGTTAAAACCAGTAACGCTGGAGCAGGAAGCATTGCATATCCCCGGTAAGAAATACCCGTTAAGCATTGGCATCAAATCGGCCCGGTACGAAGTAATTCTGCTTACAGATGCCGACTGTATGCCGGCCACCCCCCATTGGATAAGTACGATGATGGATACGTATGACGAAGGCGTGGAAATAGTGCTGGGTTACGGTGCATTCTTAAAAAAAGGTACGCTGCTTAATAAACTGGTACGGTTCGAAACTTACCATGCGGCTCTGCAATACTTTAGCTACGCACTGGCCGGGCTGCCCTATATGGGCGTAGGCCGAAACCTTAGTTATCGTAAAGATTTGTTTTACCGAAACAAAGGTTTCTCGTCGTTAAATCATATTCCCGGTGGCGATGATGACCTCTTCATTAATAAAGTGGCCACTAAGAAAAACACCCGGATTGCGCTGGATAAAGAGTCCTTTACGCTCAGCGAACCACCGAAAAGCCTGTGGGAATGGTGGCGGCAAAAAAGTCGTCATTATACGACAGCCCGTTACTATAAACCAGTTCACAAATTTTTCCTGGCGTTGTACGCTATTTCACATTTTTTGTTTTACCCGTCACTGATAGCTGCTGCCATTTTTTATGATTGGCGCCTGGCGCTCGGTGTATATGGAATACGGCTGCTGGTGCAGGCGCTGGTTTTTTACAAAACCATGAAGCAGTTGGATGAAACAGACCTTTTTCCGTGGTTCTGGCTGCTGGACATCTGGCAGTTTTTCTATTATTTTATTTTTTCATTTACCTTGGTTGGCAAACCAAGAAGCACGTGGAAGTAAAACAAATGTGCAAATATGACAATTAGCAAATCTGCAAATGATTCAAAATTGCAGAAAATTCATGACTACTTTTCTGGCTGAAATCAAGGGCAAATTTGATTTAGAAGTTGGATATTTACGGTTTTCCATTTGCACATTTGCTAATTGTCACATTTGCTAATTCATGATACTCAATGACTATTTTTCCGAATTTACCGATATACAAACCCGGCAGTTTGCGCTGCTGGAACCGGTGTACCGGGAATGGAATGAAAAAATAAACGTCATCAGCCGGAAAGATATTGACAGCCTGTACCTGAAGCATGTGCTGCACAGCCTGGCCCTTGCAGCCGTTTTCGATTTTGCGGATGGCAGTGAGGTAATTGACATTGGCTGCGGTGGTGGTTTCCCGGGCGTACCACTAGCTATTTTTTTTCCGCAGGTGCATTTTCATTTGGTAGATAGTATCGGTAAAAAATTAAAAGTGGTAGAAGCAGCGGCGGAAGCAGTTGGCCTGCAAAATGTAACGGTTCAACACATTCGTGCCGAAGACATAAAAGGCCGTAAGTTTGATACAGCGGTGAGCCGGGCCGTTGCGCCTCTTACTGATTTGGTTCGTTGGAGCAACGCTGTACTGAATAAAAATTCAACAGTAAAAAGGATGAATGCAGAAGGCCGGCCGGTTGCCAGGGGCCTTATATGCCTTAAAGGCGGCGATCTGGCACAGGAAATTTCTGAGAGTGGTGCCCGGCCTAAAATCTGGGATATTCAAACCTTATTCCCCGATGACTTTTTTACTGAAAAATTTGTGTTACAGATTGGGTAGATTTAAAATCAAACAACTCATTTTAAAATTAAAGCAGCTATATAAAGGCTCTTGCCCACAAGCGTTCGAAACCTTGATAATGAGTAATTTTACTGTAGGAACACGCCTTACGGCGTGTTCTGAAATGGCAGTAAGGCTGATTTTATAATGAATGTTGCTTCCCGGCTATATTATCAAAATGGCCAAAAATTATTGGCTATTTCCAAATAAGCCACCGGCCCTCATCGTACCTGAAATAAGCATCTGTATCCGGGTTAAACAGAAACAAACTATCCGGTTTGTCAGGTCGTAAACTAATATTGAATTTATAACGTTGCAAAAGTCCAGGCACTTTACTGGCAGGATTAATTACGATTCCGACCTCTTTTTCAGAAAAAGGCTCATCACCTATATCGTTTCGTTTACGGCTAAGAATAATAATGCTGTCAACTGTTTCACTTTTCTTCAACCATTCCAACCCTTCTGTAAAGCCAAGCCTGAAAATAAGTGCCCCTCTCACTTCGTCCGGCAGACTGTCAATGAACAATCGTTTTTTGTTGCTTAATAAATTTACCTGGTTAAATGTGGTTGCAGAAATATGGCTGGCTTCAGAAAAATACGTACGGCTGAAGTGTAAAAAAAATAATTGATAAATAGCAAGCAATAGAAAAAGTGGAAATATGTATTTATAAAAAATAAATATCATGCTCCAGGAAAGCAACAGAACTGCAAATACGGATGGCATGTACAAATATCTTTCAGATTCTACCCCGTGTGTATCGATACCCAACGATAGATAAGGCAGATAAGAAACGAACAGGCATACCCCGGCTATTACCGGGATAAGCACAGTAGTATTTATTTTTCGAATCCGATACAGCGTAAACAGTACAATAAATAACAATATAACTGCACCTGCCAGCAGTTGCCAATTTTGCTGCACCGGTGGTAAAAAAGTACGTAACAGAAGTTTTGCATTATTCAGGGCCAGTACAGGCAAATTAAATGCTTTAAAATGACTCCCCTCGTAGCTACCTGCCACTTCGCCTAAGTATAGAAAACGGATAAATAAATGGATGATAAAAGAAACCCAGATGATCAATAGGTAAAACCGTTCTTTTTTCCAGGTACTCTCTTTTTTATAAATCGTAGCTGCTGAAAAAAATACGGCCAACACTGGGAAAACCCATACACTTTCGTAGGCAAATAAAGCAAGCTGAAAAAAAAGAAGCGACAGTGCTACAAACCGCTTGGCAGCATGTCTTTTCAGATAACAAATAAATGCAGGCAGGCCAAACAGCATTGCCAGTGATGCCGACCTTCCAATGATCCAAAAAATCGCTTCGCTATGAAAGGCATATACAAAAAATAGTACTGTGCTCAGCCAGCTTACCATCAGCCGGTTTGGGGTATCCGGCATGTATTGATGGAATAATGTGTTTACAAATGCCCCAACTAATACCGAGCAGGTACCATGCAGTAGCAGCGAGCTTAGGTGATAACCCCAGGCATTTTTACCCCATAAGTACCAGTCCAGTGCGATAGACAGATCGCCTATTGGCCGCCACGAATGCCGCTGCATCAGCACGCCTTTACTACTCAGCGGAATGTGTATCAGATCGTCATTCAAAAAATACAGGCCGGTTGGAGAAAAAAGGATTACACCAATCAACATAATAATGGCACCTGCCCAATACATCCGGTTTTCAGGCAAAGTAATGTAGTCCATATTTTTTTAATAACAAACCGGTGAATTTGATGAACGTAAGCTACATGTTACTTTCTTTTATTGGGTATAAATAATAAAGCATCTGTTTCCCCTGTTCTGATAATTCTGCTCCTTTCATATTTTTCCAGCGGGCAATATCAGCCAAAGCTTTTTCCAAAACATACTGTTCAGTTCCCCAGCTAAAAGATAGAATATGTTTTGGCGGCATACCATTTCCAAAGATATGGCTGCATATGCCAGCTACGGTACCCGTATTAAATGCCGTGTTGATAGCACTACGGCTGTAATCGCCCATTATCAATCCGGCTTTTTTTCCTACCGGCACAAAATTCAATGCGGCACCGCTCCACATCTTTACTTCGCCGGCTGTATTTTTTACATTACTGTTCGTAGTGCCGGCGCCCAGGTTGCACCACTCGCCTATTACCGCATCGCCCAAATAGCCATCATGAGCTTTGTTACTATACCCCGTTAAAATAGCATTTTTTATTTCGCCACCCGCGGTGCAATAAGGCCCGACCGTTGTGCCGCCATATAGCTTTGCCCCCATTTTTACCACCGCATTTTGACAAATGGCCACTGGCCCCCGGATACAGGCGCCTTCCATTACGAGTGCATTTTTCCCAATATAAACCGGCCCTTCTGAAGCATTCAGCAGGCAACCTTTTACAATAGCACCCGCTTCTATAAAAATGTCGGTGCCTCCTGTTACGATCGTTGTCGGGTCAATCGGCTGCGAAATACGATTATTTGTCAGCAACGCATAATCCGTTTTAATAGCTTGTGCATTTGTTTGAAATAACTGCCAGGGATACTGTAAAAAATCTGCTTCGAGTAGCTCCCGGCATTGGATATTTTCGGGTAACCGGTTAGTAAGTGGATAACTCAATTCTTGTCCGCTATGCCATGCTACCAGGCGTTCCTTGAAAAAAAGAGTGCTGTTTTCAGGCAGTGTTTGTATTGCATGTATAGCTGCAGGATTAGGCAAAAACGATGCATCAATATATAAGTAGGAGTTACTTTCAGGGAGTGTTTGGGTACGCAGGTAATCTGCTGTTAAGGTAAAAACGGGCAAACCAGTGGTGTGCTGCCAGCGTTCTACTATCGTTATTATCCCATGCCGGAGCATCGCCACAGGGCGGGTAAGGCTAAGCGGGTAAAACGACTGATGCGTTTGCGGCGTATCGAAAAGAATAATGATCATATTGCCTGTTCTACCCTTAAAGGGTTCTCAAATCCCTTCAAGGGTTCTGTTTATACAAAGTTGCCAACTTTCCAAAAGTTGGCAACTTAAAACTGAAAAGCCCTCAACTGTATTACAATTGAGGGCTCTCTTATTAAAAACGAATTATTTTTTTGCGTAGCGTTTATTGAATTTATCAATACGTCCTGCTGTATCCAACAGAATATTTTTGCCTGTATAAAACGGATGAGAAGTATTGGAAACTTCCAGTTTTATAACCGGGTATTCTTTACCATCTTCCCACTGAATGGTTTCTCTTGTTTGTGCGGTACTTTTGCCGATGAACGCTTCGCCGTTGCTCATATCCTTAAAAACAACCAGGCGGTATCCCTGCGGGTGAATTCCTTGTTTCATATTACGGAGTTTTTTCAGCCTGACTGCAACCAGGCATCATTTTTAATTTTTGGAGGCGCAAATGTAACTGCAATCAGGCGAAATGCCAAATGAATTCAAACGGCGGACAACGGACCATGGACCATAGACGACAGATCGTAACTGACTATCTTATATCTCACAACTCATATCTCATATCTTTTCAACCGGAAACTGCTATTCCCTGCGCCCTTGCCAAAAGCACAATTTGTCCTAAATGAAATGCATCATGCTGGATCGTTCCGGCAATTTGTTTATAATAACTGGTTTCGCATCCCTGAATAATCTCGTCTAACTTCTTTTCGTCAAAATTCAAAATAGCCTGATATACAAATTCGTAAGCTGCCTGAAATGCATCCCTGGTTTGCTGCCAGTTAGCCTCGCTGATATCTTCCGGTAGAAAGAAGTCGTCGCCGGGTGGCGGCACATCTTTTCCATACAGTAACCGGTTGCCTACCCGCATCCGCCAATAGGACAAGTGGTTTACCAATTGCCAGATGGTATTGCCTTCTTCATATCCTTTTTTTAAGGCTTGCTGTGCAGTAATATTATTGATAACGTTTACGGCATTATAGTCAATCCAGCAGTCGCCGTGGTGCAATTCATCATACGATTTTAATAAGCGGGGTAGAAGCATAAGATTAGTCTGAAAGTCTGTAAAGTCCGAAAGTCAGGAAGTCCGTAAGTTTTAGAGACCGAATATAAGCGCTTGCCAAAAATTCCTGAATTTTTATTAAACTTATTTTATAAAGCTATAATGGTATTTACCAAGTGTCCTCTTCTGGTCTTTCCGTCTTCCGGACTTCCGGTCTTTCATTTTCTGGTCTTTCTGACTTTCCGACTTCCGGACTGTATTCTGTATCTTATTTTCGCCCTATGAACCTGGAACATAATCGCAACGATGATGCCATGCGCCTGTTGCTAAGCCAAATGCGAAAAAAACTGGAAACGATTTATGATGGGGGCGGCAAAAAAGCCATTGCCCGCCAGCACGAACGTAACAAGCTCACTGCCCGGGAACGGCTCTCTTATTTATTAGATACCGATAAACCCTTTATTGAAATAGGCGCATTTGCAGGCTACGAAATGTATGAAACCGAAGGTGGGTGCCCGGCAGGTGGCACGGTATCGGGCATCGGATATGTAAGTGGCAGGCAATGCGTGGTAGTGGCCAACGACCAAACCGTGAAAGCGGGCGCCTGGTTTCCCATTACCGGCAAAAAAAACCTGCGCATGCAGGAAATTGCCATGGAAAACCGCCTGCCTGTTATTTACCTGGTTGACAGCGCCGGTGTGTACCTGCCTATGCAAGATGAAATTTTTCCGGATAAAGAACATTTTGGACGCATTTTTCGCAACAATGCCCAAATGAGCGCTATGGGCATTACCCAGATTGCAGCGGTAATGGGTGCCTGTGTAGCCGGTGGCGCTTACCTGCCTATTATGAGTGATGAAACATTGATGGTAGCAGACAACGGCTCTATATTTTTGGCCGGCCCTTACCTGGTAAAAGCAGCTATTGGCGAAGAGGTAGACGTTGAAACACTGGGCGGAGCCAGCACCCATACCGGGATTAGTGGGATTGCTGATTATAAATTTGAATCAGAACGGGAATGCCTGGACTATATTAAAAAAATGATGGGCCGGCTACCAGCCCCGGATAGTGCAGGTTTCAACCGGGTTCAACCGGCATTACCAAAAAAAAATCCGGATGAATTGTACAGTTATTTTCCGGAAGGAAATAAAAAACCGTACGATATCCGGGAAATTATTGAAAGAATCGTTGACCATTCGGAGTTAGACGAATTTAAAAAAGATTATGGCAAAACCATTGTGTGCGGTTATGCCCGGATTGATGGATGGGCCGTTGGTATTGTCGCAAATCAGCGGCTGATTGTAAAAGCAAAAAAAGCCGGCAGCGGTGCAGAAATGCAATTAGGTGGCGTTATCTACAACGATAGTGCCGACAAAGCAGCCCGGTTTATATTGAACTGTAATCAGAAAAAGATTCCACTGCTTTTTTTACAGGATGTTACCGGCTTTATGGTAGGCAGCCGTAGCGAACACTCCGGAATTATTAAAGACGGCGCCAAGATGGTAAATGCAGTGGCTAACAGTATTGTTCCCAAATTTACCATTATCATTGGCAATAGCTATGGTGCAGGTAATTATGCCATGTGCGGCAAGGCTTACGACCCCCGGTTTATATATGCCTGGCCCACAGCCAAAATAGCGGTGATGGGTGGAGAGCAGGCTGCCAAAACCCTGTTGCAAATACAAGTGGCTGGTTTAAAGGCGAAGGGCAATGAAATAGCTGAACAGGATGAAAAACAGTTACTGGAAAAGATTACGCAACGGTATCAACAACAGACAACCCCGTATTACGCAGCCGCCCGGCTTTGGGTGGATGAAATAATTGACCCGGTGCAAACCCGGCTATATATTGCCGAAGCCATTGCAGCAGCAAACCAGGCCCCGGTAAAGCACAGTTTAAAAACAGGAGTATTTCAGGTATAGAAAAGGTGTCCATCAAGTCTGAAAACCAGTATTTATCAATGCCTTTGCCTTTAACATTTTTTTTCAGTTTGGAACAATTCCTTAATTTCACCGCAATAATTTCTGTACAGACTAACCGCTACACTATGAGTTGTGATTCGTTTTCAACCAAACAATATCTATGTAAAGTGCTGTCGGGCGTCGGCATCGCATTAACGCTTCTTACATCTTGTGTCGACGATAAAAATCTTGACCTGCCCGCTGTTCCAAATCAATCATTCGTGGAGGAATTCGATACCCTATCTTCTGCTTTGGCGAGGGGATGGAAACTATCGAATGTAAGTATTCCCAAGGGCCCGAATGTGTGGCAGCAGGGAGGTGATGTGGTTCCCTGGTTTTCACCTTATTCCAGCAATGGCAGCCATGCCGGCTTCGTTGGGGCCGATTATACCTCTACTACCTTTGGCACAATCAGTAACTGGCTTATTTCGCCGCCGGTAACAATGCAAAACGGCGATAAAATTATTTTTTACACAAGATGCCTGGAATTTCCGGCGAGTGCAACACCTGGTGACTCAACAGATTTTGGTAACCGGTTACAAGTGCGGCTGAATACGTTAAATGATGGATTATCTAATGGTAGTGGTACAAGTTCCGGTGATTTTACCTCTCTGATACTGGATATTAACCCAACTTACCTTTACAGCAATTCATTAATTCCGGAGCCCCTGGCATACCCAAACCGCTGGACCCGTTTTGAAGCTACTGTATTTGGCTTAAACAAACCAACAAGAGGTCGTTTTGCATTCCGGTATTTTGTGGAAAATGCCGGTATTGATCCTGCAGGCGGCGCTGCCAACGGAAACGGAATTGCGATTGATTACGTTACTTATAAATCTGTAAGTCATTAAGCCCGGGCTTTTATGATCGTTGTATTAAAACTGAACATATGAAACGCAAAAACATATTATTTTCCGCCGGCATCCTTTCTTTGATCATGTTAGTGGTCATCTCGTGCCGTAAGGATGACGTTACTTTACCGAACCCACCACTGCCTGGCGTTACGAAATCTGCCTCCTTTGTAGAGGAATTTGACAGCGTTGGCAACTTAACAGCAAAAGGCTGGGTATTTAGAAATAACAGTTATCCTATTGGCCAAAGCGGCTGGCGGCAAGGCAGGTACGAAGCGTCGCAGGGACAGGGACAAACAATTACAAAATTGGGCACAAACGTGAGCTTTTACGGATTTCCTGCTTATTCTGCACATTTTACACCTAATGATTTTGTTAGCTGCGATGTAACAGCAGGTAATGATGTCAATGGCTCTGCTGATATTAGTGCTTGGTTAATTTCGCCACAATTACCAATGCGGAATGGTGATTCGATTATGTTCTACACACGTGCCGTATTTGATGCTAGTTATTCCATTTACTTAAAAGACCGGATGCAAGTGAGAGCAAACTTTACGGATGGAACAGCTAACGTTGGCGGTGGAACTACTTCCACAGGAAGCTTTACTACCTTGCTACGGGATATTAATGCCGGATATGCTAATAACGATCCAGGGGGCTATCCCGAAATCTGGACCAAATATAAAATTGTTTTGGCTGGAATTCCGGGAGACAGTATTCGTAATGGTCGTTTTGCTTTTCGGTATATGAGTAATGATGCAGGCATTTATGGTGGTAATTCAGGCACTAATTTTCCTGGGGTAGTAGGTATTGATAGCCTAGCATTTGGACGTAAATAAGTAATTTTAACTACTCAAGCTTACGTAGGTTATTTAAGGTTAAATTAGAAAATATTGGCAGGCATAAGTTTTTAGCGGACTCTTTCTGAAATGCAAGCTATTAGAAGTGTAGAAACTCAAGAATTGCAAACAAAGTTTTTTTTAACTATTAATAAAAAAATCATGAAAATTATCCGTTCAACAATCTTACTATTGGTACTCTTTACCTTTAGTAGTTTCACTTCAGGTAGACTTATGAAATTTAAGGCTCCAGCACACATATATTACTATGTTGAAAACAGTACTGGTTCACATCGAACTGTGGCATCACTTCGTATATTTACTCCACCCAATACTACTTATGTTACCACTTCAAGTATTCCCCCCTCAGGCCCTTTAGGAGCTGTTTCCGGTGACGTTTTTTATGCCAATGCCTACCCAAATGTAGCGGCTCGAATTTACTTTGATGCACCAAGAACTGCAGGTAGTGATATAGTAACTGTTTATGATCTGAGTGGCACCCTTCTTGGATCATATGTAATTACTAATACTGGGCCAGTGAATCAAATTGTTTCTTTATCAAGCTTAAATTATGATGATGGAGTTTATGTGTATATAAATCCTTATTAAAACAAGAGTTTATGCTTCGAAGATTATTTAATGCATAAGAATTTTACTTTACGCTATTTTTAAAAGCCCCTTTAACAAGGGGCTTTTAAAATTTTTCACTGTATCGTTTTACAAAAAATAAATGCGTTTTACAAATAAGGTAGTTTTTGGTGTTATGTGCATTTTTTTAATTGCCTGCCAATCAGAACAGGCTATACCTGAACAAAAATTTTTTACCAGGGAACAACAATTACAGAAAAACCTGGATTCATTAAAAAGGACAGCACACAATGGAGACCTGGTGGTACGGCTAACGGATGATATTATTAGCAGTCAGGTAAGCCAGCTAAACGAAACGGATAAATCGTATTCGCATGCCGGTATCATCGCAGAAAAACACGGAAAAAAATTTGTGTACGACATCGGGCCGAACCTTCCCGGTGCTGATACGATTGAAATAACTCCGGTTGACTCTTTTTTAAATCCTGATAAAAATATTAAATGTGCATTGTATCGTTATGATATTTCTGCAACCGAAAGAGACTCGTTGATAATAGCCATTGAGAAATATAAGGCAGCAGATACCCGGTTTGATATGGTGTATAATATTAATACAGACGATAAGTTATACTGCTCTGAAATGATTTATAAAGCATTGAAATCAGTTACACATAACCGCATTGTGCTAAAGGAACATACAGTGCCTGAAAGATTTCAGAAAATGCTGGTTGCTTATTTTAAAAAGCAAGGCGCCACTAAAGAAATCATTGCTCACCGGAAATATATACCGTTAGACCATTTATACCTGCTGCCACAGTGCAAAGAAATCATGAAGTTTGATTTAAAAATTTTTCCAGGACAATGAGCACACAGCAGGTAGTTATCTATACCGACGGCAGTGCCCGTGGAAATCCCGGCCCCGGCGGCTTTGGCGTTGTGCTGCTGGCCGGCCCGCATCGCAAAGAACTGTCGCAGGGCTACAAGCATACCACCAATAACCGGATGGAACTATTGGCCGCCATAACAGGATTAAAGGCACTGAAGAAAAAGGGTATTGAAGTAACCATCTATAGTGATAGCCAGTATGTGATTAATTCGGTGCAGAAAGGCTGGTTGCGAAAATGGATTCAAACCGGTTTCAGCGGGGGTAAGAAGAATAAAGATCTCTGGATGGAATATCATCGGACAGCACAGGATTTTACGATCAGGTTTGTTTGGGTAAAGGGCCATGCAGAAAACGTAAACAATAATCGCTGCGACCAGTTAGCTACGATGGCTGCTGATAACGGCCCCTGGCTTGTTGATGAAGGATTTAAAAAAGATGAAGGATTGCTGATGTAGAAAGTAAAAGCAGTCGGCAGTCAGGTAGTCAGCAGCGGAAAAGGGCAGTGAATACAAATCGGCAGATCGAAAATGAATATGTTCCTGAATGAAATAGCATTAGAAAATCCAAACATACCAGTAAGTCATGCATAAGTTAGCAGTATTAATCGGCCAGCTTGAAAACAAAATCCCTAAGATCGGATTGGTAAGCCCACAAATTTCTCAGGGATCGGTTGGCTGGCATATTGAGCATGCGTTGCTGGTAATCAATTCAATTATTAGTAATCTGCAACAGTCAAATCCGTCAGAATATCAATGGAAATTTAATTTTATACGAACACTTATACTCACCACACAAAAAATCCCGAGAGGCAGGGTACAATCACCGAAATCCGTACAACCAAAAACGGACTTTAATGCAGAAACGCTAAAAATTCATATTGCTGAAACAAAAGAAAAAATCAATGCATTAGAAACCTTAGAACAGAATCATTTTTTTGTACATCCATTTTTTGGGAAGCTGAATTTAAAACCTACCATCCGGTTTCTTGCCATCCACACAAAACATCATATTCATATCATCAACGATATAGTAAGAAAGTAAACGCTTTTAGAAAGAAGTTATTAGCCACTGTGTGTAATTAATTGGATCAGCCTGGCTTCATAAGGACGGCATTCCCGGGCATCGGGGCAAGCTACCCGGTTTTCAAAAATTGTTACATCGCAAATCAGCGATGCCGACCTGCAAACATTCACCAATGAGTACAGATGGCAGCCATATCATTACCGGTAAGCAGGGCGAAGATGCTGCAGCTGATTATATAACAAAACATGGTTATAACCTGATTGTCCGCAACTGGCGTTTCCGCCGTTGCGAAGTAGATGCCATCGCCAGCCAGGGAAAAGTGCTGCATTTTTTTGAAGTAAAAACCCGTAGCAGCAGTTATATTTTACCAGAAGAAAGTGTGAGTACGAAGAAACTGAATAAAATGAAAGAGGCTGCGGAGGAGTATTTATACCAACATCCTGAGTGGAAGATGATTCAGTTTAATATCCTGTCCATTATCATCAGGCCGGACATGCAGATAGAGTTCTTTTTGATTGAAGATGTGTTTTAAAAGTCCGGAAGTCAGCAAGACCGGAAGTCAGCAAGACAGCAAAGCTCAAAGACCGGAAGTCCGAAAACAGACCTCAGACAACAGACCACGGCTTACAAGGCGGGCTTGAAAAATTACGGTTCTCATTCACGATTGACGATTCACGATACTCATTCACTATTGACCATTCACCGCTTTGATTATTGAACTTCAAAATTTAGGCAAACGATACAATCGCAACTGGATTTTCCGGCACTTGGATTATACATTTCAATCAGGTACAGCTTATGCAATTACCGGTGCCAATGGTAGTGGGAAAAGCACACTTTTACAGGTATTAGCCGGGGCTGTTACGCTTTCGGAGGGAAAGGTGCAAATGATGAACGGAGATGAAGGATTGATACTTCCCGATCAGTTAGCAGAAACAAATAAGCATTTGGGTGATACAAACCTTACATCACAAATCCGAAATCACAAATCCGAAATTCTTCCGGAGCATCACTACCGTCATCTTGCAATGGCTGCACCTTATCTGGAGTTGATTGAAGAAATGACACTCACAGAATTTCTGCGGTTTCATTTTCAATTCAAACCTATATTACCGGGTTATTCGGTTGCTTCAATTATAGAGTTTATGCAGTTGCAAAAAGCGGCCAACCGGCAGATACGCCATTACAGCAGTGGCATGAAGCAACGGGTGAAACTGGCACAGGCTGTTTTCAGCCATGTACCGGTTATGCTGCTGGATGAACCATTAACGAACCTGGATGTGCAGGGAATTGAATTCTACTACTGCTTAATTGAAAATTTTTGCAGGGATCGTTTGCTGATCATTTGCAGCAATAGTGAACCGGAGATTCATTTTTGTGAGAAGCGTTTAGCTATTGAGGAATTTGCAACGTAAGAGGACGGTGTCGCCGGGAGCGACGCCGTCCTATAGACTTACTCGAAACTATAACTCATATTACCATCTTTTTCATCTTTTAATGAAATACCTAATTCCAGCAGGCTTTTGCGGATAGCATCACTGGTTGCATAATCCTTTTTTGCTTTCGCTTCTTTGCGCAGGTTTATCAGCAGTTGCATCATTCCGGTTAGCTTTTCATTACCGGCTTCTGTTTCTTCTTTTAAGCCCAGTATATCTTCCACATACAGCTTCATCTGGCCGCTTAGTAATTGCCAGGTATCGGCGCTCAGAGCATCGCTTGTAATATGTTTATCTTTAATACCATTCAGCACCGGCACCAGTTCAAACATACTTGCCAGCACTTTAGCCGTATTGAAGTCATCATTCATACCTTCTTCAAATGAGGCTACCAGTCTGCGTACTTTTTCATCTAATGCTACATCCCCCACCTGGTTGTTTTCTGAAAACTGTTCACTGCTTTCCTGCCCGATACTTTGCAGAGACCAGGCCCCTTCGGCTAACTGCTCTCCTGCCAACTGCAAACTGCCAATTTGCATTTTATCCTTTGCCAGTTGCCCGCCATGCTTGGCCAGTAGCCACTGGTAAGCTTCCCACAACCGTTTCAATCCTTTTTCTGCTGCCAACAGCGCCTCATTGCTAAAGTCCAGCGTGCTGTGGTATTGGGTTTGTAAAATAAAAAAACGGATGGTCATGGCGCTGTAAGCCTTTGCCAGTAACGGATGTTGGCCACTAAACATTTGGGTAAGCATAATTTGATTGCCATAGCTTTTACCCATTTTTTTACCATCAAGGGTTATCATATTATTGTGCAGCCAGTAGCGGGCACATATTTCGCCACCATTGCATATATTGCTTTGTGCAATTTCACTTTCGTGGTGAGGAAACAACAGATCCATACCGCCGCCATGTATGTCGAATTGTTTTCCCAGGTACTTGCTGCTCATAGCGCTGCACTCAATATGCCAGCCCGGGAAACCTTCGCCCCAGGGGCTTTGCCAGCGCATAATATGCTGCGGAGGCGCCGCTTTCCAAAGGGCAAAATCCTGTTTGTTATGCTTTTCATCCTGGCCTTCCAGCAACCGGGTAGTTTCCAGCAGATCGTCTATTACACGGCCGCTTAATTTCCCATATGGATAGTTGGAAGCATATTTTTTTACATCAAAATATACACTGCCGTCCACCTCATAGGCATAACCGGCAGCAATAATTTTTTTAATCATTTCAATCTGCTCTACAATATGACCGGTAGCGGTAGGCTCAATGCTGGGCGGAATGTTATTGAACTGGTTCATGGCCCAATGAAAAAGATTGGTATATTTCTGCACCAGTTCCATTGGTTCCAGTTTTTCCAATACAGCTTTATTGCTGATTTTATCTTCAGCTACCCGGCCTTCCTCTTCAAAATGGCCGGCATCGGTAATGTTGCGTACGTACCGCACTTTGTATCCAAGATGTGTGAGGTAGCGGTACACCACATCAAAGGTGATGTAGGGCCGGGCATGGCCTAAATGGCTTTCGCCGCTCACGGTTGGGCCGCACACATACATGCCCACATGGCCGGGTATCAATGATTCAAACTTTTCCCGCTGGCGGGTATAGGAATTATAAACTTGTAAAGGCATGTCGGAAAAGTAAAAGGGTGAAATGTGTCCCCGTGCTTGGGGAATAAAAATAAAAACAGGTTAGTGGCTGAAAGAAAATCAGCAAAAGCAGATAGTGCAACAATTACCGGTTAGGGAAAACCGGGACGTGTTTTTATATTTTATTTTGATAGGAGGCATAATGAAAATGCGATGCGGTAAAAATAGGGAGAATACTTAAAAGGCGGATAGAAGATAAGTATACGTGTAATCTGGTAGCGTATTTCAAATTGGCAATTCCATAACCCATTAATTTCTATACAGTTCAATCTTGCGCCCATCCGGATCGCAAATAACAGTCATAAAACCATCGACAGTCTGCATAGGCTCCACAGCAAATTCGACCTGGAATTCCTTCAACGCTTTAATCGTTTGGTCAAAATCATCCATACTAAATCCTAACCGCAAATTTTTATCAACTTCGTTTTGTTGTTGAGCCAGCGGATAAATCTCTAACACGGCTTTTCCTATTGTTGCTGAATAATGCGTTGGTGAACTTCCATGCCTGTGGCTGGCAAACGTAAGCCCAAGCATACTGTAGAAGTCAGCAAGCCTTTGTGTATCACTGGTTCTAATAACAATCAGTCTGATTTCCATATTGGTTTTATTTCTTTTTTTATATGAGCAATAACAGCAATACCTGCAATATATTTAATTTATCCTTCCAGCGCCTGCAATACATCTTCTTTAATGTTATGTAAGGCTGTATTATGTAGCCACAATTTGAAACTAATTAAAAAGTGTTTGCATAATATCCTCCTTTGAAACCTTAAAATGAACAGCTATTTCTGAAATAATTTGATTAAGTGTTCCTACACGGAGTGGTGAATGATTTGGAACAGTTACGTGATGCTCACCGCCTTTAGCTGTTTTTAAACGAATAGGACTCCCTGTTTGCCTTAAAAATTCATAACCATAATTTCTGTTTAATAACTTCAAAAGTTGAGCAGCATCTACATCTCGTGGTGTTTTCATAAAGCAAACACTTCATTATGACTTACATGCAGGTGTACAATTTTTGGTTTGTCCGATTCATTATCAAAGTGGCATTGAATAGCATCTTTTATCATTAGCCGTAACTCATCCAGCGTGTCAGCCTGCGTAAAAATAGCTGCTTCTGCTGCCCTTGCATAGTATCCGCCGTCTTCATCTTCCTGTGCTATAAAAGTTATTTCTGTCATACCTGCAAATTAAGATTTTTCACATAAAGTCTATCCTTCCAGCGCCTGCAATACATCATCTTTAATATCATCAATATGTTCCAGCCCTACGGAAATACGAATCAGTCCCGGTGTAATACCTGTTGCCAGCCGCTCTTCTTCGGTAAGTTTAGCATGAGTAGTGCTTGCAGGATGGGATGCAATACTACGGGTATCACCCAGGTTGGCCGTTAAGGAAAGCATCTTTAACTTATCTAAAAAATTACGGCCAGCCTGTAATCCGCCTTTCAGTTCAAAACAAACGATGCCTCCACCATTTTTCATCTGCTTTCTGGCAATATCATACTGCGGATGGCTGGGCAAAAATGGATACTTAATCCAGTTGATACCCGGATGATTTTCCAACGCTTCCGCCAACTTCAATGCATTCGATGAGTGACGCTCCATGCGTACGTCCAGCGTTTCCAGGCTGCGGCTTAGCACCCAGGCATTAAAGGGACTCATGCTGGGGCCCATGCTGCGGCAAAGCGCAAAAATATCTTTGATCAACTCCTTTTTACCTACTACTACGCCGCCTAAAACCCGGCCTTGCCCGTCAATCCATTTGGTGGCGGAATGCACCACTAAGTGAGCACCGGATTTGATGGGCTGCTGGCCTTGCGGCGTGGCAAAACAATTATCTACATTTAAAATAATGTTTCGCCGGGCTGCCAGTTCACCAATCCATTCCAGATCAATGATATCCAGCCCGGGATTGGTAGGTGTTTCCAGGTAAATCATTTTGGTGTTGGGCTTAATTAGCCCTTCCCAGGTTTCGGGTTTCAGCGCATCGGCATAGGTATATTCAATGCCCCACTTTGGTAGATACTTGCTAATGATGGTATGGGTGCTGCCAAAGATGGAACTACAACTTAACAGGTGATCGCCGGTTTTCAGGAAAGCCATAAACGAAGCAAAAATGGCACTCATGCCACTGGCCGTAGCAAATCCATCTTCAGCGCCTTCCAGCGCCACCATACGGTCAATAAATTCCTGCACATTGGGGTTGCTGAACCGGCTATAAATATTGTTATCGGTTTCGTCGGCAAAAGTGGCCCGCATTTCTTCGGCATCATCAAAAGTAAAACTGCTGGTAAGGAACAGCGGGGTGCTGTGCTCCATTTCACCGGTTTGCTGGTTGCGGATGCGGATAGCCTGTGTTTGCGGATGCATATAGGGAGTAAAAAGTAAAAAGGCAAAAGTAAAAAGATGGAGCCGGGCGGAGGCATAAAGTTTGAATTTTACCTGCTGGTTTTTTTCTTTTTATTTACGCCTGCCAACCAACCTGCACAGGCATGGTTTTAGAAAGCATATCGAAAACATTTGTATGAAAAAAGGCGATACCGTACACTGGAAATGGGGTGCTAATGAAGCAGAGGGCAAAATTGTAAAAAAGCATGAAGAGGATACCACGGAAACCATTAAAGGCTCAGCAATAAAACGAAAGGCCAGCAAAGAAGAACCGGCCTATACCATTGAACAGGAAGATGGTTCCAGGGTTTTAAAATCGGAAAGTGAATTGACGAAGGGCAAGAAAAAGTAAGCTGCTTTAAGCTGGATGAGTAACAAAGCCTGCTCATCGCATTAAGCAGGCTTTGCATTATTTTGGGTTGCTATAGTAAACATTAGAGGCGGTGCAGAGCCAAGTCTATAAATATGACAGGCATCTATAATCCTTAGCATTATATTTTGTTATGCAGCCACCCGGCAAAGTCCGGCACTTTGTAAAATAATTCATCAGGCTTTTCTTTTTCTAATTCGTCTGCTTTTGCCGTGGTGGCCCAGGCGGCTGCAATGGCTGTAATACCTGCTTTGCGGCTATCTGTTATGTCGCTGGGGGAATCGCCCACGTAGATGGTTTCTTCCCCTGTCACATCGCCAAATGATTGTATGAGCTGTTCTATATCACCTGGTTTCTGTTTGCCATCTAAGGAGCCGTTTTTAACCATGCTAAAGAAGGAAGCAATCCCAAAACGTTGCAACGTCATTTCGCTGCTTTCTTTTCCTTTACCCGAAGCTATTGCCAGGTGAACCCCTTTGCTTTTCAGTGTTTTTAATATATCAAGCATACCTTCAAAAGGCTGGGGGCACATGCTGTGCAACACTTCGTAATGATGCAAAAAGTCAATAGCGGCTTTATTATAATCACTGCCGGGAGCCAGTTTTTTAATGGTTCCGGCTTCGTTTGGTCCAAATGCAGCTTTAATCTCCTCGTCGGTAAGCGGATGATGAACCAGTGGCTCAACGGTTTGCCGGAATGCCTGTATGCACAGTGGTATGGTATTGCCTAAGGTTCCATCAATATCAAAAATGACCGCTTTTATTTTTTGCATAATTGTTTAATTGGTGCATAGGTATTAAAATTGCGCCAGGTTTGGCGGTATTGCACCAATTTCTTTTGCCGCCGTTGTCGGTGTTCTTTACCGGCAACGAACCGGATGCCAATGCTAATGAAGAACACCAGCGTTGGCCGTAAAATGTAAAGGCTGAACAGTTTACTTCCGCACCGACTCGAAACAGGAACTAACGGATTCCGCAACAACTTATGTGCCCATGAAACGGAATCTTAGTACTTTACAAAGCTGCTATTATTCAACTATTTTGCTTTGATAAAATATAAGCAACGGCGGTAAATGCAAAACATTAAAAACATTTATTGTGCGAACAAAATTTCAGTTATTTCTGCTGGTATGTAACCTGGTAGTTGCCGCATTTGCACAAGATGACCAGACCCCTTCGCTACATATAGGCTCACCCGCTCCGCCCCTGCGGGTACGTGAATGGATACGGGGTAAACCCATTGCCGGGTTTGAAAAAGGCAAAGTGTATGTGGTGGAGTGCTGGGCTACGTGGTGCGGGCCATGTATTGAGGAAATGCCCCGCCTTTCAGCCCTGGCCCATAAGTACAAGGGTAAAGTAGCTGTTATCGGTATGAATATCTATGAAAGAAAAGCCCCCTCAGCCATAAAAACTTTTGTGGATAGTATGGCACACTGGATGGATTATACGGTAGCCGCTCAGGATAGTAATTTCGTGGAGGTGGACTGGATGGATGCTACGGGAGAATCGGGTATCCCTACCTCTTTTGTGGTGGATGCAGAAGGCAGGCTGGCCTGGATAGGTTACACAGCAAATCTTCCCGATGCTCTAACCAGAATAGTAAATGACAACTGGAACCTGCAGGAAGCGATGGCCGAAAGGAACCGGAACAAACCTTTAGGAAAGCTGGGTCTTGAAGCATCCAAGGCAACAAATAAATATACCGACAACCGTTATATGATTGATTTTTATGGGGAGCCGGATTCAGCTCTTTTATTGATCAGCCAAATGGTAACAAAAGAACCGGGACTGAAATACGAACGTTTTGTCGCTTTAAGTACGCTTCATGCGTTGCTTAGAAAAAACCCGCATAAAGCCTGTGAATATGCCAGCGGGATGATGGCTTCCAAAGATCCTAGTTATGATGCCATTATTGTATCCATACAGGATTTTCCTTATCAATACAATACGCTGCCTCCGGAACTTTTTGAGTTAGGCGCCGAAGCCTGTCAGGCGGAAATTGATCGATATCCCTGGACAACGAAGACGTCTAAAAACTATTTTAAAATGGCAGACTGGTATTTGCGTGCCAATAACAAAGTGAAGGCAAAACAAGCCATGCGAAAAGCGATCAAAGCACTTAAAAGTAAAAAAAGAAAATTCCTCGAACGATCCATCTGAGTGTAATGGAGTCGCAGCTTCCGCTGGAGCAGAAATAGCGATGATACACAACAGGCTTGCCTTCTTAAAATATAGGCACCGGTAAGTAACTAAAAGATGATTCAATATGTCGGGTGTTCTTAACCGGTAAATAATACATCGTAGTGAAACAGAGAAAACTATGGAGATCGAACTTTGCTACATGGACATTCATTTGCCGATGGGCTGCCGGATAGTAGTGGAAAGCCCCCGCCCTGTATTTTTGGCGGGGCCTTGGAACGGATAGCCGGAACAGGTGCTACATGCGGCTGTAAAAAGCTGCTGGCCCCACATGTATTGCTGTATTGCTGATGAACGAAAGACAGGTGCAAGGCCTCCCCTCCCCTTTGTTTTATTTTGGCCGAAAATCATTGGCAAGTCGTTTGACAGGTATAGACAAATACCGCCATGCTGCACAACAAAACAATCGCAGATTTACTGGATATTAATTCCATCTATTTAGAACCGGAAGTTAGAAATTATACCCGTGGACAGGAGATACTACAGCAATACCCTGCTGCCCGGTTAATTGAAGTACCCTCTCACTGGAAAATACCGGAACTGCATGGCTTTGCCGGT
Organism: Chitinophagaceae bacterium; assembly: GCA_965246935.1. Classification (GTDB taxonomy): domain Bacteria; phylum Bacteroidota; class Bacteroidia; order Chitinophagales; family Chitinophagaceae; genus JAZKFT01. The sequence continues at coordinate 87,316 of CBDFGC010000007.1, read as the reverse complement.
TCTGCCGACGATTGGATCAGGATCAAACGGCACATCCTGGTATTAGGTATTAAGAAATCGCTGGCCTGCCGCCCCAATACCCGCAGTGCCAATTTCATTGCCCCTTTCGAGAGCAACGGCTGCACTATGTCATGCTCGTACTGCTATGTGCCCCGCCGAAAGGGCTACGCCAATCCCATTACGTTATATGTAAATATTGAGCAGTCGCTACAATACCTGCAACGGCATATTGCCAAACAAGGCATCAAACTATTTCCCGATGAAGTAGATGTGGGCCAATGGGTATATGAAATTGGGGAGAACGGCGATTGCAGTGCGGATGCCGCTATTTGCGATAATGTAAAAGACTTTGTTCATTTTTTCCGCACCATGCCAACGGCTAAAGCCACCTGGGCTACCAAGTTTGTAAACCCGCAACTGCTTAGCTACGATCCGCAACGGCAAACCCGCATCCGCTTTAGCCTGATGCCGCACAAAATGTCCAAGTTAATAGATGTACGCACTTCACCTATCAGTGACCGCATAGACGTAATGAATGATTTTGTGGATGCTGGCTATGAAGTGAATGTCAACTTTTCACCGGTGGTGGTGTATGAAGGCTGGCTGGATGACTGGCTGCAACTATTTGAAGAAATGAATGATAAACTGAACGAAAAAACCAAAGCACAACTGGTAGCAGAAATCATTTTTCTGACGCACAATGAAGACCTGCACAACATTAACATGGGTTGGCACCCCAAAGCAGAAGAAGTGCTGTGGAAACCGGAACTACAGGAAGTAAAATACAGCGAAAACGGTGGCAGGAATGTGCGATATAAATCCGGCTACAAAAGAGGACTGGTAAACAGTTTAACGGAGTTGGTCAATCAAAAATTACCCTACTGTAAAATACGATATGCTTTCTAAGCGAAATGCCGGATGTAACTATCATTCAACGCCAAGCGATTTCAGTATATCTCCATATCCTCTTTTTTTAGCCATTTGCATCAACAGTTGCTCTACCCTGTTCTTATCCATGAACACCTTGCTGATGTCTGTATCTGCCCATACCCTACCGGCATACACGTGTACCATTTGTACGGTATCCCCATCATTCACTTTTACAATAAATCCCCTGTACCCAAGCCCTTCGGCAGGTACAGGGGATTGTAAAGAAGGCAGGTTTTGAAGCAGGTTGTTCAGATGTTGAACTTCCTCATTTTCCAGTTCCCAGGCAGGATTGGGCCTGCCACTAAAAACAGCTAATTCAACGGATATTTTCACATCTTTCATATGTTTATTTTTACAAAATAAGAAAGGTAAAAATAACAGGAGAAACAGGATGGCAACCTGTTTCATTAACTTACCTGCATACCTGTGGGTGAATACCGGTAGCCACAAAAAATAGTGTAAGGGCCACGGTCGCAATTGGCAGGTGTGAGTGTGGTGCCATTGATAAGCCTGCTGCTATTATCTACATTTCTTGCCGGTGTGCTGCCTGGTTTGTGCCCCCAGAAGCCTTCGGAATGGCGGCGGTACCAATGGAAATCGTGACCGGGCCAGATCACTAAGGCTACCAGTTTGCTGCTTCCGGAGCAGGTAGGTTTGCAACCGTCGGAACTGGCTCCGTTGCCAACGCTGGTGCAATCCAGGGATGTGTACATGTGGCCGGTTTTTCGGCCAGGCTGTGCGAAGGTGTTAGAAAGAAAGTTCATTGCATAATTATAGCAATTATTTTTAGACTGTACCGGCTGCACATTCCAAAATCCCGGATTATAAGCTGTATTGGCAATTACACAAGCTTGTGCTATTACTAAGTTTTTCAACTCTGAATCTTCTGCGATAGGTGCAGCCGCTTTTGACTGGATACCTTTTTCTCTGGCTTTTGTTTCACCCAACACATATGAGGCTACATCGTCCGGTATTGCTTTGCCTGCTTTTGTTAGTAACCATTGTGCGGCACTACTGGATTCGGCTGCCGTAAGCAACGCATTCGCATGACCATGTTCTGAGACGCCGGCGGCCAGATCGCCGTCTAAGTAAAAATCAGAGGGGATACCGTCAGGCAGTCTTTCATCAGTATGGGCTTCCAGTTTAAAACCACTATAGCCAAGTTTGCGCTGGTGGCTGTCAGCAGCCAGAACGGTTTTTTTGGCAAACCGTTCTATAAACGATTTAGCATCTTTTTCAGACAGATCCCAGGACGGATTTTCACGTCCGGAAAACACATCAAGTGTAACTTTCATATTGATTTTATTTTTTGCCTACTCTATGATCCCGTTTTCGGCTTACCGGGTTTATTAATAGGTATAATCGTGTATGTGAATGGAAAAACACTTACAAAAATGCTATAGAACAGATAGCAGAAAGTGCCACAATGAGCAAATAAACCGGCAGAATGAGTACGCACTTTAATTCGTTGACTATTCAGTAAACAATCTTAGCTTCTACAGTTGTATTACATTAATTGTAACAATAGGATATTCCTGATAAGCAACCTGTCTTTTGTATTTGCACCTGGTGAAGGATGCATGATTTAACTTTCATTCCTTCCTTCCCTATTTGCGATACAAAAATATTTTTGTAGTACCCAATGGCAGGAATATAATATATGAACGGATGGAATTACTCTACGAAAGTTTCTACTATTTTTGAAGCTAAATCCGGAGACTCTCATATTGCCGGAGATGATGCCCAATGAGCCTGCACTTACCGGTGGTGTATATTTGCGGTGCACAATTACTTCAAGGCACATAGGTTCGCCCTTACAGGATGCTGCTATTTAGGTCACATAACTTAATTGGAAATAATTGTGGTGAAGAACATCAGCTATAGCCGCCATTCAGAAAAGCTGCTAACCCATTACTTCTATTGCGGCTGTGAATGAACGAATCCTGGCTAAATTGCACAGAAATAAAGTGAGATGGCACCGTACAGAAGTTGGATAAATGAAAACAAGGAATTATTGCTGCAATATAAAGGCAATTGGATAGCTTATACCTACGAAAATGGCTTATTGGCTTATGGCCAAACATTGCGGGAAGTGATTGAGCAGGCGGAAAAAATAACAACAGATTTCATTATCTGGCATGTAAATAAACATTTTGGGCAGCCAAGAGTATTACCGATAAAAGCTGCCGGTAGACTGGTTACAAGAATTGAATACAAATGATTTTATCCCGGGAAGAGAAATTGTTTTTGATTTGTTCGATATTGAGTTGAAGCAGGCAAAGGAACTGGTAATCTTTAAAGCGAGAAGTAATTAATATCAATTTATCTGACTGCCCATCTGACTATACCTATCCTTTTTTCATACAGCCTGAAGTAAACAGATAAATAACAAAGCTATACCGGCCGGGAGAACGGCGCTGGAATTAAGACAAAACAGATTAAAAGATAAGTACATCTGCCATGCAGAAAATAAGAGCCAGGCTGGAAATCATAGGAATTAATCCATACATCCTTTTACCTGACGAAGTTTTAGCAGAAATTTTTAGACAGGCAGGTAAAAATAAAGGGCCCATACAAGTAAAGGGAGTTATCAACGAAAACCCTTACCTGCAAACACTGGTAAAATTCAGGGGTGTCTGGCGGTTGTACATTAATTCTAAAATATTGAAAAATTCACCAAAACGTATTGGAGAAATAATTGAAGTAACCGTAGCGTTTGATCCTACAGAAAGAATGATACCGCAACACCCAAAATTTACAAAAGCATTAATCGAAAACAAAGAAGCCGAAACTAATTTTTATAGCCTGCGACCCTCTTTACAACTTGAAATTGTAAGATATATTTCATCATTAAAAACAGAAGAAAGTGTAGATAGAAATGTAATAAAAGCAATAGATTTCTTATTAGGAAAGGGCAGATTTATAGGTAGAGATAAACCCTAAATGATGAATAAATTTTCCTCTCCCGCTGCTGTTCCTCAGCAACAACAAAGGGCACTTCATCGCTGGCGAAGAATACCAGCGATGACTAACAAATAACTTTCAATCATCCAATACTAGTCTTCCTTGAGCGGCTAAGCTGTGAATGCCGGATGCGGCTCAGTGTTTCTCTCGATAGGCCTAAGTACGAAGCCACCATGTGAAGTGGTACCCGCCGGAATACCTCGGGAAAGGAAGTGATGAATTCCAGGTATTTTTCTTCTGCCGTATAGCTGATGTTTATCAAAATGCGCTGCTGGCTTTCGTTCATGCTTTGCTCCTTTATTTGTTCGGAGAATAGTTTAAAAGCAGGAATAGAACTGAATAAGTCATTCATGTTTTCCCGTGTCCATGTAATTACTGCTGCATCCTCCAATGCTTCCATATAATACTTCGATGGCGTTTGATAGGTATAACTTTCATGATCAATCGTCCAGCCATTTTCAATGGCAAACCGCATAATGTGTTCTGTGCCATCATCTTTCAGCCGGTAAGTTCTCAGCAAGCCTTTGGCAACAAAAATTTTATGCCGGCACACCTCGCCTTCCTGCAAAAGAAACTGCCGCCTGCGTACTGTTTTTACTTCTGCAAGCATACGCATCTGCCAAAGTTCCGCTGCCGTAAAATGGGCTTTCGAAGAAATATATCTCTCAAAGTTTTCAAACATTGGTTCAAAGTGGTAACAGGATCAAAGTAATTAATAACCTTTCCATGATGTTTACTATTTGCTACAACTATTAATGAAGGGTAAAGTTCAGTTTAGCGCCTTTCAAAATTGTGTCAAATGTCCTCGTTCGTCAGTAGCAATATGCTGAGCTTTGTATTTCTTATAAAATGCGTTTTTACAGTCTGAATTTACTTTTGAACGCATCACTATTTAAAACAATAAAATATGCGAGTATTTGTTACCGGGGCCTCCGGCTTTATCGGCTCTGCCATCGTACAGGAATTATTAGGTGCCGGGCACCAGGTTATTGGTCTTGCCCGCTCCGATGCCTCTGCACAATCGCTCACAGAGGCTGGTGCTGAAGTGCTGAAAGGAAGTCTCGAAGACCTCGACAGCTTAAAGAAGGGAGCAACAGATTCGGATGCTGTGATCCATACGGCGTTCATCCATGATTTTTCGCAATATGAAGCCGCTGCCGAAACGGATAAACGGGCCATCGAGGCGATTGGATTCGCACTGGCTGGTTCTAACCGTACTTTCCTGGTTACCGCCGGAACGGCAGGGCTAAAAGGCGTCCAGGGTATCATCACGGAAGATACTGTCGCCCCATCCGCTCCCCGTGCCTCGGAAGCAACTGCCCTGTCATTGGTGAATCTTGGCGTAGGTGCATCCGTAATACGCCTGCCACCGTCGGTACATGATAAGGGCGACCATGGCTTTGTTCCGGCACTGATTGGCATTGCCCGTGAAAAAGGCGTATCGGCATACGTGGGCGATGGAAGCAACCGCTGGCCGGCCGTGCACCGTTTGGATGCTGCCCTTCTCTACAGGTTGGCACTGGAGAAAGGAACTGCCGGAAGCAGGTACAATGGTGTTGCTGATACAGGAATACCGGTTCGCCAGCTTGCAGAGGTAATTGGTAAATATTTGAATATACCGGTCGTATCCAGGTCACCGGAGGAGGCCGCTAATCATTTTGGATGGATGTCCCGCTTTATTGTTCTCGATAGCCCGGCGTCAAGTATAAAAACCAGAGAACAGTTAGGCTGGCAGCCAACGCATCCGGAACTCATTGAGGATTTGAACATGGGGCACTATTTTGAAAGCTAACCCGTATGGAAGAACACCAGCAATTGTTGTAAAGATGGGTGTATGACAAACTGCACTTTTCCCTTGTACAAAGTAGCCGGAGGCTACAAAATATAGATACGATTCGCCGCGGCGGATTCGTATAGCATTAGTGCATTTTGTAATACACCTGTACATATTTTTTTATACTTCCGCAAATAAAAAGGATGGTGTTGCTCTGTGCGACACCATCCTTCAAAATTTTTATCATTTTGGGCAGGTACATAGGCCTGACTGCACAGGGGTAATAGGGCAGACATATAAGCCCGCCTCTACGGATTATTCGCCTTCAACTAACATGTCCCTGTTATTTGCTGTTGGTGGCCTTTGCCAGGGTTTTGGTGCATCTCCACCTGCCATCTTCACAATTTTAGGTGTGAATTTTCCAACCACCTCTACCAGTGCCTGCTGGCTTTGCATCACCGCCTCAATGTTTTTGTAAGCAAAAGGTGCTTCGTCTAATCCTCCGCCCATCAGCTTTACGCCGTGTTTTGCCAACTCGTCCTGCATCGCTTTTGGTGTAATAGATTTCAGAGCAGCCGTACGACTCATGAGGCGGCCTGCACCGTGGCTGGCCGAGTTCACCGAAGCAGCCTCGCCCCTGCCCTTCACAATAAAACCAGGAGCCGTCATACTGCCGGGGATAATGCCGAGTACACCTGCACCGGCGGGGGTAGCACCTTTACGATGCACAATTACTTCCCGGCCTTCGTGCTGTTCCTTCCAGGCGAAGTTGTGGTGGTTTTCCACCATCTTCATAGGCTGGCGGCCCAACTGCTTTGCAATCTTCGTATGGATGATGTGGTGACAGGCACTGGCATAATCGCCGGCGAGGTTCATCGCTATCCAGTATTCCACGCCTTCTTCCTCATTCAGGTTTAGCCAGGCCAGGTTGTCGGCTTCTTGTGGCAGTCGGCGCTTTTGCTTCGCCAGTTTGGTGTAATGTGCCGCAATGTTAGCACCCAATGCACGGCTTCCGCTATGGCTAAGCAAGCCCACGTAGGTGCCGGCAGGCATACCTAACACTTCATCCTTTTCCGTAATATCAATAATACCGAATTCTACAAAGTGGTTGCCGCTACCGCTGCTGCCCAATTGCCGCCAGGCTTTACCCTGCAAACTTTTCAATAAAGGCAATTCATCAAACGCAGAGTTTTCCATTACGGCATCATTATGCGAAGTTTTGAATTGGGCGCCGCTGCCAAACAAGGTGGCTTCGTTTATTTCCCTGGCAAAATAAGATTGCCGGGTCTCCAGTTCTTTTGGGTTGATATCGAAAATACTGAGGCACATCCGGCAGCCAATATCAACCCCTACGCCATAGGGAATCACCGCATTTTCCGTAGCCAGTACACCACCAATTGGCAGGCCGTAGCCGTGGTGTGCATCGGGCATCAACGCTCCGGCAATTGCTACGGGTAGTTTAGCAGCGCTGTACATCTGGTGCAGAGCACTTTGCTCAATACCTTCGCTACCAAAAATGGCAAATGCAATACCACTTTGGTTCAATGAAATGTCTGCACCTTCAATGGCTTTGGGTATTACTGGTACAGCAACAGCGTCGGCAGTAAACTGTACGAGTTCTTTTGCAACAAGTTGCCACACTTCATCATTGGTGTACGATGAAGGATTTTGCAGCACCTGCTTTAACACATCAAACGCTTCTGTTTGCGTATGCCACTTATAATGTTTCTTTAATACCTGTAATGCCTGGCTTACAACCAGGCCATTGGGAAATCCCAGGGTAGCGGAGTTGCTTGCCGGTAAGTTTTAATTTTGCCATACAATTATTTTTAATCGTTTTCCTGCCTGCACCAATCCAAAATTTGCGACAGGCTTTTGTTCTTTAGCGGATTTTCGTCTCCTACATGTACTCTTTCGGAATAGTTCCGCCATCTGTAATGGTGGTAACCACGCAAAAGATGATCAAGTTTTCCGTTTAGCGAATTACGGTCGAGGTAGTTGCTGATTTCGTGCATGCGTCTTTCTATTTCCGCATCCTTAGCTCGGATATGTGTTATAATGTTGGGGCGAATACGAAGCACAAAACGCCATGGTTGTTTTATTACATATTCCGTTTCGCCGGTCAGCTGCCCTTGTTTAGAAATAGGACGCTCCTCAAAATAAGACAATTGCTTTTCAGTAAACTTAAATTTTTGAACATAGGGTTTTCCAGGTTTTAATAAATACTGGTTTATCGGAAAATATAATTTTTTCCCGCCTTTACGCTTTTTCTTTTTAAAATCTTTACGATGGCAGTATTGCACCGTATTGATTTTCTTTAAAAGATCTTCAAAAAAAACTTTGGATCCACTACGTACAATGTCATTTCTTACAACAAAATAGCGTTTCCAGCCACGGATTATGGGCTCTTCCAATTCCACCCAACCTAAATTTCGTTCCTCTTTGTAAAGCCTTGAATATTCTCTTTCGAGCGCTCTCAACTGCCTCTCAAAATCTTCATACTGCATTTTAGCAGGAATTCCGTTTTGTGCCTGGCAGTACGCAGGCGAAATTGTAACAAGTAATTGTCTGTAACAGAATTGTTCATATCGTTTTAATTTTTGCGATCGGCCAAATGCAAGCCCGCCGCTTGAAAACTGTTTAAGGCCAATTGATATGAACACGTAATTTTTTTTCATGATGTTGTTTTTATTGATTACATATAGGCTGATAATTTTTGCCCACATGAAACCTGGTGAATAAAATATTTTTAGCTCCTTTCACTTTTTACTTTTCATGGCAACGTGCCATTTGTAATGGCACGTTGCTAAATATTTAATTTTCCATTATCGCTTGTCTGCGAAAGCCTATTACCTGTACTGTTTTTGACTCGTACACCTGCTCGTGTTGGTTGCTGATTTCCGCTATCGTCATGGGCAGGTTGATGATTGTATTGAACCCTAAGTGATTGCTTAACGCCTGCGCTTTTTGTACATCCAGTTTTCCGAATTCGTAACGGGCTATCAGACGGCCCTTCCGCATTAGTGCGCTGTCAACCAGGGTGAGTGAACTATTAAACGTACAAATTAATTGCACATTCAAGAAATCGGACATCAACCCATCCGAAATATTCAGCAGGTTAGATACCGATGAATCATTAGTTATCTTTCGATCCATAATAATGGTTTCTGCATCCTCAATAACCAGTACTGAGTTAGGGTTATTGATAAGAATTTCAATCAGGCCCGGATCCATAAGATTAGCGGCAGCATTCGGCGACAAAAACAGCACCTTTTTTTTTAGTTTGCTAACCAGGTAACGCAGATAGGTTGTTTTACCGGTACCAGGCAGCCCATGCAATAGCACAATGCCTTTATCGGCTTTTTGGCTTAACCTTTTGCTGATGGTTTGGTGTACTTCCGCAAAGTTATTTTCGTAAAATAGTCCGATATCTAACTGTAAGCGTTTTATTTCCATTGCTTTCAGCGTTAGCTCTCCACTCCGGTTTCTCACAATCAGGTTAATCTCTGCCGGCTTCCGCCTGGCTCTTTTCTTAACAGGGCTGGTTATTTTCACTATGGTCTGTTCAAAGTCCTTTTGGAAATCCGGATAAAATACGTAGCAGTAGTAAACATCAAAATTTACAATGCACCCATTGTTTAGAATTAATATTGTCTCATCAAAATTACGTTTTGTCTTATTATCATAAAAAGCGCTGTAAGTGTAGATGTAGCTAATTAAATAGCCATAGGTTTTTGCAAACATGTCACAAGCTTTCTCCCCATCTATATTACCAATATAGGTAACATTTGGCAATGTACCAAACTGTTGCAGGTATAGGTTTTTTGCATCAATAAAGTCATCTGAAAATACATTCGTATTGTATTTTACAGCATGTTGAAATGAGTTGTCCATTGTTGTTTAATTGAAATAGTAATTTACTTAATTTATGGCAAAAAGCTGCCGGCTATTTCATTACGAAAACACGCATTGTTGTACATTTTAAAAGTGGATGAAGCAGGACTCGAACCTACACGGCCGGTTCTTCAAACCGGTGCTCTACCATTGGAGCTATTCATCCGATAAAACAGGGCAATGGGCAACGAAAGAATTGTGCTCTACCACTGAGCTACTCCCGTATGCTGCAACTAAAAGCACGGGAGGCAGGACTCGAACCTGCGACCACACGATTAAGAGTCGAAGTAACTTTCGTTTACGGCACCTGTTTTCAGAAGGCTTAAGCAGACTCGAACTGCTGTTTCTATGTTCGTAGCATAGTGTCCTTTTCCGCTGGACGATAAGCCTATACAAGGATGGGTGGGAGTTTGTCTTGAAGTGGGATGGGTGGGATGATTGGCTAATACATGGGATGTGCATTTATTGCTTATTGTTTTATTGCATATTACTTGTTGATTTTAGGTTGTCTCCGGGGTTCGAACCCTGTTCGCCCGTTGCACAGACGGGTGCTTTACCAATTAAGCTAAAGACAACGTGTTTTGTTATCCGACCCGGATTCGAACCAGGGACATCACAGTCAAATTGTGATATGTTAAGCCAGTTACACCATCGGATACTTTGTTGGCCTGGTGCGGATCGAACGCACGGCTCCCCCGTTAAAAGCGGGGTACTCTGACCGCTGAGTTACAAGCCAATTTCAAAACGTGGATGTGTAGATGTTGGAATGATAAATTTTTATATTCATAATAATATTTCATTGTTGCGGTTTACGGACTCGAACCGGAATTTGAAGCGGGCGCCTGTCCCGATTTTTTCGGGAAGACTTCTGAGTTAGCCATTACTCCAAACCGCATTTTAGTATACATCCTAATTACATTTTGCGTAGTCTGTATGGGAATCGAAACCATCTCTTCACCTGGAAAGAGTGATAGCCTCGCCGATAGATGAACAGACCAGTTATGTATAGTATAGGAGACAGGATTCGAACCTGCAGCCTCCCCGCTCCAGACGGGGTATCCAGCCAATTGGAATGCTCCTATATTTTTACCATTTCAAATCCTGTTATAATGCAGCGGTACACGGTAGCACCGCTGCTGCATCTTTACTATTTTTTATTCATCATACTTCAACAAGAAGGCATTGCTGATAGCCTTAAAGGATACATGCTCATGATTGTCAATCATCCTGAATACAATACCTTCAGCCATTGCCATTGAATTAACACAGGAAGGTATTTCCGCCATTTTCAGTAATGCACTGATATCGTTGCTTAGCTGGTAAGTATCGGTAATAACGGGCACCAGCGGCAAGTTCAATTCATTCTGAACGATACTTTTCCATTCATCGTATCCTGCATACCTGTATTCGTCTATCCAAAACAGACTGAAAAAGAAGATGGTGTTTCCGGTAAGTTTCAGTTTATTTCCCTGTACACCGCTGCCCATCAGTTCGCCTTGTATTCCAACGTTTTTACCCAGGCTGTGCAGCTTCTCTTCAATGTTCATTTGCCGGGCTATTTTCCAATAAAGGTTGTCACCTTCTACCAGTTCCATATTACGGCTGCATACCCCAAACTCACCATTTCTGACGAAGCAGGTAATGGATGTGCCGTCCAACTTTTCGGTGATGTAGCACCTTTCGCCTTCATACTGATCCAGTAGTTCCTGTAATACCTGCACCCGCATTTCATCCGTTTTGGGAATGAAGGATGGAAAACGGCCTTTCATCAGGCCGGACAATGCTACTGGTACGGGCGGTTCGTACTTTAAGATGCCTAGTATTTCTGTTACATTCGTTCCTTCTTCTGGCACTATATTATAAGGCAGAACGCCAAGCGGAAAGCAAATGCCCTGTGATATCTGACCCCTTAGTTTAATGGTGCGGATACGAAAGTGACGGGGCCGTAAAAATTCAAATTGAGGCTCCCCCGGTAGTACACTGTCAATTTCCACATACACACACAAATCGCCTACAGCAAATTCATCTTTCTTTACCACCAGTTGCCAGCCTAAAACCGTCGCTTTTACTATTGTATCTGCGCCAGGTATTGTCTCCAAATTTTTAATGCACTGTACACTGGCCAATTTTCTTTCCATATTGATAATGGTTTAATATGTTTATAAATGAAAGAGTAATAAACGCCTCGTAAAAAGTTTTGAGCTACCCTTTTTTACACAAGATAGGATTTGAGCCTAACCAAAAGGCAAGCGTATTCCTTTCCACATATTTTCGGAACCTTCTTACCGAAGTATTACGATACAGAGTTTATCCCGATAATTTCGGGAGCATCATTCAAATAAAATTGTGTGAGTGTGTCATTTGCTTTTAAAACAGACCAAAGGCAAAAAGCAACAAGAGCTTTCAGGCCCGGTTTAGGTTTCGGAGTGGGCCTGATCAGATTCGAACTGATAATTACCAATGAAGTATCTCTTGTCTACGGCACCTTAGCTTGTTTAAAAAATTGAAGGGTAATAATTGAAATGAGATGTTGGTTATAAACCTTCCTTTTGGTACGAAGTATCTCATGTCTACGACACCTTCAATGATGTTCAAAAAATAAAGAGCAACAGTCGAAATAAGAAGCGGGGCCGTGCCAGCGGAGGATTTGCACCTCTTTCTGCTTTGCAGCATAATCCTACCCCTAATGGTGGCGAAGTATTTCATTGCTACGGCATCTTTAGGCCTCATCCCCAGCCCTTCTCCACAGGTGGAGAAGGATACCTCTGCGGAATATTATTTATCATTTTCAATCATGTATTTGTACCGTACAATTAGTAAAATAAAATTTGGTTTTGGTGCTTATAGTTATGGGTGCTTAATAGATATTCCTCATTTGAATGGTGCCAACGCCACCGCAGTCCTTTTCTGCAAAAGTGCCCGACCCATGGCAACAGTTAAAAAGAGCCTACCCGTGATGTAATAAGAGCGATGATGCGTTAATTAAATTCCGGTATTGCTGCTGTGCTACAAGTTGATCAGTCCTTTGGTAATTACTATTGCCAGACTGCCTTTTCGTTTGTTTGGAAAGGCAGCCCCGGATGGCCGGGACTGCTTTATTTCCTCCTTTTAGCGCAACGTTTTATTCATCTCTTTTTACCGTGATCCGGTTGATCGTTTCCAATGCATTGCTGCCATCTTCGATAGCCGCCAATACATCAAAAATTTTATCGCTCCAACCGGCTATTAAATACACATCATTGCGAAGCACATTCAGCGGCGTATTGCCATATCCTGCTAAATCGAACAAGTACAGTTTAGCATTTGGTACTATTTGTTTGTACTGATTCCAAATGCTTTGCAGGCTTTCGCCGGAACCATTGCTGTTCCATAGCTGGCAGTCGGTAAACAGCATTACTTTATCTACCTTTTGCCGGCGCTGCAACAGGTCTTTTATTACCAGGTAGCCATTGGTGCCATAGCCCACTTCACCTTCCCGCCGGTGCAACGCATCAACATTGCCCAGGATATTTTTCTTAGGCAGATTGACCACCTTCCAGGTGTCGCCAAACATCCCGGTCATTATGGCCTCACAACGGCTTTGCAACAACATAGAAAGTAACAATCCAATATCATAACGCTGCACCTTGCTCTTTTCACTAACTGCCACCTGCATGCTTCCGCTTACGTCGGCAGCAATTACTATACGGGTATTGCTATCGTACCCTTTAATGTTAGCAGCACTGTGCATTACAGCCGTTTCCAATGCGTCCAGTACTTTGCTTGCCTGCATATTTTTTACTGCTTTCAATTCCCGGTAAGCACTCAGGAAACGGAAAGGCAATTGCTTGCTTTTTGCTACTGCGTTTTCGTTGCTTACATAGTTACAAACCTTATCCAGCACTTCGTTGCTGATATTAGCTTCCAGCATATTCCGCAGGTTACGCAGGGTAGCCATATAACCCATTTTATTACTGTTAATCAGCGCTTCCCATTTTGCTTTTACGGCCGCTTTTTTTAGCGCTTCACTATCATACTTCGCCTGTCCCAGTGTGCTCAATTCTACTTCCCAGGTGTAAGGCGCCGCCAATTCATCTTTCACAATCCTGTTGAACAATACCTGCTGTGCTTCATCTTTTGCCTTCGGATGTACCAGGAACAAAGCATCTTTTAGTTTAATATTTGCATCCCGGTTGTACTTGGCAAACTGGTATTCATCGAACCGGTTGAATGCCGCAGCCAGCCCTTTTTGAACTTGCTTGCTTAGCTTGTTCAATTGTTTCGTTCGTGTACGTTGGTTGGCCTGTGCGTAATAGCTCAACAATTCTGTGATTTCGTCTGCCCTTTGTACAATCCTCTCAGTAAGGTACTGAATCAAATTGTCGCCATTGTGCAATTTTGCTAATTCCACCGTCAGTACTAATGGCACGCTACGCAGATACATTTGCTCACGGGCATACACCGCTAATTTTGCTACAAACGCCGCATCATTCTTTGCTATTAACTCCTGCAGGCGTTGTAAACGCTCACCAGCATTTTCATAAAAATTATCGCTCAAAGCTGCTGTGGCGACAGCGGTATATAATTCCATGGCTGGCGTTAGAACAAACGCTTTTTCGCCTTCGTAATTGGTAACCGTTGCTACAGTTGCCTTCCTGGTGAAATTGAATTTCATAATATTCCTCCTTTCTAAGTTTTGGGCAATAAAAAAGCCCGGTTCAGTTTTAAATGCTGACCGGGCTTCTATTCCTGCATTGCGTTGTCAATAATGCAGGATAAGTAGATAACACGGTCGTTTATACGGGTCTTGCTCTTTTACATCATTCATTTGCCAGTCATTTAAAAATCGGCTGCCGGGCAGTAATGGAAATCTTTTTCCACAAGGCACACTAATCCCTGTTGCACTGGCTGCATCCGGATGAAATATGGGTGAAAATGAATGTTGAATCATTTTTAATTTTAAGTGAGTAATCGGGTTCGGCGAAATTTTATTGATACAGGTATACCTTGAAAAAGAAAGCCCCGCAATAGTTGCAGGGCTTTTATAAAAAGTTAGTTCTTGTTTGTTTAACTATTCATAAATCGCAACCTGCCAGCCTTACCATCTGTTATCAGATGCGGGCAATCGACGGGCTCTGTATTTTTGAATAAGCGTTGCACGATTTATCTTTTTTGTTGATGCAAATTTGTAATTATTATTTCGAATCAACCAAATTTATTTTTAAAATTTTAAAAATAAATTTTCACAGTACATAAATAGTTAGCTGTAATGCTTTCTGGTATTAGCTTTCAGAGAAATCTACCTTTGTAAATATTAGTATAAAACATTTTTCATTTTATCAAAATAATTTTCCCTGCTGGCCCGGCCTGAAAAACCGGCTGCTGTCTAATTCCCAGCGTTCGGCATTCAGGTTATATAGCTTGTTGTATTTCTGAAACTGTTGCCGTACCAGGTCGCCAATTGGTCCTTCGCCACGCATACGTACGCCCCACCGGCTATCGTTTACTTTGCCACCATGGCCGCCTTCAATTAAATGCCAAACCTTATCTGCACGGTCGGGAAAATTTTTATACAGCCAGTCATGAAACATGAGTTTGATGGCGCCATTAAGCCGGATGAATGTGTAGGCACTAAATGTAGCACCAGCCTCACTGGCCGCTTTCATGATGCTTTGCATTTCGTGTTCATTTAATCCGGGGATCATTGGCCCCAGCATCACCCCGCTTTTCACACCGGCATCGCTTAGTTCTTTTATCACCCGCAGGCGTTGGATGGCCGTGGTCGTACGTGGTTCCATTACCCTTCGCAAATCTTCATTAAAGGACGTAATGCTTACCAATATGCTTACTAATTTTTTACCAGCCATTTCCTGCAGTAAATCTTTATCTCTCAGCATGCCGGCATTCTTGGTGATCATACCCACGGGCTGGTTAAATTCGTTGCATACTTCCAATAGCCCACGTGTTAGTTTAAATATTTTTTCAGCAGGTTGGTAGCAATCCGTATTGCCACTCATGCTGATGGGCCATCCCTCCCACTTTGGATGCATCAGGAATTTGCGCAATAGTTCCGGTGCATTTTTCTTTACGATTATTTTACGCTCAAAGTCGAGCCCGGCACTATAACCCCAGTACTCATGCACATTGCGGGCATAGCAGTAAATACAGCCATGCTCGCAACCTGCATATGGATTCATGCTATACATCATTCCCACATCAGGGCTTTCCACCTTGTTTACAATGGTTTTAGCCTGCTGTTCCAGGTACTGCGTTTCCACATTGGTTTCCGTCCAATCATCAATACTTTCAATATGTTCCTTTGTTTGCTCATGTAAAAGGAAACGATTCTTCGTATTAATCTGCGCACCACGTCCTTTCAGGTATTGGATTTCTTCGGATTGCTGCACAGGAGCCGGCCTGGCATTGGGATTATCTTTTTGCATAGTAGTTAAGGGCGGCCCCCAATCTCTCCGCCGCGGCGGAAGACTTGAGAACCGTAAAATTTTGAAGATTATGTTGTTACATCTTGCAGATCTTATACCCGATCTTATCAGTTTCCTCCCCTATTGGGGGAGGTTGGGAGGGGGCTGCTAAAATAATATTCCCTGCCGCACTTGTGCAGATGCCTGCCCCAGTAACTCGAACCTTTCCACCAACGTATATTTTTTTTCTCCTGCTGTGCGACGTAACATCAGTATATAGTCCGCTATAAAGCGACCAGTAAAAAATGAATGGCTATAGTCCAGCCATGCTTTTTCATATTGCCAGGGTAATAGCTTGCGGGCTATGGTAAGGTGAGGCTCCGTAATGAAGAATGGTTTGTTTTCTTCATCAGGCTTCATTAGCCGCTGAACCTCTTTCAACTCTTTCACCAGGTGTATAATGGGTACTTTAGAGGTTACATTTATATAAATCGTATGTGTAGGAAAGCTACCGTAATCTTTCAACTCAATTTTTACGGGTGAATTTCGATTAATAATATTTCTTAATCCCAAACGGATACGATCTTCTACCATTTTCCGCTGCACAAATTTGATAAGTGTTACATGTGGCTTCGTACCGTAAGCAAACGGGCATTGATACTTTTCGGCAAAATTCTTTTTGACGGCCATAATCTCGTCCCACAAAGCCTGGTGCGGCGACAGTACGACCAGATACTCTGATAAAGAAAGTTTTGAATAATGGGTAATTAGTTTTTTTCGGACATTTTCAGTACTTGCAAATGGATGTTTCATAAAATATGTGACTAATAGGTTAATAACTTTTAGAATTGTTACTCACATAAACAGAAAACTGTTCGTTTGCAACAAATTTTAGCATAAAATTGCTAAATATTTTAGTAAGCACAAAATCTATTTTATATGGAAGATATTTTTTCAGATTCGGTTTACCGGGGAACGAAGCAGTTTACACAATTGCATGTGCCCACTGCTAATGCTACCGGGTTCGGGGCGGCTGCAGATGATTATGCCGAACGGGGTATTGATTTAAATGAACAATTGATCCTGAATAAAGCAGCTACTTTCTTTTTTCGTATGAATAGTGATGCCATGACGGGTGCAGGTATTTGTACCGGCGATGTGCTGATTGTTGACCGCAGCATTAAAGCAGGAAGCGGACGGATAGTGGTAGTGGCCAATGCAGGTGAACTACTGGTACGCTATATACATTACTTCAGTGATCGCATTGCGTTGATACCAGCCAATGATGATTATAAAATAATTGAAGTGAAAGCAGGTGGTGAAAACGACTGTAAGGCCTGGGGAGTGGTGACCTGTGTCATTCATATATTAGAAACAAGATTGATGGTTATAAACCGGAAAGAATAAAGTTCAAAGTCTATGGTTCAAGGTTTAAAGTTCTGAATCCGAACATTTTAAATTAAATTTATTAGTCAATTATTGACAATTCACCATTATGTATGCTATTGTTGATTGTAACAGCTTTTACTGCTCCTGCGAAAGAGTATTTAAACCGCAGTTGCATAACCGTCCTGTAGTGGTATTGAGTAACAACGACGGCTGTATTATTTCACGCAGTGATGAAGCAAAAGCTTTAGGAGTAAGTATGGCCGGGCCTTACTTTAAAGCAAGGGACTTGATTGACAGAGAAAATGTAGCCGTCTTTTCTTCTAATTACAATTTATATGGCGATATGAGCAGGCGGGTAATGGAAACTTTACGATCTATTGCAGGTACAGAAAATGTAGAAGTATATTCTGTAGATGAAGCTTTTATTAACCTGGCGCATATACCGCAGCACCAATGGCAGTGGTTTGCTGAACACCTGAAAGAAACCGTAGAAACGTGGACGGGCGTTGCAGTATCGGTAGGTGTAGCACCTACGAAAGTATTAAGCAAACTTGCTAATAACCTGGCTAAAAAACATAAAGAAAAAACGAATTGTGTATTGTTGCTGGATACTCCCGGCAAAATTAGAAAAGCAATGGAAAGAACATCCGTGAAAAATATCTGGGGTATCGGCCGGCAGTATGCTAATAAATTGTTTCAGCTACATATTTGCACGGCTTATGAGCTTAGCCAAATGCCGGAAGACTGGATGCGTACGCACGTAGGCGGTGTAGTAGGCGTACGTATGTGGCACGAATTAAATGGAAGGCCGGTGCTGCAACTGGAAGAACAAATGAGTGAGAAAAAAATGATTGCTACTACCCGCATGTTCGGCGAACCGGTAAGTGAACTACAGCCCATAAAAGAAGCAATTGCTACATACATTTCAAGGGCAGTGGAAAAGTTGCGACGGCAAGAAAGTATGGCAGGAGCTATCAATGTATTTATTGTGCCTAAAGAAAAGGAGGCAGATAGCAGTCACTTCCGGCACGGACCATCCATTAGTGCATTTACCTTACTTGCACAGCCCACCTGCCTTACACAGGAATTAATAAAACCTGCCCTGCATTTAGTGGAGCAGTTGTTTGAGCCTGGGCGGTTCTATAAAAAAGCCGGCGTTATTCTGAGCTATTTAATAAAAGACACCAGCATTCAGGGGAACTTGTTTGCACCAGCTGAACAATTCAAATACCGGCAATTAATGAACACCATGGATAATATTAATTTCAGTATGCGGAATGATGTGTTGAAATTCGCTTCTTCCGGCACTACAAAAAACTGGAAAATGCGGCAGGAAAAACGGAGCCTTCGCTATACCAGCCGATGGGATGAATTATGCGAAGTGAAATAAATGACCTGAAAAATAAACCGAAATGTTCAATAAACTAACACATTGAAAGAATAGTAAATTCGTGCTGCTTCAGATGTTTTTCTTTTAATGTGATATCTCTGATTAATTGGATGTCCGACATAGAAGCGCAACATTTTATAAAGTTGGATTTGTAAATTATAAAAACATTTCTACGGTAGCCGAAAAGCAAAGCCGGTTTCAAAAAAATGATTCTGTTCTTCATAAAATACGGTACCGCCTGAATTTATATAAATGGTTATATTTTCCCCTGCCTGATAACTGATATTTCCACCTACATTATGGCTGGGGTTTTCGCCTGGTTCGTAAGCAGCGTAATATTCAGCAGCTATTTCCAGCTTTTTCGTAAGCTTGTAATGTAGCGCCACATTGCCTAATGCCTGCCATTCCGTACCGTAAGCATCCTGTTTGGCGCCGGCATTATAAACGATCTTCCACTTATTAGAAAGCTTGTTCTCAAAAGCAATGATAAATGTGGGTGACCAATAGGCTTTTTGCTCACTGCTGTGTGAAGTAAAGGGTAGTTTCAAATAAGTGATGAGTGTAATATCCGGTAAGCCTTTTACATCCTTTAGCAGCGATATTTTGACGCTGGCAGCTAATGGATATATACTTTGCACCGTTTCTTCAATGTAGGTGTCTCTTTCTTTTCCATCTTCAACCAGCAACCGCAACTCCAGCCTTTTAGATAGGCCATACCGGAGCAATGCCCGTCCAATTACAGAACCTGAATTTTGCTGATAGCGATTATATAGTAACCCCGTTCCTAATTGCCACTTGCCTTTATTAACCAGTTCGGTTCCTTCGGTTTGCTCTGGCAAATCAACATTCATTTCCAACTCTTCCTTTTTAGTTGTATAAGCCTGTTGCTGTGAGAAAGACTGTTTAGCGAGTAAAACAGAAAGACTAAACAGAACTGTATATTTTTTCATACGTATGGTACTTAATTGTGCAGGTGCTCTTACAATTACGAGACCAGTATGCAGTGGGAATAAATACGTGTTAGCAAATTGTTTATTTCATCGTACTTAGCGGCTTACAAGCCAATCGTATGAGTACGCAAAAGCCTTCTTTTTTTTATCGCAATGGTCTAAGCATCGTTATGCTCGGAATGATGCTAATTTTCTGGAGCTGCCAGTTTATAGCTGGCTTTAAGGAACACAATAAAGAACTGGAAGAACATCATCAGCAACACCTTACAGCAGGCCAGTATGCTACCAGTGGCCATTTTATATCTGCTACATTTGAAAATTGGGAAAGCGAATTTTTACAAATGGCTATTTATGTATTGCTTACCGTTTGGCTACGGCAAAAAGGCTCATCTGAATCAAAGAAACTGAAAGGCGAGGAAGGTGCTGATGAGGAAGAAGTAGACCAGGAACCGAAACCCGGCCCCGATGCCCCATGGCCGGTACGCAAAGGCGGTTTATGGCTGACGCTATATAAAAATTCATTAACCCTTATTCTTGCTTTGCTTTTCATCATTTCGTTTTGTTTACATTTTTCTGGAAGCCTGACTGACTATAATGAGGAACAGGTGATGAAAGGAAAGGCAGCAGTATCGGCGGGTGATTACATTACCGACAGCCATTTCTGGTTTGAATCTTTTCAGAACTGGCAAAGCGAGTTTTTAGCAGTTGCATCCATTGTATTGCTTTCTATTTGGTTCAGGCAAAAAGGATCACCGGAAAGCAAACCTGTTGATGCACCCTACAGTGAAACGGGAAAGTAGGTATTAGTGGAAACGGTCGGCAGCTGGCAGAGGGAAGAAGGCAGATATTAGTTAGCAGAAATCAGTCAGCAGTCGATAATTGAGAATTGTCTGTTGTCCGTTTTCAATCGTCTGTATTCATCTGTCTGTTGTCTGTCGTCGCTGAAATGCCACTCCTATTTCCGGCGCAATTTTTTGTATAAGCCTGCTATATTCCTTCAAAATATGTTTCATTGTAAAGAAATAGCAGTTATTAAAGACCGCCTCAGCGAAAGATCGCAAACCATTGCTGCAGCAGAAAGCGTAACAGCAGGCCTGTTGCAGTCGGCTCTTGCCTCCGCCGAGGAGGCATCCAGCTATTTTCAGGGCGGGATTACAGCCTACAATATCGGTCAGAAATGCCGGCACCTGAATATTAATCCGATACATGCACAGGCTTGCAACTGTGTATCGGCGCAAATGGCAAGAGAAATGGCGTTGAATATCTGTACCGTTTTTACGAGTGATTGGGGAATTGGCATTACGGGGTATGCTACTCCGGTGCCGGAATCGGATAACCAACGGTTTGCTTATTATGCCATCGCCTTCAGAGGAGAAATTAAACGATCAGAAAAGATAGAAACCGAAGAGGAAGACGGCCAGAAAGTGCAGCTGTTATATGTAAATAAAATAATGGATGAGCTGGCAGCATTGCTACATAAAACAGAGAAATAAACATTATCAGGCAAAGTTTTCTTACTATTCCTGAACCTGATTAAGCCTGCCTTGCCGGCAGGTTTTTCAGTTGTGCATTGAAATTGCATTTGGGAATTGCTGCTGGCAAATACTGTCCCGTAAAATGAGTCCCCTTGCAACCATAGATGTATTCATCTGCATTCATTGTAGTTCGTTACTTATGCGAATCAAGTGTTGAGGGGTGAAAAGAGGAAGTAAAGTTTACAATCTGTTTCTTGTTGGTTCGGTAAGCTATTTGTTTTTCCTGAAAAAGCCATCTCTCCCAACGATCCTTTTGGTTGTATTTGTTGGGCATCGCCCAACCCTGTAGGTAGATGAGGTTAACCACAAAGGCTGAATTTGTTGGGCAGCGCTCAACCCATTATTTAATTGATCATGACCTCATAGGGATTGGGCGCTGCCCAATGATACAATTGCCATATACATCCTGCTACCTACAGGATTGGGCGATGCCCAATAATACACAATTTCAATCCTTGATTCACATTACTTACCGTCAATTAAATTAGTTGCACCAGGTTTCGTCGCTTTATTGTTACCACAAAAGTGATAACACAAAAAAACTAACCAAGTAACTTCGTAATTGTGTAGATGAGCAAACCTACCAGTCCACCTACAATTGTTCCGTTGATACGGATGAATTGCAAATCTTTCCCAACTTCCAGTTCTAATTTCTGACTCAGTTCCCTACCCTTCCAGTTGCCTACTGTATTACTGATAAGTGTGCCCACTTGATCGGTATTCTTCAAAATAAGCTGGTAGGCATTATAATGAATCCAGCTATCTATTTTATGTTGCAGGGCCTTGTCATTTTTTAAATCGGCTGCCCAGGCATTCACGGTAGTTGTAAAGTATTTCTGCAACGACGAGTTTTCTGTTGTAAGTTCCTGCTGTAATGTAGTTTTTAATGATTGCCAGGCTGCTGAGGCGTACTCATTCAGCTTTTCGGGTGGCAATAAATTATCCTTTAATTCATTGAACGATTGCTCCCACTTCGGCTCCGTTCGCAGCTTATCCGTAAACAGGTATAATTGTTCCGATACTTCTTCACGTATGCGGTGGGTTCCATCTTGCTCTACCTCATTAAAAAAATTGATGAGGCCGTTTGTAATTTTGGATGCCAGTTTATTATCCACGAATTTTGGAATGAAAAAATAGCTTTCCTGCTTTACTTTGTCTTTCACCACCGCTTCATTTTCGCCGATATACTGTTTGATTTTTGCAGCCAACAGCGTAATTAGTTTTTCATGCTCTTTATTATTCAAAAACCAGGTAAGTGCATTACTCACCAGCACATTGAGTTTAATTTCTTTTAATAATTCACTTCCCTTTGCAGCCATAAATCCGGAGACACTTGCTGCATCCGTTTTTTGAATAATATCATTCAACAGGCGGGCGGACTCTGTCACCAATAATTTTTTGTTTTTTTCTTTGTCCAGCCATTGCGCCGCATAAGCAGCCACCGATAGTTTCTGAATATAGGGACGTATGGTACCGGGGGTTAAAAAATTAGAAACCACAAAATCTCCCAGGTTATCACCAATTCTTTTTTTACTGTTTTCTATCAGGTTGGTGTGGGGAACAGGAATACCCAGCGGATGGTGAAACAATGCGGTTACAGCAAACCAGTCTGCCAGTGCACCAACCATAGCCGCTTCTGAAAAAGCAGCAACATAGCCCATCCATGCAGCAGGAGAATGGCGGGAGACCCAGGTTACCGTAACAAAGACAACCAGCATTACCACAAACAACGAAGTGGCCAACAGCTTATGTTTTTGTAATTGCCTGGCTTTATCAGTATTATTCATTCATTGAAGATAGGTAAGCAGCAATATTAGTGGATAGTTGTGGCGCAATCTATAATATCTATGTCATAGCGGTGTAAACTGTATTAGCCGGTGTATTAGCCGGGAGTCATTCAAACGGTTCTTACCCAAAGCAAACTCATTGTTAAGCGAGGCGATTACCTCGGTAAATACAGCCTGCTCCTTTTAATAGGAAATGCAATCCGGCAATGACAGAAAACATAATAAGGGAAATATGCCGAATGGTATCGTGGTAAGGAACAGTTCGGCTTTTACAAATTCTCTTTTATAATTTTTACCAATTGGTGAACCGGTACCACGCCGGACTGACGCCATTTTATTTGGCCATTTTTAAAAAGTATCAGTGTAGGTACGCCCTGTATCCCATATGCAGCAGCTGTTTGCGGCGATTTGTCAATATCGACCTTGATAATGGCAGCACTTTCTCCTATAGCATCTTTTGCCTGTTTCAGAAATGGAGCCATTGTTTTACAGGGGCCGCACCATTCTGCAAAAAAATCTACCAATACCGGTTTATTGCCACTAATGATTTTTTGAAAATTATTCATGCTCTTTTTACAGCCTTCCAGCAAAATATCTGCCACCAATTTTATGCTGTTTAGGGTTGCATAGCCTATCATTTTACCTGTTTATTATTCAACTTCGTTTAATCATCACGAATACTATAATTTGCCATCGTACAAAATCGACTTGCACGGGTATGTTTGCATCAATCCTGTTTCCGGAAAATCCGGAACCTGAAGAACTGGACCATTTTCTTGCTGATGGGTGGTATCGGATGGGGCAAAGCCTTTTCACCACCCATTTTTTATGTTTTCAAAATCAATTTTATAGTGCTATATGGCTTCGGGTAGGTTTAGCAGATGCTGTAGATGATCCTGCATTCATCCGGCTGCAGAAGCGAAATGCGTCGTTTAGAATTGAAATAAAAAAAGCAGTTTTAACGCCACAGCACGAGGCGTTGTATGCCAGCTATAAACAAGCGATTCCATTTGAGCCTTCTGAAACGTTGCAAACACTACTATATGGTTTTACCACAACTAACCATTTTGATACCTGGGAGGTAAACATATATGATAATAATTTATTAATTGCCGCCGGATTTTTCGATATAGGCAAGCACAGTGCTGCAGGTATCGTTAGCTTTTATCATCCCGACTATAAAAAGCATAGCCTGGGTAAATACCTAATTTATTTAAAGATGGGTTTTTGCAAAAAGCGCAGGTTAGCCTACTTCTATCCAGGCTATGTAGCACCTGGCTACCCTGCATTTGATTATAAAACCTCGATCGGCAAAAAAACCCTGGAATATTTCTCTGTAGGCAGCCAGCAATGGCTTACGTATACATCTTTTTCTGCCGGGGAGGATCCCTTGCAACAAATGTGTAAACAGTTAAACAACTTACAGGAAAAACTATCCGAAAAAAAGCTGACTACTCAACTGTACTACTACCGCTTTTTTGATGCCAATCTTGATCCTTACTATTCCGGTGACAAATTATTTGACTTTCCTGTTTTTTTACAATACATTCCGGTAAAAGATATACCTGTCTTTAAATTAATTGTGTTCGACATCTATACAGACCATTATTGCATCCTACAATGCAGTTCGGTTATACAAACAGATTGGTTTAAGACTGTAGAACCTATTTTCAGCCGTCATTTGCTCCGGGTTGACCAATTGATTAGCGCTTCGGCTATGCCCGAAGAAATAGTGGCCGCTCTACAAACAGACAAGTCATTTCGGGGCGGATAGTGTGCCAATAGAATTATTGTTGTTTAGCCTCTCTTCTGCTCTTAAAATAGCTGACACACCATTCTGAAAATTGTGTTGGCAACTCTGTAATGAAAAGCGGCCTACCGCAAAATTGATAATTAGCATGTCAGAAAGTTTGAAGCAGTAACCTGCTTAGTATAATATTATGTTTGTGGCAGTGTTAGCGAAAAGAACCGGAAACAAGTGAGCTACAATTCATGAAAATAAGAAATTTCTTCAAAATTGAGTTAAATCTTAACAGGATTTATGGCCTGGATATTCTTCGGGCAGTAGCAATTTTTATTGTAGTTGCATTACATGGGGGAAAGCTATTAACTCCGGGAATGTCTAAAATTCAACGGTGGCTTATCGAGTTCGATGGGGTTTCTATTTTCTTTGTTTTGAGCGGATTCCTAATCGGCGGGATTTTAATTAAAACGTTGGAGAAAAGACAAAACGAGAAAAATGTGTTGTTGAATTTTTGGGTTAAAAGGTGGTTTAGAACCTTGCCAAACTACTTTTTAATTTTAATAGTATTACTGTTACTTAATGCGTTATTCACAGAAAATTTCAGTTTGTTACATACATGGCAACTAAAATATTTTATTTTTTCTCAAAATCTATTTTCCGAACATCCATCTTTTTTTCCGGAAGCATGGAGTTTGAGTATAGAAGAGTGGTTTTATTTGTTGATACCATTAATTCTGTTTACGCTCAGATATGCTTGCAAGCTTCACTCAAATCAAACAGTAATATTAACCGCATCCGGCATAATTTTTCTTATAACATCGTTCCGGTTCTACAGATACCTAAATATAACAGTAGAAAATCTTAATCAATGGGATTCAATATTTAGAAAGCAAGTTATTACGAGACTTGATAGCTTAATGTATGGAATGATTGGTGCTTTTATACAATTCTATTATAGAGAGAAGTGGTTAAAGAACAAAGGAATATTATTTTGTTTTGGGGTATTGATACTGGCAACCACTAAAATGCTGGCGTCACTTGGTGTGATTTCTATTGGTGGGTTATACAATTGTGTGTTTTCATTTTCAGCAACTTCAATTGCAACGCTTTTTTTATTGCCTTATTTAAGTGATTTAAAGAAAGGCTCAGGAGTTGTTTATCGTATTGTTACTTATGTAAGTTTGATTTCGTATTCCATGTACTTACTAAATTTTTCCGTTATTCAAGGATGGATTATTTATAAAATCCATTGGGAGGCACTACAGGAAATAATTAAAAGTAAATACTTGGTTATCCTGACGAAATACAGTCTTTATTGGATTCTTACCATCGGGTTGTCCATTATTACATATAAATATTTTGAAATTCCGATAGTGAATTTGCGGGATAATAAAATGATTAGAAAATGGTTTATATCAAAGTAAATAGTACAATAAATAAAACAGCCGACAGTAGAGCAGACAAGTGGAAGCTTCATTTTAAGTCGCTTGTCTAATAGTACATAAAGCGCTCGCCTTGCAGGGCTACTACAAATCAGTTACCATTCCCTTCAGTAAAGGGATATTGCTATGTTTCAATTATTCCGAAAAGTATTAGGGAAACACATACTGGATTGGCAGTAATGTATGTATACCAGTACAGCAATGCAAAAAAATTATCCCCTAACAATCCAAACATTACATTTTTTCAGCTACCAAATACATTTGAGGATCGCCGAATGTAAATTCCGCTTTATCAGTCGAACTAAATAAGGCAATTGTCTTTAGACCAAATTTATTCAGCAGCCTTCTTATTTCGGCAATGGTATAGACGTAATGCTTGAAACGCTGGATTTCCTGTTGACCGTCTTTTGTGTAGGTCAGTGTTGAAAGCAGGCAACTATTCCATTCATCATAATCATTATTGATTTCCATTGTTAATCCTTCCAGCTCATACTTTTTTTCTTTAACGAAATGTGTGAGAAATCCTTCCGCTATCACACCGGAATTAATTACCCATATTGCACCTTGTTTTAAACTGGCAGAAACCTTGTGCACAAAGTTTTCCATGCCTGCATGATCAAAATAGCCAAAGCTATTGCCAAGGCAAAAAGCACCATCGAAAGAACCGTTGATATCAATGGATAAAATGTTCCCTTCAACTACCTCAACCGGCAAATTTTCTGCTACTACTTTTTTTCGGAGTGCCGCTAAAAATGTAGCAGAAATATCAACTGCGGTTAACTGAAAGCCCAGTCTTGCCAGTGCAAGGGAATGCCTGCCGATGCCACATGGCAGATCCAGAATTTTTGCGTCCGGTTGTATCTCCAACACATCTGTTAAAAAACGGACTTCTGCATCGGTCCAATCCTGCGTGGCAGCTTTCTCCCACATTTCGCAGTTAATGCCGGTAAAAAAGGTTTCATACCAGGTATCAGGAATAAGATTTCTCATAAACTTTGATTTTCAATTTTGTAAAGTACATGCCTGCACAGCGGACTTTCAACCGGAATATTGGGATGATTAAACTCGCCTTCTTTTGTCATGCCGATTTTCTGCATCACCCTTTCAGACTTATCATTTATTGTGGAAGTAAAAGAATAAACCTTTTCAAAATGCAATGTTTCAAAACCGTATTGCAAACAGGCTTTTGCCGCTTCCGTTGCATATCCGTTATTCCATTCTTCTTTTTTTATTCGCCATCCGATTTCAATACAAGGTGTAAAAAAGCTGGTAAATTTTGGAATCATAAAACCGGTGAAGCCCATGAAAACTCCGGTTGCCAGCTTTTCAATACCAAATAATCCAAAACCATGTTCATTAAAATGTGTTTTGATTCTGTTCATCATGGTGGCTGTTTCATCGTCCGATAATACAGACGGAAAATATTTCATCACATCCGGATCTTTGTTCATTTCAGAAAAAGGCAGTAAATCGGTATCCACCCATTTTCTTAATTTCAATCTTTCTGTGATAATGAGACTATCCATCTTTTAAGTTCTTTCTGTTAATAGTCAAATGTAAAAGTAGTATGTTTCAAAATCCTGAACTAAAGCGGTTGCATACGCTTTGAAAAAGCACTTTCCACTTCACCTTATATGGCTTAATAAAAAACCATTTTAAGTTATTACCTTCCGGCAACACCACTTCAACCACCATTACTTTACCTCCGGCTACCATTGCTGTACGGCAGTCTTTTTGAATAATGTTACAGTAGCCTTATTTGATACAAAAATCATGTATCAAAACTCCTTTTATTTTTTTACCTTCTAATTGCATAGTGTGCCTGTTCCTGTCTTTAGATAATGTGTTTCGATTAAATTCTTAAAGCCTGCTCGTGTTATACATGCCGGAAATCGCCTTTTTCCGTGTTCGACAATATATTTTAGAACTTTAAAGTATTTAAGAAAATTAAGAAGCTTTGCTTTTGTTTTGTTTCTTTCCAAACCCCAGTCTGCAATATGAATTTTGCCATCTGTTTTCGATACTCTGAAAATTTCATCGAGTGCAATTTGTTTTTGACTAAGAGAAAGATGATGAGACCCTAAGCAACTTACGACTTTATCGAAATAAGTATTTAGATACGGAAACACCTTTCCATCATATTCAAGAAGTTGTATGTTCAAATTTTCTTTTTTTATTTTCTTTTCTGCAATTCTTAAAACTTTTAAGTCAACATCTATTCCTATGATTTTTAGTGTCGGCATTTCCTTTTTAAAAAGGATAGGAATTTCTGATGTTCCTATACCAAAATCAAGAATTATTTCATATGCGAAAGGATTGGTTTGTTGTACAAATATTTGTCTGAATTCATTTGGCATTACTATTTTAATTACCCGGTCATAATACCCGTTCAAAAAATCAAAGCTTAACGCAGAAATATATTTTTTACTGTTGCTTAATATCATACTGTTTTAGGGTTTCTGCCAACATAAAAGTGTCTGTGCGGTGCCGGGTCTCGTTCTGAACTGTCTTTACCAGTTTAAAGAACCCGCTCGAATTGCAACATTTTAGTCAGAGCCCAACGCTCCTGCCTCCATCAAAAAACCCCTACATTTAACGCCTCAACCAATCCTGATCCCTGCACATTGCGCCGAGTATTGTGTAACGAAATTAATTAAATCATTAAACTAATTGTTTATGAAAATGATCCCCATTCCGGGAGTCGTATGGGTAATGCCCTGCACTTCAAAAAAAAGTTTCCTGAAGTCCTTTGTAACATTCATTGCTTTATTACTCCTGCAAGGGTATGCTTTTGCCCAATCTGCTATTACGGGCCGGGTAGCAGGGGTTGATAATTCGCCGTTGCAAGGCGTAAGCGTAACAATACCCGGTACAAAGGCGGGTACAACAACTAATGGCAACGGAACGTTTTCCTTATCCCTGCCGGCCGGTGCAAAAACAATCATCTTTTCGTTTGCGGGATATTCCAGTGTTACAACAGCTATCGAAGGCCGCAGTGTAATAAATGCAACGCTTGAATCAAATGCCCGGTCGCTGGAAGATGTTACGGTTACCGGCTATACCACATACACCAGGGGCAAGTCGGCAAATGCTGCTACAACTGTTACGGCTGATAAAATAAACCAGATACCGCTTACGATTGACCAGGCTTTGCAGGGCCGTGTACCCGGGCTGGTGGTAGCTTCCGGTTCCGGACAACCGGGGCAAAATGCGAAGGTCACATTAAGAGGCATCAATACCATTACCGGTAGCACGGCTGTATTATATGTACTGGATGGCATCCCAATTGAATATGGATACCTGCAAAATATTAACCCATCGGATATTGAATCGGTAACGGTGCTAAAAGATGCGTCTTCCAAAGCCTTATATGGTTCCCGTGGTTCCAACGGCGTTATCGTTATTACCTCCAAAAAAGGAAAGGCAGGCAAAGTGTCCTTTGCATATAACTCACAATATGGTTTTTCCAACCAGAGCTCTCCTACCTTTAAAATGATGAATGCTTCGGAACACCTGTTATTTGAAGAAGAAATCGGGTTGGAAACAGGTGCTACCGCAGGCCCCGGCTGGACGTATTCAAAAAAGAACCCGGTGTATGCTACCAAGCCCCTGGCCGAGCAACAGCGCTACGATTTTATTTTAGATAGCTTGTCCCGCATCAATACCGACTGGCGGAAATACTTTTTCCGGACCGGTAAGTTTATGGAACAACAAATAAGTGCCAGCGGCGGAAATGAAAATATACGCTTTTATAGTTCACTCAATTATTACAACCAGGATGGTATTGCCGTACGGTCTAAAATGCAGCGGCTCACGTTAAAGAACAATATTGATTTTTCTACCAGCAGGCTTACCGCTAACATCAACCTGACGCTGGGCTATTCAGGCTCCAGCTTTATTGAGGCGGAAGGTGGCAGCAGTGGCAATAATCCGCTGTCCGCTGTATTTTATGGATTGCCGTATGAATATCCCTATTACCCAAATGATACGCTGGTAACCTCCGGAAACACCAGCAGGTTCCCGGTGCTGGATTCAAGAGAAGGCAGCAATGCGTTGGAAAGATTATTGAATACTTCCAACAAAAGCAACCAGTTGAAAGGCGTATTGGCAGCTTCTGCCGGCTACACCATTGTGAAAGGATTGGTTGCTAAAACCCGTGCAGGTATTGATTTTCGTCAATCACTGGACGAAGCTTATATTAACCCCGATTCCTATTCCGGTTCAAGGGTAGCAACTGGCAGGAAAGGTAGTTTTAGTGAAACTACCCGAAGGAATTTCTCCTTTATTTCTACATCGGGCTTAACCTTCAATAAAACCATTGCCGGCAAACACGATGTGGAAGTATCCGGTTTATTTGAATATACGTCTAACCGGTACAAAGCCTTTGGCTATACCGGTTATGGTATTGAAGGCCGCCTGCCCAACACACCCGCGGGCATTACGGTGGGTACAACCACCATACCGGCGCTGACCGGTAGCCGCACCAGCAGCGGACTCGCATCTTATATTGCATTGGGCAGATATACATTTAATAATAAATACACCTTGAATGCCAGCTACCGGTACGACGGATCATCCACCGTACCCCAAAAAAACAGGTGGCATGGGTTTTACTCTGCCGGCCTTAGCTGGGATGCTAAAAGGGAAAATTTTTTGGCGGATGCAAAAGCTGTATCAGTATTACGGGTAAGAACCAGTTATGGAACAACCGCCAGCCAATTCCCGGGCAATTTTGGGTATGTGGCTGCTTTCGGCGCCACGGCCTACGGCGGCTTGCAGGGTATCCGGCCCACAGCACCGGGTAACGAAGATTACGACTGGGAATACACCAAAGAATTCAATGCAGGTTTCGACTTACAGCTTTTCAGAAGCAGGATTCGCATCGTCACTGATGTATACGAAAAAAATACGTCCAATTTATTTTTCAATCGTCCTATTTCCATCACATCCGGCTTTAGTTCTACTTTATTAAATGCCGGTTCAGTTCGTAACAAGGGAATTGAAACAGATGTACAGGTAGATGTAATCCGGACGAACTCCCTTACCTGGACGGTTGGCGGAAATGTTGCTTATAACAAAAATGAAGTAACTGATCTGGCGGGCGCCCCTGCATTTGATTTCGGTTATACCGGCATTATACAGGTAGGCAAACCACTGGGTACCCATTATGCACCCAAGTGGGCCGGCGTTGATCCCGCTACCGGCAATCCGCAATATTATAACAGGGACGGAACCATTACCACCACTTACAATGCCGCTACGCAAAGTGTAGCAGAATTCGGAACGTACAACCCGGCACTCACCGGTGGCTTCAATACCAGCCTGCAATGGAAAGGATTTACAGCCAGTGCGTTATTGGTATTTGTTGATAAAGTGTACCGGTACAATAATGAAGATTATTATAACGAAAACCCAAGTTTTAAAACCAGTAACCAAAGCATTCGTATGCTGTATGACCGCTGGAAAAAGCCGGGTGACGTTGCCATTTTACCCAGGATTGGTGCAGCCCGCAATTACACATCCAGGGATATATATGATGCATCGTACATGCGTTTGAGAAATGTAAATATTAGTTATAACGTTCCGGTTTCCTTTTTGACCAAAGTAAAAGGTATACGTGGTATCCGTGTTTTTGTACAGGCAGAGAATTTATATACCTGGACAAGCTGGAGAGGCTTTGATCCGGAGAATGGAAACGAATACAACCGGTTTAGTTACCCCAGCCCCCGAACCTATACCGCAGGCTTAAACGTAAACTTTTAAAG
This sequence comes from Chitinophagaceae bacterium, assembly GCA_965246935.1. Taxonomy (GTDB): domain Bacteria; phylum Bacteroidota; class Bacteroidia; order Chitinophagales; family Chitinophagaceae; genus JAZKFT01. The sequence continues at coordinate 55,351 of CBDFGC010000007.1, read as the reverse complement.
ATAAAATCATGAATAAAAAAATTTTCAAATATATTTTTTTGCTGCTACCGGTAATCATTTCTTCCTGCAAAAAGCAACTTGATTTAACGCCAACGGATACCATTGATGCAACCAGGGCTTTCCGGAACCTCGCTGATATCAACCTGGGCTTAATCGGCGCTTATGCTGTTTTAGGTACCAGCGATATTACCAATACCTCATTGGTAAGTGACGAATGCACGTTACCCACCGAAAATACAACGGGCGGCGGGGTAGCTACCCATCGCTGGCAATATGATGGCAGCAACGGAACCATCACGGCTGCCTTCAGCGAAAATTACATAGCTATCGACCGCATAAACCGGGCGCTGGCCGGAATGGATGCTATTTCAACCACGCCGGGTGAACAGCCATTGAAAGACCAGTACCGGGGTGAATTATTGGCCTTACGTGCCTATTGTCATTTTGAATTAATCCGGAATTTTGCTTCCAGGTATGAAACCGGTGCATTAGGCATTGCCTACATGGAACAATCCATCATTAGTTTGCCATCAAGGCTTTCCTTTGAAGGAACGATTGCCAAAATAAAAGCAGACCTGGTGGCTGCCAAACCGCTTATTCCATCTTCCTTTACTGACAAAACCAGAATTACAAAAGCGGCCATTTCTGCGATGCAGGCAAGAGTAGCCCTGTATGAGAAAAACTGGGATGCAGCCGTTACTTATTCAACAGAAGCCATTAGCCTGATGCCTTTGGCAACAAAAACACAATTTCCGCTGATCTGGAAAGACCAGGGTGATGCGGAAGTTTTCTGGAAATTGAAAAGGGCTACTGCAGCAGATGGTTTGTTAGGCGATTTTTATTTCAGAACCAGCAATATTGTGTTGTATGCACCTTCTTATAAACTGATGAACCTGTTTGACCGGGTAAATGATGTTCGGGCTACTTCCTACATTAAAGTGGATAATACAAGAGGTACCGGTAAAATACCCAATATTGTCATTAAATATGCAGGCGTAGCCACCGCTAATCTCGCCGACGTAAAACTGTACCGCACCGGTGAAATGTTTTTAATACGAGCCGAAGCCTATGCCGAAAAAACAATGCTCACCGAGGCTGCCAGCGATTTAAATACTTTGCGTGCTGCCCGTATTACCGGGTATACGGCTCAAACGTTCGGTTCTAAAAGCCAGTTAATTGATTCCGTGTATTCAGAACGTTTTAAAGAGCTGGCATTTGAGGGCCATCGTTTCTTCGATTTGCGTCGGCGCAATCTTCCTGTTTCCAGAGATCCGGCTGATGCCATTAACACATTAGGTGCGGTTTTGCTAACCCCATCACAGCCACAGTATGCGTTTCCCATTCCTAATTCCGAACTTACTATTGCTAATTCTAAAATGGTTCAAAACCCGGGATACTAAATGAACTCAATTATAACTAATACATAATACCATCTCCCTTTCATTGCGATCCGCAGTGGCGGACTGCCGAATCAATCCCAGTTAACAACAGGATTGATTATTATCCGGCAGATTACTACGTTGGGCAAGAACTCAATGTTGCAATGATGGGAGTATTATCAATCTACACATGAAATATTTTTCACAAATAGTAGTAGTTACTTTTATTTATTTCATGGTTGTTTCCTGTAACAAGGAAAAGCCAGGTAACCCGGCCCAGGGTGGTGGCGGCGGAACGAATCCCGTTGCAACGCCACATATTGGTTCTATTGGTTTTGTGGGCGATACAACAGATGTAACGGCTACAGTGACAGGTGGAATGGTTTTAATGGGTGGCGGAGCAGATGTAGATGCAGCCATCAAATGGATGATTGATAGAAGTGGTGGCGGAAATGCAGTAGTAATACGGGCAACCGGAACGGATGCTTACAACCCTTACATAAAAGGTTTAGGCACATTAAAATCGGTAGAGACATTGCTAATTAACAGCAGGTCGCTTGCAGATAATGAAAATGTTGCCCGTGTGATAAAAAATGCTGAGTTGCTTTTTATTGCCGGCGGCGACCAGTCTGATTATATGAATTACTGGAGAGGTACTAAAACCGCTGACGCTATCAATTATTTACTGACAGTAAAAAAAGCACCGGTTGGCGGTACCAGTGCCGGTTGTGCTATCTTGGGTAAAATTTACTACAGCGGCGAAAACGGCAGCGTAACTTCGGATGAAGCATTAACTAATCCTTACCGGTCAACAATTACGTTGTACAAAGATGATTTTTTAAACGCCCCGTTTTTACAAACCCTGATTACAGATCAGCATTATTTAACCCGAAGCCGCCAGGGAAGAAACATGGTATTTCTAAGTCGCATTATTAAAGACTGGAATATTTATCCGAAAGGTATTTCGATGGATGAAAAAACGGCTGTATGTATTGATGAAAACGGTGCAGCTAAAGTGTTTGGAACCAGTAAGGCATATTTTATGGCAACAGATGCAACAAAACCGCCGGAGCAATGTGTAACCGGACTGCCTTTAAACTGGACGTCAACTAATAAAGCAGTGAAAGTGTATGAAGTACAGGGATCAGCAACCGGGAATGGTAATTTCAGCGTTTCAGATTTTGATGCCACCAAAGCAACGGGTGGTAGCTGGTATTGGTGGTGGGTAAATAACGGAATTTTTAGCCAGGCACCTATGTAAACCAGTTGATTTGTTATGTTCATAAAATTTATAACATAATAGGTATACGTACAAGTACCTGAAATAACAGCCTTTCTCGTCACTTGCCCACCGGCAGGCAAGTTGTTATTCGTTGCCTCAGGAAACCTTTTGAATAAATATTTAGTTCCCGATTTCAAATTCGCTTGTCCAACAAAAACCTATTTATGAAATTATTTTTAAAGTGCTTCATTGCCATACCTGTTTTCCTGGCAGTTTCGCTGATAGTAGCTGCACAAAAAACGGATGCAGGCCCGGTATCATTTGGTATTGAAGGTGATGCAAAAAACGTAGAAACACTCACCAGAAGTGGTACTGCATTGGTAGGTGGCGGCGGTGCGGTAAAAAGCGCATTCAAGTGGATGATTGACCGAAGCGGTGGTGGAGACGTAGTAGTGATAACAGCATCCAATGTTAATTACAACAAAGACATTTATGCATATGGCGGCGTTAATTCAGTTGAAACATTGAATATTACTTCCCGGGAACAGGCTGATAACGAAATGGTAGCCAATACCATCCGGAATGCCGAAATGTTGTTCATTGCGGGAGGTGACCAATCAAGATACATGAATTATTGGAGAGGCACAAAAACCGGCGCAGCTATTAATTATTTATTGAATGTAAAAAAAGTGCCGGTAGGCGGCACCAGTGCAGGCTGTGCTATACTGAGCGGCCTCTACTATAGCGGCGAGGATGGCAGCGTAGTTTCTGACTCCGCTTTACTAAACCCTTTTGATAAACGGATTACCCTATACAACAATGATTTGCTGCATGCACCCTATTTACAAAACGTACTCACTGATCAGCACTACCTGGCCCGTAACCGGGAAGGGCGCCATATTACGTTTATGGCACGGATGATAAACGACTGGGGTATTTTTCCAAAGGGCATTGCCCCCAATGAAAGAACAGCTGTTTGTATAGATGAAAATGGTAATGCAAAGGTGTACGGCGAAAGCAAAGCTTACTTCCTGATTACGGATGCTGCAAAGCCGCCTGAAAAAATAGCCGCTAACCAGTCGCTGCAATGGATAGGCGACAAAAAAGCGTTGCAGGTATATGAAATACAGGGAAGCGATTCCGGCGCCGGCAACTTTTCGGTAAAAGATTTTAATACCACTAATGCAAGCGGCGGGCAATGGTATTATTGGTGGGCCGATCATGGCAAATTGAATAAAGAAATAGCAAAAGATAACGCAACAAAGTATGCGATGGTGATTCATGGTGGGGCCGGCACCATCCTGAAAAAGACGATGACACCTGCAAAAGAAAAAGCATACATCGCCGGGCTGACGGAAGCGCTACAGGCTGGTTATGCAAAATTAAAAGCAGGCAACAGTAGCCTGGATGCAGTGGAAGCAGCCATTCATGTATTAGAGGATAATCCCTTATTTAATGCCGGTAAAGGAGCGGTATTTACCCACGACGGCCGTAACGAAATGGACGCAGCTATTATGAATGGCAAAAATTTAGCTGCCGGGTCGGTAGCAGGCGTATCTACCATTCGCAACCCCATTAGTGCTGCAAGGGCAGTGATGGAAAAATCAGAGCACGTAATGCTGTCCGGAGCAGGTGCGGAACAGTTTGCTAAACAGGCTGGCCTTACCATTGTGGATCCTAATTACTTTTATACGGAAGAACGCTGGAAAGGCCTCCAGGAAGCTATTCGGGAAGACTCTATTAAAAATAAATCAAATCATAGTTACAATCCGCCAAAAAAATTAGGTACCATTAATCCGGACTATAAATTTGGAACCGTAGGGGCTGTGGCATTGGATAACAATGGGAACCTGGCTGCCGGTACCTCCACCGGGGGAATGACCAATAAAAGATATGGCCGCATTGGCGATGCCCCCATTATCGGTGCAGGTACCTATGCTAACAATAATAGCGTTGCCATTTCCTGTACCGGCTGGGGTGAGTTTTACATCCGCAATGTAGTAGCCCACGAACTCTCCGCATTAATGTTGTATGCCGATCTATCGGTAGAGGAAGCAGGTAAAAGAGTCATAAAAAACGTAGGGGATATGGGCGGAGACGGCGGATTAATTGCCTTAGATAAATACGGCAATATGGCCATGCCTTTTAATACAGAAGGTATGTACCGGGGCTCCATTACGAAAGAAGGGAAGATAGAAATTCACATTTATAAAGAATAAGAAATTGTTTATTAAAATTTAAAATATATGATGTTGAAATGAGCAAGATATACTTTCTTTTTTTTTCAATTTTATTAGGCTGTACCACAGGAATAGGATTTTTTTCGCTTTCTTCCTATTATTTGAAGAAGATGTATTTTAACTTAATACCTATTGCAAAAAAAAAGGAATTTGATAAAAACATAAATAATTGGTGGGAATCTTCAGTCTCAAAGAATCCAATATCAATGTTTAAATTAAGTTTACAAAGCGTAACAAATATTTTTTTAACAAATGGAAAAATAGATAAAATAAAAATCTTGTTTTTTAGTTATGGGTTTACATTATCAGCTTTAGTTGTTGGCTACTTTTTTTCGAACATCGGCTCATACATCTCAATATACTGGAAGTTCCCAATTGATATAATTGGGTCATTACATTTACGAAATTCAACTGGCGGTTTAGATACAAATGAAGAAGCTTTAACTATCTTTCGAGAAAATGCCCTTTCAAAACTAAAAGCTGAATTCTTTAGCAATATCATTTACTTTTTATTAAGTTTTACCAACATTGTAGTATACTATAAAAGTTGGAAAAAGACAGCCGACTTTAAGACTATTTACTCATTTATTGTAATAACAGAATTATTAGTACTTGCTCTTAAGCCTCTTACTGTATTAACAGATGTTATAGCTGGCGTATATGAAACAGCTTCAGTTGATTACTTATTACTTTTTGTTATAAATGCTTTAACATTAACACTCCTTAAAGATGAAATTTCTAAGATTAGAACAATAAAAAAAACACTTATTTGGTTTATCTCAATACTATGTATCAATTTTCTTATTTGGACTATATTATCATATAACTCATTTGAGTATATTTTATATAGCTTTTTTATTGATGGTATATGTAACAGATTTGTAGCATTCTACTTTATTAATTTTGTTTGTGATCTTACAGCTTTTAGCATAATAGTAAAATGCAAATACTTAATTTATAAGAAATCAATTTTTAAATTATTATACTATCTTTTCATTACGATATTTGTCACTTCAATAGCTTCATTTTTAACTTATACTGCCTACGAATTTTATATTTTTATTATTCAAACTGCAATCCCAGTATTTGAATTGCAACCTGGTTTTGCCTCGGAAGCAACTTTTTGGGAATACTTTAAGATTACGACTCTTACAGAATTCTTTACAGGAGAGTACACATTAGACATTAAGTTGAATAAAAAGGGTATACTCACCCGCGAATTAAGTTTGCAAGATGAAATATGAACAATGGCGTAAAAACGCTATCCGTTTTGTAGCGATAACGGGCTACAGCTTTGAGCAGTTTGATGAACTGCTTCCTTATTTTGAACAGGCTCATCTGGCTTACTTTACTAAGTTTCAGATCAACGGCAAGCGAAGAACGGGTAGCAGAAAGTTTGTGCTTTACGCCAATAGCCCACTACCGACCGTAGCCGAACGGCTGGCTTTCATCCTTTCTTTCCTCAAACTTAATCCGCTACAAGAGCAGCACGCTGACCTTTTCGATATGGGGCAGAAGCAATGCTACGAGTTCATCCATAGCCTTACAAAAGTATTGGACGATGCCCTTAGCCTTGCCTGTGTGCTGCCGGCGCAAACAGACCGGCAACTTCAAAAGGTGCTGACAGTTGCCCGATCATCTGCTGCTGTTGAAAACCAAACACTGTTACTACACGACGCTACCGAAAGGGAAGTGCCACGGCCTGTTGATAGCGTAGAACAGCAGGAAAAATACAGCGGCAAAAAGAAGAAGCACACGGTTAAGAATGCCATTATTACCAATGCAATGTGCTACATCCTGTTTGCCAGCCTGACGTTCAACGGCAGTGTACACGACAAAAAAGTGGCTGACCAGAGCTATAGCATACCAGCAGGTTTTAGCCTGGGACAGGATTGCGGTTATCAGGGCTACCGGCCAGCGGGCGTTAACATCATTCAGCCGCTCAAAAAGCCGAAAGGCAAAGAACTGTCGGGTGAGCAGAAAGAGGAGAACCGGAAAATCTCCGGCTTTCGGGTGCGTATTGAGCATGCCATTGGCAGTGTGAAGCGCTGCCGGATCGTAAAAGATGAATGCAGGCTGCGCAAAAACAAATTTGTTGAAACCGTCTTCAGAACTTGTGCTGGACTACACAATCTCAGGATTAATTTGAAGCCTTTCTCTTACAAAAATTATTCAACTTAATGTCTATTCTTCTTCTTCGGCATTTCAACCCTGATACCATTGATGATTTTTTTGGCCTATTCACTAAGTTTGCTGTTAATGAGAATGTTTAAAAAATGTCTTCTTATCTTTTATTTTATATTTTTATTATAAGTAACCCAACTAATATTTCGATCATCCCACTTTATCTAATATCATTGTTTATTAGTTTTCTGATTTGTATTGGTGCTACCCATATAGCCTACATCACGTTTGTAGGGTTTTATAAATAATTCCTTTTGCACTGGACGTGTCTCACGTACCGGAATGCTCGAATCGTTAAGAAATACCTGAAAAGCCACAATTCCATTGAAAAGAAAGCTGAGATGCGTCATTCAGATGATACTTTTAGACATAAGCTATCAAGAGCCACAAGCATTAAAATTATACTCCTAAAATCTGGAGTGCTTCGAACCAACCATTCCGGTACGTGAGACACGCACCGGTGCGACTGTGCTGCTATTTAAAACCAGTTTACTTTATCTGAATCCTCATCGGCCCTTTTATCTCGTTCCCAAAGATATCTTTCCCTTTTTGCCTAACCCGAACCTGGCCTTTATCTCTCAAAGCAAATGCTACTTCACGAACTTCAGGCATATGCGTTTGCCAATTATTCGGCCACAGCTTACGGGCAACTTCAAAAGGGCAAATGGTTTTAGTGCTGCCACGGGCAGTTGCCAATGCTATGATTGTTGCTGCAACAAGGTTATTTGGCGGTTCCTTATTCAACTTCTAATTTTAATATCTCTGCTGTTCTCTCACGGGTGGCCTGTACTAATGCACCATCTTTTGCAAGCGACTGCCCGTAACTCGGTATCATCTCTTTTAATTTAGTCTGCCACTCCGGTGTATGCACTTTATCATTAAAGCAACGCTCAATAATATCCAGCATAATACTTACGGCAGTAGATGCACCAGGCGATGCACCCAGTAATGCAGCCAGCGAACCATCAGCACTGGTAACTACTTCGGTACCGAATTCCAATACACCGCCACCATCTTCCCCTTTCTTAATTACCTGTACCCGCTGGCCTGCAATAGCCAGTTCCCAATCTTCCAGTCTGGCTTCGGGTAAATATTCTTTCAATGCATTCAGCCGGTCCTCCGGGCTTTGCCGCACTTGTTGAATGAGGTATTTGGTAAGCGGCAGGTTGTGCCAGCCGGCAGATAGCATGGGCAAAATATTTCCCCACTCAATGCTCATTGGTAAATCCAGGTAAGAGCCGTGTTTTAAAAATTTGGTAGAGAAGCCGGCGAAAGGACCAAAGAGTAATGCCCGTTCCCCATTAATCATAAGGGTATCCAGGTGGGGTACGCTCATGGGTGGTGCGCCTACACTCGCTTTGCCGTATACCTTTGCACAATGGTGTTCAATTACCTGTGGGTTCACGCAGCGCAGCCATTGGCCACTGATAGGGAAACCGCCATACCCATTTGCTTCCGGTATATCCGATTTTTCCAGCAAGCGTAAGGTGCCGCCACCTGCACCAATGAATACAAAGGGTGTATGAAGTTTCCGGCTTTTACCAGTGTCTAAATTTTTTACTTTTATTTCCCAGTTACCATCATCCATCCGGTCCACGTCTTTTATTTCGTGGTGCAGAAACATACTTACGCCTTCCTGCTTTTGCAAATGCCGGATCATGGTTTTGGTAAGCGACCCGAAGTTTACGTCGGTGCCAATATCCATTCTGGTAGCCGCTACTTTTTCATGGGCTTCTCTTCCATTCATCACCAATTCCATCCATTCTGTTAGCTGTGCCCGGTCTTCAGAATACTGCATTCCTTTAAATAATGCATTGCCGGTTAGTGCATCATATCGCTTCTTTAGATAAGTTGTATTTTCTTCACCCCATACAAAACTCATATGAGGAATATGGCTAATAAAATTTTCAGGTGCAGGCAGGTAATTACGCTGTATCAAATGCGCCCAGAACTCTTTAGTCACTTCAAAAGAGGCCGCAATTTTAACGGCTTTTGAAATATCAATGCTGCCGTCTTCGTTTTCGGGTGTATAGTTTAATTCGCAAAAGGCGGAATGACCCGTGCCTGCGTTGTTCCAGGCATCTGAACTTTCGGCAGCTACTTCGTCGAGCCGTTCAAATATTGCAATGGATAAACCGGGCTGTAATTCTTTCAATAACATACCCAAAGTGGCGCTCATAATACCAGCCCCTATCAATACTATATCCGGATTGGTATAAGCAGCATCGGCGGTTGTTGCCATGTTGTAGAATTTTATAGTGAATTTTTACAACGCCAAAATACGGCCAACTTATACTTGCAACAACGTAGAATTTAAATTTACGAATTGCCTAAAATATCATAGGGTGATTCCATGGGGTGTTCATCCGTTCTGTTTTCTTTTTCGATAATATCACTTTCTTTGTTTTCTTCGTCAGGTATTAAACCGGTTAAGGCTTCTTCACCTGTTAATTGATGATCTTTATATACGCCACCGCTATCGATTTTCAGATTCCGGATGTCTTCATCCGTTATTGGCTCATTCGGGTGCTGAATATGGTAATTGTACAACTGGTGCGGCGTAAGCTGAGGCTTTGTATCCTGTCCGGACGAAGGTTGCTTTTGCATGCCTGTTTCGGGTTGTTGCATATATTAAAATTAATAAAACAGTAGCTATTAAAATAATACCAGTATGGCGGTTCGTCAGACTGGTAATGAAAATTTAATTAAAAAGGTGCAGGTCATTATGTTACAGATAAGTAAATAGAACAAGTATTTTTATGATGCAATAAAAGAACAGAATGGCCGGCTGTATTGTTTTAATCTACAACATTTTACTATAATAGCGGTGTCGTTTCTTCTCCATTGCCAGCTCTTAATCCCTTTCCGTTTGCGCTTCTTTAAATTGCTCTATAGTATCCATGGTTTCTTTTGATATTTCGGCATGGTTCTTTTCAAAAGGATTCGGCACTTTTACGGGAGCCGCATCCTTGCTTTGATCCTTTTCTACGGATGAATTTTGTGCTTCGTTATCTTTTCTCAAATCGTCTTTTTCCGTTGTCATTTTACTTTTTTAAGTTTATTGATCATTATTTCACGAACGATTAGTTCTCCCCTTCCAACTGTGCCAGTTCGCCTTCATCCAGGCCATCATCAGGCCCGCTTAGGCCATTTAGATCCGGATCTTGCAACATATCGGCCTCTGCCGCTTCGTGTGCAGGCATACCATTTTGCGGATTGCCTTTACCGGATTGCAAGTTTTGCTGAGCGGGGCTTTGTGCTCGTGCAGCGTCTTTACTTTTAGTTGGTTCCATCAGGTACTATTTATGGTAAAGGAAGTAAATAATGTGCCAGTTTGCTATTAAATCCACATCAACATTTTAAGTTCTATAGCCGTGCATTGGCAACGATTGCATAGATTGATAAAAGGCGCCCCATTTTAAGTGGTACTTTTAGAGATTCAAATTAGCCATATGGTTTCCCACGTTTCTGTGAAAGCCAGCCTTATTGCTGTGCTTTTATTTGTTTGCGGCATTGTAAAAACAACTGCCCAAACTGTTTTGATCGACCATCATTTTAATGTGGCCACCTTACCGGCGGGTGTTACCAGCGATGGTGTTCCCAATCCCACCAAAGCAGCAGACCCACCCTGTACACAGGGAATGATACAGGTAAACAGCGGCGGATATTTACAGGCGGACGTCAGCAGTTGTGGTGTTTTTACAATGAACATGAAGTCAACTTCCAGTTCCACCCGGTCGGTTACGGTGAAATACAAAAAGGATGGTGATGCCGCTTATACAATCCTAACACCCGCTTTGGCCGTATCGGTTGCTGCAACCTTTAATTTGACCACTACCTACCCGGCACTGATAAGCAGTATCCCTATCAGTGTTCGTATTGAACCTACCAACGGCAATATTCAAATTCATGATTTGTATGTAGTATCGAATGCAACGCTAAGCAGCACGGCTGAAATCACCACTTTTAAAATTTCCGGGCAAACCGGAAATGAAATCATTAACAGTGCAGCAGGCACTATTGCGATCAATGTACCTTTAGGCACACCTCTTACTGCTGTGGTACCCCAAACCGTCGTTATTTCCCCACAGGCAACTATTAACCCTCCTGTAACAACTGCACAAAATTTTACCAACCCGGTAACCTATACGGTAACGGCACAAAGCGGCGCCACCAAAACCTGGACGGTTAATGTAACGCCGGTTGCGTCGGCAGCCAAAGAAATCACGGCTTTTAAATTAGCGAATAACCAGGTTGGCAATGCAACGATTGATTCTGCCTCTGGTACCATAAGTGTACTGATGCCTTTGGGAAGTAATCTCAATGGCCTCGTACCCATTACGTTCACCTTATCGGCCAATGCTACCGCCAATCCGGCTACTACAACTGCACAAAACTTTGGTTCACCCGTCGTGTACACGGTTACGGCACAAAACAACTCTACCAAAACCTGGACGATCAATACAACCCTGGTTGATCCCAATGCTACTTTTATTGATTACCAGGCCGAGGCGGCAACCTATACCGGCGTTGTAGATAACCAACATGCAGGCTATACCGGTACCGGTTTTATTGATTTCCTGGCCAGCGGCGAAAATGCGATTACGTTTACCGTATGCCAGCAACAGGGCGGTATGCAAACGGCTAAGTTCCGCTATTCCATTGCAAAAGACGATTACCGGAAAGGCTCCCTTTTTGTAAATGGTACATTCGTGAAGCTGCTTGATTTTCCACGTACGGCAACCTTTACTGACTGGACCGAGGAGATAGCGCAAATAAATTTAGCGGCCGGCGTAAACAATATTAAGATAACCTGGGATACGACTGATGCCCCCAACCTGGACAAACTAATGCTCAGCGGCGCACCCTGCAACAGTTACACATTGAGTGTGAATGCTACGAACGGAGGTACTATCAGCAAAAGCCCGGCCCGTACAGATAATAAATATTTTCAGGGTGAAACAGTAACGTTGCTAGCGCAAAGCCTTCCGGCACTGCGTTTTGATAACTGGAGCGGCGACCTGACCGGTAGCATTAATCCATCGACGATTACGATGAGCGGAAACAAGACCATTACCGGTAATTTTTCTGCAATACCCACTTATAAATTAAACATTATGGTAAATGGTATCGGCAGCGTTACGCTATCCCCTCCCGGTGGGGAGTATCCCGAAAATACAGCGGTAACTATGACAGCCAGTTCCGTACTGGGCTCCACTTTTACCGGGTATTCCGGCAGCGTCACATCGGCCAATGCCGTCACCACCGTTACCATGAACAGCGTAAAAAATGTAACGGCAACTTTTACCTCCGCTTACACTTTCAATTTTGAAAATGTAATTGGCTTTGCAGCGGCGGCCGGCGATGGCTTTACCACACCTACCAGGGGTGGGCAATGTGCGCCGGACAGTGTGTATATCAACGGGCCTGCGGAATTTAATAAATTATGTGAAGCCTTATATAACCGGCAGCAGGCATATAAAAATAATACCGTTGTGGGTGGGATGAAAAAGGCGCCGTTGGTTATTTTATTAAGAGCCGGTATTTATGATGGCACCCAAACATTAAGTACCAACGGCGCCAAAATATTCGGCAATTCCATGCTGGATATTCCGGAGCAGGGGGACCTGACATTTATGGGTGAATCGGGCGTTGTATTCAAAATCGGAATTAACGTAAAACGTGCCTATAACCTGCTCATCCGCAATATTTTTTTCCAGGATTATTACGATGACGGCATCAATATCGGCTACCCCGAAACACATCATATCTGGATAGACCATTGCACGGTGGGCCACCCCACTACTATGCCGGTAAATACCGAACACCCGGACGGCGGCATTGATATGAAAGATGGCGCCAGCTATGTTACAATTTCGTGGTGCCTGATCCGCAATAGCTGGAAAACCAGTCTGGTGGGCCACTCCGATAATAATGGTGCTACGGATAATGGCCGGCTAAAAGTGACGTATGTAAATAATTATTTCCTGCATACTAATAGCCGCAACCCACGTGTACGCTTCGGGCAGGCACATGTACTAAACAATCTTTTTGATAATGTGTTGCTATACGGCAGCGTACCCTCCAACGGTGCACAGGTTTTTGCAGAAAATAATTTTTATTTAAATACGGATTGGCCTATGTATGCCGACAGGTCCTCGGCTGATTTCAAAGCAGTATATGGCAATAATTCCGATGATGTATTTACTTCTAAAACCGGCAACTACCCCTGTGTTGGATTAAAGCAAAGTGGCAATGCGTACGATGATAGCGGCCTGCCGGTAATTACAGCCCAGATTAATCCGGCAATGCTGAATCCCGGAGGTCGTTCCATTAAGTTTGATGAATTAAACCCGGCTGCTGTTTTTACACCGTCTGCTTCTTACACATATACACCTTTAAGCGCTAATGAAGTAAGGGCGATTATACCGGTGTATGCAGGTGCTGATAAGGTGTCATTTACAACAAACTGCGGTGCACTGCCGGTGAAATTGCTAAACCTGAATGCTGTCTGGCAGGATGGGAGTACCAAGAAAGTAAAGCTAACCTGGCAAACTACGAATGAAATAAATGCAGCCGGTTTTACAATTGAAAGGAGCAGTAATGCAAAAGATTTTATGGCTATCGGGTATCTGTCAGCTACTAACACAACCGGTTTAAACAGTTATATTTTTTCGGATGTGAATCCGGTGGAAGGCTTGCTGTATTATCGTTTACAGCAACTGGATAAAGATGGTAAATTTACCTATAGCCAAGTAGTAGTTGTGAACAGCAAAACCAACGCAGGCCTATGTGTTTCACCAAATCCTGCAGTAGCAGATCATGTGGTAATCAACCACCCTTTTGCAAAGTCCGGAAGCATGCTTCAACTTGTTTCCGGTGATGGTAAAACAATCATTAACCAAATGGTTTCACCAACGTCTTCGTTGACCAGTGTAAATGTTTCAGCGCTGGCGGCAGGCGTATATTATGTTATCCTTCGGAATGGTGCTGATATCTCAACTGCTAAATTTATTAAACAATAGCTATTTACATTTCCTGAGATCAACTTGTAAAAGCAAAATCCCGTCTGCCTCGTAGCGACGGGATTTTGCTTTTTAGGTGGTGCCATCTAAATTGCTTTGCTATTGCCCCGCTATGCGAAATGCATAAAGCAAAGGTGTTCGAAACATATAAAAGCTCCTTTTCAAAGCCTTGAAAGGGCGGTAATAACTTAGCCCGGGGTGTAAGCCCCGGGTTATAAGATCAATTTAGAAATGAAAAGCCCTGAAAGGGCGTAATAGCATTAGCAGTTATTCCGCCCTTCCAGGGCTTTATATGCGTTATAAACAATATTTGTTTCGTAGGGCGTTGCCCTACGCTAAGCTATTGCCGCCCTTTCAGGGCTAAATATTACGTTTAAGACACTATTACGGTTTATCAAGTCTCATTTACATTGACAAAAAATTACCCACTATTGAAAAACAATAGCTGTAAATGCCACCGATTTTGTTGGAGCCAAGCAATAAGGATTATAAGTAGAAATGTCGCAAAGCGTTTACATTAATACCGCTTTATTATTCCATAAAATGGCATGATTTTTAAAATGCAAAGTCATCTTACTACCTTAATGGGTAGTATACAATCAAATTTTTTACTGAATCAAAATCGTTAACCATGAGTAGTTTGAACATCTTCAGGAAGGCTATTGCCTGCCTGTTGGTAAGTGCGGCAGTTGCCGGTTGCAGCAAAGACGATGACAACAATAATAATGGAAAACCCGATTGGGGCCCTACCATCACGGACAACATGCTGGCCATCATTAACAAGCAACAAGCATTGGGTGCAAAGCCAATAGAAACCCTTACACCCGCTGAGGCCCGTATGCAACCAACCATAGCTGATGCTGTAAAAGCGCTGGTAGCCGAACGTGGCATTACACCGCCTGCGCCCATGGTGGACACTTCCGGCAGAGACATCCCTGTAACCGGTGGAACCATACACCTGAGAATTTATAAACCCAAGACTGGAACAGGCCCGTTCCCGGTAATTATGTATTATCATGGCGGCGGCTGGGTAATAGCCGATATTAATGTGTATGATGCTTCTGCGAGGGCTATTGCCGAACAAACAAATGCCATTGTCGTTGCTGTGGGTTATCGTAAAGGACCTGAATTTAAATTCCCTACTGCACACAACGACAGCTATGAAGCGTATGTATGGGCATTACGTAATGCTTCTACCTTCTCCGGCGACAGCACCCGCATGGCAGTATCAGGTGAAAGTGCCGGTGGCAACCTGGCCTGTAACGTCAGTATCATGGCCCGTAATGCAGGTATTCGTAAGCCTAAATTTCAACTGTTGGTGTATCCCGTTGCCAGCAACTTTACCAGTTCCGATTCCTACATGCGTTATGCTAATGCCAAACCGCTGAACAAGGCAATGATCAATTGGTTTTTAATGTACTTTTTACCCAATATGAGTGAAAGTGCAGATCCACGTATTAACCTGGTTTCTGCTAACCTGCAGTCGTTGCCACAAACGCTGATTATTAATGCGGAGATAGACCCGTTGCGGGATGATGGCATGCAATTATCTGTTGCTTTGAAAAGTGCCGGTGTTGCTGTAGAAAGAAGATTATATGATGGTGTAACACATGAGTTCTTCGGAACGGCACTTATCAACCCCGAAGCGAAAGATGCACAGGCAGTTGCAGCGGCTGCTCTAAAACAGGCGCTGCAATAATGCAGTAATTACCGTACTTTTATATACAAATAATTTTTTAAACAAACTACAAATGGTAAAGTACGCACTGCTGGCACGTCTGGAAGCAAAACCCGGCAAAGAAAACGACGTCGAAAATATGCTGAAAAGCGCATTAGCGCTGGCAGAGGCAGAACAGGATACCATCTCGTGGTATGCCCTGCAAATCGGGCCTTCCACTTTCGGCATCTTCGATACCTTTAATGAAGAAGAAGGGCGGGAAGCGCACTTGAATGGCCGTATTGCAGCCGCATTAATGGAACATGCCGGTGAACTGCTTGCTACACCTCCGGTAATTGAAAAGGTTGATTTGCTGGCGGTAAAAGTCTGATCATTTAATATCTGATAAAGAAAAAGTGTGGGCAAATGCCCGCACTTTTTTATGTTTGTAGAAGTTGTAGCGCTGCCATATTTTATGTAAGCGTTCATTCTTATCATCACTAAAACAAAATATTATGTCTCTCTTAAACAATAACAACAAAGGCAAAGACAAGAATGCCGCAAAAACGCAAAAAAACAATACGGGTAATTCTAAATTTATTGCCAAGCCGGGCAAAGCCGCCGGGGGTATGAGCAAAAAGCCTATTAAAACAGGCGGTACCAGGGGCAGCTAATGTCATTTCGTATCATCATTATAGTACCCGGATTACTTATTTACATCCCGATAATTTCCGGGTATCTATTATATGCCGGATCTTTCAATTGCCGGATAGCCTTACTACTTGAATAGACATAGTTCTACAGGAATTAAATTTTCCTTTATACTAATGTTAGTATGGAACCCATGCAGAAGCCAGGGGCCATCGGTTTTCACAACATTGAAGGTCAGCTTCTTTTCAACCGTATTTTTAGGAAGTTTAGAAAAGTGAGTGATGTATGTTATGTAAGTTTCACTTTTAACGATTGTATACAAAACATTGCTGTAGTAATTAATTGTACAACTGCACTGTCTGTAAAACAGGCAGCCATCTTTTTACCATCAGCATTCTTCATAGTTGTAAACATTTTATTCATCACTGTTTTTACGGAGTCTTCAGCAGTTTGTGCCGTGGCATTATTTCCGTAAATAAGAAAGATTAGCAGAAAAATGGTTTTCATTGGAGAAAAGTAAGTGCAATTTTTTAGTTTTCAAAAGCAGAGATTTTCCATTGTAAATGGCTTTTACGTGGGATTAATAGAATGATCATCTCTTGCTGATCCTGCAAAAAGGAAGGCACTTCCAAATCACCTTTTACTGGCCAAATAGATATGCTACTGTTACAGATAAAGCAGACTCAATTCCGTGCACGGAAGCCTGACTATAAGTGACCAGGAACGCCGTTATTTGCAACCCTTTAAACAGATTACAACCCATGGTTTCTTCACCGGATGCTTCCCTGAACATCCTTTCGATACATAAAACGGGAAATAAAGCGGCAGATGAATTATACAGATTGTCAGAACGGCCTTTAGAGATGACCGATGAAGTGCTGGGCAAATTGCTGATGCAATATTTCCTTAGTCCGTTCGAAAAAGTAAATGAACTGTATCGCTTTTATCATCCGGCTGATAATCTGCAGTTGAACGAAGTGTATCATTTTGCAACGGCTATTTTTGATGATGTAAGCAACTTTCACGAAAACAGCCGCCAACTGGTAAAGCACCTGTATGATATTTCCGGCCACCCTAAAATAAAAGGTGGTGAATTATATGTTGCTTATTTTAAAAACCTACAAATAGAAGGCGAACTGCATGAAGCAATTGGAATCTTTAAATCAGAAACCAAGGAAACCTATTTAAAAGTACTGCCGGATGCGGAGGGCTACAGCTTTGAATATGAGCAGGAAGCCATCAACATTAAAAAACTGGATAAAGGCTGCCTGATATTTAACACCGAGAAAGGAGAGGGATATAAAGTAACGGTGATTGACCAGACCAACCGCAATAATGAAGCTGTGTACTGGACGGATGAATTTCTAAAACTACAGGTACGGAATAATGACTTTCAGCAAACCAACGCCACGTTAAGTATTTATAAAAACTTTATTACACAGCAGGCAGGTGATGAATTTGAACTGTCCAAAACCGATCAGATTGATTTGCTAAATCGTTCAATGAATTATTTTAAAGAAAAGGAAACCTTTGATCTGAATGAATTTTCGACGGAGGTAATTGAAAATCCGGATGGCATCAAAGCATTTAAAAAATACAAAAAGGAGTATGAGAAAGAATTCGAAACGCAGGTCAACGACTCTTTCTCTATTTCGGATGCAGCTGTTAAAAAACAGGCACGGGTATATAAAAGCATTTTAAAGCTGGATAAGAATTTCCACATTTACATACATGGTAATAAGGAGCTAATTGAAAAAGGGTTTGATGAAGAAAAGAATATGAACTTTTACAAAGTTTATTTTAGGGACGAGCAGTAAAAATTAACAGTATATGATGTTGAAATATGGAAAATAATTGCCACTAAAAATCTGATGGTAAGTCAAACCAAAAAGTCCGGCAATGGTGTGACTATAATTACTTTGAACTTTCATTCTGATAAAATATTCAAAGTCAGGTGTCAAGCTACCAATAACTAATCCACTCAGTGAATGTAATCGACGGGTAAATAAGTTAACTGCAATACGATGGCAGGGTGTGAAAATGTGAATGGCATTGAATTGTAAAGTATATCCTTTTTATTCATTTTGTTGTCCGAGTTTTTCAATCTTTTTAAGCCATTGTAGTCTGTAGGTTTCTTTTGAAAGTCGCATCGGTCCAATGGTAGTTACCTTCACCGGATTTATTCCGCTGAATTGTAAAGTCAGTTTTTTCATGGCGTTATTACTTGGTTGTTTATTAATAAGATAATAATACCAGTTAGGCTGGTCCAGCGTTGAAATGATTCTTGCTGATTTACCTTTTAATAATTTGTCCCACCAAACTGAATTTTCCCGTTTTTGAAATGCGAAACCCGGTAGAAATACCCGGTCAATAAATCCTTTTAAAATGGCAGGAATGGAACCCCACCAAACGGGATAAATCCAAACCAAGTGTTCAGCCCATTTAATTTTGTTCTGCGCATCCATTAAGTCAGGCTCAAGATCCGTTCTTTTGCGATAGCCGAATTGTAAGTTTGGATTAAACTGCAAATCTCTGATTATAATTTCCTTTATTTCTGCTCCTGATGAAACTGCGCCCTTTTTATATGCTTCTGCAATTCCAAAGTTGTAACTTTCTTTATCAGGGTGTCCGTTAATAATTAAAATTTTCTTATCAGGCATTTCTTTACTGTATATGAAGTTAGTTTTATGAATGGCTTCTTACGGCGAAGCAATGGCGTTATGCGGCATAAAAACAAACTCAGCCTTTCGGGTTGTGTTGGCCGCCCAGTGCCAATGTAAACAGTAGTTATGTTAGGCTAAACCATTAACAAAAAAGTCATAATAAGAATTTGCGTCTAAATTTAATTTAAGATTAAAGAAGCAGTTTCCTCCGTCATCTACAATAACAAGTGATCTTTTCCAGTTAGAATCAGTGCCAAGTAATTCACAAAAGCAGTTAATATAAACTTCTTTCTGTCCAACCTTATTTAAAGCACAGATGTATTGTCTACTATATTTCCTTTTCTTTAAATCGATTGAGAAATAACTTTTGGCACTTCCTGAAAGTTTTAAATTGTGGTCAGCAATACTTGCTAAAAATAGTTTTTCAATTTTGTTAATTTCAGCTTTATTCAAATTGGCTGCTTTGTAAGTGCTGTCAAAAATCCATTGATTTACCTGATTAAAATCAATAATAGCAATGGTTGAAGTATCAGCAAATACTGCGCTTATAGTGTCAACTGAAATCTCATGTAAAGTCGTAGTAGTATTCCCATTTTTGGAATTTTTATCTGTTTGTCCACATGAACTAATAAAACTAATAAATAGTAAAACTGTCCAAGTATATTTGAAAATAGATGTTGTCATAAAATTACCACTTACACGATGTTATACGAACCAAGTTACAAAACCAAATTTTTCTAATTTTTTCATTCTTAATTGCATTGTGGGTTTCCTTTTTTATTGTATGCTTGTCAACATAATTTTCCAACTGTAAAAGATTGAACTTTTGCTGCAATAAAAAAGCCCGTCTCTGCAATCAGAAACGGGCTTACACATATAAACAATTTATTTAACTACAGGTTTATCCGGCAATAGTGCCCATCTAAATCCATCCCGGTGCACCAATTCGTCAGCCGCTTCCGGACCCCAGGTACCGGCGGCATAATTCGGAAAATGAGGTGTTGCATATGCCTTCCAGGCATCTAAAATTGGCATCACTACTGCCCAGGCGGCTTCTACCTGGTCGGCCCGCATAAACAGGGTGGCATCTCCTTCCAGCACATCCAGCAATAATGCTTCATACGCTTCCGGCACTGCCGTACTATCGTATGATTCCTTGTAGGTAAAATCCATTTCTACCGGCTCTACTTTTAATTCCAGTCCCGGCACTTTACCCTGAAACACAATACTGATCTTCATTTCGGGCTGTATGCTGATGAACAGTTGATTAGGCTCCAGCAGGCCGGTCACCGACTGATCGAACAGCAGGTGCGATAACGGTTTAAACTGAATAGTAATAAGCGAAGTGCTTTTCGGCAGACTTTTACCGGTACGCAGATAAAACGGCACATTTTGCCAGCGCCAGTTGTCAACAAACAGTTTCAGCGCCACAAATGTTTCGGTAGTTGATTGCGGCGCTACACCTGTTTCGGTTTGGTAAGCAGGCTGGTCTTTATCTTTTAGTTTTCCCTCACCGTACTGGCCTCTTACCACCTGGTGCTCTACATCTGTAGGCGCCAACCTACGGATGGCGCATAATACATCCCGCTTTTTATTGCGGATTTCCTGGGCATTAAATGTATTGGGTGGCTCCATGGCAGTTTCACAAAGTAATTGCAGCAGGTGATTTTGTACCATATCCCGCAGGGCGCCACTCTGGTCATAATAACCACCCCGGCCTTCCACCGAAATACTTTCGGCAACCGTTATTTGTATATTATCAATGTAGTTGCGATTCCAGAGCGGCTCGAACAGGATATTGGTAAACCGGAAAGCCATAATATTCTGTACCGTTTCTTTTCCCAGGTAGTGGTCAATCCGGAAAATCTGCGACTCATCGAAATTGGACGTGAGCAAACTATTGAGTGTCTTGGCTGTTTCAAGGTCGGTACCAAAAGGTTTTTCTACCACAATACGGTCCATCGCTTTATCTGCAGCCATGCCATGCGCAGACAATAATGTACTGACTGGCTCAATAAACCTTGGCGCTATCGAATAATAAAACATGCGGACAGCCCGCTGCCCCCAGGCATGGTCATTACCCATCAGTATTTCGTTCAGCCGTACAAATGCTTCGTCCTGCGTAAAGTCACCGGTAAAAAATTGAATATGTTCCGAAAAAGTATTCCACTTCTCAGCTTCTGCCTCCCCGGTACGGGAATATTTATTGATTCCGTCCAGCAGGTAATCCCGGTATTCAACATTTTCCATTGGCCTGTGGTGCACGCCAATAATGCTAAAATTTTCCGGCAGGTGACCGGTAAGGTATAAATTGTAAAAAGCCGGTAGCAACTTGCGTTTCGCAAGGTCACCATTACCACCGAATATTACAATATTAGCCCCGTTTTTAAGGTTGCTCATTTGTGTTCCAGATTGTATGGTAAATGCCGGGTTTATCCAGGCGTTCGTAAGTATGGGCGCCAAAATTATCCCGCTGAGCCTGTATTAAGTTGGCCGGTAATCTTTCCGTGCAATAAGCATCAAAATATTGCAGTGTGGCCGATAAAGCAGCTACCGGGATCCTGTGCTTGGTACCAATATCAACCAGTTCATCCAAATGGCTGCGGTGCTGCAAAAGCAAGGGCTGAAAAAAAGGCGACTCAACAAAATTGTTAATGGAAGGATACTGTTCGTATGCCTTTTTTAAATCATTTAACAGAATGGAGCGGATAATACATCCTGCTTTCCAAACCCGTATTACTTCGGCAATATCTACATCATAATGATATTCCGAGGAAGCCACTTTTAATAAGTGCAATCCTTGCGAATATGCCAGAATAAAACAAAAATGCAGGGAGTTTTTAGCGATTTCTTTCAGGTTCTCAACATCTACATCCACCATTTCCATAGTGTTGGTTCCATACAATTTCGCTGCTGCAATGCGGTCGTCTTTCATACTGCTCAAATACCGCATACTTACCGCTGCATCAATGGTTGGTATTGGCACATTCAGATCCATGGCCGATTGAGAAGTCCATTTACCGGTTCCCTTCTGCCTGGCTTTATCCAAAATCATATCTACCAGATCCTTCTTCGTGATCTCATCTTTTTTATTAAAGATGTTGGACGTAAGTTCAATAAGATAGGATTGCAGTTCGCCGTTATTCCAGTCGGTAAATACCTGGGCAAGGGCCGCATTATCCAGCTTACCTACTCTTTTCAGCAAATCGTACACTTCACTGATCAACTGCATTAAGGCGTATTCAATTCCATTGTGAACCATCTTGGTGTAATGGCCGGCAGCGCTATTGCCCATAAAAGCAATACATGGGCCGTCATCAGATTTTGCAGCAATAGGTTCCAGCACATGCCGGATGATTTCATAGCTTTCCTTTGTTCCGCCGGGCATCATGCTGGGGCCGAGGCGGGCACCATCTTCCCCGCCGGAAACGCCCATCCCGATAAAGTGAATACCAGAAGTGAGCAACTGGTTATAGCGCCGTTCCGTATCAATAAAATGCGAATTGCCACCATCTATAATCATATCGCCATTTTCCAGTAACGGTAGTAAATCAGCCACTACTATATCTACTATATCGCCGGCAGGTACCAGCAACATAATAATGCGGGGTATTTGCAGCGCTTCCACAAATTCTTTGGGTGAAATGGCAACGCTTACTTTTTTGCCTTCCGCTTCCTTAATCAGCTTTTCCCGCTGGTTGGGGTCGCGGTCGTATCCGCAAACTTCAAAATCGTGATCGGCAATGTTCAGTAGCAGGTTGCTACCCATAGTGCCCAGCCCTACCATACCAAAATGTGCAGCCATATTTCGTATTTAATTTGGATGAAAAGAAAAAACAATATTGCGAATAAACGATAAATAACGTGCCTGATTTTAATCTTTAACCCGCCGTCATTAATTGTAAATGTATGTGTTACATATTGTTTTCAGGTTTTGACATTCCTGCCTTTATCTTTAGGCGTTTTTATTAACCCAAAACGTTGCTACCTATACATATGGACTTAGCCAACTTACATAAATACCGGGACCTTGCGGTACAAGGCAAATGGAAAGAAATTGAAAGCATGTTTAACCGCTCGGTGCAATTGCAGCACCAGGGCATGCAAATAGATCTGAGTTATCCGCACCACCCGGTAGCCCGTATTCAGGAACTAAAAGATTTTCATACCGGCGGCATTGGCACATCAGCAGCAAACGGCGGCACCATTGGCAGCCTGGCCGACCTGGCATTGGGACTGCTGGGCCTCTCCTACTTTAAGGAAGGGCTTACTGCAACCGCACAGTTGACCATTCATTATTTAAAACCGGTACATGGAAAAACCGTGAGTGCTGTGGCTACATTGCAACAGGTAGTAGGCAACCGGGTATTTGGTACGGTAAATATCATGAACGATAAAGAAGAAATTTGTGCAGTAGCGTATGGGGCGCTGGCAAAAGGGATTAGTATGTAGCGGCAGGAAAACTATTTCAAAAAATAGCTCAAAATCTTTTGCGGAAAACATAATACGATTAGAATAAGATATAGATACAGGGTAAAACCAAAGTGTGGTTTGATACTAATATTTTAACATGTCAGACGTTGAAGTTAAAAACATCAACATGTTGGCAGAAATTTTATTGATCCGACTTTAATGACAGAAGATATACTATTTGAAAAATTAAAATATTTTATAGAGCAGGGGACTGCTTTAACTATGGTACCCGTGACGTTTTAATTGAGTATAAAGAAGAAGGCGGAAAACAAGAAAATGCTAAGAAGATTGTAGAACAATTAGCGGCAGATTTTGCCAACAATGAATATTTACAAGATAGAGCCTATGACATCCTTGATATCATCACAGGGTGGTGCGGTTCCAATTTCATAGTTTGAGATCGGACAAGCCCAGCCTAACAAGTGGCCTGTTATAATTAAATTGGCTCATTATCGCACTCATCGTAATGGTACCGGCTTATTACCAATCCAACAAACATATTCCAATCCCTATCGTAGTTTGCTTGTGGTTATAATCAATCATCGTTTCGCCATAGCCATAAAATAACTGTGTAAAAGCTTTGAGATAACCGGAAACCGGAAAGGAAAAATTTGCTTCCACATTACCATGACTGTTGCCGGAAAATTTTAGTGAATGCCGGCCTAAAACAGAAAGCTGATATTTACCACGGCTATAAATAACAATCGTTTCTCCCCGGCCCGTGAAATCAGCAATAGCAGGGTTTTCATCTACATCATCTTTTAGCCGGAACCAGGGCCGGAATACAACAGCTATTCCTTTTCTTTCAAATGCCGCATGAAACACTACCCTGTTCCAACTACGGGAAAGCGGAAGCGCCCTGCCATTGGACTGGTGAACAAAGGAGACACCGAACATCCGCCCCCGAAAGCCAAAAAGTTTATAATTGGTCCTAAAATTCAGAATCAGTTCCGGTTCAAAATTCGTTTCCCGGAAGGGTCTGGATAATTTCTCATTATAAATTTGCCAATGTGATTTTTGGGTATAGGCAATCCATAAATCACCATGCAGGCCAAGAATATTTTGTGCCACTTTTGATTTAAAGCTGAATTGAAACTTTGCTTCATAATTATTATAATTCACCTTAAAGGGTAAACTGTAATACGGGTTTTCACTAATAGGCCTTTCGTTTGGGCTGGATGACCACCTTCCGGGAATAATATAAACCGGCTTGTAAGGTGATATCAAAAATGTACCCTTGCGGTTAGCTGAATCCAGTTCCCACCTTTCCGATAAGGAACGGGGATAACCATTATCATATACCCAGGTTTTTGACTGGCTGGTTGCCCACATGCCTGCAAGTATCAGCAGCCCACAGATTAGCGCTGTTTTGCATTTTTGCCGGGCAGGCATGGTTGCTTGAAAGGAATTATACATAGCTATAGTTTTAATAAGGAAACGGTAAATAAAACGATAACAGAGCAGTAACGCAAACACAAACATCAATTAGCAGATTTTGTTAGGATTAATATTACAGCAATGATTTCTGATTAATGTTGATTGGCTACATACATAAGATAAAGCTTTTAACTTCACTCATTATTAAGTCATTTCGCAATGAATTATAAGCCAACTCCGAATCATAAACAATATCTGTCAACACTTATTAAAATGGGTCCGGAACAACGTTTATTAAGAGTCTTTGAATTATCGGCTATGACACGGGAACTGTTTATGACCGGCCTGCGTAGAAGATTCCCCGATAAGACCGAAATTGAAATTAAAGAATTATACCTGCAACGATTAGCAAAATGCTACAACCGGAATTATTAAGAAAATTTTCCATTTTACCATCTCTGTAAAACGGCAGTTCAGCTTCACATTCTTATATCCCCTTACATTCGCCGCTTATGACACAGGCCGAACTTTTGGAAGGGCAAATGCTGCTGATTGATAAACCGCTCCGCTGGACTTCTTTTGATGTGATCCGCAGGCTGCGTAACATTTTTCGTATTAAAAAAATTGGCCATGCCGGTACGTTGGATCCATTGGCTACGGGCCTTCTGATTGTTTGCACCGGAAAGTTTACCAAAAAGATTAATGCGTATATGGGCATGCCTAAGGTGTATACATTGCTACGCTTACATTAGGGGCTGTTACCCCTACGTATGATTTGGAAAGCAGCCCGGAACAACACCAGCCTTTTGCACATATCAGTCAGCAGGATTTTGTACATGCTTTGCAGGGATTTACCGGCGCCATTCTGCAAATACCGCCTGCCCATTCGGCTATTAAAAAAGACGGCGTACGGGTATACGAACTGGCCCGGCAGGGTGTAGAAGTAAAACTGGAGCCGCGGCCGGTAACCATTTATGAAATCCGGTTGCTACATTTTAGCTTGCCCAATGTGGAGATTGAAATTCGCTGTAGCACCGGTACGTATGTCCGAAGCCTGGTACATGACATCGGGCAGGCATTGGGTTGCGGAGCTTATTTATCAGCCTTGCGGCGTACAGCTATTGGGGAATTTGTAGTGGCAAATGCCATATTGCCGGAGGAGGTGGAGAAGGATTTCGTAAAAGGGTAATTTCAGTACTTGATATCAAAAGTATTTTACTTTCACACCTATAAATATGAAGTATCCCCGCTATTCCTATCTATCAGAAGATTCAAGACTTTTCTTTGAATTTTTAGCGAAGGGCCGAAAGGCAGAATACTGAAACTTGTAGAATACACACCCACAAGTAATTCAAATGTATTTAATCTTGGTTTCGGCGATTATGATGAGGCGACAGATGGCATCAATGACTTTTCAGTTATAAACAATGGTGATAGTTTGAAAGTATTAGCTACAGTTGCATCAACTGTTTACGCATTTACCGATAAATATCCGGGTGCCTGGATAGTGGCAACAGGTAGTACAGCAGCGAGATCAAGATTATATCGTATGGGTATAGCCAATAATTTAGCAGAAATCAGGAATGACTTTGCTGTATTTGGGTTTAACCAATCTGAAATCTGGGAGGAATTTGCTATTGGCAGGAATTATGAAATCTTTTTATTAACCAAAAAAAATAATAAATTTGCCCTATAACAATCGAACATTTAAACCAATCAAAAGTTCCGGTTATCGTTATTGACAAAAGCCTGGAACGTTTCAGAGGAAGAGTATTATTTCCTAAAAAACTGGAAAAAGCGAATGAAGTTCTGGCTAAAGCAGGTTTGCCTGAGCTTAAAAAGTGAGATACAGATAATTGAGCCTCACATTCCAAAGCTAAGATTTACCCCACCCTTTTGGAAGACCAATTCTTTTAATCGTTTCATTAGCCTTAGCTAATTTTTCGGGGAATAACGTTTTTCCCTCATACTGATTTAAATCCGGGTTGATGGTATGCTTGATTTTAGGCCAAGTTGATTTCGTTACTTCTTTCGTTTTCATATCTGCAAGTTATACAAATTTACGTTTTACCAAAAAACTGATATACCGGCTACCAATCCTAAATGGCTCCCAGGTTTCAATGGTTTCACCTAAAACTTCGAAATATTCAAGCATTTGATCAAAAAGCCTGGACATCTCCATCTGATATAATCTGGTGCGGGAAGGCGAACTACCTGATGCGATAACAAACGCATCCGGGTAGGTGTCAAAAAACAAAAATAGTGCGGCTACAACGGTTGCTAACACTTTTTGCGTGTCGCCATTATTTGAAATACTCAGGTCATCCATCTCTCCCGTACTGAGATTTTTATCTCCAAATGCTAAATTATATACTCCTTCAAGGGCAGTATTCTCAAACTGTATGATTTTAGGGATTTTTCCTTTTAAACCTATGCTTGTAAATTCAAAGACGGTATTTTCCGTTGCTGATTCAATATCATAGTTTTCCAATTTCATAAGTATGCTAAATAGCAATATTGATTAATAAGCTGATTCCTAATTAATATTGATAGCTCAAATGATTAGTAAGGTCCTAAAACGGATAATCTATCCCAAACTGGAATCCCACATTCTTATTTTGTACAGGAGGAACGATATTGCTTCGATTGTTTGTTCGCCATTCAATTGTTTTCAACCACCCGTTACCCTCCCGTACCGGATCCTTTACTTTATAGGCAAAATCTAACCGTACCCGCAGGTAGCCAAAATCCCAGCGAATGCCATAACCGGCAGCAACAGCCAGGTCCCGGTATAAATTTTTAAGCTGGAAAACACCGTCATCGCTGCCGGCAATAGCAGCATTACGTGCCCATATATTACCTATATCAACAAATAATGCCCCTTCAATAGGGAAGGTAAATGCCTTAAACATCGCAAAGCGGTACTCGCCGTTTATTTCCAGGTAAATATCACCCAGGCGGTCTTTGAAATTGCTGCTTACCAATGTATCCTGCCCCATACTTCCTTTGGCAAGCTGCCGCAACGTATCCTGCGCCAGGCTATTACCCAGCCCAAGTTGCCGCAACCGCCAGGCCCGCATACTATTGGGCCCGCCTGCCGTAAACTGCCTGAAGAATGGTAGTGGTTTATCATTTGAAGAAAAATCTCTTCCTAAACCGCCAATGGCCCTGAACGCCCATTTATGTTTTGCATGCAATATGCTATGCCGGAACTCGCCATCCAGTTTCCAGAACCGCAACAGCTTGTCTTTAAAAAAAAGTTTGCCGGTAAGGGCGCCGGACTGTTCGGCGGTAACCCGTAAAAAACTGGACCAATTCGTATGTTTCGGGTAAAAGATATTCCGCTGGAAAATAGCGGAAAAACCAAGCACTACGCCCTGGTTGAAAGAGTAGCTAAGCACCCGGTTGGCGTCGATTAAATCCTGGAAAGTTTTGGTTGGGTTTAGGTCTACCAGTTCAAAATTGGCGGCATTAATGGTAAAGATATTATTGTTCTTTTTCCACTCATAGCCAAAGGTCAGGTTCACGTTGCGGAGGTCGAAGAAATTGGTACGGCTGGTAAAGCCGCCATTAAAATTTAAAAAAGTACGGCCTGCATCGGGCTTTTTTACAATCCACCGGAATGGCGGCCACAACCGCGGAATGGAAAAGGACGTGCCGCCCGAAAGCTGCACCGTTTGAAAGATGTTTTTATTGGTATTGGTAGAACTGTTATTAATTTCAACACCGGCACGCAGGTTACTGTTCCATTGAATAGCACTGCGGGCAAAGTTGCGGTTCAGCAGATTGCTAACGATGGATATACCAAAAAAGGAACCCGTCAATGCTTCTATACTACCGCGGCCAATATTCTGGCTACCTTCAAAATCCGTTTTAAAGCTGTACCGGCGGGACGGAGTTAGAAAAAAATTAAAATCCACTTTGTAAGCCGAATCGGCACCGGTGGTATCCTTGTAATAAACCGGTATTACATCTACCTGTTGCCAGCTACCCAACTGGCTAAGATTGTTGAATGTTTTATAATAATCCTGTTCATTATAGTATTGCCCCGGCACAATACTGTTGGAGCGACGCATAATCCGCTGGCGAAACATCCGGTGCTTTTGTTTTACCAAAATACTGTCATTGCCACCGGTACGGCTGGGCAAGTAGCCGGTATCGGTCATCAACGCATTTTTGTCATCATCAATACTTGTTTCCGGATAAAAAACAACCCGGCCAACTTTATATTTGGCAAAAAATGAGGTGTCAATACCGGGACGCTGAAACAATCGGATATCAATGGTGGGATGCTGGCGCCGCTGCTGCGTTTGTTGCAATAAAAAAAACGGATCGTTCTCCAGGCTAATCAACGCCGGATTTACTGTATCTGCTTCGGCTAACAGGCTGCTGCGGGTAAGGCGATAATATCCCTTTTGGCGATAAATAGCAACCAGCCGGTCTAACTCCTGTGCTACAATCTGTTTACTATAGCCATCCCCTTTTTTTAGCAGTGATTTGTTTTTCGTTTCTACTGCCAGTTGTTGCAGTTCCGGTACCTGCATCTCGTACCAAACCGAATCAATCCGTTCCTGCTTATTGGCATTTACCATCAGCCTGGTGTACGTACGGATTTCTTTGGGTGAAATGGTATCGAACCGCACGGCAAACGTATCAAGGCTGGCCTGGTAATAACCCAGCGAATTCAAATAATCTTTAATAAATGTTTGCGAACGCTGAATATTGGCGGTATCAAAAACGGGTGGATTAATCACCCTGCTGAAACCCACAATGCTTTTCGTCAGCACTTTCAGGCTGTCATCAATGTAAGTGTATAAAATGGTTTCAATGTCGCTTCGCTTATCAGCAGGCAGGTCAGCTTTAAAAGCAATTTTAGTTTCGTATACAAAAGGCCTTCCAACGGGGTAATTCTTTGGCGTACAACCTATTAAAATCAGCATTAGTACATAGGGAAACCAGAAAAATAAATTTCTACCTGTGATATTTGTGGGATAAATAGTCAATGCGGATGCTGCCAAAAAATGAGGTCAAATATATCCAAAGTTTACACCACAAAAAGTTCAGGGAAGAATATGGTGTTTTTATAACAGAAGGCCCGAAGGCAGTTGCTGAACTGATAAACCGGCAACCAGGCTGGATCAAAAAGACATATGGCACTGCTGAATGGAAACTGGCACATACACAAGTTGTTGAAAAAGAGATGGCGGTACACTTTGTTCAGGTCGAAAACTATGAGTTGGAAAAAATATCAGCCTTGCAGACACCGCAGCAAGTGTTGACCGTTGCATCGTTACCCGAAGATGCGTATGAACCGGATAATAACTGGCTGCTGATTTTGGATGGAATTCAGGATCCGGGCAACCTGGGCACCATCATCCGTACTGCACACTGGTTTGGCATTTACCAGATGGTTTGCAGTCCCGGTTGTGCCGATGCATTTTCGCCCAAAGCCGTACAGGCAAGCATGGGAAGTATTTTTAGGGTAAAAGTTATTTACAAGGATCTGGTTCCATTTTTTGCACATTACAAACAGCCGGTTTACGGCGCTTCACTCACAGGAGAAAATATTTTTAAGGTGCGGCAGTTCCTGCCTGGCGCCATCATTATAGGCAGTGAAGGCAGGGGTATACATCCTGAAGTACGACCGTTTATCACCCATCAGATAACCATACCGGGAGCAGGCGATGCAGAAAGTTTAAATGCTGCTGTAGCTGCAGGAATATTAATGGGTCGGGTTTGCAGTCCTTAATGTAGAAACACGCCTTGCAGCGTGGCAAGTTTCATTTGATAATCCTTACACCTGATTTCTATAGCACCGCCTGTATTTGTGGTGGATAAAATACACGTACCGTCAAATAAAAAAGCAGCCCCACCGGGCCTAACAGGAAAGTGAAAATGAGTGAAGGCACTAACCAGTAATGCGGAATATGCCGGGTTTGGGCGTTTTGCCATTCCCAGCCACCAATGAATAAGTCGAAAGCAAGATAATGAACCCAACCTGCCAGCAGCAGTCCATCGTTACCAAATAAGGCTTTAACCCCTTCCAGCGAATTAAAGTTTTGTAAGGAACCAATGGAAAAAAGGCGCCCGATGTAAAAGAGGTATATAATAGCAAGTAACACTGGTATCAGTTTACTGCGAACCAGCCACCTGGTAATATGCCAGCGGGGCACAAAAATCATGAGCAACCATTGTGGCAACACCAGTGTACTGCATATCTGGAAAACTAAAGACGGCGTCATAGCAAAGCGTTTTCGGCGCAAAAGGTAGCGGAAAGCGAAATACGTCAGGCAATTCCTTTAAAAATTTGCTGAACATAGGGACGCATTTCGGCCTGGTACCCTTCGGCAATGGTGCAGGCAGCCGCTGCAAAATTGTCGCCACCAGCGGCGTAGATAATAGCCCGGCTTGCATTTACCAATAACCCGGCATCTTTATTTAATCCATATTCCGATACCTCTTGTAAGTTACCCCCTTGCGCTCCTACACCCGGCACCAGCAAAAAGTGATCGGGCAACAAGTGGCGGATTGGTTGTAGTTCCCGGGCCTGCGTAGCGCCCACTACAAACATCAGATTGCCGGGATGGCCCCAGGTACTTACCGTTTGCAATACCCGTTCGTACAGGATTTCGCTACGGTTTGTTCGTGAAATGTCCGGAACCACGGGCAGATGATGCCGGGTACCAGATAAATGCAAGTGCTGAAAATCGGTACTGCCGCTGTTGCTGGTAAGGCCCAATACAATTGTCCATTTATTTTCGTATTCCAAAAATGGACGGACACTGTCTTCGCCCATATACGGGGCTACGGTAATAGCATCGAAGTTTAATGTTTCAAAAAAAGCTTTGGCGTACTGGCCGGAGGTATTTCCAATATCGCCCCTTTTGGCATCGGCAATTTTTAAATGCGTATCCGGGATGTAAGCTGCTGTTTGTTCCATTATTTCCCATCCCTTGGCGCCGAGAACTTCGTAAAAGGCCGTATTGATTTTATAAGCCACACAGGTATGTAGTGTAGCATCGATGATCGCTTTATTGAAAGCTAAAACAGCATCGGGGTGTTGCTGCAAATGCTTCGGTATTTTTTGCAAATCGGAATCCAGCCCGATGCAGAGGTAAGAGCCTGTGGATTGAATTTGTTGAATGAGTTGCTGACGGGTCATGCAGCGAATGTAGAGAAAGGCAGGGAGTACAAAGCAGGTTCCGGATTGCACAACCGGTTTTTACAGAAGAAACCGAAAGCCAAACCTGAGCTGATCTAAAGAAAAATTTCTGAGGCCGGTATCAAATACAAAACTGTTGCTTTTATAGGTAATTTTTGCTGTGCCCGGATCGGTGACATCGTTTTTGGCGTAAGAATAGCCGCTTCTTACAAAATTCGAGTAATAAAAATCGAGAATTAATTTCTTTTTCACCCGGTAGGCAAAACCCGGATCAACAGAAAAATAGGCGTTGTAAGATTTTTCTTCTCGTTTTGAATTTCCAGCAATCCCTGTTGAAGAAAAGGAACTAGTTGCATAACTGGCGGACAATTGTCCCTGAATAATAAAATAGAAATTATTGCCAAGGGAACTCCAGTATTGCCTGTATATACCTGTACCATAGCTGTTGCCTTTTATCTTCGGATTCGAGTTAGAGGACGAACCCGTATGTTGGTAAGATAAAGTAATACCTGTTAGTCGATTCTGCTTTGTAAAAATGCCAAACGCAGGAGATAAACCGACAGCGTTATAGTTTGTGCTTGACTGAAAGTAGCCATCATCATTATTTCCGTGTGCAAAATACAAGCTTCCTCCTAATAGCTTTTGCCCTTTTTCAAACGGCTGTGCAGTTGCAGCGAAAATGAGCCCAACTGTTACAAACAGCAATACGTATATTTTTTTCATATTGAGATGGTTTGCAGCAAGGACATAGCTCTATTTAAAAAAGCTGGTTAAGTAAAACCCGTTTAACAAAGGATTAAGCAATCATTTTCCGGCTGGGGGATAGTCGGTAATAATGCCGTTCACGCCCATTTCTTTTAGCCGGTTAATATCGGCTTTTGCATCAACGGTCCACGGAATGAGACGCACATTCATATCGGCACATTGCTTTACTAGCAATGGTGTTACCAGGCTATAATGTGGGGAGTAAATGGTTGGTATAAAACCCACATCCTGCAATTGCTTTGCATAGGGTTTGATGTCATTTTCTTCCACCAGCAGGGCTGTTTGTACACCGGGATAATTGTTGTGTACATACAGCAAGGGCCGCACATCAAATGATTGAATAATGACCCTGTTTTCCAACTTCTGGTTTCGGATTACCTGCATCACCAGTTCCACATACCGGCCTGTTACGGGGTGGAAAATATTGTCGGTTTCCGGTGAGGATTTGATTTCAATATTATACAAAACAGGCTTCTTTTTGTGTGCCGGCAAATAGGCTTCAACTGTATCCATCAGGGCACTCAGCAGCGGCTTGGTTGCTGCCAGTTTTTGCTGTTCGGGAAAGCGTGGATGCGGCTTCAGGCCTACATCGTAGCGCTTTACCACCTCATAATCCATCTCAAAAATATTAAGATTCTTCTCTTCCGTTTCTGTTACAAAACCACCATCCGGTTTGGTTGTAATTTCATGATTAAAAAATGGTTCATGGGAAACGACAACCTGCAAATCTTTTGTAATGACCACATCCATTTCCAGGGTAGTTACGCCCAGGTCAACAGCCCTGAGCATGGCCGGAATGGTATTCTCCGGCATCAGGCCCCGGCATCCCCGGTGCCCCTCTATATCAAAGGCAAATTTTTTGTTTTGATTCAAATTATTAAGATGGGAACAGGAAGATAAAGTGAGAAGTAGAAAGTAAAAAGTAAAAAAAGGAATGAGTAGAATTTGCGTAGCGGTTTTAAATTTCATAATTTTTAATTTTGCCCTTTTACTTTTTACTTCTTCATCACCTCAGCTACTTCTTTTGCGCCTGCATCACCCTGACTTAGATGATGTATGATAT
Source organism: Chitinophagaceae bacterium (assembly GCA_965246935.1). Classification (GTDB taxonomy): domain Bacteria; phylum Bacteroidota; class Bacteroidia; order Chitinophagales; family Chitinophagaceae; genus JAZKFT01. The sequence goes on along the minus strand of CBDFGC010000007.1, from coordinate 21,490 downwards.
TTTGATAACTGGCTGCATCTCTATCCTGGCTTAATTTGAAAACATGGGCAATTTCTGTTATTTCTATCTCTATCCCAACAATGGCTTTTAGCAATGGCAGCACATAGTTATCAGGCAGGTGTTTTACTAACGAAGGCGAATCAGAGTCGTTTTCAAATGTATCCGTAAGTTTCGTCAGCAGTTGTAATAGTTCATCATCTGTGGTAAATTTCAACTTACCTTTTGCATGTACGGCTCTGTAATTCCAGGTGCTGGCGGTTTGCTGATTGGTGTACCAGCTTGCACTTACGTACGTGTGTGCCCCGCTAAAAACAACCAACACATTTCCGTCTTTCTCCAAGGCCAAATGGTGATCTGTTTTACGCATAATATGTGCCCGTAATATCGTTTTACCTTCTATCTCCTCTATCAGCACCGGCACTTGGGTTGCTACCGGAAATACTTCACCTCGGCTAATGAGCATAACAAACGGGTGCTGCTGCATAAATTCTGTTATCTGCGATGCGTTGTCAGCTTTATAATAGGGAAGACTATACACTGATTTATGATTTAGGATTTAGGAATTAGGAATTTTGATTTGTTTATACCCTGAATTAAAAATTAATTTTTAAGTTAAAAATTTCAATCATAAAAGGTTTGACTTCATCGGATCGGTATCTACAAATGTCAGCATATTGCGTTTTGATTACGTATTTACCGCATCAATTAAAGATTACGGATTGTAATAAGCCCTGAGAAAAATTGAATGTTTGATCAGCAGCAAATCACAAATCCCAAATCACAAATCATAAATCAATTAGTTGTCCAGCTTCACTTCCAGCAATTTAGGCCAGTATTTTCCGGTGATGTAAATCTTATTTTGAGCCGAATCGTAGGCAATACCATTAAGTACATCCGGGCCTTCGCCGGTAAGCCTGTTGATTTCAGGAATGCCTGCTTTTGCCCGAAGGTTGCTCAAGTCCACCTTTCCGACCACTTTACCACTGGCCGGGTCAATTTTTAAGATGACTTCATTCTGCCATTGGTTCGCATACACGTATCCTTTTATGTATTCCAGTTCATTAATAGCCGGCACCGGCCCATATTGATCCGTTACGCCAATGCGGCTGGTTTCCTGCAGCGAGTTAGGATTTAAAAAATAGAGGTTGTTGTCGCCGATACTCATAATCAGGTTTTTGCCATCATTCGTAAGGCCCCAACCTTCGGGATAATTAAAGGTAAAAGTCCTTTCCAGTTTCAATGTTTTGGCATCATACACAAACCCGGTTTTCTCTTTATAAGTTAGCTGGTAGGCTTTCCCATTCAACACGGTTAGCCCTTCGCCAAAATATTTATCGTCCAAAGGCTTTTTTAATTCCGGTTTACCCGTTGCCAGGTCCACAATCCGAATGTCTGATTCGCCGTTATTCCCGGTGCTTTCGTACAACTTACCATTTACGTATTGCAGGCCCTCTGTAAATGCGGCTGTATCATGCGGGTAGGATTTTACAATCTCAAAAGGGATATTGGTGGGTACATTTACATCAGGCGGATTGGGCTGATCATCCGGCTTTTCATTATTTTTACAACCACTGCAAACGCATAATACGAAGCCGAGTAAAAAGGAGTAATAAACTTTCATAAAGGGAGAATCTGCCCCAAATGTAGCGGAAGGCAACGATGGCGAAAGTTCATTCCGGCATTTTAACCCATCATTTGCGTAACCACCTGTTCGGCTATTACCGGCGTTAGTGCTACGCCCATACCGTTGCAGGCTATGGCTGCCCAAACACCAGGTTGTATTTGCTGTATAATGGGTTGCTTATTTTGCGTAAACCCCATAATGCCAGCCCAGCTATAATCAATCTCTATCTTTTGATCTGGCAGATGGATATGCTGGTGCAGAAAATTTTCCAAGGCAGTTTGAATGGTATCAGAAGTGTTCATCTCCGTAGTATTTTCCGCTTCAAAAGCCTGGTTACGGGCACCGCCTAATAAAATACGGTTACCTACATTGCGCCAGTAGTAAAAGCCCTCATCATAGTGAAAAGTTCCCCGCAATGGTAAATCCCTGATTGGTTTGGTAACGAGCACCTGCCCACGGGCCGGTGCTACCGGCAGTATATGCGTTAATTGGGGCACAAATGCATTTGTGGAAATTAAAAGTGTACCTGCTGTGATCGTAGCATCATAGGTTCCACTTATGTCAATCTCCAGCCGATCTCCAATGTTTTGCCAGTTATTCACATTAGCACCGTATAAAATAGTTACTCCCATGCCACACAGTTTTTGTAACAATACCTGTATTGCTTTACCACTGTGCAATCCACCTTCCAGCCGGTTGGCAATCAGGTGCTTAAAGTTCTTCATACCCAGGGTAGCGATACTATTATCTTCTATTGAAAAAACATCCGCTTTTCCCGTAATACTTTTCATACCTTTATTTAGCCACGGCAGCCTGTTTCTTACCTGCTCAAAAAGCATCGAATTATTAAAACATTCATAACCGCCACAGGCATCATAATCAATGGCTACGTCGCCTAAAAGCTTTCTTATTTTCTCAATTCCTTTGTAACGCATTTCCACAATACGCCACATTGCATCATCCCCCATGCCGGCAGCATCGGCCAGTAATTCGCCGGGGCTGCCGAAACAGGCAAACCCTGCATTCCGTACAGAGGCGCCGCCTGGCAAACTATCCTTTTCCAATATGGTAACAGAAAGTTTCGGATACCGCTTTTTTAATTCATAAGCACTCCATAATCCCATAAAACCGCCCCCCGCAATCACTACATCAGCCGGCTGAAAAAAAACGTCTTGTTGCCAGAAAGAGTGCATGAATGATGAATTTCGTAAATGGTCAATCGTGAATGAGAACCGTAATGAATGGATATTATTGAGTGTTTTATCCTCCTGTTGCTAATTGCAAATTATAACCGCATTTACATGCTCACGGGTTTCCATTTGCACATTTGCTAATTGGCAGATTTGCTAACTGATTCCTGTTATTTTTCCGTACAACAGCATATTTTGTTCTGTTATTACGGGCAAATTAAACCGCCTGACCATTTTTTGCCGGGCAGCTTTGCCCCATTCTTCTTCCAAACCAGGGCGGGCAAATAAGTAGTTTATTTTTTCTGCAATATCCTCCGGCGAATAGGGGTCGGCCAATAGCCCGTCCTTTAAATGGTCTATCGTTTCAGAGCCGGGACCGGCAGTTGAAAATAATACGGCTTTGCCCATACTCATGGTTTCCAGCACCACCATCCCCTGTGTTTCCATGTGGCTGGGGAAAGCACAAAGGTGAGCCGTTTCATAAATAAGGGGTAAAGTTTCATGGGCTACGGCGCCTTTAAAAACAATTTGTTCTTTCACTTCATCAGTAACAAATGTTTTTAAATAATGCAGGTAAGATGAGCCATCCGGCGTCTTCCAGTCGCGGCCATATACCTCCAGGGTAGCCGCCGGAAACTTTGCTTTGACGGCTGGCATCGCCATCACCAACTGCCGGATTCCTTTTTTCTCTGCAATGGTACCGGCAAATACAATTTTAAAGGGAATCATCTTCCGGTAATCCGATTGGTAAAATTTTGTGCAATCAACCGGCAGACCAATGACGGCTACTTTTTCCTGGGGAATAGGCAAAAACTTTCTGGTGCCATCTACTACAAACTGCGTAACCCCTATAAAATAATCTGCTTTTCGGAAAGATTGCTTTTCCTGCCAGGCCCGCCATTTATTGACAGGAGTGCCCAATAGTTGTGTAAAAAAATGATGGCCGCCATGCAACCTGATTACATTCTTTACGCCTTTTAATTTAGGTAGAAAGCAAAAGCTTAGTTCACTGCCTTCCAATACATGTATCGGATGCTGCCCGTGTATTTGCAATAACAGTTTTTTCTCCCGCCGATAAAAATCAATGAACCTGGCTATCCGCCATTTACTTTTACGAATCTGGTAGATATGTACATGGCCGTCCGTATCATTTTTATCCGTATCCCCGCCGCCAAGTACACTTACCCGGATTCCTTTTGCCGCCAGGCTATGCGCTAGCATATACACAAATGTACCGACACCGCCATGTGCTTTTCCCTGCTGCGGGTATTCGTCAGTAATAAGGCAGATATGCATTTGTTAGTTGTCAGTTATATAGTTGACAGTAGTCAGTTGTCCGGGACATATGGCCTGTCGTCCGTCGTCTGTTGTCCGTAGTCTAATTGTATTTTGTATTCGCAGGCTTTGCCTTTGCCGCTCCTGCCGACCTTATCCCTAACCCTTTTCTAAAGAAAAGGGGCATTCAACCAAAAGCAATTTTATTTTAAAAAAAGTACGAAAAGATAGTACCACGTTTGTTTACCCTACTGCCAGGTGCCGCAGATAAAATTCATTTTATAGCAACGGACTTAAGTCCGGCGTGAGAATCTTTAATGCAGCAACTCCAACAAAAAAGCTACCCGTTAGATAGCGGATAGCTTTTCTCGGCCTGCAAGGCCGTCAGATGATTTTCAGGACACACAACGGTTAATTGCTAACCGAAGGTGTCCATGGCATATCTGTAGATTGCATGAATACCTCCTTTTTCTTTGGTGAAATCATAAGCCGTAAAATTACGAAAAAGCACGGCTTTTATTCATGCGGAAAGCTTCTTTCACAAAAAATTTTAGATGGCTATCACCTGCCGTAACCGGCAATCATCAATGCCCCTGCAGCCAGGCCTATGTCCTTCAGTAAACTACCCATCGCCATTGCTTGCGCACCGGCATCTGCTGCATGCATAAAAGCCGGTATATGTATGGTTCCTACAAAAATAAATAACAACAGTGCCAGCAGATAACCTGCTAATTTACTTTGATAATTGATCAGAATAGCAATAGCTGCCAGCACCAGAGCAGCACCGGTAATATAAATCCATACAACACCACCAGGCAGGTAAGCGGGTACGCCACCCGACATGTTGGAAGCATGCATAAAATGGTTAACGCCAAAAAATCCAATAACCAGGGCGTACAAAATAGTACCGATACGGTAAGCCGGATTGTTCATAACTGAAATTTAAAGTTAGTGGCGGGTAAAGTAATCAGGTTTTGTGAAATTTACAAATACCACCTGTTTGCCATTAAGAACAGTTTATGAAAATATTTTCCTGTTTGAGATACCGGTATAACACATCGCCTTGGTAAGTGCTAATTGCTGAAGAATGCGGTTAGAAAATGCATCTTCAAAAACGTTATCACTCTTCAAACTTTTCCGGCCGCATCTGCGGGAATAGCAGTACATCCTGAATGCCGGGCTGATTAGTCATAAACATTACCAGGCGGTCAATACCAATACCAATGCCGCTTGTTGGTGGCATACCATATTCCAGGGCACGGAGAAAATCATGATCAATGTACATGGCTTCGTCGTCGCCCCGGTTCATCAGTTCCAGTTGGTCTTCAAAGCGGCGGCGCTGGTCAATCGGATCGTTGAGTTCAGTATAGGCATTGGCGGCTTCTTTTCCGTTAATCATCAGTTCAAATCGTTCTACCAGGCCCGGCTTGCTGCGGTGCTTTTTAGTAAGCGGGCTCATTTCCACCGGGTAATCAATAATAAAAGTTGGCTGAATGAAGGTATGCTCGGCAGTGGCACCAAATATCTCATCCACCAGTTTTCCTTTCCCGATTTTTGGATCAACCGGAATATTCAGTTGTGCACAAACCTGGCGTAGCCCGGCTTCATCCATTTCGCCGATGTCAATACCGGTATTTTCTTTAATGGCATCATACAGGCTAATCCGTTTAAACGGCGCCTTATAGCTGATGATGTTTTCGCCCAGGGGCACTTCTGTAGTACCGTGGAGAGTCAAAGCAATTTCCTCCATTAATTGCTCGGTTATTTCCATCATCCAGAAATAGTCTTTATACGCTGTGTACCATTCCAGCACGGTAAATTCAGGGTTATGGGTACGGTCCATGCCTTCATTGCGGAAGTTGCGGCTAAATTCGTACACCCAATCAAAGCCTCCGACAATCAGTCTTTTTAAATACAGCTCATTGGCGATGCGTAAAAAGAACGGTACATCCAGTGCATTGTGGTGAGTAGTGAATGGCCGGGCTGCCGCACCGCCGGGGATGGGTTGAAGTACAGGAGTATCTACTTCCAATGCCCCTCTTTTATTCAAAAATTCCCGGATCGTGTTTATAATCAGAGTACGCTTGATAAACGTATCCTTTACCTCCGGATTAATGATCAGGTCGGCATAGCGCTGGCGGTATTTGAACTCGGGATCAGTCACTTCATCATATACATTTCCATCCTCATCTCTTTTTACTATGGGTAATGGTTTCAGGCTCTTTGTAAGGAGGGTAATGGTTTGTACATGCAGGCTGGTTTCGCCTGTTTTAGTAATAAACACATAGCCGCTGGCACCAATGATATCCCCTAAATCAAGATGTTTAACCAGAATATCCCAAAGACTTTTGTCTTCTTCGGGGCAGAGGTCGTCCCGTTTTACATATATCTGTATAATCCCTTTGCTGTCTTGTATTTTTATAAAGAGCACTTTGCCTCTGTCATTGATGCTCATGATGCGGCCTGCCAGGCATACGTTGGCATATGTCTCTTTTGTTTCTTCGGTAAAATGCGTTTTTATATCAACGGAGTAATGGGAAACCGGGTATAGCGGCGCCGGAAAAGCGTCAATACCTGATGCCTGAATCTTGTCTAATTTTTCCCGGCGGATAATTTCCTGTTCGCTTAGTTGTTGGCTCATAATTAAAAACCTTTGCTGCTGATTAAGGGCGGCAAAGGTAACGGGAGGATGCAGAGCAACTGCAAAAATGAGATACAGAACAATCCGATCCGTAAATTAATTTATAGCATCTTGCATACACTGTCGCCTATGGGCAAAAAGTTTAGCTCCATATAGTCCTAATTATTTATTGTGTAGCTATATTTAATAACAGCACCTTTTATAGCCAGGTCAAAGTTGCCGGTCCAGGTACCATACGCTTTTACATAATACGCCAAAGTATTATTGTTGATTGTAATAGGAGCAACAGGCGTAAGCACGATGGAACGCCAATTGGTACTGGCTCCCGATGTAGTGGCAGATGCAAGTATGTTAAAGCTTCCAAAAGTCAGGTCTTCCGCAAGAAAATCAAGGGCTAAATTGCCAGCAACATTATCTCTGAAATACATCGTAATCTGGGTGACACTAGCACCCTGTGGCAAAGTAACTGGTGCAAGTATAAAAGTGGCACTTGGTGGTGCCGGCAAAAAATAGACTCCACCCGCCCCGCTGGCACGAATAAGTGGGTAGGAACTCGCTTCCGGCTGAAAGGCGGCACTGCCGATACTGTACACTTCATTGCGGGTTAAAGCATTCCAGGTAGCATTTCCATCAGCATCACTGGTAAGCACATTACCTGCGGCAGCACCGTTGCCTCTTATTCTTAGGGTGCCGTTTACATCCATCTGTGCTGTAGGGGTAGTTGTATTTATACCTACGTTTCCATTATCAAGGATGCTCATCCTTTCAATCAAGCCATTTATGCTGGATGCACCATAAGTAAAAAAACCGAGGCGGGCTTCGTTTGAGCTGGCACCAATCGTTTTAATGGCACCAGTGTAATAACCGCCTGTTCTGAAATACATAGAGGTAAGTTGCTGTAAACCTAACGGGTTTCTGTTTTCAAGCAACAGTAAATTAGAATCTGTTATGCTGGAAACGTGTAAACGTAACAGCGGAGGCGTAATCGTTCCGATGCCTACATTCTGTGCATTTATCATTCCGCTTAGAAAAAGAATAGCTGTTAGCAGAAAAGTAACTTTTCTCATTGGGTTTTATTTTTTTGTAAAAATGATTGATAATCATTTTAGTAATATAAAATGAATGAGTGGAAACATAACCTGGATGAGCAAGTGATGATTATCACTAAAAAATGTTTTCCAGTTCCTGTAAATGATAGATGGTATAAGTAGGATGTAAGGTGGTTTTTTCATGGATATGGTTTACGAATACCGTATCCAGTCCCGCATCCATAGCGCCTTTGATATCTGCATCCAGGTTATCCCCTATCATAATGCTTTCGGTGTGTGTAGCTTTTGCTAACTGCAACGCATACTCAAAAATGGCTTTTTGCGGCTTCAGGCTCATAGCCTTTTCGCTGGTAATAATATGGGTAAAATGGGTATGAATATTACTGTTGCGCAGCTTACTGATCTGTATTTCTTCAAAACCGTTTGTAATAAGATGTAACTGATAATTTTTGCTGAGCAGATAGGAAATAATTTCCGACGTGTAGGGAAACAAAGCTGTTTTAGTTGGTAAAATAGTTAAATATTCCGCTGCCAGTTCCCGGGCCATTGCTTCGCTGCCCTCCTTAAAATCAACCAATGTAAGCCACATGCGTTTCCAGCGTAGTTCCTGCTGCGTAATGTAACCATGATGGTAGCGATCCCACAGGCGCTTGTTATGGTAGCTATATCGCTGACTGAAGGCATCAAAATCAGGCGTTAGTTTTTTATCCAGTTTCTGTTTATAAAAAATATCCCTGAGCGTTTCCCTGGAATTGGCTTCAAAATCCCAAAGGGTATGGTCTAGATCGAAGAAAAGGTGTTTGTACATGGTGAATTGTAAATTGTCATTGGCTGTCGGTGCCGGAAATAGATTTACGCATTTTAAGAAACAGGAAATATAATTCCAGGATGATTAATGATTCTTCCTCTTTGATTTAGTATAACTTACATTTTGCCATTTTAAAATACAACATCAAATCCGAACCATATCCATCATTCATCTCTACGTTGAAGGGACCGATTTACGATTTTCATTTCCCTAATAAAAAAATCACCGGCCTTTTGTGCAGAAGCGGTATAGTTTGTTTCCATGCTGCCATTGTTTTTGTTACAATCATTTCTGTAGCAGCTGTTATATCGGCGGCAACACAAAGCCGGGTTGCCGGGCGGCAGGTTTGCAGTATATCTTTTAGCATGGCATCGTTGCGGTAGGGTGTTTCTATAAATATTTGTGTAGCATTACTACGAGTCGTTTCTTCCTCTAACTGTAAAATGTTTTTTTTACGTTCAGTACCGTCGATTGGTAGGTAGCCGTAAAAACGAAAGGATTGCCCGTTAAGCCCGCTTGCCATCAACGCTAATAAAATGGACGATGGACCAACCAATGGTTTTACTGTTATATGCATCTCCTGTGCTTTCGCTACCAATAGCTGGCCTGGATCAGCCACACCGGGGCAGCCCGCCTCACTCAATATGCCAATTGTATCCCCCTTCTTTATGTGTTCTGCAAAGGCCTGCATTACCTCTGCTTCCGCTTTGTGTATGGTATACCACTGGTAATTGTCAATGACCATTTCCCGCCAGATGTTCTTTAGAAACCGCCTTGCAGTACGCTCATTTTCCACAAAAAAAACGGTACATTTTTGAGCTGCTTCTTTTATATAAGCCGGAATTGTTTCTACTGCACCTTCAGATATGGTTGTTGGAATAAGATAGACCGTCATTTTTGATGTAGGAATTATGATTTGTGATTTGTTGGTGGTTCATTTTTCCATCTTCCATTTATTTGCCTGATGTGCTGATCAGCCGCTTTAAATTTACTTACCTGTTTTCATACTCCATTTACACGGTTTTCCATTTGCAGATTTGCACATTTTCGCATTTGCTAATTGAATTTGTCCTGTTGATGATACAAACTGATAGTAGCGGCAATTACCGCATAAGATGGCGCTAATACCCAGCCAACAACCGGTAATAAGTGCATACCATAAAATAAAAAACCGTTCCCAATAGCCAGGCCTTTGTGTGTACCTATAAACCGAATGCTTTGTTCAGCGTTTAGCTTGTGCCGTTCGCAGCTATAATCCAGCATGGAAAAACCATAATAATAGCACTCGATAAACAAACCCAGCAATGGTGCTGCCCAACCAATAACCGGTACAAACGAAAGCAGGATGACTGCAATACTATAGACTGACTGCCAGAGGGTATTCCGTACTGCCATCCGTATGCCCCGCCCCATATCTTTTACCAGTTGGCTAAAGCTGAATGGAAAATCTTTACCTTCCAAAATGCTTTCCGTTTTTTCGCTGAGGCAGGCAAATAACGGCGACCCGACAATGAACCAGATATATTTAAATAAAGAAAAGTAAAACAGCATCAGCATCAGCCAGAATGCGCCAAACATCAACAGGAAAATAAAACTGATCCAGCCGGTATTTATATGTTGTAGCCAGGTTTGGAGGCCCGGTAGCGGTAATTAGATAATCAATAACATGCTTTACCGTACTGCCATATAAAAACATACTCCCTGCAAACAGCAGCATATACAGCAAACCAGGTACTATTATCCATTTCCATAACCGGTGCTTTTTAATAAACCGGTGTGCTTTGCCATATGACTGAAAGGCGATAATAATTTCTTTCAGCATACAGGCAGGTGTATTAGGTAAAAGGTTAGCGGCTAATATAGTAAGATTTATTGCGCACAGAAAACAGGGTTAGTACAAAATACAAATAGGCAATAAACAAATAGCAATAAGCAAATCAATGTCAATCAGTAAAGTCTTTCCGCAGTCTGTTTTAACATGGTATAACCTTATGGCTTCAGCATTGTTGAAATAATCAGATAAAAGCCCATGAAAACAAAAACAGACGAAATACTGGATAATGAATTCTACCGCCGCACCGATACCATTCAGATTGCAAAAGACTTACTGGGCAAAGTGCTGGTAACAAACGTGGATGGGCAAACCACTGCGGGAATGATTGTAGAAACTGAAGCCTATAACGGCGCAGAAGATAAAGCATGTCACGCATTCGGGCGGCGCTTTACCAAACGCACAAAGGTGATGTATATGGAAGGCGGTGCCGCATATGTTTATTTGTGTTATGGATTACACCATTTGTTCAATATCGTAACCAATATTGCCGATACACCACATGCCGTACTGATACGGGCTGCCGAGCCATTAGTGGGAATTGATACGATGCTAAAACGAACAGGTAAAGTAATAGCAGATCATACGCTTACAAAAGGCCCCGGCAATATGAGCAAAGCTTTTGGCATACAAAAGCTGCACACTGGCTTATTGCTGAATACCGCTGAATTATTTATTGCCCAACCCAGTTATGCACATACAGTATACGGAACAATACTGCCAGCAATTACTTCGGTGAATATTGTAGTTACGCCCCGTATTGGTGTAGATTATGCCGGTGATGATGCCTGCTACCTTATCGTTTCTTTGTTAAAAACAATCCATATGTAAGCGGCCGAAAAAATAGCATATCAGCATCCCCCTTAAATATCTGATTAAATGCAAAAAGGATGTACCGAATAGTACACCCTTTTTGCATTAACAACCGTTCCTGGAACAACAAACTGTTTCTATCATCCAAGAACGAACTAATCTTTCATCATTTTTTTAGTGGTAAGTAATTGGCCAATGGCATCGTATACACTAACCAGATAAGTACCTCTGGCCAGTGATGCCGTACTGATTTGTACATTGCCACTGAAAGTGGTTTGCGTTATTCTTCTTGACACGGCATCAGAAATTACAACTGTAAGCCTACCATTACTTTGCCTGGCTGTTACATTAACAAAGCCATGGAACGGATTGGGCTGCATACTAATGTCCGCCTTGTCAGCGATCTTGAGTGCAATAATAGCAGAGTATTCCGAAATGCCGGCAATATCAGTTTTTTTGAGGCGGTAGTAATTCGTTCCATGTAATGCACTTGCATCCGTAAAAGAATATGATCCGTTACCCCTGCTAAGTGAACGTAAACCTGTAGCATTAAAAAGCTGGCCTATTTGCTCAAAATTTATACCATCGGTACTTCTTTCAACCGTCACAGAATCCAGGTCTACATCCTGTTCAATATCAGCTTGCAATTCATTTGTATTTTCGTTGACATTTCTGCCCACTAATAGTAACTTGGTAGAAGCAAGTGCCGTTCCGGCTAGTTTAATAGTGAAGGTGGCCTTGGTATTTCTTACGCCCTCAACAAATAATAAATAGGTTTTCTTAGCTCCTAAACCTGTAACAGTAGGTATAATGCCATTACCCGTGAAAGCTAAGCACTTCATTGGTGGAGGAAAAGACTGGCCATTAGGGCAGGTAGCCACATCATAAATTGAAATTTTTACACCTTGGTTCGAGTCGCAGGAAGCCGTAGCTACCTGAGTTGGTGTAGTTGTATAATTACTGATAGTTAGATCCAAGGTACCGTTGTAACTTGTTCGGATAACCTGATAGATATTGTTGGTTATTGCAATTGGCTGGGAACAACTGGCAGCAGTAAATTGCGGATCATCTGATTTGCTACTGGTAGCATGTACCAGATCGATATTGTAAGTAGTTCCCTGGGTCGTATAAGCGGTAGGAAATATAAGCGGGCAATTATCATTTACAGGGACAGCGGCTGGTAAATGAATCATTTCGATAGGTGCAAGGCAAAAGCCTAGACTTACGCCACGGGATGTAGTTGTGTATAATGCTCCGTTATAGGCTGATTCGTCGGGCGAGCGCCGGGTTGAATAGTTATTTTGCTGATAGTTCATCACGCCGGCGGGATTTACGAAAGTCAAATAGGTAAAGGGTGCACCGGGTACCTCCTGGGGATCATTTACATGTGCCAGATTTAAAACATGTCCTAATTCATGCAGCAATACCGTTTCCATATCTATTAAGGCAGGGTTTACAAATGCCGGGGGACAGGGGCCATTCTCAAAAAGAATGGTTCCGGCAGATACACCCTGGTTACGTATCACCATGTCAAAACCTGTTTTTTGTGCATTGTTAAATGTACCCGGGGAACAAACATCGAAATAACTGTAGGTTACAGCCAATACACCAGCCGCCAATACCGGAAAGCCCGTGTTTGTATTGTCCAGCATAATAATATTTTGATCGAAATTCGCATTTACACTTTGAGAAGATGTATTGCCGGTTTCGGTAAAGTTTGCACCTACTGTTTCCTTCCAGGTCGTAAGGGCTCTTCTAAATGCGTTGTAGACGGGAGATGTTGTAAAATTAGCGCCACCATTAGCCGTGGAAGTAGAGTACAAAATATTATACCCGCCGGTGGCATTGCTGGTCGTTAGTCTTGGTTCCTGTACACGGGTAGCCGGATTCAAAATAGCGTTTAATACACTAAAATTTACTTTGAGTGGATGAGGTGCAAAAGCCGTATCGCCAGGACCAAGATAAACACCGAATTTTCCATTGGCAGCCTTTGAAGGAACATTTACTTTGATGACCGTATTACTCCACGAAATGAGGTAGGGTGAATTATTGTCCACTTTAAAAGTAGGATAAGAAAAGTCATTATCACCGTCTTTAAACAACAGGTAGTGATTGTTGGTAGCGGAATTACCAAAACCGGTTCCGTTAATCGTTAGGATATTGTTTATTGGATCTAACACCGCACCTGCATTTACGGCAGCCGGCGACGTGGACGTAATGGTAGCGGTACCTTCTAAGCGTTGTGAATGTGTTTTGCCTGCTGCAATTTCTTCATCTACATTATATGCATTATTAATGATGATGGGTTGCTTGCCGGTTAATGTTTCAAGGTGGCTATACAGGCTGCTGGTTATACCATTGTATTTTTCATACGGGCAATATGCCTGGTCGCCGGCAATACTATAACGCATAATCCCCTGGTCGCTTGCATAAATATCATACAATAGCCTGCCACTTGCGGGCGATGATAATTGCATGGAATTCGGGTATAAAAAGAAAATGCCTTTATCGCCAACAGTTAGCTGGCCCAGGTCGCTTACTTCTACAACCTGATTACCTACGACACCCCCTTGTGTAAGCACCTCGATAGTTGCACCCGATACTGAGCCCTTAAAACTTTTATACAATTCTATGGTATTCGACGTAAAAATGTTCGTGTGTGCATCATTCCAGAAAGATTGCTGTGTAACTACTTTTCCTTCAACGATAAGGGCCGCATTTGACACTTTCTCAGCAATATTTACGGGGTATAGCTGGGCCTTAACTGTTTTGGCCGAAAAAAATAGTAACACAACCGACATTAAGTAAGTAACTGTTTTCATCAATAATGTTTTAAGGTTTACAGGTAATTATAAAGAGACGGGTATAATATTTAAATAAATAATTCAGCTTAAAAGCCAACCGGCCTTCATTTAAATGAGTGTGGGACAGCGGTAATGCAACCACCATTGGTATGCAAAAGAATTAAAATATTGGAGCTTTTAAGCCAATTAATATAGCTTAACAGAAAGGCAATGATAGCATTGAGCTTTCAAAATTTTCCGGTGTTGCCTGAGTTACAATTTCAAATCAGAGCTTTCACCGGCATTGCAACAACATTTTCTTATTGCAACGCTATTTACAATGGGTGCGTTTGTAAGGTATAATGTAGCAACCTAAACCCCCGCCTGATAATTTTAATAATCTCAAAATATTCCGTATTGCATGGCAAAATGGTGGCATGGCTTCCACATCATCAATCGCTTCTTGAATATTGTTTTTATCAGCGTGCAAAATAAAGGAAATTCAGTTACTGCAAATGGTCCTTTTTTTTAATTATCAACAAACCATAAACAGTTGCATCCTGCTGTACCTGTATTTTTTTGTAATTGAACCCGTTAAAGATAATGGCACTAAAATAAATCTGGTGAAATTTACGAAAATAAAATAGTAATAGTTTATGGTAAATACAAATACCTGATCCGGTACTTACTGGGTGTAGAAGCAAGTAATAATGGAGGTGTGGCCGTGTTCATCGCTAATGCTAACTGTTCTTACAGCCAATTGTGCGCAAAGGCAGCCGAATAAAGAAGTATATCACTCATTATAAGGTTATAACGGGGCCAGGGCATCTACATTCTTTAAGGGTAAAAAAATTCAGAAATTGTAAAGCAGCAAGTGTTTTTATTTCTGGTGTGGCTCTTTGCGGGTATAAAAACGTTTTAAAAAGTATCAGGTGTTCCGACCGGAACGCCTGGCAGCCTGAAATACACGATGCTACTCACTCCTGTACATTCAGGATGGCCCACAGCAAAAAAAAACTGTGAAGCTCTTTTTATCCTGTCGATTTTGGTGGGTTTGCCTTCGGTTATACTAACCCTAATATAAAAAGACAAAGCTTGTTTCTATTATTAAAATTTTGGGCAGGGCATGCTTCTTTCTCCGCTGGGCTTACTCACATAAATCAGGGAAATTTCAAAACCGCCGCGGCTGTTACTGGCCGTTTTTAATTTGCTGGTATTCACATCGTAAGTGGCGCCCAGCCGCATTTTATTAAACTCAAGTCCTACATAAGGGATAATAGCATCACCAAAGCGGTACCAGCTACCAAAATAAAAGGTGGTTGTACTTTCATTGTAGTCATCACCAAAATTATATCCCAGTGCTGCACCGATTACCGTTTCGTGAGCACTGGCCTGGCTTTGATACAAACCGCTGGCATGTAACATTAGTTGCGTACTTAACGGGGTATATACGCCACCATGTACCGTATAACGCTGATTCAGATTAAACTGGCCACCCTTAAAACTTTCTGCGGGGCGGGTAAGATGATAAATAGAAGCACCGGCGTAGAAATTCGTGTTATTAGCTGTTGTACCACTGTATACAATGCCGGCATTCAGGTCAAAATAACCAATATTCAACTGCCGGCTGGTGAAAATTTCATTGGTAACACCGGTAAAGCCATCGCTGCGAAGCTGATCTTCAAATTTTAAGTTAGCTGTATTCAGATTTTTTGCGTTGTACACCATCTGGAAACCAGCAGATATCCGGTTATACCCATCTTCGTCCAGGCCTTTGTGGTAAGCAACTGTAAGGCTGCCAAAATTATTTTTTAACGCACCGTCTGCCTGCTGATCGGTATAGCCCATAATACCAACAGCAAGACGATCATTCTCCGAAATGCGGTTCACCATTATTGGAAAATCGACGCTAATACAACTGGTAGTAAAGGCCCGGTTAATAGTAGGCCATTGGTTACGATAATTTCCGGCTACCCGCAGGTTTCCGTCAAAATTGCCGGTAAGTGCCGGATTAAGTGTAAGCGGCGAGGCGAAAAACTGAGAAAAGTGAATATCCTGTGCGATTACAGGTAGCGCAAAGCTGAAGCAAAGTAATAAGGGTAGTAGTAAACGGGTCACGGGCAGTAGCATTTTGTCGAAAGTAAGACAATTGTTAGGTATGTACGCTGCTTAACGTACTTCTGCTATTAAAAATTTTAAATACGCCGTATTTTCCAAACCGTATACAACCGGGTGGTCACCGGATTGCGAACGGAACAGTACCTGCTTAAGCCTTTTGCGTGCATCTTTCGCTGCTGCATTAATCATCGTTAGAAATAGTTCCGGCGATACCAGGCCGGTGCAGGAAGAAGTAACTAAAAAACCACCCGGGCGTACCAGCTTCATAGCCCGCAGGTTAATTTCCTTATAGCCGGTAATTGCTTTTTGTATGCCTTCCCGGTTTTTAGTAAATGCAGGCGGATCAATCATTACCACATCATATTGGCGTCCTTCGCTGCTCCATTTTTTCAACACATCAAATGCATTGGCTGTTTCGAAAGTGCAGATAGTATGTAGATTGTTTAATTGTGCATTGCGGCGGCTTTGGGCAACGGCATTTTCGCTGATGTCAATTCCCAACACCCTTTTTGCCCCGTAGTACGCTGCATGAATGCCAAACGTACCTGTGTAGCAAAATGCATCCAGCACATCGGCGCCTTTTACAACGGAGCGAATGGAAGCCCGGTTATCCTGCTGGTCTAAAAAGTAGCCGGTCTTTTGGCCGGCCTCTATATTAATATGAAACTGCAGCCCGTTCTCATGGATAATAATATTTGTATCGAAAGGCTGGCTTAAAAATCCTTTCACTTGTTGCATACCTTCTAACTGCCGCACCGGCACATCGTTGCGTTCATAAATACCTTTAGGATTAAAAATGGTTTGCAATGCTTTTACAATGGCTGGTTTTTGTAAATCCATCCCAAAAGAAAGGGTTTGCAGTACAAAATAATCATTGAATTTATCGATGATCAAACCGGGCAATTCATCGGCTTCGGCAAAAACCAGCCGGCAATTTTCCACATACCCGGTGCGCTGCCGGTAGTGCCAGGCTTGCTGAATACGTTTCAGAAAAAAGGCGTCATTGATTATTTCATTTTTATTACGGCTAAGCAACCGTACTAATATCTGGCTGGCCTGGTTTATAAATCCTGTTCCTACGTATTCACCGCCTGCATTCAATACCTCCACTATATCTCCGGGCTGTACATTTTGCAGCTTCGATCTTTCTATATCTGCCTCATTGGCAAATATCCAGGGGTGGCCATCCTCAACCCGGCGACTGATTTTCTTACGTAAAAAAAGGGATTGCATAGGTAGTAAAATTAAGGAAGCCTCCCCAAACCCCTCTAAAGGAGGGGCTACGTACTGCGATCCCACAAATTAAAAAGAGGCTTCCTGATAATAAAACGTTTTCAACTACGAACAAAATAAAATTGAATTGCGAAGCTACGCTAACCGGTTTGAGCCCTCCTTTGGAGGGGTTGGGGAGGCCTTCTTTACGTTATAAGACTGAATGCTCTAATCTTGCAAAAAATAAAAACGCCATTTATGCAACCTGCAAAGTACTTGTGCTTCCTGCTTATTGTATGTGCTTCCTGCCGCAGCGTCCGGCAAACGATAGCATTGCCTGCTGATGTCAATCATTTACCCATTGCCTATGCCGTATCGCCAACGGCACTTCCAAATGAAAAAAGTGCGCCTGAACCTGCATCCGCAACAGCAAAACCTGCTTTTGAAAAAGAAAATGAAGCACCGGAAAGAATTCCGGTAGAATCTTCATCTGCCTTGGAAAAAATCAGTCTTAAAAAAGTGCAATCTTTTAGCCATTTAAAAGCAATGGCGGCCAATGGTGAAGTAAAAATGAGTAAGAAAGATATAAAAGTCCTAAACAGGTTAGAGAAAAAATATAAGGGAAATTTTGAACAATTCAGGGCCGATACGTTTGAATTTACCACCAAAGCTAAGATTGTGGCAGGTGTTGGGTTGATTGGCTTACTGTTAGCCATTTTTACAGGTTCCTGGTTTGGCGCTTTCCTGTTTATCCTGGCTGCATTGGGCTTTATTCTACGGTTTTTAGGGGCAATTGAGTTTTAGACCTCACCACCTCATCCCCGGCCCTTCTCTCCGCCGCGGCGGAGAGAAGGGTGCCTCTACGTAGCATTCATCATAATATGCAGCAACGGGTTCAAAAGAATCAACTTTCAAAAAAAGTTTGATAAGTTCGGGCAACAACAACCCGCTCTCCGAAAGCATCAGCAAAGCTTAGACAGCTTGAATCCGCTGTTACAAACAATAACGTTTCTACCGCAGAGGCACTCCTCGCCAATTTATTGGAGAGGGGAAGGGGATGAGGTGAGGTGACAATTTTTCCGCCTGCCGCCAATGGCAGCATTATTGCCCTTAGGCGGCAGTAAACAATTATACTACAAATGGAGAAAGAATTTGAGGGAAATGGTTCTGTAACTGACAACGGGACATTAAACGATAATACTGCTTTTGGAGCGAATGATATTAATACGGATGAAAATATGGCTGGTATTAATCACTTGAACGAAACGATGGAAGACGATGGCCAGGTGCAAAAATTACTGGAGGAATTAGCTGAGCAAAAAGACAAATACCTGCGTCTGGTTGCCGAGTTTGACAATGCCAAACGGCGTAATGCAAAAGAAAGGTTAGAATTAATACAAACTGCCGGCAAAGAGGTAATTACTTCACTGTTGGAGGTACTGGACGATTGCGACCGTGCTGAAAAAGTAATCAATACCAGCAATGATCCCGCAGTAATAAAAGAAGGAATTCAACTGGTTTTTAATAAGCTGCGTAGTGTAATGCAAAGCAAAGGACTAAAGGCCATGGAAACAGTAGGTACGGAGTTTAACGCCGACCTGCATGAAGCCATCACTGAAATTCCTGCGCCCAATCCAAAATTGCAGGGTAAAGTGCTGGACGAAGTAACCAAAGGTTATCTACTGAATGATAAGATCATCCGGTTTGCAAAAGTGGTGGTAGGTAAATAAAACCAATTAGCAAATGTGACAATAAGCAAATATGCAAATCGATTGTTGATATTCTGTTTCAACGATTAAATGCAGCAGTCAAATTTTCACATTGATATATTATTGGAGGGTGAACGATTGAAATATTTAAGGCATGTGCGGACGATCATTTGCACATTGTCAAATTTGCACATTTGCACATTAAAGAATTATGTCAAAAAGAGATTATTATGAAGTGCTGGGAGTAGGAAAAACGGCTGCAGCAGACGAAATAAAAAAGGCATACCGCAAGGTGGCTATGCAGTTTCATCCCGACCGTAATCCCGGTGATAAACAAGCCGAGGAAAAGTTTAAAGAAGCAGCCGAGGCATACGAAATATTGAGTGATACAGATAAAAAAGCACAGTATGACCGTTATGGACATGCTGCATTTGGTCCGGGCCGTGGTGGCGGAGGTGGCTTCGGTGGTGGCATGAACATGGAAGATATTTTCAGCCATTTTGGTGATATTTTTGGAAGTGAAGGCGGAGGTGGATTTAGCGATATTTTCGGTGGTGGCCGCAGCCGTGGTGGTGGACGTGGCCGTGGCACCCGTGGAAGTAACCTGCGGGTAAAGCTGAAACTGAATTTTGAGGAGATTGCAAAAGGCGCTCAAAAAACAATTAAAGTAAAAAAATATGTAGGATGTGGCACCTGCAACGGCAGCGGGGCCAGGGATAGCAACAGCACTACTACCTGCACTACCTGCGGTGGCAGTGGCCAGATGCGTAAAGTAACCAGCACTTTTTTAGGACAAATGCAAACGGTAACTACCTGTAGCACCTGCAACGGGGAAGGCACCATTATTACCAATAAATGCAGCACTTGTAAAGGCGAGGGCCGGGTATATGGTGAGGAAACCGTAGTATTGATATGCCCGCCGGGGTACAGGAAGGCATGCAGCTAAATGTAAGCGGTAAGGGTAATGCCGGCGAACGGGGTGGCTCGGCCGGCGATCTGCTGGTGATGGTAGAAGAAGAACAGCATCCATCGCTGCAACGGGACGGGCTGAATGTGGCTTATGAATTAAATATCAGTTTTCCACAAGCGGTGTTTGGTACGGAGTTACAGGTGCCTACTATTGATGGGAAAGCAAAAATTAAAATTCCGCCGGGTACACAAGGGGGAAAGATTTTCCGGTTGAAAGGCAAGGGGTTTCCGGCAGTGCAGAGCTACGAACGGGGTGACCAGCTTATCCACGTAAGCGTATGGACTCCACAAAATGTGAGCAGCGACGAAAAGAATATGCTGGAAAAAATGGAGAACAGCAATAATTTTCAGCCACAACCCGAAAAAAATGGTAAAAGCTTTTTTGACAAGGTTAAGGAAATGTTTGGATAAAGAAATTAGCAAATTTGACAATTAGCAGATCTGCAAATAATTGATGAAGGACGGCGTCTCTCCGAACGACACCGTCCTTTTTAATTTATAATTATTGAGGATTTTATTAATTGCTGTTGGCTTTAGCCGAATGTCATTAAGTTAAGGATTGTGATAGCAGCTATGCGCCGTAGGTGCAACCTTTTGTAGAAAACAGACATCGATGATGTTGGTGCATGCCATGTAGTGGCTACCTAACCAGAGAAGGGGTAGCCACTACGTGGCAATGATTCCCTTTGCCTCTTTGTTTGCTACAAACAGAAAGCCCCGATGGGCTTAATTTAGGGCTTGCTGAATAACTAAGAAAGCAATGTCCAGCTTATGTTCTAAGGCAAATTTCATTACAGTTGATGCAAGGTTTTTGAAACAATACCTTTTAAATCCTTGCACTTCTTCTTTTATATCAAAATTTCAGATCAAAAAGAAATGAATTTTGGCTGTTCTATAACCTAAATCGTTAATAAAGCATTCAAAATACTTTGTAACTTAATAACTCTGTTATTACCTGAGTTGTTGAGCAAGCTCTAATTTAATGACATTGGGCTTCAGCCAGCGGATATGAAATAGTAATTTGTGCCGGCTTTAGCCACATAAAAACATGGGGCTAAGGCCTAATACATGTAAAATCCATTTATTCCGTTGATTAAAGCCAACAGCAATTGATAAAATCTCCATTCAGCATTAATTTTCAAAATAACACATTTATAAATATTTGCTTGAACAACAAATCAATAATCCGGAAGTTATTTTCGTCTGTTACCAACATTGCTGTTGGTTTGCTTTAGCAATAGAACCTAAATGGTCAAATCAAACAGCATGCTATTTCTCATCTTTCGGTAAACCCTTTACCTTCACCCCCAACACAAATTACATTGCTTGAAAGCCCTTGTTTACAAAAGCACCGGAAGCTGGTACGTGGTAAAAACCGAAACCGGCGAAATCTTTAAAGCAAGAGCTAAAGGCGTGCTGAAGATAGATGGTATTACCAGCACCAACCCCATTGCAGTGGGCGACTGGG
>CBDFGC010000006.1:0-357960 GCA_965246935.1 Chitinophagaceae bacterium | reverse complement strand
TTACCCTCCAATTTATCGGTATCGGTAATAGACGATAAGCTATGGTCGTTTGCCGATAATAAGCAGGATCATATACTATCGTGGCTGTTGCTGAGCAGCGAATTGAAAGGGAAAATAGAAGAGCCACAATTTTATTTTAAAAAAGATGAACCCAAAGCCATACCTGCATTGGATCTTCTAATGCTGACCCATGGTTACCGGTATTTTGATTATATTGAATATGTGCAACAGGCAGGTAAACTGCGGTTTATGCCCGATCAGCCCGATATACTAAGCGGTATTGTTGTAAATGACCAGAAAAGGCCGGTGCAGGCTACGGTGTATCTGGTAGATGCATCCGGTGGAAGCAAAGCCATCGAAACCACAACAGGCGCTGATGGCAGATTCCTTTTTTCTGACCTGCTGCCGGGAAGAAACTATCAGGTAATTGCAAGGGCAAAGCAAGGAAAAGGAAAAATAATAATTAACAGTTTGCAAAATGGTATGGCCTATAATGCGCTGCCTTCAACAGGGGCTAAGCAATTTGCCGCAAATGGCGAAATAATACCGGCGGTAATTAACAGGCAATTTATAAATGTAAATCTGCCTAAAGCAGCAGATAAGGGCGATAACTTATTGAAAAAGGAAGGGGCCCTACTGCTACAACCTGCAAATGCAAATCTGGAAGAAGTAGTGGTGATTGGGTTTGGAGCCCAGCGAAAGAAATCCATTACCGGATCTGTAATCCGGATAAATGCTCAGGACCTTGTTGCGGCTAACAATATGGAAGTGCTGCTGAATGGCCGGATAGCCGGGCTGCAGGTAATGCCAAACGCAAACCCCGGAAACCGGGAACAGTTCAGGATCAGAGGTGCAGCTTCCTTATCCGGCGCCGCCCGGCCACTGATTGTGATGGATGGGGTGCCAATGGAAAAATTCGGCTTCAATATGAACCCTAATGATATTGATAATATTACCGTTTTAAAAGATGCAAGTGCTACGGCTATTTACGGAAGCGTTGCAGCAAACGGCGTTATTATTATTCAGTCAAAACCGGGTAGAAATGAAAAAATACATATTAACCTGAATAAAAAATACCGCTACGCTTCCCAGCCTTATTATGCAGGCGGAACCATGTATGCCATTGCCCGGAAATTTTATGCACCGGTTTATACCACCACAGAAACAACAGAACGAAATGATTTCAGGGAAACCATTTACTGGAACCCGGTTGTGCAAACCGGCAAAGATGGAATAGCCTCTGTTGAATTCTATAATTCGGATGCCAGTACTACTTTCCGGGCAATAGCCGAAGGCATTGGCTACAATGGTAAAGTGGGCAGAACAGAATTTACCTATGCCGTGCAAAGCCCGTTAAATATAGATGCAAAAATTCCACCTTATGTAACGGTTGGAGATAAGGCATTGCTGCCATTGGTTATTAAAAACAACAGGGCTGAAACGCTACTTATTTCATTGAACCTGCAGCTTCCGCAAGATGTAAAAACCGGGGAATTTAATAATACGATCCGTGTAGAACCCAACACATCCATGCAGGTATTAATTCAGGTAGAAGCTACCGCTCCTGCACAAGGAGATATCCGTTTTATAGTAAGCAGCCAGTTTGGAAAGGAAACGCTTTCGCTGCCCTTTGTGGCGGTTAGCAAGGGCTTCCCGGTGATAGAAACATTTTCCGGCAATACATCAGCGCAACATCCCTTTGCTATTAACAAAATGATTCCCGGAAGTTTGCATACCAGCCTTAAACTATTCAGTAATTTAGAAGGGCAATTGCTGGATGGAATAGAAAGCATGTTGCGGGAACCGTATGGCTGTTTTGAGCAAACATCGTCCAGTACGTATCCAAATATATATGTGTTGAAATACCTGCGGGAAAGCGGCAAATCGAATCCGGAAATTGAGAAAAAAGCGCTGAGCTATATTGAGGCAGGGTACAAACGCTTAATTGGTTTTGAAACAGCTAAAGACGGTTTTGAATGGTTTGGACATACCCCGCCGCATGAAGCACTTACTGCTTATGGATTACTGGAATTCACGGATATGCAGGAATTTATTCCGGTAGATAAAAAGATGCTTGCCCGTACCAAAGCATTTTTGTTGAGCCGCCGCGATGGCAAAGGTGGTTTTATGCAGGCATCAGGTGGCTACGACCGATTTGCCTCCGTGCCTAACCGCATTGCCAACACCTATATTGTTTATTCACTAACGCAGGCTGGCATAGGCAGCGAAATACAATTGGAGTATGACACAGCCGTTCGCAGAGCTATTGCCAGTAAAGATGGTTATCAAATGGCAATGATGGCGTTAGCTGCCAGTAATATGCACAACGAAAAAGATTTTGCACTGCTGATGGGCCTGTTAAAAGATAATTATCAGAAACGGGGCTTCTCTTCAGAAACCAGTGTGGTAAATTCAAGAGATGCATCTTTACGGGTGGAGGCACTATCGTTGTATGCGCTTGCACTGGCCAGGGAAAAGGCGCCGGAGGTTGGCGTAATGGCACAGGTGATTTCGAAAATTTTATCGGAAAAATCCTATTACGGTTATGGCTCTACGCAGGGTACGGTGCTGGCACTGAATGCGGTAGTTGCCTATTCCAGATTAACAAGCAAAGCGGCCCAACATACACAGGTGCAATTTGCCCTTAACCAACAGGCTATCATACCGGATAATGCCGGCAATAACATACAGGATGGGTCTAATACTTTTACTGTAAACTACGGTAACGATAAAGAAACGATCCCCTATAATATGGAAGTTGCTTATCATACGTTTACACCGCCAAATAGTGCAAAAGCTGAATTAAAGCTGCAAACTTCGCTTTCGGGTTCACAAACCAAAGTGGGAGAAACAGTACGGATGGAAATTGCAGTTACCAACACAAAAGACATACTGCAACCAATGGCTATTGCCAAAATCGGTATCCCGGCCGGCTTATCGGTGCAGCCCTGGCAGCTAAAGGAAATAATGGAGAAAAATGCGGTGGCTTATTATGAAATTTTCGACAATTACTTAGTGCTGTACTGGATGGGATTTGCAGCCGGTGAAACCAAAAAAATAAACCTGGATCTGAAAGCAGAAATTGCCGGCACCTACAAAGGAAAAGCAAGCAATGTGTATTTGTATTACACACCGGAACATAAGCATTGGAATGATGGGTTAGAGGTGGAAGTGAAGCCTTAAAAAGCTAATTTCCCATTCATCATGTTATTTACTGGGTAAAAGAAATAGTAGATTCAGCAACGTATAACGGTTCAGCATTGGCATTGGCGGCTTAGTGACAAACGCAACCTGCCGCAAAGTGTCCACCGCCCAATGCCAATGCCGTGCTGTGCGTAATTGGGTATCTGTCTTAAAAGCTGGTATATTTTCCAGTTAAAGATTTTTTACAAATGGCAATGAGGTAATTGTCTTCTACTGGCTTGCCAAACCTATTAATGTCGTATGCAGTTTCGATGCAATAATTTAAAAAACCTTCACATAATATCTTGTCCCACCCTGCACAAGCTATTGCTAAATATATTCTCGGATCCATAAGCCCGTATTCAAGTCCAATTCTGTCTTTATGCTTGTTGACGTCCCTGCTGATTTTTAAGATTTCTTCCATCTCATTTTTCGGTGGCAACATTTTGTCGACAGCAAGAGCCTGTAATGCTCCACAAATAACTGATATGCTACCAAAACTTAAGAGTTCTAATACTGGTTGTGCGTCAAATATAGAATTACGTTTTAGTTGAACAAATGCAATTGAAGCATTTCCTGTAATCATGTCATGCGGAACATTTTTTCTGACGATTTCTTCTATATATTTAAATGCTGGTTTGTGGTTGAGTAAACCTAAAGCCTTTATCATTTCGGACTGTGGTTCCCATGTCCTGGGGTCTCGTCTTTCTTTTTCATAGGCAAGAAAAAGTTCGTCGGCAAGGCCAGCAATTTTTTCTTTAGATATCTTCTTTGTCGCCCTTAATCTGTCTGTAGATTTCTTAGATACTAATTTCTCCCTTACTTCGTCAAGTGTCATATTAGTCAGGTGAAGCTATTTAGTATTTTAACAATACAGGTACGCCGGGCTTTACTAACAAGATGCAATGGCCTATTGTGTTGTAGGTACAAGCTGTTTGTAACAATGAAGGCTTTAAAAACGCCATCATGCCACGTAGTGGCTACCTGTTTGATCACTTTAAAGTAAAGGAACAAGTGTTGTTTGAAATAATACATCAGGAAGTTGTTTAGCTTTTAAACAAACGCTGTCAAGTCAGGTACACGGTGGCTAAACAGATAGCCACTACGTGGCATAAAACACCTAATCACCCATATGCCTACAAACAGAATGTGCCTGCAGCACACAAAATCGATACTTTAATATTTTTTATCTATTTTCCAACAAGTGTTAAAATACTAAACAGCATCAGGTGTCTATAAAATTACGCACAACCCTAAGCTGCAGGTAAGAATATTTCAGCAGGCAACTGAAAAAAAATCCTCAATTTTTGAGCCATTTTTAATGTTATCTCACGTCTACCGGAAAGGATGGAGGAAACATGCCCTTTGCTTCCTATAATAGGTTCCAAATCCTTTGCTTTGAGGCCACGTTCTTCCATCTTTAATTTAATAACCTCCAATGGGTCAATCTGAGGTAGATGAATATGTTTATTTTCATAGTCATTTACCAGTAATATCAACAGGGCTAACTCATCTTCTTCTTGGGTGTCTTCTTCTGCATGAAAAATAGCTATTGTCCTTTTTATGGCTTCCTGATATTCAGCTTCTGTTTTTATCACTTTCCAATTCATAGCTCTTTTGTTTTGTAATGTAAAATGTCAGTGTCAGACTTTATAATTTCAGCATTGATTCTGCCGTACTCTTTATGCGTACCAAACCAAATTACATAAGCTGCCGATTGTTTAAAGTTTATTGAAACAATCAGCCTGTAATCATTTCCTTTAATATTGAAAATAACCCGGTTGTTAGCTACAATACTTGCATTTCCATATACCGCTTTTAACTCATTGAAATTTTGAAATTCCATTTTCAGAAACTCACTATACCAAACTAATAAAGCTGTTTGGGCTTGTGGATATTTGTCAGTATAAAATAGAATGACTCTTTTTACAATGACTTTCATATTTACAAACCTATGCAAAAGTTTTCATTTTGAAAACTTTTGCATGTAGTAGTCCAGTTTTGTTATTTAAAAATCAGGTTGCAGATAAATTACATTTTTCCTCAACCAATTTTCTTCGTAAATGTATTTTATTTTCAACTCATCATAAATGCCTGCCGTATGGATGTGCAAATAGAAGAAAGCTGGAAACAGCATCTCAAAAATGAATTTACCAAACCGTATTTCCTGCAGATCATCATGCACCTGAAAACGGAAAAGACGGCCGGTAAAACCATTTATCCGCCCGGTTCACAAATATTTAATGCTTTTAATACCACCCCTTTTGATAAAGTAAAAGTGGTGTTACTGGGCCAGGATCCGTACCACGGAAAAGGGCAGGCTATGGGGTTGAGTTTTTCCGTACCGGATGGTAAAACACCACCGCCATCGCTGGTCAATATTTTTAAGGAATTGAGTGATGATGTGGGCGTACCAATACCTGCTACCGGTAACCTGACGCCCTGGGCCGAACAGGGTGTATTATTGTTAAACGCTGCCCTAACCGTACGGGCTGCCGAAGCCAACAGCCACGCCAATATTGGCTGGCACCAGTTTACCGATACCGTTATCAGCACTATTTCGGAACAGAAAAAAGGAGTAGTGTTTTTGCTATGGGGCAAATTTGCCCATGCCAAGCAGGCATTGATTGATGAAACCAAACATACCGTTTTAAAAGCAGCACATCCATCGCCCTACAGTGCCATCCATGGTTTTTTTGGCTGTAAACATTTTAGTAAAACAAATGAAGCATTAGCCAAATATGGCGAAGACCCGATAGACTGGAAGCTGTAAAGCAAATGGGCAATGGGCAACCTGCAATAAGCAATCAGGAATGGATCGACATAAATGGCAGTTTTCAAAATATCAACGGCCAATTGTATTCTGCCAATTGCACATTGCCAGTTGCATATTACTCAGTGTTTATTGCTATTGTTTTAATTTGGCGGCATGAAAGTGCTGAAAAATATATTGGGTGCTATCTGGGCCGTATGGGCCATTCTGATTTTTGTGATTACCATGCTGGTAATTATTATTCCGATATTAATAACCTACTTTATACCCGAGCCTGCGGGCGTACGCCTTTTCGGCATTATTACGCAGGTATGGATGATCGTTTTTTTGAACCTTGCCGGCTGCCCCTTCCGGTTTTACGGAAAAGAGAATTTTAAGAAAGGGAAAAATTATGTGGTGGTTGCCAACCATAGCTCCCTGATGGATGTGCCACTGTTGACTCCTTTTTTACCCGGTGGCAATAAGACCATCGCCAAACGTTCGATGGCTAAAACACCCCTGTTCGGCTGGATTTATACCCGTGGATCGGTACTGGTGGATAGGGACAGCGATGCCAGCCGCCGCCGCAGTTACGAGGCCATGCGGCAGGTGCTGAAGACCGGCCTGCACATGGTGCTGTATCCCGAAGGTACCCGCAACCGTACCGGGCAACCCCTCAAATCCTTTTACGATGGCGCCTTCCGGTTGGCAATTGATGCAAAAAAGGACGTAATTCCGGTTTGCCTTTTTGGTACGGCCACAGCACTGCCACCGCACAAAAAATTTTATTTCAGGCCTACTTTTTTACGCATTTATATTCTACCGGCTATACCTGTACAGGGCCATACCGCTGCCAGCCTGAAGCAGGCAAGCTTTGATGTAATGTGGAAGTTTATAAAGGATCAGCGAAGCGAATACAAATAGTTAGCAATGTTCAATAACAGTTGAAATTAGGGGATGGAACAGACAATAAGCAATACGCAAATACAATAGATCAGATAAGTGGAACTGATAGAATTATGAATAGCCACTTTGAGACTTTATAAAAATTAAATTAATTTATACCTCGGCTCTTGCAAAACCAACTGTTTCCCGAAACAGTTGCGGCGATACATCAGCATTATTGCGAAAGAAGCGGCTGAAATAATATTCGTCGTCAAAGCCTAACTGATAGGCAATTTCCTTCACCGTTTTTGATGTTAAATAAAGTTCCCGTTTTGCTTCTATTACAATGCGTTCGGAGATGAGGTGTGTAAGTGTTTTATTAAAATGTGATTTGGTGATTTTTGCCAATGCCTTTGGCGATATATTGAGCAGCGAGGAATACGCTCCCGCAGAATGTTTTGTTTTATAATGTTCTTCAATGGCATCTTTCAATTGTTGCAATATGAAGGGTTGCGCAGGTAATAGCACCTGTTTTGCCGGTTGGCCCGCCGCCTTAAACCGGGATGCATGAATTAAAAAAATCTTCAATAAGGAAACCAGTAGTTCATATTGCGCCAGCTCAGGTTTTTGCATTTCCACCTGCATCTGTCCGATGATCAGGCTAAGATTATATACCTCGGATGCCTGTAACGGGAGCAGCGGCGGATCGTAAATGGCATTGAATAAAACACCATTACAAGCCACTTCTTTTTCGTGATAATGGATGCAAAAAAAATCGGGATGAAAATGAATAGCCTGCCCTTTTAATGAAGCATCTGCCATCAGCATAAATGGCTGGTAGGGTGCAAAGGCCAGTAAATTATTTTTTGCAAAATCATATTCTGCAAAATCGGCTCTCAGCTTTCCTTCACCTTCTTTTATTAGTAAAATGGAATAATAATTCAGCCGCTGCAAATGATCAAAATGGCTGTTATCGTCGAAAGAAAAAATCTTAAAAGCCAGGTTACCATTTTCCGGATTTACCAGCGTTAGCGCAGATGAATTCATTTGTTTATAGTATTACTATTGTAGTGTTCTTTCGCTTTCCATTATCGGCAAATCATTAATACTGGCAAATCGTTTTCGCATCAACCCGGCCTCATCAAACTCCCACAACTCATTGCCATAACTACGAAACCACTGACCGTTCTCATTATGCCATTCGTATTCGAACCTAACCGCCATGCGGTTTTCACGAAAACCCCACAATTCTTTTTTCAGCTTATAGTTTAATTCCTTTTGCCACTTACGCACTAAAAAAGCTTTTACTTCTTCACGGCCATGTAAGAATTCAGTGCGGTTACGCCATTCCGTATCTATCGTATAAGCAAGGCAAACCTTTTCGGGGTCTTTTGTATTCCAGGCATCTTCAGCCATCTGTACCTTTTGCAGCGCAGTTTCCATCGTAAAGGGAGGCAGCGGATATTTCATTTCCATACGTAAAAAAGTTTTTCAATTTGCAAGCTATCTCTTGTTTAAATAACAAAAGCGCCGGAGCATTTTATTAAATACGATGCTGTACTATTTACCTTTTATCTCCTATGTCTCCGGCGCTTTTCGCATCTCCCTTTCTACCATATCCTTATAAAACAATCTGAATGTACCCGGATCATTTAACTCAGGCTGCTACCGCTTCAAGTGGTTGTGCCATCGGAAAGTCAACCGGAATTTGGGTAAGGTTATGCAGGTAGTTCATAGCAATCTTATCGCTTATCTGTAAAATCAAATCTACCAGGTTGCCATCAGTATATCCCGCATTATAAAAACCATCCAGTATGCTTTCGGAAACCCTTCCTTTGTTTTTAGTAATGTCCTTTGCCAACGCCACCAATGCATTCAATGTAGGGTTGCTGCTTTGGCCGGAACGGATGGATAAAATTTCATCATCCAAAAAGCCATTCATTTTGCCCAGCACCGTATGTGCACTCTGGCAATACACGCATCCGTTTACCTGGCTCACTACCAGGTTTACCGCTTCTTTTTCTTTATTGCTTAAAGAAGTGGGCGCACTTTGATAAGCAAGGTAACGGCTTAGTCCATTGTCGGAAAGTGCGATAGTGGCATAGAGGTTAGGAACCATGCCCAATGCTTTTTTCAGGGCATCAAAATTAACCTGGTTAGCCGGCGATACAGATTCTCTGTCCGGAACCGTAAATGATTTCATGTTGTAAAATTTGAGTTGTTAGTGTCAATATTTGACTAAGCGAAATTGAGCTAACAGTAAATGCTGTAAAATGGATAAAGGGCGCAAAGGGATGGATGATTTTCCCCTACTAATTTTCGCCCCGCATCATCTGCATGGCAAACCGTGCGTATTAATTTACGGACACCGGTAAACATTTTCCAGGAGCAGCCGGGATATATCTTTACAGTCTGTAACCCTGCTGAGCCGCCCGGTTGTATTATATAAGCAGGCCTGCAATCAGAAGCAGGAAATCCGTATTACAAACCAGTGTAAATAATTCATCTTTCTGAAAGGGCCGTTTTCTATATTACTATCATTATTAGTTACTGCTACAGGCTTTGCTCAACAACTAAAGGGGGGCTGGATGGAATGTGAGTTTTTGTATCCAAATAACGATGACCACACGAATATTTATTATGTAACGATATGGAAAGCCGTTACCAATGGCAACTACCGCTCAATTACTTTTTACGCCTACGATGCTGTAAACGGGACGCCTGTACGTAGTGCTACCACAGTAGATACAATTTATAATTTTTTCACCTCCAACCGGTTTCCGCCTTGTACTAATGCTACAGCTTTAAATAATGCGTATAAAATGATTGCCGTGGGCGGATCTATCACCTTGCCTGATAATCCGCATGGTTATTTAATTGCCGCATCCCTTTTTACAAGAGATACCAGTATTGTGAGTATCTACGATCCGGCAAATTCGGGGATATTATTTACAACGACTATTCCCGGATTCATGAATGGCATTGATTACCATAGAAATAAAAGCCTGCAATTCAGTATTAATGATACGATGACCGTTTGCCGGAATACGTCCTTTTCTTTTCCATTTACTGCTACCGACCCGGATGGTGATTCTATTTCTTACAGCATTGGTAATGCCGTTGACGGCGTAAGAGATCCGGGTACTTCTCCTCCGAATATCCCTGTGCAATACTGGGCGCAGTATAGCGGTACCGACCCCCTGGGTACCGGGGTTTTCAGCATTGACCCTGTTACCGGTACGCTTACCGGCACAGCGCCTGATAAGCCCGGCGGATATACCATTGCCGTATATGCCAGCGAATGGCGTAACGGTGTTCTGCTAAACACGGCCAAAAAAGAATCCCAGATTAAAGTAACCAGTTGCCCTTTCGTAAAACCGCTGTTAAAACCGCTCTACAGCAATTGCAAAATCTTTACGTTCAACTTTAAGGCGGAGCAACCAACCTGCCCGGCCATTACGACATACCGCTGGGATTTTGGTGATCTCACTACGAATGCCGATACCTCTCATCTTGCCATGCCAACGTACACCTATCCCGGTGTTGGCACCTATACGCTAAAGCTCAACATCACCGGTGATAACGGCTTTATAGATTCTGCCACGGCAACCATTAAAATCTTCAATAGCATTTCTGTAAAACTGGTAACAGATACAGCCGTGTGCATGACCGACAACACTATCCTGAATCCCATTAGTGATGCGGTGAACTATGTATGGAAAGAAAGCGGCGGCGGTAATACACTAAGTAATTATTATGTAAAAAATCCGAAAGCATTGCCTGTAATGCAAAACACGGTGTATTCTGTAACCGGAACATTGGGCCTGTGCACAGACAGTGCTACAATAATTGTGCATGCCTCCCCTTATCCTACAGTAAAAGCCAGTGCCGATACCGCTATTTGTGTTGGTAACAGCATTAGGCTGAATGGGGTAATTAACGCTTCTTATTTCAACTGGAGCCCGGTCACCGCTTTATCAAACAACACAATTTTAAACCCGGTTGCCACGCCGGTAAATACCACCAGTTATATCTTATCTGTAAGAGATACATTTTATTGTCCTAAAACAGTAAGCGATACCGTTACAATAAAAGTGATACAAAAGTTTATCACCTTTGCCGGCAACGACACGTTTGCCATTATCGGGCAGCCTTTGCAATTAAATGGCAGCAGCCCGGGCAATACCGCTACCTTACAATATAGCTGGCAACCCACTTCTTTTTTAAATAATGGTACCATTCAAAACCCGGTAGCTACCTTTAACGTGGCTGCTCCGGACATCGTCGCTTTTACACTAACCGCTACCACAAAAGAAGGTTGCGCTGCCACGGATGATGTAAAAATAACTGTATTCAAAAGTGGTCCTGCTATTTTAGTACCTACAGGCTTTACGCCAAACGGCGATGGAAAAAACGATGTGCTGAAACCCATTTTAATAGGGATAACAAAGCTGGATTATTTTACTGTTTACAACCGCTATGGGCAGGCTGTATTTACCACTTCGGAAGTAAATAAGGGTTGGAATGGCGCTATCAGTTCCGGCGAATTATTGACAGGAGCATACCTATACATGGTACAGGGGAAAGATTATACCGGTAAGAAAATTTTCAAAAAAGGAATGGTTATGCTGATAAGTAAAGCGAAATAAATAAGTTGAACAAATCATGGATAGATTCTATAGTTGAGTTCCGGAATGAGGGGATGAAAGGTTATTCGGTTTTGATCAATAAGTTCTTTATCTATCTTCCTGCCTGTTGTGTATTGCTGAAGGTTGAGCCTTACCGCCACTGTTAAGCCTGTTTGAGTAGCGGTCTGCCCGATACATTGTTGAACAGTTTGATAATCGGTAAAAACAACACCTTCCATCGCTTTATGCACCTGACAGAACAGGCGATGTTCTATCGGGTTCCATTTAGAACAGTAAGGCGGATAGTGACATACAATAACAGATAAGCCTGTTTCCTTGGCAAAGAGCTGTAGCTGGTACTTAAAGGCATGATGGCGATAGCTATTGGCACCTCCTGCATCGCAGAACAACAGGATGTTCTTTGCATCCGGGTAGCGATGAATACCATGTTCCCACCACCACCATAGCAGGTTGTCTATTACAAAATCTGCTGTTTCGCTGCTGCCCCCGATAGAGATATAGCCTTTATTGGCCTGCATATCATAAATTCCATGAGGAATGACTTTGCCTTCTGATAAATGCTCATAATCGTGGTCATATACTTTCATAGCTTTGGTGCTGTAGCATTTGCCCCCTCTGTATAAATTACCTAACCGCTCTTTTTTCTTGCAATCCATGCTGAGCACAGGGCTTTGCAGGCTCATTACCAATACCATCGCACAAATGATTTCAAACTGCTCATTGCGACGGCTGTAGCTGCCAGTGGCTAATTGTTTGGACTGTTTTCGATAGCCATACCCCTGTTCTTTGAGTACCCGCTTTACAAAACTATGGCTTATTTTAAACTGATGCTGTGCTTCAAAGAGTTGTGCTACTTGCCGGGGCCTGAGGCTTATCCAGTAAACAGTTGCATCGGTGGGGCTACCGGCTTTGAGGCTTTGAAGTAAAATGATCAACTGTAAGGTGGCATCAGCCAGCTTTTCTGTACTTTTTTTTTCGCCCGCCGCCTGTTTTTCGCTGCCTGCCTGCTGTTGGCACTTGGGGTTGTAGTAAGCCAGCCTGCATTTCCTTTTTGGCAACCGTGACTGTAGTACGGCTGAGTTGTAACAGGTGGCTGATGTAAGTCGTACCGCCCCAGCCTAATTTAGATGCTTCAACAGCCGCATACCAACGCTTTTCCCTTTCTGACAGCCGATTATAATGAAGACGCATTAGCTCTTCTATTTGATGATTATAGGGGCTTATCATCTCTGGTTTTTATCCCAAATTTATACTGCTTTTTGTTCAACTTATTTATTTTCATTTACTAAGATAATTTATAGCGTGTCATTGTAAGTTACTTAGCCAGGATAAAAGTATAAGCTATGTGCTTCAAAGACCGGGGAGCCTAAGGCTTCCGCTTCTTTCAGATCATTAAGCCGGATGAAGAAGGGCTAAGCGGCCAACAAATTATTACCGCCCGGCAAAACTAAAACCAAAGCTCATTGCAGAACGGGAGAAACGTAAAGGGCAACCCGCAACTTATCCAACAGCGCTGCCTGCACCCTTACTTTGGATACTTTTGATTAACGCATGAAGGTATGGCAGCGATTGCCTGTTTGAATTTGGTATCAAGCACTGTTGTTACGTTCATGACAAAAGCGTTTTTGCATGTATACGATGGATGGGCCTTGCTTGCTCTAACAACTATACCGGCAATGTTCAATCATTCTGACGTTCCTGTTATCATCCCGTTCGTATCCATTCTATAAATAGATTGGTTATCTTCATTCTTTTATAATACCAACCAGCGTCTGCTTATATGGATTTGAATAAACTGAGCTATTTGCCTGAGTGGAATGAAAGGCTGTTGCGCCTGGCCGATGATGGCGAGGAATGGAAAACACGCCCGGCTATTGAGGCTGCCAAAGCCCTGTATCAGCAGTGGCGGGAAGTGTTTGACTTAGGCATTGCCATTGCCGATTCATTAACGGATAATGCCCTGATGAATGATGAAGATTCTACCAAGCGGCTGATGTACGAAAACCTCATGATCGTAGGCGCTAAAATCATGAGCGCTGCCGGTGATACGCTCTATGTTATTAAAATGGAAAACGCAGCCATTATACGGGTAAATTGCACGCAACTCATGGAGCAAATAGGCTTTGCCGTAATGACCGATATGGCGGATGAGCGCCACCAGCAGGTAATCCGGCAGGCAATGGATAAATTCCGGCTATTGTTCCGGCAATGGGTAAGTACTTTTCAGAAAGATGAGTATGAAGATGAATGGGGCTTATTTGTGTAAACTGACTTTCATGCCAAACCACATTTGTATACTTCGTACTATCCTTTACACAAATTGTTCACCCGTATAAACAGTAGCGATGTTTACGATCAAACAGATAAAAGAAGCCCATACAAAAGTGAAAAGCGGGGCGGACTTTCCGGCGTATGTGCAGGACCTGATACAATTAGGCGTAAAAAAATATGATACGTATTTGAGTAACGGGCAGCAGGTATATTTCGGTGAAAATGATTTTAATGCTGCTTCTGAAAGCAATGGACCGCTGTTAACAATAGCACCAGAAACGGATGAGCCAACATTCAGGCATTACTTAAAAATTCACCAGCAGGGAGAAACCGATTACGCCACATTTTGCCAACATGCTGCCGAAACAGGCGTTTACAAGTGGACGGTTGACTTCCAAAAAATGACCTGTACTTATTTTGATAAATCGGGCAACGAGATTTTATTGGAAAAATTACATGCTATCTAATTACTTTGCTGCATTCCTGAGATATAGGTTTAAAGTTCAAGGTTTAAAACACATTATTGATCATTCACGGTTTTCATTGACGATTCACGATTCACGAAACTCACAATATGGCAAAACCAACCGGCTTTTTAGAATTTGAACGGCATATGCCCGCCAAACGGCCCGTGCAGGAACGGCTGCACGATTATAAGGAATTTCAGTTCCTGTTTTCGGATGATGAACTGAATAAACAAAGTGCCCGCTGTATGGATTGCGGGGTGCCTTTTTGCCATAGCGGCTGTCCGCTGGGTAATGTAATTCCGGAGTTTAATGATGCTGTCTATCAGCAGGACTGGCTGGAGGCTTACCGCATTCTTTCGGCTACGAACAATTTCCCGGAATTTACGGGGCGCATTTGTCCGGCCCCCTGCGAAAGTGCCTGTGTACTGGGCATTAACCAGCCTCCGGTAACCATTGAGGAAATTGAAAAGCATATTATCGAAATTGCTTTTAAAGAAGGCTATGTACAGGCGAAGCAACCTGCCGTACGTACGGGTAAAAAAGTAGCTGTAATTGGCAGTGGCCCGGCGGGCCTGGCAGCAGCAGCACAACTAAACAGTGCCGGCCACCAGGTAACGGTGTACGAACGGGACGATAAACCGGGTGGTTTGCTACGCTACGGCATCCCCGATTTTAAACTGGAAAAATGGGTGATCGACCGCCGCCTGAAACTAATGGAGGAAAGCGGCATCCGTTTTATTTGCAATACCAACATCGGTGTGGACATTAAGATGAACGACCTGTTGCGGGACTATCATTCCATTGTACTGGCAGGGGGAAGTACCATTCCCCGTGATCTGGAAAAACCCGGCAGGACATTAAAGGGAATTCATTTCGCCATGGATTTTTTAAAACAACAAAACAAGGAAGTGGGAGGCGTAGCGGATGCAATTGCGGAACGGATTTCTGCTACCGGCAAGCATGTGGTAGTTATTGGCGGCGGCGATACCGGCAGTGATTGTGTAGGTACCAGCAACCGGCAGGGCGCCCTAAGTGTTACGCAACTGGAACTATTAAGCAAACCACCGGATAGCCGTACAGATGTAATGCCCTGGCCGTTATACCCGATGCTGCTGAAAACCACCAGCAGCCACGAAGAAGGGGCTTACCGCCATTGGGCCATGAATACCAAAGAATTTATAGGCAACGGGCAGGGTGAATTAAAGGCATTACGGTTAAACGATGTAGAATGGGTGAGCGGCCAGGATGGAAAACCAGCACACTTTATAGAAGTGGCCGGCAGTGAACGGGAAATACCCTGTGATTTAGTGCTGCTGGCCATGGGCTTTTTGCGTCCGCAACATGAGGGGATGATTAACAGCCTGGGTATTGAAAAAGATGTCCGTGGCAATGTAAAAGCAGCAGAAAAAAGCTACCAGACTTCTATACCCAAAGTGTTTGCCGCAGGCGATATGCGCCGTGGGCAGAGCCTGGTGGTATGGGCTATCAGCGAGGGCCGCGAATGTGCCCGTAAAGTGGATGAGTTTCTGATGAACCGGCCATCACTGCTGGAAAGTAAGGATGATAACCTGGCAGAAAGAGTTTGGGTGGGAATGTAAGTATTAAAAAATAATTGTAAGGACGGCATCGCCTGAAGCGATGCCGTCCTTTAGTGAAGTTGTCAAAATAAGTTCAGCAATTCAAGTGATGTTTCTCCCGTAGGAAGATTTGGTGGGTAGCAGCAATTCAACCTAAAAGCTTTCAACGTTCCATCGGAACGTTTGGTGCTACCATCCGCACCATGCGTTCCGATGGAACGCTAATACGAGCCGCCTAATCATCTTCTACTCACCAAATGCTCCGATGGAGCATAAAGGCTGTTTGCTGAACTTATTTTGACAACTTCACTTACCTTAATGCTATTTCAAAATCTTGTTCAGTTCTTCTATCATGGCGGGGCGGCGGGGCTGTAAGGAAAACCGATCCCTCAGCCGCCGGGCTAAGGACAATACGGCTTCCTTTCCTTTTGGAATACCCTTTACAACCATTTTCATCTTACTTACCAGGTCGGCATATTCGCTCCGGGTGCTTGTTTTTAACCCATAAGTTTCCAGTAACGGAAGATAAAGCGCCAGCAATTCATCAGGATAATATTGAACCAGGTAGGGATGATACCGCAGCGTTATATTGAGTTTGTTTTCCTGCTGTACCAGTACCAGCAGCCGATCCCAATATTTTTCTTCAATGTACAAAGGGGCAAGCGTATCCGGCAGCGATTGTGCTGACCACCAGTTCGGGTTCTTACTACTGCTTTCCTTTTTAATTTTCCGGGTAGTACCGGATACATAATCTTCTATAACAGTTGGCCACTCCGAAGCAGGAAATGTCTTTTTCCATTTGCGAAAGTGTTCTGGAGAAAACCCCTTATCTAAAGCAAAGTACCTTGCATATTCACGGATGGCCGGTGTATCTTTTTGTAGTTCAGCTATCCGAAGCAGTTCCTTTTTCCAGCCATCCACCGTACCCGGGTGCTTCTTTTTTTCTGCGATGCGGATGCCTTCACCAATCAGTTTTTTTGCAGCGGTAAAATCCTTTTTTCTGATAGCTTTCTCTACTTCTGCCTCCCGGATTTCTACAATGTCCATATTTTGTTGTACCAGTTTTTCGGCTTCCGCCTTTTTACCGGTCTTCCGTAAAAAAGCAATTTTTCTTTTTTGGTACGGCTCCCTGAGGTAATCATCACCACCTGTGCCCCGGTCCATAAAACGGAGATAGACCTCTTCCTTTTGTAATGTAATAGCCAATGCCTGAAATACATCGAGTAAACGGTCTCCAAAATCCCCGTAATCATTATAACTCTTGTCGGCGAGTTCTCTTTCTATAAAAGCAAAAACCTGCCCTTTCATGTCGGAGGTAGCGTTGCCCGCATCGGCAATCTCATCCAGCAAATCAATGGAACTATCTATGGCATCGCCGATTTCCCCATTCGAATCGTCGGCATCCCCGATGATATCAATAAGCTGCCGCATTACAGTTTTTGCCAGTGCAAATGCATCCCTGAATTTGTTTTTGGAAATATGGTCAGTGCCGGTGTCAAGTAGTTTATTCACCTCCCTTGCCAATCCGGAGGCCGCCCCGTAACCTACATAGCCATGATCCGTATACATGCGAACCAGTTTATCGACCAGGCTTTTATATTTAGCCTCTACGTCTATCTGGTTGTCCTTATCGGAAAAGTAAAGCTCAAAATCCGTTTTGAACTGCCGGTTTTTGGCAGCATATCGTTGCACAAACTGCCGGTATTCCTCTGCTGTAACAGCAGCCAGCAGGCGCCCGAAAACATCTTTTTTAGCGGCTTTTTCTTTTTGCCTGTTGCCTTCGGCTGCCAGCTTTTCCCGCAGGGTAAAAAACACGGCTATCAGGTGTTTGCAAATACCACCGTCGTAAGGGCAACTGCAATCGTAATCCTTTATTTCATTGTCTTTTTTCAGCGTTACTTCTACCTCGTACGTGTCGGAGCCTTCTACCTCCGCCGTCCAGGTATCATCGCCTGTTTCTTCAATATAGGTTACGCTTCCATCATTGAAGTATTGCCTTCCCCGCTGCAGGATAGCACCGGTAATCTGCTGGTCAAAATTTTTTAAAGTGAGCATGGCCTTCACATTTTAAATAGCTCCCTTTTCGCCGGAACGTCAGGTAAATATAAGATGGCAAATCCGGTAATTCCGGGATAGGCAATGGGATAGGATTGGTTTTATTTTCTTATCATTAAGATCCCGGACGTCCGGGATTTCTGGTCAAACAAACATTTCCTTTGCCTTCATACCTGATTACAGTTTAGTAAAAAACTGATTGATAATTGGTTGAAGATAAAAGATTACTTCTTTTTAATGCAGTGGTTCATGTCTTCACGAGCCACTATGAGCATGTAAATAATTTCTCAATGTAGTTCATGAAATATCCACTATAGAAATTGAAATACTCTTTCATTTATAAACAAGTATAAAAACTATAATACCTTGCGAATCAATTGCCTGCACTTAATTGCAACGCATTTTATACATTATGAACCCAACCCTTTTGCAATACTGGTGGATTATACCGGTACTTCTTGCTATTTTACTCTATAAATTAATACTCCGCTTTTTCTTTGGGATGGTAATTGTGCCGGATGACCGGATTGGCCTGGTCATCAAAAACTTTGTGCTGGTTGGCAGCAACCGGGAAATGAAGAACAACCGGATTTTGGCTACCAACGGCGAGGCAGGTATGCAGGCACAAACACTGGCGCCGGGGCTGTATTGGGGATATTGGCCGTGGCAGTATTCCATTAAAATGCAGCCTTTCACCGTGGTACCGGAAGGCAACCTGGGTTTGATGAAAGCCAACGATGGCGAACCGCTGAACCCCGGCCGTATCCTTGCTTTGCCGGTAGAGTGCGATAAATTTCAGGATGCTGAAAAGTTTTTGATCAACCGGGGACAAAAAGGCCCGCAGGCTGCTTACCTAACGCCGGGTAGTTACCGTATCAATACCTTTTTATTTGAAGTGGAATTAAAACCGGTAACGCATGTTTCCGAAAACAAAGTGGGCATCATTACCACGCATGACGGTGAGCCACTGGACCATGATGAAATTGCCGGAAAATCGGTTGCCGACCATAAAAACTACCAGGACCCGGTAAAGTTTCTTTCTGGCGGCGGTCAGAAAGGACGGCAGGAAGATGTAATCCTGGCAGGTTCCTACTACCTGAACCCGTGGTTTGCTTCGGTAGACCAGGTGGATATGCTGCATATACCTATCGGCTACGTAGGCGTGGTGAACTCCTTTGTGGGCGCCATTGGGCAGGATACCAGCGGCATTGAATTTGAGCATGGCAATATTGTAAAAAAGGGGCAACGGGGTGTTTGGAACGTAGCACTGGATCCGGGTAAGTATGCCATTAACACCTATACACATACCATTGAAATTGTTCCTACCACCAACCTGGTGCTTAACTGGGCCAACCAGCGTAGTGAAGCCCACCAACTGGATAAAAACCTGAGCACCATTACTGTACGGTCATCCGACGGGTTTACGTTTAATTTAGACGTGTCACAGATCATCCATGTGCCCAGCGTTGATGCGCCGAAAGTGATTGCCCGGTTTGGCACCATGACCAACCTGGTATCGCAGGTGCTGGAACCCACCATTGGAAATTACTTCCGTAACTCCGCCCAAAAAAGTGATGTGATCGATTTTTTAAAGAACCGTACTACCCGGCAAAACGAAGCCAAAGAACATATCAAAAAAACACTGGATGAATACAACGTAAAAGCGGTGGATACTTTAATAGGCGACATTACCCCGCCTGCCGAATTGATGAAAACACTGACCGACCGTAAACTGGCCGAGCAGGAAACCATTACCTACGATACGCAGAAGCTGGCACAGGATACCCGTAAACAGTTTGAGAGTGCCAAAGCGCTGGCCAATATGCAGCCGGAAGTGGTAACAAGCCATCAGCAGGTAGAAATAAAAAAGAACCTCGCTGCTGCAAAAATTGAAGAAGCAAAAGGCGATAGCGAATCGAAAACCATTAATGCAAAAGCCGATGCGGAAGTGACCAGCGTAACCGGCCAGGCAGATGCCGGAAAAATATTAGCGGTAGGTAATGCCGAAGCAGAAGTAACCCGGAAGAAAACGGAAGCGATGGGTATGAAGGAATACGCACAGGTGCAGATTGTTCGTTACCTGGCGGAGAACAAAGTAAAGATTGTACCGGAGATACTGGTAAATGGCGCCGGCGAAAATGAAGGCGGCATGCTATCAGCGCTGATGGGCAATGAACTGTTTAAGAATTTGAAAAAGGAAAATGAGGGCGTTATTAGTAAGGAAAGTGTTAGTAAAAAAGGTTCAGATGGAGGTAAGGCTGTGGGGTAGTGCTCAGGTATAATTAGTTATTATCAAATTATAGGAAGGATTAACTAAATTATCGGCCAGTTGAATAATGGGTGCTCGAATCTTGATTTGCACTTATGATTTGTTCGGCTACTATATTCATGTATCCACGACTAAAAGCGATGTCTTTAAATGCATGTAAGAACTGATCATCATTCCTTTTCAGATAAATGAGTGTGCCTTTGGCAAATGCAACTTTCAATCCTTTTTCGTCTGTTGAATTGTTGATGAAGTAAGCAAAATCAAAATAATAGAAATGTTGAAACATGTTTCTGAAATTGAAATTAATATTATTTTTTACCATGTCTTTATCTAAGTAAAGCTGTCGAAATAACCTGAACATTTCATCAATCTGACCTGGTTGCCCCCAAACCCTCCTAAAGGGGGCTTTTGGACACTTTCAAACTGTCATAGGAACTTCAAAATACTCATAGTTGCCACTAATTTTTCAGGTAAAAACGAGTTCCCCTTTAGGGCAATGTCATTAAGATAAGGATTAATGTATCAGTTATGCGCCGTAGGTGCAACCTGTTTGTAGAAGACAGAAATCATTGATGTTGGTGCATGCCACGTAGTGGCTACCTGATCAGAGAAGGGGTAGCCACTACGTGGCAATGATTCCCTTTGCCTCTTTGTTTGCTAAGGCTGGGGTAATATCACGCTTCTATTGTACAAGTTATTTTGACCACTTTACTAAGTAAAGTTGTCTAACTTCTTCAGTTACAGGATGTTTTTATCCGGGGTTGGTTGCCCCTAACCAACCGGCTGGGGTCCGGGACAGACTCTAAAGGGGGAACTTGATTTGTGCCACCAAAACAATAGACAAATGCGTAAATCCTGGAGTAGGCATCAAATGTGAAGGTGAACCGTTAGCCCCCTTTAAGCCAATGTCATTAAGATAAGCCCCATCGGGGCTTTCTGTTTGTAGAAAACAAAACGAAAAAGGGAATCATTGCCACGTAGTGGCTACCCCCTTCTCTGATCAGGTAGCCACTACGTGGCAGCCACCAACGTCAATGATGTCTGTTTGCTACAAACAGGTTGCACCTACGGCGCATAGCTACTACAATTCTTAAATTAAGGACATTGCCCTAAAGGGAGGTTTGGAGCAACTGTCGTCGAATAAATTGATATTGAAATTATTTTTTACCATGTCTTTATCTAATTGCCTTTCAATAATGTCATTCCGTTGTAAAACTCTTTTTCATTACTCATCCGGGCTGTTTAAATATAGCTGGTACATGATTAAGTTATAACCTTCCCGTTTACGGGAATAAATTATCTCTGTACTAGTTTCACTGTTCCAGGGGCTTTCTAAAATGATATGTTCCTTTCTAACCGCTGCGTCTTGTACTAATTTCCGCCAGCCTTTCCGGTCATCATCCGGAATGATGATGGTAAAGTTTTCGGGTACTGTCTCTTCACTTAATAGGCGCAGGACTCTGTCC
The DNA here is from genome assembly GCA_965246935.1 of Chitinophagaceae bacterium. Classification (GTDB taxonomy): domain Bacteria; phylum Bacteroidota; class Bacteroidia; order Chitinophagales; family Chitinophagaceae; genus JAZKFT01. The sequence continues at coordinate 336,386 of CBDFGC010000006.1, read as the reverse complement.
TGTGTCCACACGTTACTTAATTTGAGCATTCGTCAGGATGGAAAATAAGTAACCTGCCAGCACCGGACAGAGTCCGGCGCTTACTTGTAGTGCGGTGATGAGAATAAAGCGTGGTTGCAAACAGATTTTTTTAGCTGGTAAGCTCTTCAATTAATTCATCAGTAATACTGCCATCTTCATTTATATGGCGGCTAACAAGTTGCCGGGTACCATTAGAATATTCCTTATGGCTGATGTTTTTTTTATCAATCAGGATTGTGTAAAATGGCAATCCTTTGTCCCAAAGTATTGAACGGTTGCGGCTATGCGCTTCCGACGCATCAATCCCCCGCTCAATCAACATGAACGCAAATTGCAATTCATCATGAGCAATCAAGGGCTGTGATGATTTTGAATTCGGATAGTCCATACTTATATTTTTAAGTGAATGTCAGACAACCGGTAACGGCAGGATAAAGATATATAACGATGTAGCTCAATACGAGCCATAAATACTTTGCCCGCCACCATAGTATTGCTTTTTCAGATGGTTGTACACCAGGTTTGTTTTCAGGTCAATATCATTAGTATGGTAAGTAGGATAGGGCAATGCTTCAAACAAGGTGTCGTTTACTGTTTTAAAAACGGCCGCCGCTGTAGCCGATTTATCAGACCATTGCTCCACTTTTAGTTTCTCTTTTTTCAACGCTGCCAACAAATCGATAGCAATTTCTTTGATGGCATTCTTTTCTTTTTCTGCCAGTTCTTTGCCATGCCGTAAAATATCGAATATCGCTTTTTGCTCATCCGTCAGACCTTCTCTTTTTGTATCTGCTTCTTCGGCTGAATAATCATTTATCAGTTCTATCAGTTTGCGGAAAGTTTCCTTAATCACCGCTTCATCTTTACCAAGATTATAGGCATCAATAATTTCCTGGTAACGCTTGTAATAATCAATAGTCAGTGGGTTGCGTTCAAGCATCTTTTTCAATCTTTTTTCCACCATATCCTTCAGCGACTGAACGGCTATGTTTTTGTGTTGCAGCTTTGAGAAGTACTTTTCAAGCAACTCAAAATTCAATCCGCTCAGGTCAATGATTTTGCCCTCATCCTGTGATGGTTGCTCGGATGCCATCGTTTCAATAGATTCATCCACAACTGTCTGAATCTTTTTCATGATCTCCGATACATCAGCACTCTCGATATTGCCTTCAATTGCGGTGTAGATTACATCGATTGCATTCTTCTTAGGGAGCGTATTGGTTTAGCACTTTATCCGGCTGCAGGGCTTTGTATTTCTTAAAAACTGCTCTTCCCAATATTTGAAACTTACGTTTGGTTTCGTCGTTGGTATATATGGCATTGATGCCTTTTTCCAGTGCAGCCAGCTTTTGCAGTGCAGTGGCATTTACCAGTTCCGTTAGATTGAAACTTACTTCATCCTGTAAAAAATGTTCTGTTGCCGTAATCGCTTCTTCCAGTTGCCGGATCAGTTCTTCCTTCGGCTTTACCGGTAGTTCAGGCGTTGTACCATCACCGTCCTCCCCGTTGGAACCGTAAATGGCCAGTGCATCCAGCAGGGCAGTATAGGTTTCAATATAGTCCACAATCAGCCCGTTATTTTTGCCTTCGCTGATGCGGTTGGCCCTTGCAATGGCCTGCATCAGCGTGTGGGATTTCAGCGGCTTATCAAGGTATAAGGTAGAAAGCGTAGGCACATCAAAACCGGTGATCCACATGGCACAAACAATTACCAGCCGGAAGGGATCAGCTTCATCTTTAAACCGGGTTTCCAAATCTTGGGTGTTCATCTTTTCCCGGTGTGGCTCAATGTCCAGATCCCATTTGCGGAACTTCTGTATTTCATTTTGCTCGCTGCTTACTACCACACATATTTCCGTTGCTTTTATCCATACCAGTTCCCGGCTTTTTGCCAGTAGTTCCTGGTCGCCATATTTGCCTTTGGCTATTTCTTTTTCTGTTTGGGCTATGTAATTATTCCAGTGTTGGATAATCCCGTCGTACATTTTAACGGCTGTTAGTTTATCCAGCGCCACAAACATGGCTTTGCCTTTATACCCCCGGTTGCAAAAATGCCATACCACATCTTTGGCAATAGTATCAAGTCGCTTTCGGGAGGTAAGAATAGGGTATTCTCTGGCAAACAATTTTTCGATGCTGCTGCGCTGGTCACTATCCAGGTCTTCTGTTTCAGCATCAATGATGGCCCGTATCTGTTGATTGATAGCCGGATTCTTTAATCCTAAATATTCGCCCCTGTTTTCGTAATACAGCGGTACGGTAGCACCATCATCCACACTGCGTTTGAAATCGTACCGGCTTACGTAATCCCCGAAAATGCGTCTCGTTAATTCGTCGTCTTTAAACAATGGCGTACCTGTAAAGCCGATGAAGGAAGCATTGGGCAAAGCGTTTCGCAGATTCATGGCCAGGCTGCCGCCCTGGGTGCGGTGGGCTTCGTCGGAAATAACAATGATATTATCCCGCCTCGTAATCTCTTCTGCAAAGTTGAACTTATGAATGAGGGTAAACAGGTAGCGATGCTCCGAACTGAGTAACTCTTTTAAATGCTTGCCGCTGCCCGCTTTTAGTGATTCCTTGGCACCGGCTTTTATCTGCGGCACGGCACCAACACCGCTGAATGTACCATATATCTGCGTATCCAGTTCGTTGCGGTCGGTAACAATTAAAAAAGGTATGGCTGCCCTTAAATGTGCGGTGAATTTTCTGGCAAAAGAAAACCATGGAGTAACTCTTGCCGCTGCCCTGCGTGTGCCAGAATACACCCAGGCGCTGCTTTTCCTCCCGGCTGATGCTGCCATGTGCATACATATCCTTTTTTTGCCGGATATTTTCGATGGCTTTATTGACACCGATAAACTGGTGGTTGCGGGCAATGAGTTTCATTACTTTCCCCAGCGAAGTATCGAACAGGATAAAATTTTCGAACAGGTCTAAAAAGCGGTGCTTTTCGCAAACGCCTACAATGATGCGGTCCAACGCTACAATGCCGTTGTCTTCCTCGGTAATACGTTTCCATTCGTGGAAGTGCTGGTACCTGCCGGTAACGCTGCCAATGCGGCTTTCGATGCCATTGCTCAGGATCACAAATGCGTTGTAATAAAAAAGCGATGGAATTACATCTTTATAATCGGAAAAATTTTCGTTGTAGGCATTTTCCAGTTTGCGATGGGCGGCTTTCAGTTCAATAAACAGCAGGGGAATCCCATTCACAAAACCAATAATATCAGGCCGCCGCTCCCGGTTGCTCCGCCCTTGTATCCATAGTTGCTGAACGGCTACAAACTTGTTGTTGTCGGGCTGCTCAAAATCGAACACCCGCAGTATTTTATTTTTTACAGGTTCCCCTTTTTGGTTAATGAAGTCAACTGGAATGCCGTCTCTGAGTAACTGGTATTTTTCAAAATTGATTTCATCCCCTGATTTTACGGCGCTTTCTTCTGTCAGTTTTGCCCAGGCTTCGTCGTAAGCTTTTTGCGGCAGGCCGGGATTGAAAGCCTGTAGCCGTTCCATAAAAACGGGCTTCAGTACCACCTCCGATTTGCTATGCCGGCCCAGTGAACTGCCTTCGCCAAAGGTTTCTTTATTGAAAGCATAATTTCTATCCCAGCCCAGCCGGTGGAAGAACAAATCCATAGCAGTTTGCTCAACCAGTTTGTCTTCGGAGTATTCGTAGGGCATGGTGTGAAATTTATATAGGGGTGCCTATAAATTCGTATCAACTACCGCTCAGTTTTTAAAGATGGCACTTCCAACAACGGCTCTTCTAACTCAACTGACAGTTTGGATAAACAGCATAAAGAGAAATCATGTTCACCCTTTAGCCATTTCCTCGTTTCCTGCGTTTGCATGGCTTCGACTTGTAGTAATGTTTCTTTGGTAATACCTTTCTGTTCCACAATGCGGCTAATCTTTAATTGCAAATCAGCATATAGCCGAATGAAGGTTTCAACTTCTTCCGGTGTTTCATCCAATAATTCCTGATACAATTTCACTTCACATGTTTTTAGCATAGGAGGCTGTTTAGTATTTTAATAATCTTTTGCTGGTAAACGTAACTAAGGGGTAAACAGGTAGCCACTACGTGGCATAAAACAATTTAATTGCTGTCATTTTCTACAAACAGGTAGTGCTTACAGCACATTTGGCTAATACGATCTTACTTTATCGCTATTTGACATTGAACAGGTTAAAAAACGAAACAGCTTATAGGTAAATATACAAATGCCTGGGATATTAATTACCTTATTTAGTTGTTACAAACAGGTAGGCATCACCTGCATTGATCGTCTTCCATCATCTGCCATGTAGTGGCTACCTGTTTGTGGTAGCATCATCTGCATTGATCTTCTTACGTAATCTGCCCCGGCGGGGCTACCTGTTTGTAGCAAAAAAAATGTGATGAATCTACATCATCTGCCACGTAGTGGCTACCTGTTTGTAGCATCAGCCGTATTAATCTTCTTCCGTAATCTGCCCCGGCGGGGCTACCTGTTTGTAGCAGAAAACAATGTGATGAATCCATACCATTATGCCACGTAGTGGCTATCTGTTTGTAGCATCAGCCGTATTGATCTTCTTAGGTAATCTGCCACGTAGTGGCTACCTGTTTGTAGCAGAAAACAATGTGATGAATCCACACCATTATGCCATGTAGTGGCTATCTGTTTGTAGCAGAAAACAATGTGATGAATCCACACCATTATGCCACGTAGTGGCTACCTGTTTGTAGCATCAGCCGTATTAATCTTCTTACGTAATCTGCCATGTAGTGGCTATCTGTTTGTAGCAGAAAACAATGTGATGAATCCATACCATTATGCCCCGGCGGGGCTACCTGTTTGTAGCATCAGCCGTATTGATCTTCTTAGGTAATCTGCCACGTAGTGGCTACCTGTTTGTAGCATTTGCGCATGGTTTTTCGTTGATCATCATCCATCTAACAAATCATGAAAAACATATTTTTCATCATATTCAACGCCATAATCTTTCAGCATCTTCAGGTATTCCTCTCTAAAAGTTTTCTTTTGGTGATGTTCTTTTTGGCGGATAATGTATTTTACAACTGCATCAATCTGCGAATGGCTATTGCTGAAAGCTCCATATCCATCCTGCCATTGAAATTTTCTTTTGGTAAACCGTTTGTCATTGACCCACTCAGCGCTATCGCCTTTCACCTGCCGCATTAATTCCATAATAGATTGTTTGGTATCGAAACCAATAAACAGGTGCAGGTGATCGGAAACAGAATTGATACACAGCATTTTGTGGTCATTGTTTTGAACGGTACCGGTAATGTATTTATGCAATTCTTCACGCCAGCCATCTTCGATTATTGCTGCCCTATATTTTACAGCGAATACAAAATGGACGTGAAGTTGCGTATAAGTGTTAGCCATTGATATTTTTTAATGGGTTAAATGGGTAGCAACGTCATACGATGTATGAAAATATCATCTTTTCCGGACAGGAAATAAATCTCATTCCATTTTTCATTTTAATACAAACGGATAATCCCGAAGGTGCAAAAAAATATTGAAGGGAATTTGCCTATTTACAAACAGGTAGCCACTACGTGGCAGATTACGTAAGAAGATTAATACGGCTGATGCTACAAACAGGTAGCCACTACGTGGCAGATGATGTGGATTCATCACATTGTTTTCTGCTACAAACAGGTAGCCACTGCGTGGCAGATTACGTAAGGAGATTACTGCGGCTGATGCTACAAATAGATAGCCGCCGGGGCAAATGGTGTTGAGTGATAGATGTTATTTTATTGAAAACAGAGTGTTACACTGAGGCAGATTGTATAGATTTTATGGGTGCATGGGTTTTTTGTGCCGTAGGTACAACCTGCTTGTAGAATGGGGATGGTAATCATTTGTTTACAAACGGTTAGGAACGAACGACAGATAGGATAGCATGTCTACACTTCTGCATTCCACGGCGGTAGCCTGCCATACGTATTGTACACCCGTTGTTTTAATAATGCTTCGGCATATTCGGGTAAATCGTTGTTTTTGCCATCTATGGTTACAAACCAGTAAATGTCAAGCCCATCTATTTTTTCGGCAATCATTTTCCGATGTATGAAGCTTTGGGAGGCTTTGGTTGATATGCCGCTGATAAGGCCCCGGCTAATTGTTTCTTTTAAATTGCCTAGCTGGGCACCTGCGCCGGATTTACCAATAAAAACAAGATCTACATGGCCACGGGCAAGCCGGATAATATAATACACACCGGGTAGTGCAGGAACCGCTTTGCTTACTTCCGGCAAGCTGCTGCCCGGCATGTAAAAGAAATGGTCGTTTGTTTTGTATTTGTTGGTTTCGTCAAACATGTTTTCGTTTTTTATAAAAGCGGTTTGTATTTTTTCAACGGGTTAGTTGTAGCGTGTACACAGGATTTAACAGGTAGCCACTACGTGGCACAATACGTTGGATGGCAATTGATTTTCTACAAACAGGTTGTACCTACGGCACATAATACATCATACTTCTATTTCCCCACTCATTAGCCTTGGCAATAAAATATCACGGGCTTCACGGAGTTTGGTGTTTTGTTGATTGATCTTACAAATTAAATCAATCATTGGGAGGGTTATTTGATTAAATTCTTTTCTCAGGATAGCAGTTGGATACTTAATAAACAACTCTCCCATTTTAACGGGACTTAAATTTTGTTGTGCTGTACCACTTGATAAATTTTCTAAAGTAGTTTGCATTTTTTTATCCCGTAACAACGCATAAGTGAATCCTTTATCAGTATCCAATTTTACCGAAAGCTTTATCACCCGTTGATTTAAAACATAATGATCACCAAAGACAAGACATACTCTTCCAACATTTCCAGTTAATGACATTATTATATCCCCTGTATTCAGAAATATTTTTTTACTCATATTTATAGGAATGTCATCAATCTTATCTGTTGCTTCAGAAATAAAAAATCCATCCTGAACATTCTTGATCGTAACAATCTTATACCTGCCATTTTCATTATAATAATTGCTCTTAAAAGGATAACCAGATATAATGTCTATCAAAGAATTTAATTTAATAATACTCCAATATTTATCTTCTTTAGAGTTTAATAAATTGTAATTAAGATTAATGGACTCCTCCAGCAGTTTTATCCGCTTCAAGTTATTTTCTATCAAATCATCATAAGCCGATAAAATTGAAACGATTTTTTGTTGTACTGGAATTAAAGGAAGTAATATTTTCAAATTCTTTAAAATGGTCAAATTGATATGAGGTACACCTGAAGTAATTGAATGTGCCTTTATACTATTTCTACCTTTCTGTGAACTAAAATAATAATAAACAAATTCAGGTACAGCCAACTGTTCATTAACTGTCAACTTCATTTGACTTTGGGAAACAACATATTCGTCATAGAATCCCGTTGGTATTATGCCGATCTGACCAAGCGTTCCTCTTTGTGTAAAAACTATATCCCTAGGAAACGCAATATTTGCTTTCAATTTTTTAGCCTTTTCATTTGAAACAAATACCAAATCATCATGAGAAAACTTTTTGTCAAAAGGAAGGTTTGTACCACGGAGAACTGGAACTCCAGCCTCGACATAATCTTTTGATACTAAGTCTGACCCAAATGGCCCTCCCACTAAATTGTACTTTCCTTGAGCTTTAATGTCATCTATTTTATAAACCTTGGATTTCATACCACCAACTCCTTATAATTTTCGCTTATCAAATTTGCTAAAGTAATGGCTTCTTCGTTCAGGCTTTCCAACTCAATGTGTATTTCGGCCAGGCGTTCTTCGTAATCAATGCCGTCATCCGTTGCGGCATCTACGCCCACATAACGGCCGGGGCTCAGGCTCCAGTCTTTGGTTGCTATTTCGGCTTGCGTTACCACTTTGCACAAGCCTTCCACATCGGCATACACGCCATCCGGGAAACGGCTGGTAAGCCAGTGTGCTTGCTTGTAATAATACTCTATCTCATGCAGCAGGCCAGGCTCTTCTTCCTCTACATTTCCGCTTAGTTGCTGTTGCAGGTTGCGCAGGGTATCCAGTTCTTCTTTCAGGTTCAGCGCCTTCCAGGCCGGCAGCTTATTCAGGCCATCATTCCGCTGGGCAGCAGCAACGGTATCCAGCAGGATTTTTACTAATTTATCCAATGGCTTACGGAGGGTGGCTCCCACCCAACCTCCCCCAAAAGCGGAGGAGGTAGAACCGTAACCTGCGGTGGTTGCCTTATTCTTTACAGCATCTATAAAATCTTTTTGCAACTGCTGCACAGGTTCGTAGCCTTCCAGGTTGTTTAAGCTTTCGTATAGTGTTTCGCTAATGGTTTTTATCTTCTCATTGCCAATAATGCGCTGTACTGTTTGCTGCCATTGTTCCACAACATCTACCGCAGCAAAAGCAGCATCGGATGCTTTCTGTAAATAGTTTTTTACAGTAGTAGCAAATTTTTCATTTTCGCCCCGGTACAGGCCTACAATGCAAATCAGGTTTTGCAATTGCTCCGGGCTAAAATCGTTTACCTTGCTGGTTACCTTCCGGTATATTTTGCGGGCATCCAGCATCAGCACGGTGTCTTTGCTGCGAAAATTGTCTGAACCAGGATTTTCATGAATGGCCTGATAGCCAGGATTTTGCTTATTTGCTATCGTTATCCTGCTCATTCTATCATCCTGTAAATCCTGGTTCAGACTTTCCTTTCCCCTATCATAAAACCACAACGTGCAGGGAAGGCTACGGGTATAGAAAAAGTTATTGCCCACCGCCATCATTACATCTACCGCACCGGTGCATACCAGTTTTTCCCGAATGTCCCGTTCACTATGCCCCGCATCGGAGGCGCTGCTGGCCATTACAAACCCGGCCCTTCCGGTTGGCTTCAGGTAATTGTAGAAATACTGAATCCACAGATAGTTAGCATTGTCATTTTTAGGCAGGGCTACTTTGCCATCCAGCATCAGGCGGGGATCTTTCTTTACAGCATCTTTGCCTTTGTCCACGCCATCCACATTAAATGGCGGATTAGCCATTACAAAGTCGGCACTGCCGGCCAGGTTGTGCTTGTCTTCGTAAAAAGTATTGCCTTCCTGTATATTGCCTTCCAGCCCATGCACGGCCATATTCATTTTGGCCAGCCGGGTATTTTGTTCGGCTTTTTCCTGTCCGTAAAAGGTTACTTTTTCAGCGGGCCGCAAGCCTTCGCTCTCAATGAAATAGCCGGTTTGCACAAACATACCGGCACTGCCGCAGGCGGGGTCCAGCACAATGCCATGGTCGGGCTCTATTACATTTACAATGGTTTGCACCAGGCTCATGGGCGTAAAAAATTCACCGCCTTCCTGTGCGCCGGTCATGGCAAATTTGTTGAGGAAGTATTCGTAAATCTTTCCAAACAAATCACCTTCGGCCTTTTGCAATACTTCCTTATTAAAAATGCGAAGCAGTTCCCGCAGCAGGTCTTTGCTAAAAATGGAAAAGTTCTTTGGCAGTACGCCTTTCAGGTTATCGTACGCTTCTTCAATAGCCTTCATGGCGGCATCAATTGCCTCACCAATATCGGTATTTTCCGGTAGGGCCACCAGGTAATCGAACTGTGCCGTTTCGGGCAAAAACAAACTGTTTTTTTCTTCAAAGTCTTTCTTGGTCAACGCCCGTTTACCACGTTGCGGGTGCGTAGGCAAATCCTTTTCAATATCAACCTTTACTTTCTTAAACCGGTTGAAAGCATGCCGTAAAAAGATAAGCCCCAGCACAGGCATTGAATATTCTGAAGCAGTTAGTTTACTGTTGGCCCGAAGCTGGTCGGCAGCCCGCCACAGCTCGGCTTCTAATTTTCGTAATTGTTTCCCCTGCATATACTGCCAAATGTAGAATGAACCAACATTGCTTTCTACATGCTATATAAAAAAACAGCCCTGCTAAAAAGCGGGGCTGTTTTTTATCTTCAAAAATACTTTTATCGTTTTGGCGGCACTTCCTGTTAACAGCATAGAATTAAGAATAAGAAAATAAGAGTTAAGGAATAATAATTGCAACGGCTGTTGCTTTCCATCATTAGAAAAATAAAAACAAATGAGCATTACATTAGAACAGGCACAGGCTGTGGTAAAAGCAGCACTGGCCAAAGCAGAAGACATGAAGCTAAAGATGAACGTGGCAGTAGTATGTGGCGGTGGCCACCTGATGGCTTTTGCCCGAAAGGAAGGCGCCTGGCTGGGATCGGTAGATATTGCTATTAAAAAAGCAAAAACGGCCCGCTATTTTGATATGCCTACCGGCGATCTGGGCAAGCTATCGCAACCTGGCGAACCACTTTACGGTATTGAAGTTTCTAACAACGGGTTAATCAGTTTTCCGGGTGGTATCCCCTTGAAAGATTCTGCGGGTACAGTTATTGGCGCTATTGGCGTAAGCGGCAGTACTGTGGATGATGATAATAAAGTGGCAAAAGCCGGTGTTGAAGGGTTGGAATAGATTGCTTCCATTAACGACTTTTAAAGGCCTGCAATGTTTTACGAGCTATTTTCGTAAGATTTGCAGGTTTTCTTTTTATGCAAAAAATTCTCTTTCTTATTGCTGTTGCAGCAGCCGGTATGACTTCCTGCTCGCCTGGCCGCTATTTTGCAAAATCGCAGCAGGCAATGTTAACTGATACGGCTTTAGCTGGGGCACATGTTGGCATTAGTATTTATGATCCTGTTGCTAACAAATATGTTTACAATTATCAGGGTAATAAATATTTTGTGCCTGCGAGTAATACGAAATTATTTACCTGCTATGCGGCGATGAAGTATTTGGGAGATAGTTTGGTAGGATTGCAGTACCAACAATTTAGTGATACAGCCATTAACATTTTTGCAACCGGTGACCCTACTTTTTTACACCCGGATTTCCCTAAACAGCCCGTTTTAGAATTTTTAAAAAACCAAAAGGCAGCAATCAATTTATCCTGGGGCAACTGGAAAGACAGTGCTTTAGGAATGGGCTGGTCATGGGATGATTACAATAGCGATTATATGGCTGAGCGTAGCCCTTTTCCTATTCAGGGAAATACGGTAAAGTTTAAACTAAATAGCTATACAATCGGAAGTGAAAGCCATTCGGCAAATTTGAAATGGATAGTTACACCTTCTTATTTTGGTTCAGGCATAAGCAATTATTTTATTCTTCCCTCATCCGTTGTTGCTGCTTACAAAATGCGGGATAGTGTTGAAAGAAAAAAAGCCTTGTTACATTTCTCAATTAAAAGAGGAAGGATAAGCAATGAGTTATCGCTGAGTTACGATGAGAGCAATATTACTTTTTCTACAGAAGAAATCCCATTCGTTACAGATGGCGCTAATACAGCCGTTAATATTTTAAATAAAGATTATGAAATTCATAATATTAAATCAGGATGGCTTAGTGGTAACAGCTTATACAGTAGAATTCCCAATCATCTAATTACTCACACCATACACTCTCAACCAACCGACTCTCTTCTAAAACCCATGATGCACCGCAGCGATAATTTTTTTGCGGAGCAAAGTTTATTAATGGTAAGCAATGAAAAATTAGGTTACATGAATGATGAAGATATCATTGATACCTTATTAAAAAATGATTTAAAAGACCTGCCGCAAAAACCCGTTTGGGTGGATGGTAGCGGCCTCAGCCGGTACAACCAGTTTACCCCACAGGATATTGTTACACTACTGCTGAAAATAAAAAACGAATTTGGGTTAGATCGCATCCACAATATTTTACCCAAAGGAAATACCGGTACGCTAACCAGTTATTACCAGAAATTAGGTTCAAATATTTTTGCTAAAACCGGTACCCTCAGCGGGCAGGTTGCATTAAGCGGTTATTTAATTTGTAAAAGTAAGAAGCTGCTGCTTTTTTCCATTATGGTAAATAACCATAATAGCACGGGCCGAGGTGTACGGCGGGCTGTAGAGAAATTTGTAACGGGGGTTTGGGAAAGGAATTAACCTCAACCCCCTTCCCCTTCTCCACAGGTGGAGAAGGGGTGCCTCTGTGAAGTTTTGCTGATTGTTTATTGGCAGTTGCGGTATTACACCAGACAACATATAATTTTATCTCTTATTAATTCTTATTTTGATCCGCCAGGTAAGACGCCAGCATGGCGTCTCTACAACATCTGTATTTATCCCATGTATTTATCCCATTCATCCCATAAATCCCAGTTCAGGACAGTACCCGGTAAATGAAAACCCCGTCACAGCTGAGCCGTGACGGGGTGAATTTTTTATTTAAGACTGGTGCTAATGTTTCTTAAAAAGATTGTCTGCTTCATGGGCTGCTTTCTTGACGAATTCTTCAATTTTTTCACCGGCCTGTCCGGGAATGAAATCGCTTATTTTATCCATAAAACTTTTTTCGGGAGGAGGTGTGCCGGCATCGGTATGCATTTGTTCTGCGGTAGCATGTAATCCGGCGGCTGTATCATGAGGCGTATAAGAGGTAGCAGTTGCGGTGTTTACCAAAGTAGGGTCCACTGGTGTTACTTCTGCCGTACTATCTGCGGGTACCGGGGCAGCGGGTGCATCCGGAAAAATATTATCTACCGCACCTGCCAGCATCGGAAACTTTTCAACCACAAACTGCTTAATAGTTTGCAGGCTCTTTTGGGCCTGCTCGGGTGTAAGGCCGGCTTGTTGCTGTAATTTTTGAATGAGTTCGTTCATAGCGCTAAAGATTTATGATTTATGATTTATGATTTGTGATTTAATTATCAGACTAACTGCTGATGATTTTCAGCAATATCGTTCAAATAATTTATTAAAATCACTGACTTAAAAATCATTTTATAAGACAATATGTGCAGTTTGAAGCCTGTTATTAATTAAGCAATGCCTGAAGTTCAGAACTTTAAACTTTGAACCTTAAACTTTAAACTCCTCTACGCCACTTTCAGCATGCTAATCTTGCTATTATCCAGTTGCTTGCGGGCATAATCCATGGTTACAACAAATTGCTTCTGGCGGTTGGTAGGTAGCTCATACATAGCATCGGTAAGGATGTGCTCGCATATACTACGCAGGCCACGGGCGCCCAACTTGTATTCCATCGCCTTGCCTACAATATAGTTGTATACTTCTTCCTCAAAAGAAAGCTTAATGCCTTCCAGTTCAAATAACTTCGTGTATTGCTTTACCAGGCTATTTTTAGGGACAGTAAGAATATTACGCATGGTTTCGGCATCCAGCGGATCCAGATGCGTTATTACCGGCAGGCGTCCCAGCAACTCCGGTATTAGTCCGAACGATTTTAAATCCTGCGCATTGATGAACTGCAACAGGTTCTTTTTTTGCGTTTCCTGCAGCTCTTTATTTACGTTAAAACCAATTGAGTTTGTGTTTACCCGGCGGGCAATAATTTTATCTACCCCATCAAAAGCACCACCAGCTATAAATAAAATATTCTGTGTATTCAGCTTAATCATTTTTTGCTCCGGGTGCTTGCGGCCACCTTGCGGCGGCACCAGCACTTCGGTACCTTCCAGCATTTTCAGCAGCCCCTGCTGTACGCCTTCACCGCTTACATCACGGGTAATGCTGGGGTTATCACCCTTGCGGGCAATTTTGTCAATTTCGTCAATGTAAACAATGCCCCGCTCGGCAGCCTGCACGTTGTAATCACAGTTTTGCAGCAGGCGGGTTAGCATGCTTTCCACATCCTCGCCCACATAGCCAGCCTCGGTAAATACGGTGGCATCTACAATTGCAAAAGGTACGTTCAGCATTTTTGCGATGGTTTTAGCCAACAGGGTTTTGCCTGTGCCGGTTTCACCCACCAGAATAATATTGCTCTTTTCAATTTCTACCTCCTCATCCTGCAACTGGCGCTGGCCCAGGCGCTTGTAGTGGTTATAAACGGCTACACATAATATCTTTTTGGCATCGTCCTGCCCGATAATGTACTGATCCAAAAAAGCCTTGATTTCCATTGGCTTTTTAACGTGCATTTTATTGAAAGTGCTGCCAATACTATACTTCTCATTTAAAATCTGCAGCTCCTGCTCAATTATTTCCCGTGCGCTGTCTACGCAGCTTTCACAAATATGCACATCATCTTGTCCGGCAATCAAAATTTTCACTTCGTCGCGGGTGCGGTTGCAGAATGAACACTGTAAGAGGGGTTGCTTTGCCATTGTAAGATTTGCTAGGCCAGGTGCTATTGCATCTGTGCAACAATACCTTTTTGTTAAGTTTAAACGCCAAAATTAGAATAATAAGTTGGCGATGATGGTTTCTTTAACGTTCTTTAGCTAAAAAGAAAGTTGAGTGATGTTTGGTAGTATGAGGGTATGCACAAAGAAAAGAAGGAATGGTAGCGGATGACATTTCTCTGTTTTCGCCTTCGCAAAACACCCTTTTATAAAATAATGTATTAATATGGCAATATAGGGTTTTCACAGGGTTGAGGAGAACAGAAGATATAATAACGAAAATATTCGGCTGCATTCGTCTTTTATTTATCTAAAAATACTGGATTAAATAAGGTTTGTAAAAAGCTAAGGTAGGAAATTTCCAGAGAACCTGATTGTACTTAATTATTCCTCTTTTTTACTGCCTCTACGTAACCTGTATTTAACAAAGTTTCTTCTTACAACGGAACTATACTTTTTCAGCACTAAAAAAGTCAAAAAAAGCTCCGGGCTTTTTCGGCGCCGGAGCTTTCCACAACAATAGTGAGTTATAGCTTATCAACCACCTTATCTACAATACCGTAGGCAATACTTTCATTTGCATCCATCCAGTAGTCCCGGTTAAAATCTTTGTAGATTTTTTCAATGGTCTGGCCGGTGTTGTCTGCTAAGATTTTGGCGCCTATTTCTTTAGCTTTTTTTATTTGTACCGCCATAATCTCCAGATCGGCACTGGTACCCCGTGCGCCACCGCTTGGCTGGTGTATCATTACTTCGCCATGCGGGTAGATATAGCGTTTGCCTTTTTCGCCACCACTGAGCAATATACTACCCATGCTGGCGGCCAGGCCCATGCACACCGTAGCAACAGGGCTGGTTATCAACTTCATGGTATCGTAAATAACCATGCCGCTGGTAATAATGCCACCTGGGCTGTTAATGTAAAAAGTAATTTCTTTACCAGGGTCAATGGCATCTAAATACAGCAGGCGGCTGGAAATGTCCTTTGCCGTTTTATCATCCACAGCGCCCCAAAGAAATACTTTGCGTTGCTCAATAAACTTTTTGTCAAACTGCCATCCCGATACCATTTTCTCCATCGGGTTCTCCGGCAGGTCAGGAACCTCTGCCGGTTCCTCTTCTTCGCTTTTTATGTTGTTATAAAACATATATATTGTTTGTAATTATTGAATAGTGATTTGCTGCTGCACGGTGTCAATGCAAAAATGCGTACCGGCTAAAAAATCAAGGCCTATTATTCCATCGTATTCTGAAGTGATGCCCCGTTCAATAAAATCTATAATTTGTACCGGGAAGGCAGATTTGTAAATACCTAATGATTCTAACGAATCCATCAAATAAACGTTAGTAGATATAACACCATTGGCTGTTTCTACAAGCACCTTATCTACAGGTTGTGAAAGCTGAATGCTGCTTATAGCAAGAGCATTAGAATCAAGAGAAGTATGTGAAGCGCCGGTGTCCAATAATAGATTTAGAAAGCCTTCTTCATTTGCCCATCCTTCAATAATGATAGCATTAATGCCTTTAGGAACCGTATAAGGTGTAATTTTCATTGTATTCTGTGGAATATGCCTGTCATAAACCGCTTAGGAAAAACACTATCGCCAGTGTAGATAACTTTATAACTCCCTATCTGTTCTTTGTCAAGAGCTTTCCTGCCTTCCCAACATACAATCTTCTTATCTCTACCATGCACCAAAGGAATGCCTGAGAGTACCTTCAGATTTCTTTCTCCTACCACCGGGTTTCCCACTACCACCCATTCATCCGGATACCGTTTTTTCATTTCATCAAATGAAATTTCCTTCACTTCTTCCACAACCGTTGCTAATACTGAATTAGTCTGCATACAACTTCGTTAAGGTAAATGGTGAGTATCATTCTTTAAAAATCTTTTTTCTTCCGAGGATTGGTGATCAGTACTTCGTCTACCAGGCCGTAGCTTTTCGCTTCTTCAGCTGTCAGCCATTTGTCACGGTCACTATCCTCATGTATCTGCTCAGGTGTTTGGCCGGTATGCTGTGCCAGAATATCATACAGTTCTTTTTTTAGCTTACGCACTTCATTTACAGTGATCTCGATATCGCTGGCCTGCCCCATAGCACCGCCACTTGGCTGGTGTATCATAATGCGGCTGTGTTTTAAGGCCGAACGCTTGTTTTTAGCACCCGCTGCCATTAGCACCGAACCCATACTGGCAGCCATACCTGTACAAATGGTTGCAATATCCGGCGTTACAAACTGCATGGTATCGTACATTCCCAGGCCTGCATACACGCTGCCCCCAGGACAGTTGATGTACATCTGAATATCCCGTACCCGGTCGGTGCTGTCCAAAAACAGTAGTTGTGCGGTTACAATGTTGGCTACTTCGTCGGAAATAGGATAACCCAAAAATATGATGCGGTCCATCATTAACCGGCTATACACATCCATAACGGCTACATTCATAGGCCGCTCTTCAATAATATTAGGGGTTAGATTGGTAACATCAGTAACAATACCTGCAGGCTGAATAAAAGCAGCGGCCTGCGGTAAGCTATGGTTCATATAGCCATGCAGTGTATTGCTGCTAAGGCCGCGGTGCTTTACCGCATATTTTTCAAATTCTTTTCCAAAATTCATAGGTAAAATCCTCTTGTTAAGAAGGTGTTGCGCAATATAGCGAACTGTAGTTTGGGCAAATTGCGTGCAGTAATTTTTTTACAGCCAATTTGACGGGGTAAGTAAAAAGGTAAAATTAAAAAGTAAAAAGAGCTGTTCGGGAAGTGTTTACTTTTTGGTTACTTATCAATATTGTAAACGACCAGTTGGTATTTTTAATTTTTCACTAAAAAAAGGCATTGACATTTACGCCAATACCTGTTTTTATTTTTTACTTTTTCCTTTTTTCCTTTAATGATGGTGATGTTCCCGGTGATCTTCCTGTTGTTTAATAAAATCTTCCCTGCTCAGCCATTCGTCCTCAAACCGCACCTGTGCGGATAAATAGTTAAACAGTTTGATAGTAGCAATTTCATTATAGGCTTCATCAACAAACTTTTTATCCTGGGCCATTTTTTCTACATAGCTATCCAGCCATGGCATCGTATCAGGATTACCCATGCCACCCATATAGCCCATTACCTTCCGGCGGGCATGGTCTCTTACATCCTCCTCATCTACGTCAATATTATTTTCACGGAGTAGTGTATCCGAAATCAGCGTCCACTTGAGTGAATTTTTGAACGAAGGCCAGGATTGCTCGGCTTCCTCTTCGGTTTTTGGTTTTTCACCACCCTGCCGGATCCACCTTTTCAGGAAGCCTTCCGGTAAATCAATCGTTGTGTGGTCTAACAAATAATGGTAAATGCTATCATCTACCTGTCCACGGCCTTGTTGGTCCCAATACGCTTCCACTGATTTTGTTACTTCAGCCCGGAAACTTTGTTCGGTAGTTATGTCCTGGCCCGGAAACACCTGATTAAATAACGCCTCATTCAACGGATGCTTTTCCGTGTGTTTAATATCTTTAACTGTCAGCGTAAAATGTTTGCCGGTTTGGGTATTGTCCAGCTTTAAATTTTTAAGCAGCCAGTTAAGGGTTTCTTCGGAAAAAGCCTCCTGCAAGGTGGCCTGTAAAGTGGCCTCTTTCTGAAGCCCCATCAGCGACGGCCGCATGGCTTCGCTAAAATCTTTTACCCACAGCGTTGCCTCTTTATCAATTCCTTCCTGCGGTTCAGCACCTTCTTCAACCGCTGCAACAGTTTCTTTAAAATGAACAGTTAAAAAATTCTCATTATTTTCAATTACTTCGATATCCTTTTGTTCACCAGCTTTTTCCTGATAATACCCTATTTCCTGGTTTACCATTTCTTCTGTTGCAATTACCCGGTGGCGCTTAATGGTGGCCTGCGATAAATCGGGTACCTGTACTTTGGGTTTTAATCCAATTTCAAAACTGAAGCTCAGGTTTTCCGGGTAGTTCATGTCCAGCTTACGCATGGCCTGGCTATTATCTTCTGAGGGCAGCGGTTGTGCAAATATTTCAGGATTTTGCTCTGTCAGGTAGCCATTCACTTCTTTTTCTACCGTCTTCAATACTTCTTCCTGGTATATACCCTGTCCATACATTTTTTTGATAAGCCCCTGCGGTACCTGACCTGGCCTGAATCCTTGCAGATTTGCCTTTTTGGCATAGGTTTTCAGCGATTTTTCAAATTGCGGATAATAGTCGTCCTTCGCAAGTGCGACGGTTATTTTATCGGTGAGCGGCGCAATGTTTTCTCTGGTGATGGTAGCCATAAATGATTTTTACTTTAATAACGCAGTATAAATGATCCTGCACAGTATGATTTTCTTTTTATAAAAACGGGCGGCAAAAGTAAGTAGCCGGGAGGCTTTGGGCAAATATGATTCTTATCCGTATTAAAAGAGATGAGTTATGAGAGATAAGATATGAGAGATAAGACATGGGTTGCTGAATTGTATTCTTTGCGGATAATTTGCAATAATCGCTGTCCCTTTATAACTTATCTCTCATAACTCATCTCTCATCTCTTCTTCTACACATAATTTGCAACAATCACTATTCGTTTACAATTCATCTCTCATAACTTATCTCTCATAACTTCTTCTATACTTACTTTGCATCCCCTAACCTTTTAAAAATGTATTGCTGCCAATGGCGTTGATCCACATTAAACTGCCCGGACAAATTGCCAGAGCACTTAACCTGCCGGTACAAAGCCCTGCCCGCGGCCAGCTAAAAGTGCTGCGAAAATTGCTGCGAAAGGCCCGCTTTACCCAGTTTGGACAGCAATACCGCTTCGATGAAATATTGTTGAGTAAGCAGCCGGCTAAAAGTTTTCAGCAACTGGTTCCGATACATGATTACAGTAGCATTTACCAAAACTGGTGGCATAAAACATTGGATGGTATACCGGATGTATGCTGGCCGGGTAAAATAAAATACTTTGCCCTTAGCAGCGGCACCAGCGAGGCTGCCAGTAAGTATATTCCGATCACGAATGATCTGATACGGGGGAATAAAGTAATTATGGTGCGGCAATTACTAAGCCTGCGTGGTTATAGTCATATTCCGTTTGGTAATGTAGCGAAGGGATGGCTTACACTTGGCGGTAGCACAACCCTTCAAAAAGGTAAAGGCTATTATGCCGGCGATTTAAGTGGTATCACCGCTAAAAAGCAGCCCTTTTGGTTTCAACCGTTTTACAAGCCCGGCAAAAAAATTGCCCGCCAGCAAAACTGGCAAAAAAAACTGGAAAAAATTGTAGAGAAGGCTCCTTCCTGGGATATCAGCTTTCTGGTGGGAGTGCCGGCCTGGGCACAGCTTTGTATGGAAATGATTATTGAACGGTACAAACTCAAAACCATCCACGACATCTGGCCCAATCTTAGTTTTTTTGTACATGGGGGCGTTGCTTTTGAACCCTATAAAAAAGGATTTGAACGATACCTGGAAAAACCCCTTACTTATATCAACACCTATCTGGCCAGCGAAGGTTTTATTGCTTATCAACACCACCAGG
Source organism: Chitinophagaceae bacterium (assembly GCA_965246935.1). Lineage (GTDB taxonomy): Bacteria > Bacteroidota > Bacteroidia > Chitinophagales > Chitinophagaceae > JAZKFT01. The sequence goes on along the minus strand of CBDFGC010000006.1, from coordinate 316,660 downwards.
GCGTGGATAGTATGCGACTGGTGACTAACAACCACATTTTCCATGAGTTTATTGAATTCTCGGAAAAAAACTTTGATGCTGATGGCAATATAAAGCCGGATGCTAAAGCACTGATGGTGCACGAGGTGGAGGAAGGCAAAGATTACGCTTTGTTGATTAGTACCGTTGCCGGGGCATGGCGTTACCTGATTGGAGATACGATCCGTTTTGTAGATAAAGAAAAATGCGAAATCATTATTACGGGCCGTACCAAGTCTTTTCTGAGCCTGGTAGGCGAGCACCTGAGTATTGATAATATTAACCAGGCTGTTCAACTGGCGCAAACTCATTTTAATATTTCTATACCGGAATTTACGGTAGCCGGTACTACCTGCGGCACGTTATTTAGCCATCGCTGGTATGTAGCCACCAATGATATGGTGAATGCGGTAATATTAGAGGCTTTTATAGATGAAAAACTAAAGGAACTAAATGATGATTACGCAGTGGAAAGGCAACACGCACTAAAAGAAATGACAGTTGAAGTGCTGACACCACAGCTATTTATGAACTTTATGGCCAGCAAAGGAAAGATGGGTGGCCAGCACAAATTTCCACGGGTACTAAAGGGTAAAATGCTGGATGACTGGCTGGCATTTTTGGGAACAAGTCAGCAGGTAGCGGTCAATAGTCATCAGAAATACAAAATGCCTTGAGCCATCTATCGACTGCTGATAGCGATAGCGCAAAAAACAGGGTAAAACGATAGATCATTTAATACTTGTAGGATTATTAAAAATATTGGCACCTACATTTTTTATGCTGGCTGCCGACTAATTTTTTTTCATGCACTTAATATTAAAAGGTTTGGGGCTGGGGCTTTTTCTTGCCATTAGCGTAGGGCCTATTGTATTTGCTATTATTAAAACCAGCCTGCATTATGGCCGCAGAGCCGGTTACACCTTTATAGCAGGTGTTTCTTTTAGCGATCTTACAATGATTGTAGTAGCCAATCTGGCTGCAGAATTTGTAAGCAGGCTGCTGGTGTACAAAGTAGCCATTGCTATAGGCGGTGCTATTTTGTTGTTGATCATCGGTTTTTACACTTTATTTTTTAAAAGCGATCCCTCACCTGAAAAGGGACGTACGGAGATAAAATTTACACAAAAAGAGCTGGCACATATTGCTGCCGACCCGGAGCATATACACCTTGTGCCGCATGACCTGTACAAAATCTTTGTGCAGGGGTATTTTATGAATATCCTGAACCCGGGTCCTATTTTTTTATGGCTTACCTGGAGTACTTCCTTTGCTTACCTTCCTTTTTACGACCGCATTATTTTATTTGGCACTACACTGGCCGTTGTGTTGTTTACCGATATATTAAAAGTAGCGCTGGCCGGTAAACTGCGGGAAAAATTTACACCTAAAACATTGCATATCATCAATCGCATATCCGCATTTATTTTCATCGGTTTTGGTATTGCCATCATTGGCGGGTTACTGATTGAGCATTATTACCATGGTTGAAAGGTCGGCATCGCTAAGCGAACTGTTGTACTAAAACGAAGTTTGGGCAATGCCGACCTTTATAACGTTCCTGCAAATGGTCATGAATTTAATTTCCAAACAACAGGAATGTCACAAATCAATAGCAAGTTTCGAAATCAAAGATGGCATTCCCGAAGTCTCGGGACAGACTGCCCGGTACCTCAACCGTTTTAAAATCCTGAAGAAGCGATGCCGTCCTGCGTCCTTAACGAATTTTTATAAAAACCAGCCTTCTATTCTTGTTAGGTTTGGTGCAGTATGAAAGCTTTCTTATTCTTCTGTTTGTTCATTAGCACCATTTACACACAGGCGCAAAGCCATGATTTTGTATTATTGAAAAAAAACAATAAAACGGTACAGCGCCTGTTTGCCGGTCAATACATAGTCGCTGCAATAGATAGTGCCGGGCCTTATACGTGCCTCATAAAAGATGTATTCAACGATTCATTGCGGCTGATGGGTTATTCCCTGCAACTTTCCGGCACCGGCTACGGGGCTTCGTATATCGATACGGTTAGCCGTTTTTATTTTACTACCCATTACCGGCATGTTACTGCCCTGTATGAAAAAATGGAGGCTCCGGTTATTTTGCCCTGGGTTCGTAATAAAAATTTTAACCTGGGCGGCAGTGCCTTTACCCTGAAAGCAGCCGGTGTGCTGGGTATCCTGCTAACGGTGGCAGATAAACGGTGGCTCCGGTTATTTTGCCCTGGGTTCTGCCGGTTATTTTAGATAATTCAACAAACACAAATTCCAATCCTTCCAGCCTTGGGCTTGGTAATTTTACTCGCAAAAAAAAGTAATGGCGAATTGAAAATTGGGAAGAAGTATCAACTGGTGTATGTAAAGGTGGATGGGTAGCGTGTACCTGCCTGCAAAAAAATTACAATTAATACGGCAAAGTATGAATTATTGAGATAATAGCAAAGACCATAAAGCAAGTTTGGGAAATTAGCTGTATTTTTAATTGTGCATTCCTTATTTTGCAGCATGGCCTTTAAAAAGAACCGCAGTAAAGCAGTAACCAAACGAGGCAAGGCCTGGCGTTTTGTAAAACGCACTTTTCTATATCTTTTTATTGCACACCTGATTTACATTTTATTTTGCTGGGTTTTCAACCCTCCCATTACTATTACCCAATTAGTAAGCGCCACCACCGGCCACGGCTTACATAGAGATTATGTAAGCCTGGATAACATGAGCCCAAACATACGGCTGGCCGTAATTGCCAGCGAGGACCAGCGCTATCCGCAGCATGATGGGGTAGATTGGAAAAGCATGGAAAAAGCCAGGGAATATAATAAAACGCATAAGCAACAAAGAGGCGCCAGCACTATTAGCCAGCAAACAGCAAAGAACGTTTTTCTGTGGCAACATGGCAGCTATTTCCGCAAAGGGCTGGAATTGTATTTTACGTTTGTGATAGAAACATTATATAGCAAACGCCGCATTCTGGAGTTGTACCTGAATGTGATTGAAATGGGAGATGGCATCTTTGGGGTTGAAGCTGCTGCCCAACATTATTTTAATAAACCGGCCAAAAACCTAACCCGTCCTGAAGCGGCAATGATTGCCGCCTGCCTGCCCAACCCAAAGGAATGGACGGTGAAACCGATGAGTAAAATGGTGGCCGGCCGCTACCCTAAAATATTAAAGCAAATGAGTTTTTTAGAGCCGCTGCCGGAAATACAGGCATTGATGAAATAAGAACCAATATGCAAATGTGACAATTAGCAAATATGCAAATTGGCTCAACGACTCAATGAATACAAATAAAACAGAAACAAAAAAATTACAAAGACCAGGGTATAGCTATTAGGATGGGTTAGCTTGGATAAAAAGGCTTTAGAAAAATGGTCAGGAAAATAAACGATCAGTTGCGGAAACTGCTTTTTGTAGCCGATCTTCATACCCGCCACTAATTTCCGCCCAGGGCACGGGTTGGTTTATTAAAATGTCTTTATAAATATGATATAGTTTTTCCCGGCTTTGTAGGTCGGGGTACTCCCGCAATTCGTCTTTTACCCACGGCAAATCCGGTTTGCAAAGCAGGTATAGATCATATTTTCGCTCCACAATTTTATTTAAGATCCATAGGTGGCACTGGCCGAAAACAAATTCGCACCACACCTTCATTACATACATATCCGTGTCGATGAAAAGAAGACGACGGACAACGGACGACAGACCACTGCTAACTGCTGACCGCTCTCTGCTTTCTGTTTTCTGCCAACTGCTGACTGCTGACTGCTGACTGTCCTCTAATTGAAGCTGCCCTTTTGCGATGGTTAGCAAATCGTCGAACGTGTAATCTGTTCCATTTTTCAGTAAATATTCCCGGGCATATTCCGGGCACCAGATGGTTTGGTAATGTGCAGCTAATTGCGTACACAAAGTGCTTTTGCCGGTCGATTCCGGCCCGACCACTACTATTTTTTTTACCTTATCCATATATCTGCTAAACAGCTAAAACCATTTTTTGTAGTCCAATTTTTCTTTTCCATTCTATTAGCCCTGATACAGCTAATATTAATAAAACCAGATACTGAAAACTGGTGAAAACATATCCCTTGCTAAAGTATAAAGGAACAGAAGCGATGTTAGTAAGAATCCACCACCACCAGCTTTCAAGCTTTTTCTTAGCCATCAGCCACATTCCGGTATAGGCAGTAGCACTTGCAAATGCATCGGCCCATGGAATAGCTCCCGGAGCAAAATCTCTTTTTAAGTAAGTAAGTGCGGCAAAAATAATAACGTAAAAAGCTGCAAAAAAAAGTAGTTGTTGTGTCCACTGCTTTGCATTGCTACTACTAATATGCAATATCTTTTCCTGTTGCCGGTTACGTTTTGACCATAACCACCAGCCATATATACTCATGATAGTATAATACATGTTTACACTAGCCTCACCTAATAGCTGCCCTTTTATGGAAATATAGACGTAAATGATCGTGCTGACCATACCAACAGGATATACCAGAATGTTTTCTTTACGGCTGTAAAAAACACTTGCTATTCCTGTAACAACTGCTATAAATTCAAGGAGGGTAGTTCCTTTCAATCCATCAATAAACTGCTGAAAGATAGTTTGCAATAGGTATAGAATAAATGAAGAAAAACTACTGTTTTAAATAAATCCTAATTCACCAGAAAACGGTAGGGCGTAAGTACATGGTGTACGAAAATATTTTTGCCGGTAAATATAAATTGTTGCCTGTAAGCGCTGTCGGCCATGAGTATAACGGGTGTACCTGCCGGCATATAATTATTGCTGTTGGCATACACCGGCTGCTTAAACTGTGGCAATGCTTTATGTACCTGCCCGTATATTTTTTTACCCAGGTATTTTTGGTAGCGCTCCATGGTTTTATTCCCTGCCCGTTTCATTTTACGGTACATGCCATTCAGGTACCAGCGTACATACCATTTTTGGCTGCTGAGCATTCCGGATATATTGCCAAATGGATTGGCTGCATTCATATCCTGCGTTGTCTGCACGGTAAAAGGTGTTTCCGGTACCCAGTCCATGGAGTTTACCACCCGCAGGCACCAGCCGCCACGGGTAAGGTAATCAATATCGTAGGCATAATACAAATTGCCGGGCTTGGGTGCAGCGCTACCATAAGTTTTATAAAAAATATCTTTCGGTACTAAAGAAGTGTATTGCAGATAACTGCGCAGCAAAAAAGCCAGCGCCCCACCCTGGCTATGGCCAAAAATGAGAAATTCATTTACACCTTTATGATGTAACTCATTTACCTGTGCCACCACCAGCGGTGCCAAATAGCTAAGCCCCAACGTCCAGCCAACATGCACATTGGCATTACTACCGGCAGTGCTTAACTGGTAAGGAAAGGTAGTGGAGTCATTTATTTGCAGGGAACCGGTAGCCGGGATCATGGCAGAATAAAAATTTTCGAGCCAGGACTGCGCATGGCCGACCGTGCCGCGGATACAAATAATCCCTACCTTATCTGGTCTTACCCACACATCTACCCTGTTTTTGAGGCCCACTTCCGGCGATTGATAAATATGCTCAAAACCGTTGAGATTGCTAAACACTGCCTGGTTGGGCAGCGTATCATTCTGGAGATGGAAAACATCTGTGAGCATTAAATATTCTTTAGCATCAAACCCCGGATGTAATTTGGTTTGGCCAAAGCCGGTGCTACACACAAGTAGCAAGCTGATAAAAGAAGTTAGGTACCGTCTCATCATGATTAAAAGTAAAGTACCTCTTTAATAAAAAAGCGATTGAAGTTGTTCAATCGCTTTTAAACAAGTACTAAAAGGTTGCTACAGTGAAAAAGGTTGCCAACTTTCCAAAAGTTGGCAACCCTAAATCTTCGGTTTTTAAGCCTCCCCGTTGGGGGCAGCGGTACGATGGGAGCGAAGCTCGTGGTGGGGGCCTTACCTGGCAATATTTACAGCCCGTTTTTCCCGTATCACGGTTACCTTAATCTGGCCCGGATAGGTCATATCAGTTTGAATTTTCTGGGCTATTTCAAAGCTCAATTTATCACTGTCGCCATCGCCGACTTTATCGGCCTCTACGATTACCCGCAATTCCCGCCCGGCCTGGATGGCATATGCTTTTTCCACACCGGGGTAAGTCATGGCCAGGTTTTCAAGGTCTTTTATGCGTTGCAGGTACTGCTGCATAATTTCCCGCCTGGCACCAGGCCTGGCACCGCTGATACTATCGCATGCCTGGATAACGGGGCTGATTACAAAAAGCATTTCCATTTCGTCGTGGTGGGCGCCAATGGCGTTTATTACACTGGGATGCTCACCATATTTTTCGGCCAGTTTAGCGCCGAGCAGTGCATGGCTGAGTTCTGTTTCTTCATCGGGTACTTTGCCAATGTCGTGCAGCAGGCCGGCCCTTTTTGCCAGCTTGGGGTTCAGACCCAGTTCACTAGCCATAATACCGCACATATTGGCTACTTCCCGGCTGTGCATCAGCAGGTTTTGCCCGTAGCTGCTGCGGAACCGCATTTTGCCTACAATGCGGATAAGGTCTTTATGCAGGCCATGAATGCCTAACTCAATAACGGTACGTTCGCCAATTTCGGCAATCTGGTCTTCTATCTGCTTACGGGTCTTTTCCACTACTTCTTCAATCCGGGCCGGGTGGATGCGGCCATCGCTTACCAGGCGCTGTAAACTCAGCCGGGCAATTTCACGGCGCAACGGATCGAAAGAGGAAAGTACAATCGCTTCCGGGGTATCATCTACAATCAGGTCCACCCCGGTTGCTGCTTCAATAGCCCGGATATTGCGGCCTTCGCGGCCAATAATCTGGCCTTTTATTTCATCGCTTTCCAGTTGAAAAACGGTAATGGCATTTTCGATAGCCTGCTCGGAAGCCGTACGTTGTACGGTTTGGATAATAAGCTTGCGGGCTTCCTTGTTAGCTTTGCCTTTGGCTTCGTCAATTATTTCCTGCTGCAATGCCAGGCCCTGTGCATGGGCAGCCTGTTTCATACTTTCTACCAGTTGGGTGCGGGCTTCTTCACTGGTAAGACCGGCAATTTTTTCCAGGCGGCGGATGTGTTCTTCCTGGTGTTTTTCGAGTTCCGTGCGTTTCTGGTTTACAATTTCTGTCTGCCGGTTCAGGTTTTCTTTAATGGCTTCGTTTTCCTTTAGTTGCTTATCCAGGTTAGCCGCTTTGGTGTTGATGTTTTGTTCCTGGCTACGAATGCGGCCTTCTGCTTCGGCTACTTTTTTGTTGCGTTCAAATACTTCTTTGTCGTTTTCAGATTTTAATTGAAGAAATTTTTCTTTGGCTTCCAGTAAACGCTGTTGTTTCAGGTTTTCGGCGGTGGTTTTGGCATCAGCTATTGTTTTTTGTGCCTGCTGATCGGCATCCTGTTTTGTTCTTTGTGCGTCTTCAAGGTTTCTTTGGGCATCATCAATCGTTTTTTGAACCTGGGGTTTTGTTACCAGTTTACCCAGCAAAAAGCCGGCGGCCAGGGCAATAATACCTATGACAATGTATAGGATGGTTGAATCCATTGATCTGTTGGTTTAATTGGTCTATAAATAAATATGTCCGCTCTATGCTTATGTACATAAATGAAAGAGAGGTAGTTAGCCTGCGAAAATAATAAAAAAGAGGAAGGGCTGCCAACGTTTGTTATAACGAGCAGGTTAATAGTTTCCAGTCCTGATGCTAATAACCGTTGGGTATTTCTGAAAGTGGTATGCACTTAGTTGTTTAACAACGAAGATCAACCTTGCAATGATTGGGAATAACTGCACTAAAAGCCTGGCTACCATGCAGGGCTTGGCAATGTGGGGAAATCAAGGCTCATCTGCCCCGCCCATGAACTAAAGATAGAAATACTGAACTACAGCCCATGTTCGTCCGACCCATAGTGCCAAACTCCAGTTAGGTGAATCTCAATTTACGTCTCGGTGTTGTTGGCCAAGTTCAATGTCAACTTTAAAAATCAACTCTTTTTCAAACGTTTTTAGTAACCTCCTTTTTAATTCACCACTTATATCACTATTGCCTTCACTACCACCATTACTGTCTTTGTCAAAAGCATAAGCTATTGATAAGTAAGAAGTTTTAGATGTATCCCAAAAGGTTTTGTCCCCAGAATATTGAATGGTATAGTTACTAAGGCCGTTTTCATCGTTTATATATATTGTCAGATACCTTTCTCCATCATTGTAATAATTATTGTTGATAGTGTCGTTTCGATTGTCGGTTTTGTCAATGATGTAATTGTTAGTTGTGTCACGCTTGATATTGTAACTGTTTGAAATTACTTTCTCGATTGCTTTTTGTAAATTGTACTTATCGGTTAAATATTCGTACGATTTAATTGAGCCATGTGTTCCACCGGTCAAGCAACTGGTTAAGCTAATCATCAAAATGAGGGCAATGATATTAGTAAATTTGGTTATCATTTGAATTTCGCCTACCTGTTTTATAACCGTGAATATGAAGGTTAAAACCGGGTCAAAAACGAACCACCTTTTTCAAAACAGCATTATCCATTTTCAATCATGCAGGTATTGCCCTTACACCGGAACTGCTTTGTCTCTCATCTGTACATTACCAGTGCGTTTTAATACACCCCAATGCTGTAGTTCGCCTTTTATTGCTTTTTTTAAGCTGCGGAACAGCACCACATACATAATCCAGCGGTAGCACAGCCGTTGCGGTATCAGCCAGATGAGTTTTTTAAAATCTTCCTTTTCAAACCAAAAAGCGGTAAACGCAATGGCTGCATCTATCAGCATAAAAATGAGGTAATACCTGCCAATACGGGCTGCATTACCACTCGCAATTCCAATAAGCATGAACACATCGGCCAGCGGTGAAAAGAAGGGAATGATAAATTGAAACAACAAAATATTAGGCATGGCCACCCAGCCAAGTGTGCCATATTTATTATTAAAGAGGGTGTCCCGGTGTTTCCAAAAGGTTTGCATTACACCAAAACTCCAGCGGGTACGTTGTTTTAAAAACTGACTAAGGGTTTCCGGCGCCTCCGTCATGGCTACGGCTCTATTTTCATTTTCAATTGCATAGCCTGCTTTTAAAATACGAATCGTAAGGTCACAATCCTCCGCCAGCGTGTCAGTTGTAAAGCCACCTGCATCTTCCAATGCCTGTTTGCTAAATGCACCAATAGCGCCCGGTACTACTGTAATGGCATTGATATAAGCAAATGCCTGCCGGTCGAAGTTCTGGCTGCTGATGTATTCAAGATCCTGCCAGCGGGTAAGCAGGTTACGGGCATTGCCAACTTTCACGTTACCGGCTACTGCACCAACAATAGCCTCACCCCCTGCCCCTCTCCCTGTAGAGAGGGGTGCCTCTATGTTGCTTAGTAAATTGTTATTCACCAATGGGTTCCTGCTGTTCAACCTGCGCTGATTGATTTTGGAGTTCGGGTTATTGCTACCTGAACTTGCCAAATAGTTTTGAAAATTTGATTCTTTTGAACCCACTGCTATATTTTGTAATACATGTTCGTAAGAGGTACCCCTCTCCACCCCGTTTAGAGAGCCTGTCCCGGACCCCGGTCGGGAGGCAGGGGGTGAGGTAAAATGCCGCATTAGCAGGCTTACTGCATCCGGTTTTAGTTGCGTATCTGCATCTATGCACACCACATATGGAGCATCTGTTTGTGCAATACCGAAATTAAGTGCCGATGCCTTACCGCCATTCGGCTTAGTAAATACCTGCACTTTAGGATGGCCTTTGAATGCTTTCTTTACTTTTTCATACGTACTGTCTTTGCTGCCATCGTCTACAAATACAATATTGAAAGCCGGGTAATCCTGCCGTAGCAGATTTTCCAGTGAATGAACTGCATTCACTTCCTCATTGTAAGCCGGAACAATAATGGAAACTTTAGTATGCTTATTGTTCGCCGGCAGAGCAACCAAAGCAGCAGCCGATTTTAATCTTTGCTTTACGGCAAGCACCACCATACCTGCCAGCCGGATACACGACAAAATGATAAATACAATAAAGAGGGCAAATAGAAAGTGACCGCCCCAATAACCTATCTCTACTAATACCAGGTTCACCTGCATGATATTATAGCCACTGCCTTTTGGCACTTCCGGCATCAGCTCTTCTTTCTTTTTATGAAGCAGTTCGGAGATGGTAATAAAGGTATATCCCCGTTTCTGAAAATACTCAATAATACGGGGTAATGCTTTGATGGTTTGGGTACGGTCGTCGCCACCGGCATCATGCAGCAATATGGTGCGTCCTGTGCGGCCAGTCACAGTATCCTTCGTACTGTTTTCTACAGCTGTTACTACCCGTTGAAAAATGGTATCTGCACTAACACCTGGCTGCCAGTCTTCCGGATCAATGCTTTCCCCTACATCTAAATAGTTTTCCAGCCGGGCATTGGCCACTGGTATAATTTCTTCTGCAAGTTCCGGTTCACTATCGGCATTAAAAGGTGCACGGAAAAGAATGGTGCTGTGGCCGGTAATGCACTCAATAATCAGCCGGGTTAACTTCATTTCAAGCCTGGCCCGCACACTGCTTACTTCTGCCATATTAGGATGGGTAAAAGTGTGATTGCCAATTTCAAAGCCCTCCCGGTAAATTCGTTTTACCAGCGGCAGATTATTCTCTGCATTGATTCCCACTAAAAAAAATGCGGCTGGTACATGATAACGGGATAAAATATCCAATACCTGCGGCGTATAACTTTCATCGGGCCCGTCATCAAATGTAAGCAGCAGTTGCTTAGGTTTTACCTTGCCGTAGCGTTTTACCACGAACATACTGGGAAGGGAATCGTATTTTTCTTCTGCTATCAGCATCTCCGAAGTGTCAATAGTTGGGGTAATATGCCCCTGCTTAGGCGTACTTACTACATCCAGCACTTCACCATCGCCAATATAGTCAACATCATTGCTGCTTTCTACTGAGTTAAACTCTTTAAAATCAAAATTTTGCAGCGCCTCTTTCCGCATATCCAAGTTATAAAAATCCCAGAGGCGGCTATCCTCACTACCCAGCCGCCAGAGGGCCGTACCAGCCAACCCATATTCTGTAGCAAAACGCATGGTATTGAAGTTAGTAGCAGCATCGGTAAAATAAACCTGGTGTACCCGGTTGCTGTCGTCGGCATAATCGTAATGCAGGTTATAGGTGTCGTTGTCAAATGTAAAATCTGCTTCGCTTTCCCGTGCAATGGTCAGGGCCTGCTGATAAGTAACATCCTGTGCATCGCCTTTACCACTCCAGTCGTAGCCATAGCCGGCAATGCCTAAAATAATTTTATTGGAAGGAATCTCTTTGGCTACCAGGTCAACAGCGGCTTCAATCCATTTTTGAGAGCTGATAGGGCCGGGGTCGCTGTCGTTAGCATACTCATCATATGCCATCAGGAACAGGTAATCGGTATAGTCGCTGAGCGCTTTATAATTGTAATCGGTATTAAACGGGGAAACATCCTGTGTTACCAGCAACCCTTTTGCGTGAAAAGCTTCGCTCAGTTCTTTCATAAAAAGGATCATCGGTTCGTCGCCGTCTTCCTGCACTTCTTCCAAATCTACATTTACACCTACAAACTTATTTTTTACACATTCATTAAGCACATCCTGTATTAACCGGTGGCGTTTTTCACTATTTTTAAAAATGCGGCTAATAGCTTCGGGTCTGAATGTACCGCCGTAGTTGTTGCTAAGCATCGGCATAATCCGTACACCGCTTTGCTTCATCAGGTCAAAACCGCGGGGGTCCATCTTGGTGGTAACGGTATCCGCTACCGGATCTATAAAAAACCATTCGGGCAGCACCAGGTTTACCTTGCTGATGCACCGTTTAAGAGAAAAATAGGATTGCGGATCCCAGGCTACGTAAAATGCAGAACGGATCCCGCAGGGAAAATGGGTCCATCCGGTATCAGCAATCATACTTCCAGGCAACGGCTGCGACTTAAATCTGTGGCTGACACGGGTAAAGCTTTCCCGGGTATAAGGTTTTTTTTCGCTGATATATTGGCGAAAGCCTTTATATTCTTTTGACAGCCTGGTTTCCTGTAAAAAAGGTTTAGCTGCTACAATAGCTTTTTTAAATTCCTCTTTTAATGGCACTGCCGGGTAGTGGCTACGCCAAAGCGCAATACAGAGGACTACTAAAAACAAAAATGAAATGGCTATAAAAGCCCGGCTACCCCACCGGAAGCGCTGCCAGCGGCCAGGGTTACTGGTTTGAAAAACCTGAAGATTAGAAGCACGCATGATAGAATATGAGGCATCAAAAATATCTAAGTTTATGATTGCCACAGTATTAACAAGTAATTTGTGATTTTAAATACAGGTTCCCGTATGCAGGATTCTGTGATTTTGCAAAAGGATATTATCCAAGGTCTGCCAGGCAGGAATATATAAGATGGCAGAGGTGCATTATATCAGATTCAAACAGGCACAAGATCCCTGCTTCGCAAAGACAATAAGCAGATCAGTGTCAGCCGGCCAGGTATTTTCAATAACCTGTTTACATGTGTTATTATATAGATTAATCTCGTTAGGTTTCCATACACTAGTTCATTGGAAATAGGGCTGTCGTGCCGGTAAAATGATGGCTAAAAAAAGCCGCACCGAAAACCCGGTACGGCTTAACCCTAAACCTCACACCTTCAAACCATCTTCACAATATTTTTAACGGCTGCTGAGAAGACCATTCTTTTCTAAATCTTTTACAATCAGCTTTCCATGTTCTTTACCCATAGAAGAAACACTATTGGGGCTAAAACTCTGACTTTGTGCAGAATAGATTATCTTATCCTGCTTAGCATCGTACAAGTTAGTTTCCCAGAAATAATTAGTATTGGTAGTATAATAGCCCGGTGTGTATACCCTATCGTATACGGTAGAAAAATACCGGCCAAACCTATTATAATAGGTTCCAATTGGGGTATAGTTTACACGGCCAGGTACATAATCCTGTTCTTTTGATTTATCAAGTAATGCAATAGTGATAACACCATCATAACCTTTCGATTTCAGGCGGTCAGCGATAGCGTCTTCACTCAAACCAGCAAAAGCTTTAGGACCATATTCATCAAAAGAGGCTTTAGCACTAATACCTTCTTTTTTCAGATATTCTGTCAGATAATTTTCCATTTGTTCTTTCAACTGACGGTTATTAGGCTGCATACCTACTACCAGAATATTTTTAAACCGGCTTAGTTCTTTCGACGTTCCGGGATCTTTCCAACTTGAGGTGAGTTTTGATGAGGTACAAGCGGTGAGGAGTATGGGTAGGGCTACTATTATTGCTCTAATCTGTTTCATATTTATCCTTTTTTATTTACTTTATATACGCTGTAAGTATCCAAAAAAGTGCCTTTTAGAAAGGTTAAAACGCTTTTTTGGAATGTATTAACCTCAACCGGCTCATACGTTAAAAGGAACAAAAAAGGGGCCGGGAAATGGCAGGAGAATTTCTCTACAACTGTAATGGTGGCAGGTCAATTCTGCCTTTATATCAGGTATTTTAAATGTGCTTTTACACAACAATTTCTCATTATGGGCATCATTACCATTATCCAAAGTTTTGCAGCATCAAAAGGCCAAATGCAAGAGTGAAATCAAAAGATGGTCTTTTTACTGTTTCCAATTCCATATTCGCATCATAAACAAAAAAATCCCATGGCTATATGCCATAGGATAATAGAAATAAATAAATCTTATTTACTGAGGTGCATACTGCGCTCCTTATATAATTGTCTGAAGTAGGGGTCCCGCAGATCTTTGATAAAGCGGATAGCTTCACCTGTGCTTTTCATTTCAGGGCCTAATTCCTTATTTACACCCGGAAATTTATCGAAACTGAAAACCGGCTCCTTAATGGCGAAGCCCTGCATCTTTTTCTCGAATGTAAAGTCTTTCAGTTTTGCTTCGCCCAGCATTACTTTGGTAGCAACGTTCAGGTAAGGGATCTGGTAAGCTTTGGCAATAAACGGGGTAGTGCGGCTGGCACGTGGGTTAGCTTCAATTACAAATACGGTATTGTCTTTTATAGCAAACTGAATATTGATAAGGCCACGGATTTCTAATGCACGGGCAATTTTTTCGGCATAGTGTTCCATAGTCGTAACCAGTAACGGGGTAAGATTAAAAGCTGGCAATACGGCATTACTGTCGCCACTATGAATACCGGCCGGTTCAATATGCTCCATTACGCCCATTACATGAAAATCATCGCCATCAAAAATGGCGTCAATTTCTGCTTCCTGGCAGCGGTCGAGGAAATGATCGATCAGGATTTTATTGCCGGGTAAATGCTTTAGTAAACTCAATACGCCGCTCTCCAGTTCCTCATCATTCAGCACAATGCGCATACGCTGGCCGCCCAATACATAGCTGGGCCGCACCAGCACCGGGTAGCCTACTTCCCGTGCGGCTTCTATGGCATCGTCGGTATTATAGGCAGTCGCATAACGGGGAAAAGGAATGCCCAAAGCTTTCAGCTTATCGCTAAAGCGGCCACGGTCTTCGGCAATGTCCATATTATCGTAGCTGGTGCCCATAATGCGAATACCTTTTGCATGAAGCCGCCTGGCTAATTTCAGTGCCGTTTGCCCGCCCAGTTGAACGATGACGCCTTCGGGTTTTTCATGCTCAATAATTTCCCAGAGGTGTTCCCAAAAAACGGGTTCGAAATACAGTTTATCGGCAATGTCGAAATCGGTACTTACCGTCTCCGGGTTGCAATTGACCATGATGGCTTCGTAGCCACATTCCTTAATGGCCAGCAGGCCGTGCACACAGCAATAGTCGAACTCAATGCCCTGGCCAATGCGGTTCGGGCCGCTGCCAAGTACAATTATTTTTTTACGGTTGGAGGGGATGGATTCGTTATGGTTCATTGTTCAGAAAACCGTTTCAGGTTCAAAGTTTAAAGTTTAAAGTTGTGCGGGTGGAACATTCCTCACTATCAGTGAGTTTAAAATAGTAACCTGTTACTGCTATTGTTATTGAATAGATAACCGGGTAGGCAATTGTAATTTCTATGGAACTTAATCCTTTTCTCCACAATTCAATGAGTATCTTATCAACTAAAATGAATGTCAATATAGTAGAGCAGATAGCTGTAAAGGACAGAATGGATTTAACCCGGACAAATGAAATAGAGAGGTGAGAAAATCTTGCAAAAGAAAATCTATACAGAAAAAGTGCTGGTAAGGAAGTTATTACACTAATAAAAAGTATGAATAGTATAAATATAAATTCAGATCCTAAACTTTCTGGACTAAATAAAGAATAGTTTTTAATAAGCTTCATTAAGGAAATTACAATTGGAGTAGAAATTAGAGTTGATCCCCAAACCTGATATGGATACTTTTTATTTGGTGAAGGGTTCATAATACTTCCGCTGACAACTGTTTATTTTATAACGGAGCTTTACTCTTTTCTAACAATTCTTTCTAATGTGTTGTATTTCTATGTGAACCTATGTGCTCCTTATATTCCTTTGTGGTGAAAAAACTAACTTCCCTCCGTTTCAAACGTACTGTAAAAATAAGGTGTCTTGGCTTCGAACTCAGCCGCACAGGTATCCACCATTTTGAACACACGGGTAAGGCCCATTTTTTTGCGGCGTTCGTATAGCTCATCTTCCGTAGTACCGTCTTTGATGATGCGGCAAATCTGCTCATCGCTAAAGCCCTGTTTTTTAGCCTGTATCAGCAAATCATCCGGCAATGTATCGCCGTTGTATTTCGCAATCTCCTGTTCCGTACGCACAATCTCTCTTATCTGGTAAATAAACCAGCGGTCGATGCGGGTGGCTTCGCAAATGGTTTTAATACTTACGCCCAGCATTAGTGCATCTTTTATACGGAATACCCGGTCCCACTTCGGCACTTTTAAGTATTCAATTAATTCTCCGCTATACATCATGCTTTTACCATAATAACCCAGGCCCACAGCTTCATTTTCCAAACTCTGACAAGCTTTCTGAATAGCTTCGGTAAAGCTGCGGCCAATAGCCATTACTTCGCCCACGCTTTTCATTTGCAGGCCCAACGTATCGTTGGCACCCTTAAACTTATCAAAATTCCAGCGGGGCATTTTTACAATAACATAATCCAGCGCCGGTTCAAAATAGGCGCTGGTGGTTTTGGTAATCTGGTTTTTCAGTTCATCCAGATGATAACCAATGGCCAGCTTAGCCGCAATCTTCGCAATGGGGTAGCCTGTGGCTTTGCTTGCCAAGGCAGAGGAGCGGCTTACCCGTGGGTTAATTTCAACCGCAATAATTTCTTCCGTAACCGGGTTTAGCGCAAACTGCACATTACAACCGCCGGCAAACTGGCCCAACTCCCGCATCATACGGATGGCGGTATCCCGCATTAGCTGGAATGCAGTATCGCTTAGTGTCATGGCCGGGGCTACGGTAATGCTGTCGCCGGTATGAATACCCATAGGATCGAAATTTTCCACGGTGCAAATAATAGCCACATTATCTGCGGAATCCCGCAATAGTTCCAGTTCAAACTCCTTCCAGCCGATGACTGCTTTTTCTACCAGCACCTCGTGCATGGGGCTGGCGGCCAGGCCCCGGTGCAAGGCTTCGTCCAGTTCGCTTTTATCGTGTACAAAACCGCCGCCGGTACCGCCCAGTGTAAACGAGGGCCGGATTACCAGCGGAAACCCGATTTCCTGTGCAAACTCTTTACCCTCCAGCCAACTATTAGCGGTACGTGCCTGGGATACCGGTATGTTCATTTGTATCATCCACTGCCGGAATTTTTCCCGATCCTCGGCTTTATCAATGGCTTTTATATCCACGCCAATCAGCCGTACGTTATACTTTTCCCAAATGCCAAGCTCCTCGGCTTCCTTACACAGGTTCAGAGCGGTCTGGCCACCCATGGTAGGCAATACCGCATTAATCCGGTTTTCAGAATGCTGCATATTTTCTTCTAAAATTTGCTCGATACTTTCTACGGTTAAAGGCAGCAGATATACTTTGTCGCTCATCATGGGGTCGGTCATAATGGTAGCGGGGTTGCTGTTGATAAGCGTAACCCGAACGCCTTCTTCCTTCAGGCTGCGGGCCGCCTGGGTACCGCTGTAATCAAACTCGCAGGCCTGGCCAATAATAATGGGGCCACTGCCGATAATAAGAACGGATGTAATGGAATTGTCTTTGGGCATACTAGTGAATACTAAAGAGGAGTAAAAAGGCGGCGCAAAAATACAGGGATAAATGCAGGGATGGATAGGTGTGTTTGAAGTGAGATCGTCTTAAAATGGGATAAGATGGGATGATTGGGATAAGAATGGGATAATACAATTTTGTAGAGACGCCATGCTGGCGTCTTTTAGAAAAGGTATAAGCGTTCCAAAAGTTTAGTCTGGGAGGTTGTGTTCTTTAACCGGGAACCCAAAGGCTACAAAGCCGAACCTTTATACCCGGATAAAATTGGGTGGTAGACTCCACTTTGGCAGTCTGCATTCGATTTGCCTATTTTGTTTTGATTTAATATAAAGGGGTATTTGTCCTAAAGAACCGAATACTGTGTTCTGAATTACAAAAAAGCCGTCTCTACGAGGTAGAAACGGCTTTTTGTATGTGCTTAAAACAGCATGCTTACTGTTTTACAAAGCGTAGTGTTTTTGTTTGAACACCATCCAGCATACCGGTAATGTTGTACACACCGGTAGAAAGATTAGCTGTGTTGATGCTTATCAGTGAACTGCCATTAGCTACCGTTTCACTGATCGTTTTAATAATTCTGCCACTCATATCGGTGATGTTGAGCTGCATTTTAGTGCTGCGGCTGGCTGCTACACTTACAAATGCTTCATCCCGTACTACGGTTGGGTAAATGCCTACCAGTTCGGCACCGCTTGTACCATTAATAATGGCAACAATAGGAGAGTAGGTTACTCTGCCATCTACATCTATCATTTTCAGCCGGTAGTAATTGGTTCCTTTCAGTGGGCTGGCATCCGTGTAGTCGAATGGCTGGCCACAACGTGCCTGTGTAGCCGTGATACTGGTAATAGCTTTAAAGCTGCGGCTGTCAGAAGAACGTTCCAGTTCCATGGTGATGCTTACCGAAGTACAGTTTACCTTCCAGTTCAGGGCATTGCCGGTTCCTGCTCTGATTCCTTTCAGATATTGCAGCGAAATCGGAAGTGCTGTTCCGGCCCTGTTGAGGTAAAAGTTAGAGAAGGCAGGCGTAGTGAAGTTGATCCAGTTGACACCATTGGCTGTTCCGTTACCCGTTTGCGGTATGAAACTTAATGCTCCGCCACTTAAATCTACGTTATTATAGCAAGTTGTGGAAGTGCCATTGTTCTGGCGTGTTACACCAATATTAGCAAGCGTAACAAGTGGGTCGGCAGTTGCAAGTGCAGTTAATTCTGAGTTCAGGAAGAACAACTGAACATTCACATTGGTAGCCGTTGTATTTGAAATACGGTAATTCCTGTTCAAATAATAAGTTCCGTTAGATTGGCGCACGGCGCCGGTGTTTACATTCTGACTATTGCTATATAAACCTGCATCACCCCCAGCTGGATTTCTCACGAGAGCAACCAGGCGGCTTGTAGCATCCAGCAAAGGCACCCAGCCTGTATAGGTTGTGCTTGAATTGCTGGAAGGTGTTTGATAGGTACTGCTACAGGTATTGGTTGTAGCAAGCATTGCAGAAGCCAATTCATCTACAGCTATACAATAAGTCCCGGTTGTAGTAGAGCTGGCGTATTTATCTACCGCCACATAGTACGTGGTTCCGGCAGTAAGTCCGGATGCATACAATACTGATAAAAACCCTGAGCCAATTGCACTGCCACCATCGTCATCGCATGAAATAATAGAAAAGGTAGAATAGTTTGCAGGGTCGGTAGCTGAAAATAAACCGACTTTTGAATCTACAAAGGTTGGCGCTGTTCCAAGGTCGGTTGAAATACGTACTGCACCGCTTGCAGGGGCTACAAATTTAAACCATACGGGTGAGTTTGCCGTTCCGGAGCAGGAGGGATAAGGTTCACCCGTATTAAGCGTTGCCCCTGTATTGTTGTAAGGGGCGCCCGTACAACCGGCACCAACTGTTAAGGCAATAGCCCCGGAAGCATTATCATTTGCAGGAGGGGCGGTAGGGCCGGTGATGCAAATATCGAATGTGGTATAACTTGTAACAGTGCTTGTATATGAATAAACCCTTAAAAAATAGGTCTTCCCAACAGTTAATCCGGTTAATGTACTTGATTCGGGATCTGAGCAGAGCAGGCTGGTTAATGTACCTGTACAGGTGTTATCTGAACTTGAAAAAACCTGGTGTACTCTATCAGTAACTCCGATACCTGAATTGGAGAGCGTGATATTTTGAGTTGCATTGGCAGCTACAAATGAATACCATACATCCTCATCAGCAGTACCTGCACATCCGGCTAAAGATTGTGTTGCACTTTGTGTAGACTGGTTGGTAAGAATAGTGGTACAGGTATTTCCCGGACTAACACTTAAAGCGATAGCACCACAAATATTATCATTTGCCGGTGGCGGGAGCGGGGCACTTATACATATATCAAAAGTGGTATAGTTACCTGTACTGTAAGAATGTACCCGTACAAAATAAGTTTTACCTACTACAAGACCTGTAGTTGTACTCGCTTCAGGATCAGAACATGTTATACTGGTAAGCGTACCGGTACAGGTATTGTCTGAACTTGAATAAATTTGATGTACCCGGTCGTTACTGCTTCCTGCAGGTGTTACTGAAGGGTTGATCAAACTAATAATTTGCGTGGTATTATTTGCTACAAACGAATACCATACGTCATCATCAGCTCCCGAACCAGTACAGGCTGCAGGTCCGGCTGTAGCGCCTCCGGTTGTTTGACCGGTAAGTGCATTTGCACACGCAGCTCCGGTACTTACTGTTACCGGGGTGGCATTGCAGATCAGATCATTTGCAGGCGTAACAAACGAAGTTACAAATGAGGAACCGATCCAGGCGCTTTTAGAAGATCCGCTACAGGCAGAACGAACCCAATAGTAATAGGTAGTACCAGGAGTTAGGCTATTTATTGAAGCGGTAGTAACACCAGCAGCAGTTGTACCGGTAGGCACAGTTGCTGCCGTTGGTTCTGTGCCGGAAGTATTGTAATAATATTCATAGCCTGCTGCCGGCGCAGCAGATGGAGCAACCCATGATAATTGGGATGAATTACTAGTGACGGTTGCACTAACACCATATGGCGGGTAACAGCTAAGTGCGTTATCAAATCCGGTATAAGGCCGGCGATAATCAGACGAACTTAATGAAACCGGTAATATACCTGTTGTATTATTTGAGTATTTAGTTGTATTACTGTTGCTCGTGTTTACACAAGGGCTGGTGTACTCATATGTCCAGGTAATGGGAATACTTGCAGTTGCATTTGTGTACTCCGTTAATACCGCCAGATTTTTTGTGCCTGAGTACGTAAACCCGGTTGTAAGCGGAAACCCCTTCCAGCCGAGTGAAGTACCTACGTACGGAGCCGGATTACCATTGAATACAAGTGTGGCAGAGGCAATGGTATCAGCCCACGATGCGAAGTTTGCACCCCAGTCTGTATTAGTAACTTCTTTCAGATAAATTTTAAAATTGGGAGATCCTGTCAAGGCTCCGTTTGCAGAAAACCGGTAATAATAAATAGCAGATAACAGGTTGCCGGAAACACCGGTTAGCTGGGTAGCAGGATAAATAACAGCCGTGCGGTTGGTAGAATTCGCTGAAGCCGTACTATATAGTGGGCCATACGAACTGGAACCAATACCTGCTGAGGGTGTTCCGGAGCATTGATTAACTGTGAAAAACTGGGCTTTTGCACATATACCGGAAAAGAGCATAGCTGTTGCTAATACCATTGTCCGGATACGATTTTTTAAAATGTAGCTTTTTTGCATAAAAAAAGAGGTTGGTTAAAAAAGGAAAATCAGTAGTAATTAAGATAAATGATTAATTAGCTTGTGAGGAGAGAGATGTTCAGTAAGGTATAAAGGATACCTGCACCTTGTTTTTCCTGAGGACCGCACCCGGCTGCATTTTATATTTGTGCTGGTAGTGGCCGGCATTTGATGCTCTATGGTATATTCAGTTGCATGCAGTAAGCAAGGATCACTTATTAGGAGAATGAAATGTATTCAGAAGCATCGATAGGATCAGGACGTTATTTTGGAAGTGCTATTGCTAAAAGCAACAATCTTTAAAGAGAAGTGTATACGTTTTATTCATTTAAACAGTTAGTGGTTTGTTAATGCGTAAAGTTGCAGATTTTATTTATACAGCCAAAATTTTCTTAGCGATTATAAATTGTAACATCAAGCTGCAAATTGCCATTGTTATTTATCCCGTAAATAAATCCGGATGGGTACCCCGCTAAAATTGAAGTTTTGCCGCAACTGGTTTTCCAAATAGTTTTTGTAAGGCGTTTTGATGTCGTCGGGGTGGTTGCAGAAAAAGGCAAACGATGGCACTTTGGTAGGCAACTGCGTTACATACTTTATCTTGATCAGGTTACCGCGTACCATTGGGGGCATATTGCCTCCGATTGCTTTTAGCATCACTTCATTTAGTTGTGAGGTGGTTACTTTGCGACTTTTGTTTTCGTATACATCCAGTGCCGTTTCTATTACTTTAAAGATGCGGGTTTTTTCCAGCACCGAAACAAACAGGATCGGAATATCATTGAATGGTGCCAGCTTTTGCCTTAGTGTCTTTTCAAAATCACGGGCTGTATTGGTTTGCTTTTCTATCAGATCCCATTTATTAATAATCAGTACAATGCCCTTTCCTTTTTTTACCGCCAGGCTAAAAATGCTCAGGTCCTGGGCAGTAATTCCTTTTTCGGCATCCAGCAGCAACAGGCACACATCGGCATCATCCAGCGCTTTGATGGCCCGGATAACGGAGTAAAACTCCAGGTCTTCCTCTACCTTATTTTTCCGCCGGATACCGGCCGTATCGATCAGGATGAATTCCTTCTGAAACAGTTTGTAATGCGTATGAATGGCATCACGGGTGGTGCCGGCTATATTGCTTACAATGGTGCGTTCCTGGCCAATCAGTGCATTTAGCAGACTGCTTTTGCCAACATTGGGCTGGCCGATAATGGCAAATTTGGGTAGCTCATCATTGCTATGTACATCTTCCGATGACTCCGGTGTTATGAGTACAGCTATCGCATCCAGCAACTCTCCGCTGCCGCTGCCGCTAATGGCCGAAATGAAAAATGTATTCTCAAAGCCCATACTGTAAAATTCGGTAGCATCCAATTGCCGCTGGCTGTTATCTACTTTATTTACCGCTAAAAAAACTGGTTTGGTGCTGCGCCTCAGTATATCGGCCATTGCTTCATCCAGGTCAGTAATGCCGGTCGTTACATCTACGATAAACAAAACGGCATTTGCTTCTTCCACAGCTATTTTTACCTGTATGGCAATTTCTTTTTCAAATACATCCTGGCTGTCGGGCACAAAACCACCGGTATCAATTACGTTAAACGATTTGCCATTCCATTCGCTGATGCCGTACTGCCGGTCACGGGTTACGCCGCTCTCATCATCCACAATTGCCTGTCGCTGCTCCAGTAGCCGGTTAAAAAAAGTGCTTTTGCCCACATTGGGCCTGCCTGCAATGGCAAGGGTAAATCCTGACATAAAAACCAATTTGAAAATGTGAAAATGTCTCAATTGCTCAATGAAAACCCCAAGAGAGGTTGATCTTTGAACAATCAGTACATTTTACATTTCTTATTTAGTAACCTAATTGAAAAATTTAAATAATAGATCCGTACAATTTTAATGACAATTCGAAATTTCGGCTCATTGAGCAATTGCGCTATTGAGTAATTTTCACATTAATTGTACCCATACTCCCGCAGCCGCATTTCATCGTCCCGCCATTTGGGTTTTACTTTTACAAATAATTCCAGAAAAACTTTCTGGCCCAAAAAGGCCTCAATGGCTACCCGGCTTTCCGTTCCTAACCGCTTAATCATTTTGCCACCCTCGCCAATGATAATAAATTTTTGGGTATCCCGGTGTACCACAATATCGGCCTGTATTTTTATGAGTGTTTGTTTTTCCTTAAATTCCTGAACCAGTACGGCAGTATGGTAGGGTAGCTCTTCATGGTACATCTCATAAATTTTTTCCCGTATCAGTTCGCTTACAAAAAATTTAGTAGGCATATCGCTCAGGTCATCCTGCGGAAAAAACGGTTCGCCTTCCGGTATTAACGGCAAAATGGTTGTAATCAACCTGTCGATTCCTGCACCGGTAGCTGCGGAAACAGGTACAATACTTTTTGCATATTTTTTTCCGGTAAAAAAATCAGTTGCTTTTTGCAGGGTTTCACCTTTTGCTACGTCCACTTTGTTCAACACCAGTATAGCAGGCGATTTTAGCCGGACGGATGTAAACAAAGCATCGGTTTCTTCCAATTCATTCCTGGTAACATCATACAGCAACAGCGCCGCATCTGCATCTTCCAAAGCTGCCTTTACCTGCTGCATCATTTTTTCGTGCAGTTTGTATTTTGTATCAATAATGCCGGGCGTATCGCTGAAAACAATCTGGTAATCCTTCTCATTTAAGATGGCCCGTATGCGGTGGCGGGTGGTTTGTACCTTGTGGCTTACAATGGCCATCTTTTCACCCATCAGCCTATTCAGCAACGTGCTTTTACCTGCATTGGGTTTACCAAAAATGCCTACATAACCGGATTGGAAAGCCATGGTTTTACGTGTTGGTTGATTACAGTGCTGTACAGGCTTTATAATTCTATCACATCAATCGTTTCGACATGTGTTTCCAACAATTGAAAATCGTCGTAATTTGAATATGCGGACGGATCAGCCGTATACTGGTCAATATCTTCTATTAATTGCAAAGTAGCTGCGGTTGCCAACGTTTGATCCTCCGAACCCTTTTCTGGTTGCAATGGCCCTAGTTCTTTGATCATTCCGTAAATATAAGCCGGCTCGTTTTTCAATTTTATTTTCAAAAGTTGGCCCGGTTGTAAAGCGGCATATGAAAAAAGATTAATCATGCTAGTGGTTTTAATGAATATGATAAAATAATCGTCAGCAAGTTTGTAAAAAACAAAACCCGTCCCAGCTCAGCCGGGACGGGTTTTATTTTCTTGCGTTGCGAAGGAAGGGATCGAACCTCCGTCCGCCGCGGCGGATATGCTTGCTACTTATTTTAAAATGAACGCCCATCTCTACAAATAGAGATGGACTTTCTTGCGTTGCGAAGGAAGGGATCGAACCTCCGACCTTCGGGTTATGAGCCCGACGAGCTACCGCTGCTCTACTTCGCGATGTTTAAATTGGGCTGCAAATATAGGCCTGAGATTTTCACAGCCCAATTCTTTTTGAAATAATTAGTATAATAAATTTTAAAGAGATTTTTTATAAAAATTGATAATAGAGAATACCGCTTTTCAGAAGTTATCACTATTTAAATATGTGTGGGTCAGAGCCGCCGCGGCGGATAAACTACACAAGGGTGTGTTATCAATCTTTACTGCCTGACTTCTTTACAGACGATGATCCGCTGGTTCGGATATCTCTTACTGCTGCATCGCCCCGGTATGCCACATCGCAGGCGCCGCTCAGGTTGGCTTTTATTTCTTTATTTACAGTAATGCGTACATCGCTGGCGCCGCTGCCTTCTATATCGCAGTTATCAGCCACCAGATCAAAACCTTTTACATCGCTGGATCCGCTAAGCTCTATTTTCAGATTGACTGTTTTGCCTGAAATAGTAAAGTCGCTGCTGCCACTTGCATTCAGGCGCAGGTTTTCCGAACGCACTTCGCCGTTAAAATCACTGGCACCACTAATAGTAATAGCAAGGTCATTTGCCTGTAAATATTCCTTTACAAATACGTCACTGGCGCCGGAAGCCGTTAGCTTATTTAAGTTCTTTACTGAAACATATGCTTTGATATCTTCAGAGGTGCTGGCATGATGGCCGCTTCGCATTCCAATATGTAATTCACCGTTTTTTACCTCCGTAATCACATCTGCCAGCACACTTGCATCTTTTGCACTAACGGCTACGGCATCTTCGTTGCCGGTGCTAAGGTATAAATTGATGCTACCTCCGACACTTACAGCAGTAAAGCTACCTACAGGGCGGGCCTGTGCATTGGCATCATATACTTTTTGGGATCTGCTATTCACTAATGGCTGGGCAGTAGCAGTTATAAAAACAACTGAGCAAATACTCAGTAAAATAAAACGTAACAGGGTTTTCATGTTTTTAAATTTTACTGGGATAGTACGACCCAGGCCGGTAAAAGTTACAGGGATATTGTCTTAAAATGGGATTTTTGGGATGAATGGGATAATACATGGGATGAATACAATATTGTAGAGACACCATGCTGGCGTCTCTTTCTTCGCAATGCTACAAACTGGTCGTCTGTGGTCTCTTGTCCGTCGGCTGCATTTATTAATTATCCATTGCCAGTTATTAATTGCCTTATACATTTGCGCCTGTAAAAAAATATTTAGCCCGGGGTGCATCGCCAAACGGCGGAGCTGAGAAAAACCCGTAGAACCTGATCAGGATAATGCCTGCGAAGGGAAGGCGAGAACGTTCGGAATAACTGTCTCCTTCTTTTTGCGTATGCCTTATCCCGGCCGCAAATTTTCCGAAATCATGAAACGTCTTTTTAGCTTCTTGTTTTTTGTTGGATTCAGCCTGCCTGTTTTTGCACAACAGCGGATGACCATTTTTATTTTGAACGAGGTTTCTAAAGCACCGGTAGAAGCAGCCACTATTGCTTTTGCCGGGGGCAGTAGTTTCACAGCCAATGCGAATGGTATGGTGTTGTTACAGGCTAATTCTATCAAAACGAGTACAGCAGTAACAGTAACGGCAACCGGTTACCAGGCCAGAACACAAAATATTGCACCGGGTAAGAATGAGGTTACCATTTACCTGTTGCCTATGGCGGATATTTTACAGCCGGTTGAAGTAAATGCCATACGGGCCGGCGAACGTTCGCCATTTGCGAAAACCAATCTCAGTAAAGCGTTTATCGAAAAAAATAACTTCGGGCAGGACCTGCCTTTTTTGCTCAACCAAACACCCAATGTTGTGATCAACAGCGATGCCGGAAACGGCGTTGGCTACACCGGCATCCGCATCCGGGGTACCGATGCAACCCGCATTAATACGACCATCAACGGCCTGCCTTACAACGATGCCGAAAGCCAGGGTACTTTTTTTGTAGATCTTCCGGACTTTGCATCCTCGGTATCCAGCATCCAGGTGCAACGCGGCGTGGGCACCAGCAGCAATGGGGCCGGGGCTTTCGGGGCTTCTGTTAATTTTAGTACCAACGAGTATAAACCGGTTCCCTATCTAAACCTGAATAACAGCTATGGTTCCTTCAACACCTGGAAAAATACATTGCGGTTTGGCAGTGGTCTGATTGGTAAGTATTTTACCATAGATACCCGTGTTAGTAACATCACCAGCGACGGTTATATTGAAAGAGCCAAAACCAGCCTGCAATCCGGTTACGTAAGTGCAGCTTATCAAAATAAAAAAACATCATTTCGGTTGAATGTGCTGCTAGGAAAAGAAAAAACCTACCAGGCCTGGGATGGAGTACCGCAAAGCCTGCTACCAGTTAACCGCCGCTATAATGGTATTGGTACTGAAAAATCCGGTACGCCTTACGAAAATGAAACAGATAATTACTGGCAAAATCACTTTCAGCTATTTTTTACCCGTCAGTTGAATGCCGGCTGGGACATAAATACGGCTTTGTTTTATACGCCGGGCCATGGTTACTATGAGCAATACCGGGCCAATGAAAAATTAAGCGATTACGGAATTAATCCATTTATTATCGGCACAGATACCACTACCCGAACCGATTTAGTACGCCGCCGCTGGCTGGATACGGATTTCTTCGGGCAGGTATTTTCCATTCAGCAAAAAACAGCAAAGCACCAGTTCACGCTGGGCGGTGGATGGAACCGCCATCTGGGCGATCATTTCGGAGAAGTAATCTGGACAAAACAGCGGCCGCTGACTTACAACCGTTACTACGCCAATTTCGCTAATAAAACGGACGTAAATGTGTATGCCAAATGGCAGCAGCAACTGAATAGTCACCTGGATATATTTATGGATTTGCAGTACCGCTATGTACATTATGCGATTGGTGGTTTTGATAAGAACCCAACACTATATATAAAAAACAATTACCAATTTGTAAACCCCAAAGCCGGCATCAGTTACCGCAAGGGAAACTGGAGTGGCTTTGCCAGCTATGCCGTGGCTAATAAAGAACCAAACCGGGATGATTTTGAAGCAGACCTTTTAAAACAACCAAAGCCGGAACAGTTACATGACATTGAATTGAATGCCCGCCGAAGCAATATTATTCCCGGGCTTACACTTGGTGCAACCGGCTACTATATGCTTTACCGAAACCAGTTAGTGCTTACCGGACAGATAAATGATGTAGGCGCTTATGAACGTACAAACATTCCGCATAGTTACCGGCTGGGTGTTGAAGTGGAAGCGGCCTATCAATCCAAATTCTGGAATGCCGCCTACAGTATTAGCCTGAGCCGCAATAAAATTAAAAATTTTACAGAGTATGTAAATGACTATGATAATGGCGGCCTGCAAACCATTAGCCGTGGAAACCCTGATATTGCATTTTCGCCCTTTTTAGTACAAAATATAATGGTAAATATACTGCCCGTAAAAAACGCAGAATTTACCATAATGGGGAAACAGGTGAGCCGCCAATACCTGGATAATACCGGTGATAAGGCACGTAGTCTTCATCATTTTCTGGTGAACGATGCAAGAGTATCGTACCTGGTAAAAAGCGGCTGGCTAAAAGAAATGCGGATAGCGTTGCAGGTAAATAACCTGTTTGACGTAAAGTATGAACCCAATGGGTATACATTCAGCTACATTTATAATAAGCAGTACACGTACGAAAACTTTTATTTTCCAATGGCGGGTAGAAATTTCATGGTAATGCTGAATATTTCTTTATAAAAATTTCCGGCATAGTATTTAAAGGGAAGTTTGTTAATCATCTTTTAACAATAAAACCACCTTTCACCATGAAAAAAATTTTTGCGCTCTGCATGGCCTTTGCCATGGTAGTAAACACAACCAATGCTGCATTTACGGAAACAAAAACTGAAAAGAAAGAAAACTACGGGGCATTTAAAAATGCGGAAACAAGAGCTGCTGCAGAAATGTTTGTAAAAATGAGCCGTAAAGATTATGAGGAGCTAACGGGCCGGCATTTATCATTAACAGAAAGAGCGGCTTTTAAAATTCAGCAAAAACGTATGAAAAATGAGCTGAAAAAAGCGGATGATACGCCGTCTACCGGCACGTTAATAGGTTTGGCAGCAGGGCTTTTTTTATCTCTGATTGGCGTATTGCTGGTGTATCTGCTTTCCGACGATAAAAACATGCGTAAATGGGCCTGGATTGGTGCGATCGTTTCTTTCCTTCTGATAGGGGCCATTATTATATAGGTAACTATTCCTAATGTATAAAAGGCTGTTTCCAAACGGAAACAGCCTTTTAATTTGTGGTGGGATTCTACAATAATTTTTAACTGTTTAGGGTGCATAACATTTTTTAGGAAACCATAGATTTGTTTAAAAATTACAGTCTATGCAAACGCCCCAGGAATTATTTGACAGCTATATAGCAAACGTAAAGAACTTATCCACCCAACTGGATTTTTACGAATTCGAGAAGCAGTTTGTGAACTTACACGATGCCTTTGGTCGCCAGATGCTGGAGCACCGTTTAACAGAAGAAGTGAAACAGCCGGTTTATAAAAAAAAATTGAAGCCCGCTACGGCACCCTCCAAATAGCCACCACTCATCCTTACAGCCAACCGGGCAATGGGTTCAAAATCAGCCCCTATCTACAGGAGTTGATACTGGCTACCTGCGCCGAAAGCCCCTATAGCATTAGCAAAGATCTGTTATCCAAATACCTGAACCTGCAAATAAATGAGATGCAATTGTATCGCCTTACCGATCATTATGGCCAAGCCCTGCAGGAGGTATTGCAGAACAATACAAGCCTTCATCCTTTAGAAAAGCAGGAGGATGTGCTTTATGCGATGCTGGATGGCTCCATGATCCTAACCCGCACAGAACAATATAAAGAAGTGAAGTTAGGCAGGCTGTTCCGTGGGCAGGATTGCCTGCGTTTGGGGGATAAGCAGGGGAAGATTATCCAATCCCAATATGTATCACACTTCGGAGATAGCAAAGCCTTTACGGCCCAGATGGAACGTGTGCTGGAAGGGTATGGTTCATTGAAAAAGCGGTTAATTTTTATTACGGATGGGGCGGTGTGGATGCGCAACTGGATAGCGGATGCCTACCCCGAAGCCATATCGATCCTGGATTTTTATCATGCCAAAGAATACTTGTGTGCTGTAGCCAAAGACTATTTTGAAGCCGAGGAAATGCGCAGAAACTGGATAGCAGCCATGGAAACGCTATTGTTAAAGAGTTGCACACAGCAGGTGATAGAAGCGGTAAAATGCCTGCAACAGGATAAGGAAATGCCATCGGCTGCCAAACTGATCAGCTATTACACGGAAAACATCGGCAGAATGGATTATGCTTATTATGTAACGATTGGAAAAGGGCTGATCGGTTCGGGGGCCATGGAGTCTTCTCATCGAACCGTGATACAGTGCAGAATGAAACGTTCCGGGCAACGGTGGAGCAATGCGGGCGCTGCTCATATGCTTACGCTGAGAACCATTAAGATGAACGGACAGTGGGAGAAAGTCTGCCAAACCATCACCAAACAATACCACCCTAACAAAGCCGCCTAAAAATGTTATGCACCCACTGTTTATCAGGCGGTCAATAATTTTATTATTTTGCGTTCTTAAAACCCAATTTTTATGAGAAAACGCCTTATCCTGTTCATAGCTATTGCTATAATGGTGAATACATCAAATGCGGCATTTACCGAAGCGAAAACAGAAGTTAAAAAAAGCCACAGTGCGATTTCCGAACAGCAAAAAGCCATTGCTGAATTTTTTGTGAAACTTAACCGTAAAGAATATGAAGAATTGGCTGGCAGGCATTTAGGTCTTGGTGAAAGACTGGCATTTAAGATGGCTAAGAAAAATGTAAAGCGCCAATTGAAACATGCCGAAGAAGAAACAGAGGGCTTTAACCTCGGCGGTTTTGCATTAGGCTTCTTTGGTAGTGTTATCGGGCTTTTATTAGCCTACCTGTTATCGCAGGACGCCAACTTTCGCCGCTGGGCCTGGTGGGGTTTTAGAGTAGGGCTGCTTATTATCGGAGTCATCATTCTTATTGCATTAGGAGGGTCATAATATTTTCCTGATTGCCTGCTTGTAGCCTACAACGGTATACATATATTCAAATCACAAAGAGCAAAATTTCTATAATAAACACGTTTTATGAAGCGAGGCTACCAGTAGTTACCTGTTAGATTATAACCTCACTTTTTCTGATCTACACTATTGGGCAGGGGTATCAAACTACAATATTCAATACATTTATGCATCAATTAAACAAGCCAGCCATGTCAGGCATTTCGGGGGTGATCACTAAAACAAACAGTAAAGGACAGCTTACCCATATTACCATTGATGTACGCAAGCATCAGGAAGCCATCCGGGTTTTAAAAGAGCTGGGCCTTATACCTGAATTTTAACCTAATAATAAGAATAGTCATACAATAGAGCAGTTTACGCAAGCAATGGAAGCCGTTTTAACAAAGCACTACGGAAATAATCATTGAGCAACTTGTTATTCAAAAGCAAACAGCTTTGTTTGATGCACTTATCGAAAAGGGCTATTTCGCAACAGAAAAAGCAGCCAGGGCATATTTAAAAGGCATTTAGGAATTTATTTGTCATTGCCCCGGCGTACAGCACGGAAAACAAAAGATGGGCAGTATGGAAATCACTATGCTTCTTATAAAGCCAACCGCCGTACCACTTGGTATATCATATTTGATAGGTATGACGATCATTACACGGTCCGTAATATTATCAACAACCACAGTGAAGATTATCCATCTTTCATTGCCAGTTTGAAATAGCTATTGGTTCTTCATCTTAAAATCATAAACCTGTCTTTCCATCGTTCTAATTGCGGAATTTTGCCAACTTGCTCCGCATCCTCATCATACTAACTGCCTGCTGCGCCTGCCTGGGCCTGTGTGCCCAACCCGTTAGTGGTAGCAACCTCCGCAGCAAAAAACTTTTTCTACAGCAACGGGTGACTGTGTTTGATACACTGAGCATTGTGCCGGGTACTTTCAGCCTCAAAGGATTTTTGCCCAACCAATATTCTTTAAATGAAGCAGATGCTACACTTACCTGGCTTACGGAGATTCCTGCGGATGGTGTGGATGTCAGCTACCGTGTATTTCCCTTTCGGCTGACCAGCGCCAACCGCCGTTTTTTGTTTGATTCTATCGGGAATAAATTCGTAAGCAGCCCCAATGCAAAAAAATATGGCCGGCGAAGCGAAAACAGCATTGTGGATTTTGGTAACCTTACCTATAGCGGCAGCCTGGGCCGCAGCCTTAGTTTTGGCAATGCCCAGGATGCAGTTGTCAATTCCAGTTTTAACCTGCAATTAAGCGGTATGCTGGCAGACAGTATCCAGATTTCTGCGGCCATTACCGATAATAATATTCCGATTCAACCGGATGGCACTACCCAGCAACTGAATGAGTTCGACCGGATCTGGCTTCAGTTTAAAAAGCGGAATTGGGAACTGAACCTGGGCGATATTGACCTGCGGCAAACCCAGTTTTATTTTCTCAATTTTTATAAACGCCTGCAGGGGATTTCTTTTGCTACGGAGAATACGCTGCCTGGCGCTATCAAAAACCGGTTTACCGCAACCGGTGCCGTAGCTAAAGGTAAATTTACCCGGAACGTTTTCCAGGGACTGGAAGGCAACCAGGGCCCGTACCGGCTTACCGGCGCCAACAACGAACTTTTTTTTGTAGTGCTGGCCAATACGGAACGGGTATTTGTTGACGGCGTATTGTTGCAACGTGGCGAAGACCAGGACTATGTTATTAACTACAACACAGCCGAAGTGACATTTACACCCCGGCGGATGATTACCAAAGATAGCCGCATCCAGATTGAATTTGAATATGCCGACCGTAACTATCTCAATTACCTGGTGTATGCCGCTAACGAAGCACAGATAAACAAAAAATGGAAAGTGAGTTTTGGCGCTTATTCCAATAGCGATTCAAAAAATGCCCCCATCAATCAAACATTGGATAACGGGCAAAAACTTTTCCTGAACCGCACCGGCGACAGCATTCAAAATGCATATTTCCCAACTGCTTATGTAGATACATTTAGTACCGGTAAAATTTTATACGTCAAAAAGGATTCACTGATTAATGGTATCCATTATCCGTATTATGTTTACAGCCCCACGGCACAGCCGCAAATGTTTGGCTTGTCATTCACGAACGTAGGTGCAGGCCGGGGTAATTATACAGCTTCTTTTAATGCAGCTAACGGAAAAGCGTATCAATGGATAGCGCCTGTAAACGGAATTGCACAAGGCGATTTTGAACCGGTTAGCTTGCTGGTAACACCGAAGAAGCAACAAGTAGCAACGGTAAAAAGTGTGTATGCATTCACAGAGAATACGCAATTGCTGCTGGAAGCCGGCTTTAGTAAATACGATGTAAATACCTTTTCCCAAAAAGACAAAGGCAATGACGACGGCGCTGCGGTACGGGTGCTGCTGAACGATAATCGTACCCGCCAATTACTCGGTAAAAAACTAAACGTAAACACGATTGCCGGCTATGAAAAGGTAGGCGAAACGTTTCGTCCGCTGGAACGCCTGCGAACCGTAGAGTTTCTGAGGGACTGGGGTTTACCTTATACTACCGGTTCGGCTGCCGAGCAGTTGCCTGCCTTAAATGTGCGCCTGAAAGATGAAAAAGAAAATGTATTTGAGTACAGCTACTTAGGTTACCTGCGCAGCGACGGCTATAGTGGTCACCGGCAAACGGTAGTGCACCAGCAAAGCTATAAAGGCTGGAACCTGCGGGACCAGGTAATGTACACCAGCATCAGTACTAACACAGATCACGGGTACTTGCTGCGGCCGTTTATCGACCTGAATAAAACCTTTACCAAATTACACAATTACAATATTGGCGGCACTTTCAGTATGGATCATAACGGGTTGCGCAACCGCCAGGATGGCCATATCAGTCCAACCGGTTTTTCATTTACCGACTGGACGGCTTTTATACGCAGTGATATGCAGAAGCAAAACCGCTGGAGCGTAAATTATTACAGCCGCCATAACCGGTTGCCGGTAGGGCCTGATTTTTTGAATAGTGATGTAAGCCACAATTTTACTGCATTGGTGGAATTATTAAAAAGCCAGAAACATCAGTTTCGCCTGAATGTAACATATCGTATTTTAAAAATTAAAAATACAACGATTACCACGCAGCAGCCGGAAAACAACCTGCTTGGCCGGGCAGAATACCTGGTGAATATTGGCCGCGGATTCTTAATTGGAAATGCCTTATATGAATTAGGAGCCGGGCAGGAGCAGCGACGTGATTTTGCCTATATTGAAGTGCCTGCCGGGCAGGGCGAATTCACCTGGAACGATTATAATGGGGATGGGGTACAACAATTGAATGAATTTGAAACCGCCCTATACCAGGATCAGGCAAAATTTATACGGGTATTTACGCCTACCAACCAGTTTGTAAAAGCTGCTTATAATACATTAAATTATAGTGTTACGTTATCGCCCCGCAGCTTATTTAAATCGACCTCACTTAAAAACTGGCAAAGGCTTGCCAGCCGCATTATTTTACAAAGTAGCTTGCAAACCAGTAAAAAAGCAATCAGTAGCAACCGGTTTCAGTTCAATCCGTTTGCCGCATCGGTGAGTGATACCAACCTTATTTCGTTGAATACCACAATAGCAAATGTTTTCAGCTATAACCGGGCAAGCACTACCTGGGGATTTGATATAAGCCAGAATTTTAATACCAATAAATCCATTCTTACCTATGGATTTGAAACCCGATCCTACAAAGATTGGAATGCAAGAATACGGTGGAACCTGAACCGGCGCCTGACACTGGAAACCATTCAGCGGCTAAACCGCCAGCAATTACAGGTACCCAATCCTAAATTCGACAACCGCAATTATAGCATTGAAACATATAGTGCCGAGCCTAAACTAACTTATACGGCCGGTTCATCTTTCAGGTTTGCGGGCAGCCTGCGCCAGGACTGGAAAACCGGCAATAGTAAAGCTGGTAATGAACCCGCCACTATTCAATCTTTAAACCTGGAAAGCAAATACAATTTATTGCAAAGTGCCTCATTAAATGCAAAGCTTACATTCAGCAACATCAAATACAATGGCGGTACGAACTCAACGATTGCTTTTATTATTTTAGATGGATTGCAGCCCGGTAAAAATGTATTGTGGAATGCCGATTTCACCAAACGCCTGGCCAATAGCCTGGAACTTAATTTCCAATACGAAGGTCGCAAACCCGGCAGCGGAAAAACGGTTCATGTAGGAAGGGCTTCATTGCGGGCTATTTTTTAAAAGTCCGGAAGTCAGCATGTCCGGAAGTCCGGAAGAAAATCGGACAGTACGTACCATTCATCCGCCGAGGCGGAACGATTCACGATTGACGACAAGAATCTGGCACTATTTTTAAAACATAGCAGCAAAACCAAATTAGCATGAACAATTTCTTCAAAACCTTAATAGCAGGATATGCCGGTTGGAAATGGGGCGGTGGTTGCCTGGGGGGTGTCCTGGTATTTATTTTAGTTTATTGGTTGCTTGGCCATTCGGGTTGTAATTAATACTGTTATTTATTGGTGGAAATGCGATAACGGTAACCGTTGGATAAGTGAAGTTGACCTGGTACAAAAATTACCGGGGGCAAGGCCAATTAACATGATACTTTTACCTGAAACATATTTATCCATGAAACAAAGATTAATTATCGCCGCAGTTATCGTTACAGTACTGATAGCTTCCCCAGGAGTAAATGCCCAGTTAAAGATAAATTCCCGCACCTTGAAGGCTGGAGAAAGCGGCTTAAAGGCAGTAACCTTTAGTGATGCGGATGCCGCTGCCTTAGCCAAACAATCGGTTGACTACATGGATACGCATAATACGGTTGCCGGTGATACCGATCCTTATACCAAACGGCTGAATAAAATTTTTGGAAAGCACAAAGATGAAGAAGGATTAAGCCTGAATTATAAAGTGTATAAAGTAACGGACATCAATGCTTTTGCCTGTGCTGATGGTAGTGTACGTGTATTTTCCGCTTTGATGGATATGATGACTGATGATGAACTACTGGCAGTGATAGGGCATGAAATAGGCCACGTAAAAAATCATGATACTCGTGATGCTATTAAAGCCGCTTATAAACGGGCTGCCATTTCAGATGCAGCAGCTTCTCAGTCCGGTGCCGTAGCTACCCTTACGGATAGCCAGTTGGGCCAGATGGCTGATGCAATATTGAATGCAAAATTTAGCCGCAAGCAGGAATCAGAAGCGGATTTATATAGCTACGCTTTTTTAAAGAGAAATAATTATAATGTAATGGGTGAAGTAAGCGCATTTCGTAAACTGGCTGCACTGAGCGGTGGTGCCCAGCAATCAAAAGCGGAAAAGAGAATGAGCTCGCATCCCGATAGCAATGAACGGGCAAATACGATTGAGGAAATGGCAAAGAAAGACGGGTTGTACAAGGCCCCGGCTGAGACCGGAACGGCTACCAACAAGAAAGGTTAATATAAAAATAGAATTATAATATGTATGCCTTGCAGATTTTTGATCTGCAAGGTATTTTTTTATAGGGAAAATAGCCGGAGGCAACAGCATTTAGGTACGAAGGCAGGATACTTCGTACAGCAAATACCATTTGCATGATCAAATTAGTCTAATTGAATTTGCTAAAACGCTTACCTGTATTGATTTTTTTAAAATCCTATAGGATAGTTTTATTACCCAAATGGTATAATACAAGGGAGGAACCTTTGCAGAACTGTTACGTTTCCAGAATTGGTATTTATTTTTTTGAACAAGAAACCTGTTTAGTATTTTAACAATACAGGTATGCCGGGCTTTATAAACAAAGTATAATGCCCTATTGTGCCGTAGGTACAACCTGTT
This sequence comes from Chitinophagaceae bacterium, assembly GCA_965246935.1. Lineage (GTDB taxonomy): Bacteria > Bacteroidota > Bacteroidia > Chitinophagales > Chitinophagaceae > JAZKFT01. Next base: position 280,377 of record CBDFGC010000006.1, on the reverse strand, counting down.
TGTAGCAATGAAGGTTTTAAGAACGCCATGATGCCACGTAGTGGCTATCTGTTTGATCACTTTAAAGTAAAGGAACAGGTGTTGTTTGAAATAATAAATCAGGAAGTTGTTTAGTGTCTACATTTATTTGACACTTTACTATGTAGTTGATTTTTGAGCGAAATAAGGCGGATTTTGCAGCCATAGCCGGTATTCTACGGCGAACTGCGAAGCACCTCACTGAATACCATTGAAAACAATAAATATTCTATGAAGTAAAAATCCAACGATATTGCAGCCGGAAAGCGACACAGATTATTTATTAAAATAATTTTAGACAGCCTTTAAATAAATGCTGTCAAATGAGGTATATAATGGCTAAACAGATAGCCACTACGTGGCATAAAGCACCAAATCACCTATAGGCTTACTACTACAAACAGAATGTGCCTACAGCACATAAAACCGATCCTATAATATTTTGTATCTGTTTTCCAACAAGTGTTAAAATACTAAACAGCATCCAAGTAAACAAATACAACTATTTGTCTGCTACCTTAAAAAAATTGCCATCTATTAAGCAAATTATTCAATTTAATCATTCAAAAAGCAGGTTTACTCATTTCTTAATATCCCTTCCATTTATTAAATTATAATTCGCATGATGCAAACTGCTGATTGCTATGCGTTGTACCATTCTTGCCTGCTTTTACTTATTGTTCTCCGATACTATTTCTGCCCAGCAGCAAATGGGCAGCTACATGGCGTATGGTCCGGAATCAAAGTATTTTTCTAATCTTAATTACCGGGTTTATCAGTCTAAAAATGGCTATTTGTGGTTTGGTACATCCAATGGCCTGGTGCGTTTTGATGGCAAGCGGTATAAAAACTATTTTGCCAATTATGCCGATTCTAATTCGCTGACAGATAACACCATTTTTGATATTGCTGAAGATAAGAATGGTAACTTATGGTTTGCAGGCTTTAATCATGGAGCCACAAAGTACAATCAGCATACCGGCAGGTTCACGAAATATCCGGTACTTTCAAAAGACAGTAACGCTTATTACCGTATTAGACGTATTGTCAATGATTCGGAGGGCAATTTGTGGTTTGCCACAGAAGGGCATGGCCTGGCAAAATATGATTTCAAAAAAGATACGTTCAGCCTTTATTTTCCTGAGCCAGACCTATGCAAAGACGGGACTGTATGGGGATGCAATTATGTAACTGATATAGAGGAAGATACTGGGGATAAGAATACATTATGGGTGGGCACATATCAGGGCTTGTATGCTTTTGATAAAATAAAAAAAACATTTACACACTATCCTGAACGGGTGCAGGTAAAGGGAGGAACAGATATTATGACCCTTGAACAGGATAAGAAAGGCCTGCTCTGGCTGGGAGGCTGGGGGGAAGGTTTAAAATGTTTTAATAAGAATAAAAAGGAATTCATTGAAGCCAGGGCTGTAAAAACAATTAATGGTGCAAATGGCCTTATTGTATATGACCTTACCTCAATTAATGATAGCATTATGTATGCTGCCTGCTTAGATGATGGCTTGTACCAGCTAAATACAAATTCAGGTGCATTAACCAATATAACTCCGATCCGTAATCCCACAGATCCCACAGATCCCACAGCTACAGTGCCTGATATACAGAAAGTTTCCGCTACGCCGGATGCAGGTATATTTATTGGCGGCAATTATTATGTGTACCAGCAGCATCCCGCTTTTACCTGGTTAAAGCCCAATGTATCCTATCCGTTTACAACCAAAAAGAAAGGCTATATTTCTTTAACTGGTTTTTTATGGGATGAAAAAAGGCAACAGTTTTGGCTTGCGAATGTGGATGGAAACGGGCTATATATACTTGACAAAAACACTACTCAAATTAAACCAGTGGCTTATGAACCAGCCATTCATAAGGACAATGAGTATTTCCATGATCTTGTTATTGATGCAAAAAGCAGGGTTTGGGTAATCAATCATAATAATGGGGTAAATCTATGGGATGAGCAAAAGAAAATGTTTAGAAAACAAGCAGGGAGTATCCCCTTGCCCGATGCGGAAATAAAAAAAATTCAAAGCCTGGTAAGTAATAAGGGTGGCGACATCTGGATGATAACCGGCAGCAGTTTTACTTTTTGGGATATAAAAAAAGATAAGGTAGAAACTTACCCATTTAGATGGGCTAATGACTATCCTGGCAACCATAATATGGGGAGCTATGATTTGCAGGCCGGCCCGGACGGTAATGCATGGCTGTTTACAGAAGCAGGGATGTTTTACTGTAACAGGCAGCAAAAAACAGTGAAACATATTTTCAAAACAGCTACGGGTAAAATAGCACTGGCTTCGAAGATAATAAGAGCAGCCGCTTTTGGTAAAAATGATGAACTTTGGTTAGCCGGAGGTAACGGCATACAGGTTTACAACTGGAGAAAAGATTCCATCATTACAAACTACAATATCAGTTCCGGACTTCCGGCTATGGATGTTTATACAATTAAAGTTGATACTGCCGGGCGGGTGTGGGCAGGTTCCTCTTCCGGACTTTGCTTTTTTGATCCGGCCCAAAAAATATGGCGGGTGTTTAATAGAATGGATGGCCTCCAAAGAGATAACCTGGATCGTAATATATTCATCACGGCCAATAATAAAATAATTGTTGACCAGGTGAATGATTTTTTGATAAAAGACATCAAGGAACTGGTAGCGCCATCCAGGCCACCCATATTAAGGATTACATCGGTTTCCATTAACCACGAAGAATATAAAGATAGCCTGCCTCCGGAATGTATAACACGACTGGCTTTACAGTATGATCAAAATAATATTGATATAGAATTTGCTGCCATGGATTGGCTTTATCCGTCTAAAGTAATTTATTTCTACAAGATAGAGGGGTTGGCTGCTAACAGTGGCTGGGTCGCCAACCCTGATTGCAGTATTCGCCTTATTGCTTTACAGCCGGGTAATTATACACTACATATAAAAGCAATCAACGGTAATAATACCTGGTCAAAAGAAATTGTACTTCCTATCGGTATCAAGCCTCCCTTTTGGAAAACGGGGTGGTTCATTACCTTGTGCATAATGGCAATGTTTGCACTATTGTATGCCGTGTACCGCTACCGGATGCGTCAGTTAATAAAAATGTACCGGGTACGCAATAGCATCAGCCGTGATCTGCACGATGAGATAGGCGCAACGCTTAGCAGTGTGAATATGCTGAGTGCCGTGGCTTTGCTAAAAGCAGGCGATAAAAATGAAGCGGCCCCGCTCATACAACAAATAAAAAATTCTGTGCAGCAGGCAGGGGAAAGTATCGATGATATTGTATGGAGCGTAAACCCCGCTAACGACCCGGCGCAGGATACCTTTGCCCGTATCAGAAAATACGTAACGGAAATGACGGAAGCCAAAGGGCTTGATTGCGTTATTGAAATAGATGAACCACCTGCTTCCATGAATTTGCCGATGGAACTGCGCAGAGATATTTACATGGTTTGTAAAGAAGCCGTAAACAATGCGTTGAAATACTCCCGGTGCACAACCATCAGCATAACAATAAAGATTAAAAATCATTACTTAATAATGACTGTGGCGGATAATGGTATTGGGTTCAACCCGATTGCTTTACAAGGCAGCCTGCGTAATGGTATTGGAAACATGCGACACCGGATAGAAAGGCATAAAGGATTTTTTGAATTGGAAACAACAAAAGAAAAAGGAACAGCTATAACTTGTAAGATGATTGTATAGAAAAGAAGAAGGTGTAAGTAACGGCTTATTTAGTTGATAAATTATTCATTAGTGGCGGTAACCAGGAAACAGAATTTTGCGCCCATTATTTAAAACCACGGAGTATATTAATGGTCATGTTGAAGTAAATGAAAGGAGTAAGGTTTAAATTTCACTTTTATTAACTGAAAATAGTATAAGTTTAAGCTGAATTACAAATACAACGAAAATTGAAAATTGTAAAAAAATATTATGGTGTGAAAAAAATGTTGATTTTTCTTTATATTGTTTTCTATACAGTTTATTTGAATGGGCAGCGTATTGATGATAACAAAAAATCATTAGCTCCAATAGTACATTCTTTAAGTTCTGTAAATTCCCAACAGGATGTTTTAAATGACAGCCTCAGAAAATTATTAACTACGGCTATGAATGATTCAGCCAGGTTCGAAACTCTGGGTAAATTAGCTTTTTCGTATGCCTGGTCAAATCCTGATTCTTCAATGATTTATGCTCAGGAACAATTGCTCCTGGCTAAAAGTATTAAGTCAGTTAGGTTTGAAGGAAGGGCATTATGGTCGAATGGAGTGGTCGCCTCTACGATGGGTAACTATGCCCAGGCGATTGATTTTTTTTTTACAGAACTTAATAATAGCAGAAAAAATAAACGACAAAATGGAATTGTTCCGGAGTAATTTAGGCATGTGTGTAACCTATAGAGACCAGGGAAATTTTGAGAACGCCATTTATTACGCATATAAATGTAAAAATGCATCTGAAAGTTTAGGCAGTACAGAAAAATCCAGCGTAATGATTCATATAGGGTCTGTTTATGAAAAATTCAATTATCTGGATTCTGCATTACTGTATGCTCAATCTGCCTATAAAATTCAAAAAGCAATCAATGGAAAAAGAATGTGGGGAGCTCTTGCATACGTTCTGGGAAATGTTTATGCAAAAAAGGGAAATTATTCATTAGCACTGCAATATTACCAGGATGGTATTCAACCGGCTATTAACGGGAATATTCTAAAGGACTTGACGGAAATTTACAACGGGATGGCGAAAACATTTTTGTTAACGGGGCAAACAGATTCTAGTATATACTATGCAAAACAGGCAATTTTAGTAGGATCTTCAACCCAATACCTCAATGGTGTGATTGTAGCCAGTAATTTATTATCAGACATTTACCAGTCACAACATAAGAGCGACAGTGCGGTTAAATACAGGAATCAGACATTAGCTGCCAAAGAGAATATATTCAACCGGGAAAAGTTAAACCAGGTTCAGAATATTTCATTCAAAGAAAAGTTACGTAAACAGGAAATAGCGGTTGAGAATATTCAATACAGAAACAAGGTAAAACTAATTATCTTTTGTATTGCATTGACTTGTGTCATTGCTTTTCTCATTTTATTCTTTCGTAACAGGCAATTGCTAAAGATACTTCACATTCGCAACGCTATTGCCGGCGATTTGCACGATGAGATTGGAGCTACCCTCAGCAGCGTAAATATGTTAAGTGCTGTAGCATTGACAAGAGTGGGCGACGATAACGAGACGATTCCACTGATCCAACAAATAAAAAATTCGGTGCAGCAGGCAGGCGAAAGCATAGACGATATTATATGGAGTGTAAACCCAGCCAACGATGCAGCGGAGGACACGTTTGCCCGTATCAGAAAATATGTAACGGAATTGGTGGAAGCCAAAGGGCTTGATTCCATTATAGAGATAGACGAACCGCATGCTTCGCTGAATTTACCCATGGAACTGCGAAGGGATATATACTTGGTCTGCAAAGAAGCCGTGAATAATTCATTGAAATATTCCAAGTGCACAATGATTAAACTGCGGATCAGTTTACAAAATCACCACTTAACAATGACCGTTGCAGATAATGGTATTGGGTTTGACCCATCTATTTTACAAACCAGCCTGCGTAATGGTATTGGAAATATGCGGCATAGAATTCAAAAACATAAGGGTATTTTTGACCTGTCATCAACGAAAGAAAAAGGAACAGCAATTGTTTGTAAAGTGCAGTTGTAAAGGATAAACTATGAACCACCGGCGTTAAATTTATTACCGGCTATTACACAAAAGTGTAATCCCTTTTAGATTGTAAACATTTTACATTCGCAGTCACATGGGTTCATCCGTTGTAATATATGAGGACAATGATCTGTTGAGGCATTCTATTAAATTGCTTTTGCAAACCAGTCAGCAGTTCGATATTGTTGGCTCTTTTGCCCATTGCAACAAAGTGAAGGAACAGATGGCTACATTAGTGCCGCAGTTGGTAATCATGGATATAGATATGCTGGGTATGACGGGTACGGAAGGTGTAGCAGTGATAAAGGAATTGAACCCGGAAATACTGGTGGTAATGCACACCGTGTTTGAAGATGATGGTAAATTATTCGATGCCCTTTGCGCCGGGGCAAATGGCTACCTGCTCAAAAAAACATCTCCTGAAAAATTTATAGAATACCTGCACGAAGTGCTGGAAGGCGGTGCCCCCATGAGCCCGGGTATTGCACGTAAAGTGATGGGCGTATTCTCCCAAAAAAACAAAACGGCTCCGCTGTTCAATATCAGCAGCCGGGAAACAGATATTCTCAACCACCTGGCAAAAGGCTATTCCTATAAACAAATTGCTTCAGAACTTACGATTTCCATCAATACCGTACGCAAGCACTGCCAGCATATTTACGATAAGCTGCATGTAAGCTGTGGTACAGAAGCCGTGGTGAAAGCGCTGAAATTAAAGATTGTAGACCTGTAAGCAAATTCCTGTTTGAGTTATTGAGGTGCCGGATTTTACGGGATACCAATTACACAAACATGTAATTGACGGACATCCGGTTATGCACAATATTTGTGACTTAAAAGGATTTCCACTTTTTCTTCCGGCAATATTTATATTTGAAACTATTTGAATCAATTCTCTATATTACCTTCTTTACTATCACATATACTTCATTCAGCTTAATCGGTTTATTTTACTTGCTAAAACATCAAACAAACTCATTTAATAACTCAAACAAAATTTTTTATGAAAAAAATTCTTTTGATTACGAATTGTATCACCATTTCAACCTTATTTTACTTAGCTATACCTGGTTGTTCGTCAGGATCGAAAAATAAGAAAGATCAGGTGTTGCAGAGTCGGGAGGTAAAAAGTAAAGATTTTAAATTTGTCTATTTTAAATCCGAGAAAGAACTGATGGCTTTTATAGAAAATAATTACAGAAGTAAAAATTTGCAAATAAATACCGTATCTGTAAAACCAACGGATTTGAAACAAGTGTGCGATGACATGATTAAAAATAAAATAGATGAGATGCGGGTATCAATAGTAATTACCCCAAACGGCCCGGACCTCGGGTTTACTGTACCAGGAAACATGTGCTTTCCAAATGGAGGTTGTTGCCCCCCGGTATGCCACGACATAAATTTTGGCATGGCTGTTTATAGGAGAGAGCTTTTCGAAAGATAATTAATAAATTTCCTGAAATACTACTATACTTCGTAAGCCATGAATTTATGAATTTTTTAGTTTACTAGATAATGAGAAAAAGGTACGATAGTACGATGCAATGGCTGCTTAAAAGTAGTACTGCAACCGGCTTCAAAAGAATTCAATCTACTTTTTTATCTCACGTTCGGCAAACTTTCAAACTTTCAATTTTTCTATTTTCTATTTTTACTCCTTTCATACATTGCTTTGCCCAAACTTATGGGTACAGCTTTAAAAACCTGTCTGAAGATGTAGGCATTGCAGATGCAAATATTGCTTCGATCATTAAAGATGATAATGGTTTTGTATGGTTTGCTTCTTCAGAAGGCCTTAACAGGTATGATGGTACAAGAGCTAAAGTTTATCATCATGCCAATGCGGATACGAATTCTATTTCTCACGATAATATCAATGTATTATTCCAGGATAAAGAGCACCGTCTTTGGATAGGAACAAGGCAGGGTCTGAATTTGTATGATCCGGTTAATGATAATTTTAAGAAATTTCTTACTAATGATCAGGACAGCGGGTCGATAAGCAACAATGAGATATGGGCAATAGCTGAAGATTATAAAGGCGGCTTGTGGATAGGAACGATGGGGGGGGGATTGAATAAATTAATAGAGTTAAAAGATAAAACGGGCCGAATTACTTCCTATAAATTTAAACATTATGAAAATGATTCTTCAGTAATTGCTGTTTCAAGCAATATCATCTGGTCCATTGCATTCGATAAGTCTGGTAATGGATGGGTTGGCACTGACAACGGGCTAAACCAGTTTTCTGTAGATGATGCAGATGATGACCATATCTCCTTTCGCCATTACGTTAAAAACAATAGACATAATTCAATTGCCAATAATTCTATATGGAAAGTCTTTGTTGATAAAAATGATAATATTCTCCTTATTTCTTTTTACGGGATGCTTGACTATATCGTTCATTCATCTGCCAATAATAAATCAGGCAAAATTTCTTTCATTCATTTGTTACCCGAACTGGAAAGAAAAACAGGCCTGAAAGAACTGAGTATATTCAGTATAATAATAGATAAATCAGGGCGGCTATGCATTGGCACAACCGGAGACGGATTTATCCGGTGCGCTGTTACTATTCAGCAGGACGATACTTCAATTGTAATTAGCGACATTGAGCACTATTTGAAAAATGAATTTGATAACGAAAGTCTTATTGATAATACTGTTTACACCGTTTACGAAGATGACACAGAAATAATCTGGTGTGGTACGGGAAAAGGAGTCGCTATGTATATGCCTCAAAAGAAATTATTTGATGCATTAAGCTTGAATACAATAGCAGAACTTAGAAAGTCAAAAGTAAATGTAGCATGTAACGGCAATCAACACATATATCTGGCAAAAGGTAACGAAATTTGGGTAATTGACTCCAATAGAAGAAAAGAAAAAAAAATAGTTGCCTTCGAAAAAGGCACCAAAATAACCTCTTTAGCCGTAATAAGATCAGGCGGCCTTATTATAGCTACTAATTCTAATGGCTTATTTATAATTAAAAAAGAACAAATTACAGCTACTCTTACCTCAAAACCAGTACCGGTAGTTCCTGTCGAACTTCAACTTTCTGAAGACCCTAAGAAAGCAACTATTTATGCAGCAGATGCCTTCAAAGATAATCAAATTTTAATAGCGGGTTATACTCGTCTTGGCGTTTTTGATTGCGTTAAAAACAAATTTGACAATTACTTCAAATCCGATGAAATCCGGATCTTTCGGTGCCTTGCTATTTCAAATAATATCATTTATGCAGGCGCAGATGACGGACTTTTTACATTAAATACAAATACCGGTCAAGTCACTCCCTTTGTTATCAAAAAAGGGAAACTTAGTTCTAATCGCATTACCAGCCTTCTACTTACTGATAACAGATTATGGATAGGAACAATAAGCGGCTTAAATGTTTATAATCTTTCAGACCAATCCCTTCATAATTATGCTACCGTTGATGGGCTATCCGACAACAATATAACCGCTTTATGCGACGATAATTTAGGAAACATGTGGATAGGCTCCCGTAACGGTCTTAGCTTTTTCGACAAAAAAACCGGCATATTTAGTATTTATAATGTTAATGAAGGATTGAATTCCAATCAAGTTCATGCAATTGCATTTGACGGAAAAAATTTGTTTGTGGCTGGTGACAAAGGGGTAAACACGATAGAGCCTTCCTTGCAATACAATAGTCTAAACAAAATCAAAATTGCTGTCCTTGATTTTAAAGTAGCAGGAATTTCTTTGTTCAACTATCCGGTAAGTGAAAGAGGACAAAATGTTAGGCTACAAAAGCCTGTAACGGTGAGCTGGCGGGAAAATCAAATTTCTATTGAGATCACAGCACTTGACTACAAGTCCCCCCAAGCCGTGCATTATGCTTACAAGCTCCGCGGTTTCGATAAAGATTGGGTTTATAATGGTACCTATTCCCAGATAAATTATACTAACCTTCCGGGAGGCGATTATGTTTTAAATGTAAAATATAGAGGGAGTAACGGTATATGGACCAATTCGGATATTGCAATTCCAATTAATGTTTCGACTGCCTGGTACAGAACGTGGTGGTTCTACCTGTTAAACAGTTTATTGGTAACAACTTTGTTTTATACTTATTATCGCATTCAATTGAACAGGATTCTTGAATTAATGAGAGTGCGTAATAAGATTGCAAGAGATTTGCACGATGATATTGGCAGTACATTGAGTACTATTAATATTATTTCCGGAGCGGACGATAAAAAACTTAATACAGACTTGGAACATGCAAAAAAAATGTTGAAAAAGATTAGCGAAAGTTCGGGAACTATGATAGAGTCAATGAGCGATATTGTATGGAGCATTAATCCTGCTAACGATAAATTTAATAATATGACAGTTAGAATGAGAGAGTATGCTGCATCTGTATTAGAACCGAAGGAGATTAATTATTCTATTACTGCCGATGAAGGCTTGCTAAATGTTAAGGTTCCCATTGAAAAGCGAAAAGATTTTTTTCTTATATACAAGGAAGCAATTAATAACCTGGCAAAATACTCATCGGCAACAAATGCTGATATTTGTCTGAATCCCTATAAAAAAGGATTGGTATTGTCAATCCAAGACAACGGAAAGGGCTTTGATGCTCAGAATGGTCGTGGCGGAAATGGTCTAAGAAATATGAAGCAAAGGGCAGAGCAGCTTGGGGGAAAACTGACGATCGTTTCTATTATTCAGCAAGGAACCCATATCACACTTACCGTCCCGGTTTTTTAATTCATCCATTCATATATAAATTCTGCTGATGATTAAGGTTGTTCTCTTCGAAGATAAAGCTGATTGGAGAGAAGAAATAAGTCAGTTGCTTACCTGCGGAAATGGTATTTACTTTTGCGGTGCCTGGGAAAATTGTGATCACGTAAAAAAAATTATGGACATCCATTCTCCTGACATCGTGGTAATGGATATTGAAATGCCCGGAACGAATGGCTTAGAAGGTCTTAAAATTATTAAGGATTATTTTCCTCACATAAATGTACTAATGCTTACTGTTTTCGACGATGACCATTCTGTATTTGAAGCCGTATGTTATGGTGCCACAGGCTACCTCTTAAAGGGCACGGCTTCCCAAAAAATCGTTGAAGCTATACATGATTTGAAAGATGGAGGCGCTCCAATGACCGCTTCTGTTGCGAGAAAAGTTTTACAACTTTTTTCAAAACATATTCCTAAATCAAATCAGCTATACAATCTTACATCCAGGGAAAAAGATATATTAACTTCTCTTGTAAAAGGCAATAGTTATAAAATGATTGGCCTTGATCTTTCTATCTCTATACAAACCGTGAGAACTCATATCAAAAAAGTTTACGAAAAACTGCATGTTCATTCTATGAACGAAGCTGTAGCCAAAGCTATTAAACAGCGTATTGTTTAAAATCCGGGTTGTTTTCCTGGAAACAGGTGGCTCTTTATTATTAATCCTTTCTTGCTGGTTGCCCCTTTTTTTTGAGGAGGCGCATTCTTTAATTTTCACTACAATAGTCTGCAATTTTTTCTAAAGTTGTTTTGATCGCTGTCGTGTTATCCTGATAAATCTCCCATAAATGGGATAGTGTGTGGGTGCTGCCTACAGGACAATACTTACAGGAGTGTTACGCAATGATGAATTGTAGATATACAGCCACCGCACTGAAAATTTAAATCTAATTATTATATCCGGTTACAGCATTTGTAACCTAAAATATAATTCAGCTAAATAATTTTTGAGTAATTAATAGTGTTAATTCAAAATCTGGATGCATACATCCGGCATCACATGATCATGGTATAGGTAAGGCTCCTGATAATGATAACATTTGTCCTATAAAGATTCATTAAAAACATACAAACACCAGGTCACAAACAAATTTTAAACAATCAAAAAATTTTAATTATGAAAAAGATTTCAGCACCCCCGTTTTTAGGTCAATTAAAAAACCTGCCGGTTACACAACTTACAGCGCAGTTTTGCAAATCAGTAAAGCATTCATTTGTAATTACAGGCGTATTTATAGTAAGTATGTTAAGCTGTTTTGTTCAGGCAAAATCCCAGGTAGGCTCAGGACAAACCAGATTCAAACCCGAAATCCATGGCTTCAAATTTAGGAATACTTTGGAAGTTGAAGTGTTTAATGATATACGAATGTCAGGGTTCTGCGGGGGCATGGTTTACTCTGCTCTGGATTATTTTAAAGCCAATAAAATAATACCGGCTCAAACATACAAACCTGCTAATGGCATGCCTTTGTTTGACTACATGTGGGGAAGGCAACGCACATCAGTAACAGGTAATATTGATAAATGGACTGAGTTGTTTATCAATCCTTTTGGAGCCCGGACAAGCGAGTTTTTTAACTGGGGCTTACAATGCTTCAAGGGAGGCCGGCTACAGGAACTAAAAACTGAAATTGATAAAGGCAATCCGGTTCCATTAGGGCTTTTTAAGCCCGGCAACGGAGGTACAGGCCCACATCACCAGGTGTTAGCTATTGGATATAATGGCGGGCGTTATCAGGGCGATTTAGGCAACTATAAGGAGGATCTTGAAATAATGGTATATGATCCGAATTACCCTGGCGAGACGAAAATCCTGATGGCTAACACCAGTCAATCCTTCTATTATTATAAAGGTGAAGCAGGCAATGTAAATTGTCAGTGGCAAACCTATTTTGTTGACAGGAGATATAACCCGGTTATGCCCCCAACAATTGAAGGAAATGGTAAAGCAACGGGTGGGTTGGTCAGTGAAATCCTGCTTGAAATCAGAACGGGTGGTGATGATTTAAGAGGAGGTAACGATAATGTAAGTGCCATCGTACGTATTCAGGGGCAGCCTGAGCAAAAATTCCCCAATATTAACAGGAGTGCACGCTGGATCAATAATTACAGTGAAACCGTGTCGCTAAAACTTGCTGCTCCTGTAAAGAAGGAGGATATTCAAAGTATTCTGTTTGCTACAACATTTGGAGGCGGCATGGGGGGCGATAACTGGAATATGGATATGGTAAAGGTGATGGCCGATGGTATTGTGATTGCCGAACGATCAGGTACTCCACTGAACCGGTTTACAGGGGACAGACAATTTTATACGTTAACTATCAGATGATAATCCTCAATTAAGATTAAAAGTTTAATAATGAAAAAGTATTTGCAATCAATAATTGTCTTCCTGCTTCTTATCGATTTCGCCGATAGTAAGGCCCTTGCTCAATGCACATGCGGCCCTACGCCCACCACCAACAACTGGAGCGTATTTAACGTACGAGTTCCTTTACCCATACGAATCGTAAGATGTGGTAACCAGTTCAGGATTTGCAAAGGAGACAGTCTGGCCCTGCAAGGAAAGTTTAATTGTATGGGTGGTTGCAACGCCTTCTATAAAACAACGCTGCAAAGAGATGGGGTTATTGTAGAGGAATCTTCTTATGGAACACCTGATATTTTTTATGCAAAGCGATTTATTCTGCCTGGTAACTATGTGCTCACCATCAAACCCTTTTGTAGCAATAATTTTTGCCTGCCATGTACTTTTTATATAACGGTGGTCCGGTGCTGATAACCATCGTAAAAAAATCTATTGCAACACAAAATGGTCCGGGCATAAACGACTATCATGATAAAGCTGAAGTGGATTGGTACCGGAAGGTTTAGCAGTCTCCGGCCACCTGAATACGGATTCTATTGCCTGAAAACCGCTAAGTATATGCTACATGGAAAGATTTTGAAGAAGTGGTTTACATATCCACACATTGGATGAATGGCACAGCTATCCTTACTCCAGCATATCATTCGCTTTTAAATTCAGGTAGGTTGTGGGATCAAGCGAACAAATCTTATATAACCTGGTCTTTTAGAAAAATTAGTGGTTAATAAAATTTATAAAAAATGAAAAAGTATTTGCAAATCATAATGCTAACACTGATTTTTGACACATCGGTTCATGCCCAATCATCGGATTTCATCCCTGGTGATAGTGTGATTTTTGATGACCGTTTTGAACTGGACCCCAAAGGCGATTTTCCCGTAAAATGGAGTACGAGCGGCGATGGCGAAGTAGTGCTGCTAGATAACGCTTCCGGCAAATGGTTGAAAATTTCACAGCCTACAGCGGTTAGTCCCGAATTAAAAAAAGCGTTGCCGGAAAATTGTACCATAGAGTTTGATCTCTTCCTGAAAAATACTGCTGGCGGTGCGCCGGTTGTGAAGTTTGGACTTACAACGCTAAGCGATGTGGCTTTAGGTGATGTTCATAAAAGAAGTATATATGTTCAGCTTCAGGGGTATAATGATGAAGGAACAGTTGTGTTTGGTAAAAATATTCAGGACCTGGGAACGAAAAGCTTTGCCGCAGGCGGTTATATCGGGAGAACCCTTCATATAAGTATTGCTATAAATAATAGCCGGTTCCGGGTATATTTCGATCAGCAAAAAATGTTAGACATGCCTAAACTGCTAACACCGGAATACAGGAATAATTTTTTTGTAGCAAGTGCAACTGTAATTCCGGCATCGGAAGAAGGGGTATATATCAGTAATGTAAGAATAGCTGCAGGAAAAGAAGATGCCAGAAGTGTGCTCAGAAAGCAATTAATGAAACAGGAACCGTTAGTAGCAAGCGATACCCTGTTCAACAATCAGACAAATGAAACAGCCAAAGTGTCACAGCCTGCTACAAACCAACAGGGACAGGCATTACAGCAGATTCCTGTTACAACTACTCAAATGAACAGTTCTAAAATAATAAATTCAGTACATGACAGTATTCCTCCGGCTCAGGATAGTATTCCGGCTCCTTTGGCACAGGACAATATTCCGTTGATACAACAAATAACCATTGCAGGTACCGTTACTACAGACAGTAGCCAGGTCATTCAAAATCACGGATTGAAATTAATGGAGGAAAAAATAAAATATCATATTAGCAACAAGCTGAATGAGAAAAGTGATCAGATTATAAACGATATCAAAGGAAAAGCAGTTAAAGCCATAGAAAACAGCAACGTTTTGGGTAAGGCAAAAAAACTGTTATCTAACCTTATTAAGCTTTAAGCCGGCGGGTGAGTTGATTTTCAACTAATAAGGTTTGCAGCCATTGCCACTTCGTAAAGTGTTTTGTAATAAATCAAAAATTAAAAAATGACCTTGTGTCCGGCAACAAATTTTAATGTATACATAATTGTTCCGGGCATAGCTAAATGCCTAATTACTTCTTCCAATAAATCTTACACTAATAAATTAAAAATAATGAAAATATATTCATTATTACCTGCTCTTACAATTCTTACGGCAGGGTTGTTTGCCGGTTTCGGCTACTCAATTGCACAGCCGGTAAAGCTGCCTGCAAAAACGCTAAAGTCATTGCGCTCAATCGGGTTGATTGAAAATAGTAAAGCTCTTCCAGGATTGCCTTTGCTGCAAAAAAATATTGACCTGGCAGCAGAATCAATTAATTTTTCTGTGGTAAATGTGATGGATAGATTTAATGCGGTAGTAAAAATAGAAGGAGTAGTGCGGAACGTTGGCAGGTTAAACTATACCTCCGGCACAAAACAGCAGTCGGCGCTTTTGTATGAAGATAACGGCGGCATATTGAGGCTTGTAGCTTCACAATCATTTCAAAACCTGGACGTAAACGCAACTGCCAAAGTTTCTTTTACACGGAATTGGAACAAGGCATCAGAGTTCCCTCCCAATTATATTCTTATCATCAGCTTTGACCCAGACATCTATATGGACGCTAATACCAATAACGATGATGCAAATAATGCCAATAATAAATTCAGCAGGTCAGGCGGAGAAATAAACCTGTTAAGTTTTAAAAGGTGAAACAGGCAAAATTTAAATAGCTATCATTTTATACACGGTCAGCTAATAAAGCAAATACTCTTAGCCAAGTCGTTATCATCCATCTATTACACAAAGATGTAATTGACTTCCGCTTTGTGAAAAGCAATCTTTACCACATAAATTTTAAACATGAAAAAGACATTTATTTCCCTGTTATCCGTTTTGTTGATGAACCTGTCAACGGAAAATCTTGTTGCACAAAATGTGGGGATAGGTACTGTGACACCCACAGAAAAACTTGAAATAAAAAACCCATTGAAAAGTACAGTTAAAATCAGTGCCGGGAGTTTGTCAGATACTACCCAGCTTATTTTTAGTAATAAAGGCTCAACTGCTGGATTATATACAGACTTTTCAATAAAAAGTATAAGGGAAAACGGATTATTTTTTTCGTCACAGTCAGATGTTCCTGTTTATAATTCTGCCAATTCATTAGTAATACTGCCCGAAGGAAATGTTGGTATTGGATTAATTCCTGCATTTAAGTTAGATGTAAATGGAGATATTAATACCAAAGGCTTGTTAAGATTGAATGGAGCTTCTGGTGCTGTTGGCCAGGTATTAACATCAAACGGCACTGCCGCACCCACCTGGCAGGCTACGACTAACCCGCAAATTGGATTTGCGGCGAGAGGCACAGCCCCTGCAGTTAGCAATCATCAGGATATTCCTAATAACGTTGATACAAAAGTTACCATTTTTAATGTTGAGGAAATTGATAACGGCAACCTTTACAACCCCGCCACAGCAAGAGCCACTGTTCCATCAGATGGGTTATATCATATTGATATAAGTGTTCATTACGGCACTGCGCAAGCTGGCGTATATCAGCTTTTTTTTCGCCGGTTAAGCCCCTCGGGAACGGACCTGGGAGTGCAGCGTTTAGCTTGGCGTACTGTAACTGGTGCCGGTGCCAATGAGGAATTTCAATTGGACATATCAGCAGATATTCATCTATTAGCTAACCAGTCAATAGAAATATTTACAAATCAAAATACAGGCGCTGTCCAACAAATTACCGGTTCTTTCTATTCCTGGTTTAATATGCATAAAGTGTATTGAACATTTCAGGTTAAAGCTCAAAGCCTTCTGACGGGCAATTCAATGCTGCTTACGAATTTCCTTAATCAAATTGTGTTTAAAATTAATATGAAGTTTATGAAAAATAATATAGAAAATAAAGATTTAATAGGTGATTACCGCCTGCCGCTTACCGACAGAAAAGGCATACACTATTTTATGCCGGATGAGATCATCCGGTTAGAGGCAAACAATGTGTACACGACACTTTATTTTGAAGGCCATCCTCCGTTTGTGGTATCTAAGGTGCTGAAAATTTACGAAGTGTTATTGAAGCCATTTGGTTTTGTACGCACCCACCGTTCTCACCTGGTGAACAGGCAATTTGTACGGTGCGTAACCAGCGATACGATTATTATGCAGGATGCATCTGTAGCCGAACTTTCCCGTAGGCATAAAAAAAGTGTGGTGCAACAATTAAGTGCAAAAATCAGCAACTGATAATTTGAAATACAAGTAAAGGCACAATTGAGTACAAAACAGGCGAATCCTATTCCCCGAATTATAATCATCCAACTCAAAAATTTTAACCTTAAAACATAACAATATGAAGAAGGTCATCTTATTCCCTTTTACCTTATTACTTATAAATATTATCCATGCACAAAATGTGGGCATCGGTACAGATATGCCTATGGCCAAGCTTGAAATAAAGCACAATACCAATACACAACCCACGCTCCTGCTTTCCGATTCCTTTTCAAATCATGCAGGCCAGTTGCGTTTCAGAAGCCTTATGCCAGCATACTTCAGCAAATTCTGGGGTATGGATTTAAAAGTTGGCACCGACCCAAAAGACTATGAATTGGGGATACTGACCGACAATACCAATGTAATGAAGCTATACGGTACGGGTAACATAACCATTGGTAACATCTTTCCCCAGGCACGGCTTTCAGTGAAGGCATATCCTGATTTTGACATTTTAAATATTACCGGTAGTGCGGATGAACCGGCCCTTAAAATAAATGCCAGCCGGAATATAGGAATTAAAAATGCTGCGCCCACGGAAGCGTTGGATATAGCCGGGAATATGCGTTCGGATACGGTAAAAACAAATGTGGTGAAAATTGCGCCCAATGCCGGAACAGGGAAAATTTTAACCAGCGATGCGGTAGGCAATGCCACCTGGCAATCCGGTAGTGCTGCTTCTGGTGGAAATATTGGCTATGGTGTATGGGGCGACTGCGCTACTACCGGCAATATCGGGGATTACTACCCGGTAGCTATGGAAGATGGCAATGCCGGCGACGGATTTGGCGAATGGAGTGTATCCATCGATGGCGATTATGCCATTATAGGAGCCTGGTATGATACGGATGCGGCAGGTATCCGTCAGGGTTCTGCAAGTATTTATAGGCTGGTTGCCGGCGTATGGATTTTCCAGACGAAATTTTTTAATACGGATGCAGCTGCATACGATTACTTCGGCTATAGCGTATGTATCAAGGGTGATTATGCAGCAATAGCGGCTTCCAACGATGATGATGCCGCAGGTGCCCACCAGGGCTCAGTAAGTATCTATCACCTGGTTGCCGGCGTATGGACTTTCCAGACAAAACTTTTAAATACCGATGCGGCTTCAGGCGACGCCTTTGGCTCAAGTGTAGCCATCAATGGCAATTACCTCATAATCGGTGCTTTTGTGGATGATGATGCCTCAGGGGCCGACGAGGGATCAGCAAGTATTTATCACCTGGTTGCAGGCATATGGACTTTTCAAACAAAACTTTTAAATTCCGGTGCGGCTTCAGGCGATGGTTTTGGCCGTAGTGTTTCCATCGATGGCGATTATGCTATAATAGGAGCTTCTTATGACGATGATGCTGCAGGTACCAATCAAGGTTCTGCAAGCATATATCACTTGGTTGGCGGCGTATGGACCTTTCAAACGAAGCTTTTAAATACTGATGCAGGAATAAACGACTACTACGGATGGAGTGTATCCATCAATGGTGATTATGCCATAGTGGGAGCTTGGGGAGATGATGACGTTGCAGGCACCAATCAAGGTTCTGCAAGTATATATCACCTGGTAGGAGGCGTATGGATTTTACAAACAAAACTCTTTAATACAGCCGTGGCCCCGAGTGATCTCTTCGGCGTAAGTGTATCCATTCGTGGAGACTTTGCCCTCATAGGGGCCTCACTTGATGATGGTGCTGCAGGCATGGATCAGGGTTCGGCGGTTATCTATAAAAGGCTGGGGAATAGCTGGCAAAAATATCAGCAAATTTTCGACCCCGCTGCAAATGCCGGAGATACGTTTGGCACTAGCATAGCAATAGACGCAGCCAATAAACGCTTTTTGGTTGGAGTTGCCGGGTATAATAACGGTATGGGTAAAGCAGTATTTGGTAAAATAAACTAACCGTTAATCTCCTTACAGGCTTCTCCAATAATACGGCTGTAAGCGTTTATTAAAACATATAGCCATTACACCAGGAGGTAATTGACAGCCAACCCGGCATCCCCAATTTTTACAGCTCAAATCTTCATCATGAAAAAGACTATTACATCACTATTACTAATTCAATTATTTATTCTGTTGTCAATGCAAATTAAAGCACAGCTTGGCATTGGTACAACAACCCCCCAACCTAGCGCCCAGCTTGATGTAACAAGTACATCCCGGGGCCTGCTGCCGCCCCGCATGACCACCTCCCAGCGCAATGCCATCGTATTCCCTGCAGCAGGGCTGTTAGTGTACGATACGGATAAAAATAATATGTACATGTTTGATGGTTTTGAATGGGTACCCCTTGTTTTTGCTCCCGGCGGTTTTAATACACCCGCAAGCCGGGAGGCTATAGATGGTGCAGCAAATGACAATGTAGGATATTCGGTAGCTATTAACGGAAACTACGCAGTAGTAGGTGCTTATACCGCTGATGTGGGCGCTAACGTAAACCAGGGAGCAGCTTATATCTTTTTCAGGAATAACGGTGTATGGACACAGCAAAAAAAGGTAACGGCTTCAGACGGGGTAGCTTTTGACGAATTCGGCAATTCAGTTGCTATTGCAGGTGATTATGTATTCGTGGGCTGCCATAATGCTAAAAATGGCTCTCCGGACATGCAGGGAGCAGTATATGTTTTCTACCAGTCCGGCACCAATTGGACGCAATCTCAAAAGCTAACTGCTTCAGATGCCGGGGGATACGGAAATTTTGGTATCTCCCTTTCCACAACCGGGTCTTACCTGGCAGTAGGCGAAACGGAAATAGCTGGTACAAAGGGAGGGATTTACATGTTCAGATTTATTCAATATTTCCCATCAGGTGGTTACTGGTCGGAGCAGCAAATTCTGACTACTACCGACGGCATAGCTGGCGACCGAATAGGCGTATCCGTGGGAATATCCGGCAACTATGCTATAGCCGGTAATGGCAATGCCAATTCCAACCGGGGGAAAGCCTATATTTTTTTTTATAACGGAACCTCATGGAGTCAGCAGGCCAGGTTTGCACCTGCTGCCAGTACAGGTATTCACTTTGGAGTATCCGTTTCCATTAGCGGGGATTACGCTGTAGTGGGTGCAGAATACGGCTATTCGGATGTTAGCCCGATTGGTTGCGGTGCAGCATATATTTATAATCGTTCTGGTACCGGATGGGCACTACAACAACAATTGGTGCCGGAAGATCTGAAGGCAGGAGACTGGTTTGGGAAGTCGGTTTCCATATCGGGAGATAAGGTAGTTGTGGGTGCCTGGTACGATGAAGCAAATGATATTGTTCGTGCAGGTTCGGCCTATTTTTTTACCAGGAACGGTACTGTTTGGGAACAGAAACGAACAATAACTGACCCTGCCGCTCTTTACGGCCATTTTCTTGGAACAGCCGCCGCTATTAACGGGAACAACATCATTATTGGCGCACCCGGTGCAAATACTAGACAGGGTAAAATCCTTTTATTAAATGTTGAATAATTCCTATTTGTAAAATAATAAAGTTAACCTGTAAAAAATCAGCATGAAAAAGTTTCCTTTTATTTTATTAGCTGCTGCTTTAAGCAATGGGTTACTATCTCAAACTACCGGCATCGGCACTGCAACACCTCACCCAACGGCCCGGCTGCATGTAGAGGTAGGCCCCAGCCCGACCGATGGTCTTCTAGTAACAGGCACAGCCAGCACTTCCTCTTCAGTACCCGACCTTAACGCCGGCACCCGGATGATGTTCTATCCCGGCAGGGGTGCTTTCAGGGCAGGTACTGTGTTGAGCACAGAATGGAACAATAGTAGTGTTGGTTACCATTCGGCAGCATTCGGTTATGGCGCCACAGCCAGCGGCAATTTTTCATTTGCAGCAGGATATTTAACAAAGGCCATCGGTGTAAAATCATGGGCAATCGGCGATAGCACATTGGCCGCAGGCGATAATTCCGTAGCTGCCGGGTATTCGGCGCAAGCTACGGGGGCAAGGGCAGTGGCAATGGGTGAAAATGTATGGGCTTCGGGTAATAATTCAGCAGCTTTTGGGTATGTAACGAGAGCCTCCGGACCTAACTCCACCGCCATCGGGCGTTTAACAAAAGCTACAGGAGATGCCACAACTGCCACGGGTTTAAATACCACCGCAAGGGCTTACAGCGCTTTTGTAATTGGGCGTAATAACGATTCTGTCTCCACATCAAATCCAGGCTCCTGGGTATCCACCGATCCTTTATTGATAGTTGGTAATGGCGCATCGGAGGGAGGCTCCCCTCACAACGCCCTGGTAGTTTATAAAAATGGCAATTTAGTTTTAAAAAACCCCGCCGCAGTAACCAGTGAACCGGCTTCATTTACCGTACCCGTTAGCGGCGCCGGTACCAGGATGATGTGGCTTCCCGAAAAAGGTGCTTTTAGAGTAGGTACCGTAAACAGCAGCCTTTGGGACGCCGGCAGTATTGGCTTATATTCATTTGCCAGTGGTAATGGTACGTTAGCCCAGGGTAATACATCAACAGCGCTGGGAAACAGCACTTTTGCAATCGGAGAAAATTCGCTTACTGCCGGAACGGGCGATACTGCTTTTGGGAAATCAGCAACAGCAGTAGGTTTTTATAACAGCGCCTTCGGTTCAGCATCTATTGCCCTTGGAAGCAATACAAAAGCAAACGGCGCTATTTCAACTTCAATGGGCGAAGCAACATCAGCGGATGGCTACGCCTCTACCGCAATGGGAGGTAGTACAAAAGCTATTGGTCCCTATTCTACCGCCATGGGATACCAACCCGCAGCCCGTGGGTATGGCTCGGTTGCAATGGGTGGTACAACAACCGCATTTGGTAACTATTCCACCACCATGGGTTATCATACATCTTCTGCAGGATACGCTTCTCTGGTCTTAGGCCAATACAACAGCGACAGGATTATTCTTTCAAACACAAGTTGGGAAACCAGCGACCCTTTATTGATTTTGGGAAATGGAACATCGGAAGTGGCCCGCAACGAGGCCCTGGTAGTGTACAAAAACGGAAATACAGAAATAAACGGCAATACCGATATCAGTGGCTATACGCAATTTGGCAGAACCACTGAAGGGGCGCCAGCCATAAAAATGAAGGAATTGTCCACAAATAGTGCTGCCAGCCAAAATACCTCGAGAAATGTGCCACATGGCCTTACGGCATCTAAAATTTTATCGGTGACTGTGTTGTTGGATGCCGCTCCGGCATTGGCTGTTCAGATACCACCTTCTTATACATATTATGCAGGATATGAATACCACTACCATATTTCTGCAACCAATATCGTAGTAATCAACTCCGCAACTAATAGCTTCAATATCCTCAATAAACCCATGAAAATTTTGGTTACCTACAAAGAGTAATGATTGATACTTATTACACAAAGATGTAATTGACTTCCGCCCCGGCATGGCCAATCTTTACCTCCTAAAATTTTAATGATGAAAAAGATATTCACACCATTGCTGCCGGTGCTATTGAGTACCCTGCTAATGGTAAAATTAATGGCACAAAATGTGGGCATAGGCACTGCAACACCACAACCTACTGCAAAGCTGCATATTGACCTGGGTACAAGCCTTACAGACGGGTTTTTAGTGACTGGTAATTCTGGCCCTATTGGTACAGGTTCAGTGCCTGACCTGGGTGCCGGCAGCCGTATGATGTTTTACCCTGCGAAGGCTGCATTTCGGGCAGGTATAACTACAGGACAGAATTGGAATAATGTAAATGTAGGTATGTACTCAGCCGCATTCGGAACTGGTACCAAAGCAAGTGGCGTTGCTTCATTTGCTGCCGGAGCCGGGGCAACTGCGTCCGGAGATGAAGCATTATCAATCGGTTATTATACACAAGCACCGGGGCTTAGCGCCGTAGCCTTGGGAGAGCAAACATCTGCCTATGGTTATGCTGCTACCACCCTGGGATATTACACCACTGCAATGGGACAAGGCTCTACTGCATTGGGGCTTAATACAAATGCAAAAAGTTACGGTAGCGTGGCAATGGGCAGATTTAATGAACCTTTTGCCACCTCCGATGCTACCACCTGGGTAGATACCGACCCCTTGCTTATATTGGGAAACGGTACATCCGGTACTGCCCGTAAGAATGCTTTGGTAGTGTATAAAAATGGTAATACCGAAATTAATGGCTATACACAATTAGGAGAAGCAGCACCTGCAATAAAAATGAAAAAAATAACCGGCACAGGCCCGGCAGTAGATAACAACATGATGGTGGCTACTGGCCTGGATGGATCAAAAATACTTTCGGTATCAATACTCATGCAATATGGGACTACTCCGCTGGCTACCCGAACAGTACCGCCCAATTATACCACAGTGGGTCTTGAATACCGCTATTCTATAAATTTTAGTACTATTGAAATTGTCAACCAAATCGGCAATAGTGCCAATATAGGCAGTAAACCTTTCAGGATGCTGATAATGTACGAGGAGTAATGTATCTTAATCTGAATAACTGGTAGTATATTACGAAGTGCTCATTTGGATTCGGTTGAATTTTAACTCATTAACTCAAATACCTAAAATCATGAATGCTAAAAAACTGTTCTCTGCTATCTTTTTTTTATCTATATCTTACTCCACTTTTTTTGCACAAAAAATATCAACAAAACCTGCTCCCAAAATGATAAATATACTTGTTCATATTACTCAGGGGCCCGAAAACCCTACACGGGCAGCACTGGGATTTTTAGTAGCCAAAACTGCCATTGAAGAAGGCCATGCCGTAACGTTATTTTTAGCAGGTGATGCGGTGAAATTATTGCAGGATTCTGTTTTAAACACATTGACAGGAATTGGTACGGGAAAACTCAGGGATCATTATGAGGCGATTGTAAAAGGGAAAGGGAAATTTTATTTATCAGGTAATTCAAGCAAAGCAAGAGATATAACCGAAGCAGATATAGCGGGAAAGCCTGCTGAATTTGCTTTGCCTAACGTTCTGGTGCGATTAGCTGTTGAAAGTGACCGGATGTTCACCTACTAAATTATTACTAATTTTCAAAATAAAACTTCAACAATTATGAAAACGTTACACTGTTCTGATGCCGGCTTTGACTGCAAGGCTGTTATAAATGCCAACACCGAAGAGGAAGTATTAAACCAGGCTGCCAGCCATGCACTGGATGTACACGGCGTTACGGTAACACCGGAACTGGCTTCACAATTAAAGACGCTGATTAAGGACGAAAAGGAGTAAGATAAACATTCAAGCTTTTCACTATAATTTAGTATTTCAATCGGCTGAAGAGATATACCAATTTATAAATGCAAGGAAGTAAATCGTTCCTGGCATACTAATAAGCGTATCTGTAAAAATCGCAATAGTCTTCATTGCACAATAGTTTTTTCAACACCGGATGTTGTAAGATAGTAGTGTAATCCATCCATTTACCCGCTACCTTTATTTTTCTGTACACCAGCCTGATGCCATGGCTATAATCAACATACCAGTTTACATGTCCTGTGTATAAAGGTTGTATTGCGTTTCCGTCTAACGTGTGCCAGCCATAAATAGCGACTCTATTCTTCTTCTCATCACGTTCTATTTTTCCGGAAATAACCACATCCTTTTTGATGCCCGCAATCAGACCGGTACGCCCCTTCCGCTGACCTTCAATCATCAGGTGGTGCTGATACATGGTAACGGTGCTATCCCGGAAGGCAAACATGGGCACCGGAGCCAGTTTTACTTTAGCGGAACGGTAGATATCATCCACCATTTTACGGGTGGGTAAAAAGCATCGGAAGCTATCTGCTATTTGCTGTGCTGCCATGGGTGTAAGTGGTACACGGGCCCAGTCGTCCTTTGTGCCAATACTCAGGTAATCCGGCGTAACATAAAACACGGCTTCAATCGTTTTACCTTGTTCATCTTTCATCGTAGTAGTAACTGGTACTAATTTTTGTAAGAAGGGTGGCAGGTTTCCATGCAATAGTTCCCTTATTGCAATTGAATCCCGTTGCTGCCAGCCCATTGCTGCGGTGCGGTGGTAAAACTGCGTACCGGAAACAGGGGATGGAACATTCGCTGGTATTGACAAGCGGATTGGAGTGCACCCATGTAATAATAAACTTACAAATAACAGGAGTAGTATAGTAGCTTGCAGCGGGTGTATAATTAATTTTCGCATATAGAAAGAGTTGCAAGGAAGCAATGTTTGTAATTCAGTTAAAGTAATTATCAATTGCCGTTGGCTTTAGCCAACGGATCCAGGCAATAGTATATTGGCTTTAGCCACATTCCTTACTATAATGTGGCTAAAGCCAATACAATTAAACTTCATTTATCCGTTGGCTAAAGCCAACGGCAATTGACAAACGCATTCAGAAACCACCCGTCTTAATGGCTGATTGCTTTAATGAACTCTTCCTTTTTACGGCGTGCCACATCCAGTACCACACCGTTCTTCATTACTACCTGCCCGCCGTCGCCTTTTATATATTTTTCTACCAGGTTTTTATTAATAATGTAGGAATGATGGATACGGATGAAAATGGAAGATGGCAATAACTCTTCATAATCTTTCAGTGTTTTTGTTACCGTAATTTTTCCATTATTCGTTAAATAAAAGCAGGTGTAATTGCTCTGGGCTTCCAGGTAAATAATGCTATCCGTTTCAATAAACTGCAGACCATCCATGGATGGGATGGCAATACGTTGATGCACTTTTTTATCCTGCAAAAAATTGTGCAGCAATAAATTGAGACGGTCATTTACAAAAGACACTTTACGTTTAGCAGCGGCTTTGTTTACTGCTTCTTTTAAGTCTCCTACTTCAACAGGCTTTACCAGATAATCCAACGCACTGAATTTAATTGCCTTAATAGCATAATGGTCGTACGCCGTAATAAATATGACTTCAAAGTTTCTTTTATCAATTTGTTGCAGCATGGTAAAGCCATTCATACGGGGCATTTCCACATCTAGAAAAATCAGATCAGGTGATTTTTCTGTCAGCATACTTACGCCTTCCTCGCCATTTTCACATTCGCCGATAATCATCACATCAGGGCAATGATTCGTAAGCTTTTGCTTTAGCGAATTCCGGCTGCTGGTTTCATCATCAATAATAATTGCGGTGAGCATAGCTAAAGATTTTAGGGTTGTATAATAAGGGAAACTTCTACGCTGGTACCAACAGCCATATCAGCAGTATTATAAAGGTCAGTTACCTTTACAGCCCCATTCTGATGCTGATTATACAGGTTTATTCTATCGGCTGTAATTTGCATACCCATCGATCCATAAGCCGGCTTATTTAGTTTCTTATACGCTGCTGCCTGTACTCTTCCTACACCATTGTCTTCAATCAGATAAATAATATGATTATTAACAACAGAAACACGCACATATAATTTTTTATCTTGTTCTATTTTGTTCAGTAATCCATGGTGAATGGCATTTTCGACAAAGGGTTGTATTATTAGCGGGGGCACTTTATAATCACCGTTTATGATTGCATCATCCACGTCAATGTTATAGGAGAACTTATGATCGAACCGCAAGGCTTCCAGTTCCAGGTACAATTGTAATGTTTCCATATCCTTCCAGCACGGAACAACATTGGCTTTGGAATTTTCTAATATGGAACGAATAAGCTTTGCAAATTTGGATAAGTAGGAAGTCGCTTTTTCCTTTTCATTCATTTGTATCAGGTTATCAATTGAATTGAGGCAATTGAAAATGAAATGAGGATTCATCTGTGCTCTCAGCGCCATCATTTCTGTTTCTGTAATACGTTGCTTCATGTCCGCTTCATGCTGGATACGCTGTATTCTTTTGCGGATAACCTGATAAATAATCAATACCGTTAGTAAAGCGCATACTATTCTAAACCAACCTGTTTGCCAAAAAGGGGCATCAATTATAAATGCAATGGCAGCAGGTTTCCCCCAGGCTCCGTTCCATCCTTGGGTTCGTACTTCAAAATGGTAATTTCCGGGCTGCAGGCTTGCATAGGAAACAATGTGTTGATTATTGGCTGCCGTCCAGGTAGTATCCGAACTGCCATACAGGCGGTAACTATATACTACCTGTTTTTCGTTAATAAAACCCGGTGAAGAGAATTCAAATTGTAGTTGGTTTTGCCGGTAATTCAGTTGGATGGCATGGGCATACAGCGGATAAACCGAATCAGGAGAGAACACTTTTGTAATGTAGACAGGTAACGGAGGCAGCTTTTCCATTTCACCATCAACAATGTGGGTCAAGCCTTCGCCTGTTGCCAGCCAAATGGAGCCGTCGGCATCCATTTCCATTCCGACAACACTGGTAAAGTAGTTATTGACCCTGCTGAAATTAAAGATGCGGAAACTGCTGTCCTGTGGTATTAATTTATCTAATCCCTGGTAAAATGCAATCCAGATATTACCCTTTTTATCTTCCCGGATTGTTTTGATAAAATTAGAACTGAGTCCTTTGTGCTGATCAAATTTTGAAATCGAAAATTTTCCGTTTTCCGCTTTTTCAATCCGGTAAATGCCTGTGTAACGGGTACCTACCCATATAGTTCCTTTTGTGTCTTCAAATAAAGACCGGATGTTTTCCTCGGGTAAAAATTGTTCTTTTGCGATGATTTCCAGTTTGTTTTCTATATACTGGTACCGGATGCGAAAAAGGCCGTTTTGCCAGGTGCCTACCCATAGATCACCCCTTTTATCAAGCACCAACCCGGTGATACGGTAATCAAGGATTTTTTGATATTGTTGCGCTGAGCAAAAAAACAATTGCTGAAGATTGCTTATGAAATAACAACTGTTTTTATCCTTTATCAACCGTACACCTAATTTCAACGGCAGGAGCATAACTTCCGTAAACCGAAAGGAAAGTGTATCAAAAGTTGCTAACGTGTTTCCATCACTAAACAGTGGCGGATTTGTGTTGGCAACAACATCATAAAAAAAAGGCTGGCTCACAACCGGGCTAAACCAACCATTCAGTTTATTGAATACCTGGTTGCCCCTTACTGTGCTGACTAATAAAAAGTTTTTTTTGACACTGTTCAGAAGATATAAATAATCGCTTGGCCATATTCCGTTTTCCAAAGGAAATAATTGTATACCGCACCTCGTTACCAGTTTGGAAAGACCCACAGCTGTACCAAACCAAATATTCTTTTCTTTATCCTGGAAAATGCTGGTAATAATATTTGAGGCCAACCCGCCGCTTACCGTAATCAACTGGTGCGACCCATCCGGATTTATTTTTACCAGACCTCCTGATGTACCAAACCACATGATCCCATCAACACCTTCATATATATCATTTATTCTTCGTTTCTGTAGTTCGGGAATGGTAAAGGCTGCAGGTAATTCAGCAAAAGTAATTGGCTGATTTTTTTGAGGAATTCCGGCCAGCAAACAAAGTCCGGATGGAGTGCCTATCCAGATTCTTTTTTTTGAATCCTGATAAATTTTTGAATCTGTAAATTTTAAAGGTGACCCCTTAATTTCGGAATAAAGCTCAAAGTTTGAATTGACCGCTACGACAAAGCTATCCGATGCGCTTATAAAAAGGGAATCATTCAGCCACAGTACATCCGTATAACTGTTAGCTGGAAACGATTGTTTTGGTTGATAAAGTTTTCCTTCCCGGAATTTTTGCAATCCCTTGTGATCGGTGCAAACAATGACGGGCCTGCCCGGGCTATGCGTAAAATGATTGACCACTGCCGATGGCGGAAAATGATTTTGAAGAATCCGGTTTTCCGAAATAATATCAATGCTTCCATTATTCAGTGCTACATACAACTGGCCGTTTTCGGATTCGTAAAAATCGTTAACCATGTTGTCGGAAAGCCCGTTAGCCGTATTATAGTTGGTAAATGTGTAACCATCGTACCGGCTTATCCCTTCCCAGGTGCCTATCCACAAAAACCCTTTCGAATCCTGAAATATGCTACGAATAGAATTGGAAGCCAGGCCATCGTTGATAGTATAGTTTTTAAAAATATTTTGCTGGGCCTGTACAAGATTCAACAAGCTTGTAAAAAAGTAAATCGCTATTGTAATGAATCCACAACGCATAGTTGAAGTTAATTGGATTGTATTAAAGCTATTGCCTATTTATTTTGTAAAAAGCAACAATTCAAATTTAAATTCGATTAATCTTCTCGTCATTGCGAGGAAGGTTCTTGCCTGACGAAGCAAACTCCTTGGTTTTGTTGGGGATTGCCACGGGCAAGAACCCTCGCAATGACGAGAAGATTAACTTCATCTGATTTTGATTGCATGCTTACTATATTGTAACTTAAATAAGTTTAACTCCCAAATTCCGGTCTGAGGACACAAGCCGGTGCAACTTCTAAAAGGGATTGACACGGGCAAAAACTCTCGCAATGACGACAGGATTAACTTCATGTAATTTTAATTACATACTTATAACAAAATTCTTTTAGGCTTCTACGGCACAGGTATCTACTACCGGGCACAGCCTGGATGTTCTTAGTATCCTGATCTTATCGAGCTGTAGTTCCTGTGGAGGGACAGGTGGTTGAAATGCTGCGAGATTTACAGGTCTGAGTTCTGTGGTATGAAAGTCGTTTGGTGGCATCAGCTCAATAGACAAAACACTCAACGATGCGTTTTCATCAATGCCCAGAAAACGCAGTTTTTCACGAATGGATTTCAGATTCCAGAAACCAACCGCATAAGGAGGCGTACCCGGCAACAGCACCGGCCTTTCCGGAGGCGTAAATGGTTTGCTGCTATCCTCCTGCTCTTTTTTCCGTTTGTTGTAGGCTGTTATTTTTGCCATATCTGTTGTAAAGAAGGGTTTCAGCAATGCCAGACGGTCAATTAAAAGATTGCGGTAATGAACGCCATCGGCCTGCAGTACCTGCGCATACAGGCAGGCATAAATATCTGTTCTTGGAACAGCAGGCGTAATATTCCGGCCATTAAAAAATGATTGTGCATGGCGTGTGCTTACCAAAACTTTATCCCGGTCTCTAACAGTACTGAGCAGCATGGGCGGCGCCGGGTGTTGAACGCCGGTAAGCCGGAGCAGTGATCCAAACCTTCCCTGTGCCGTTGACCATTTCGTAGGATCCTGGTGGCCTACCCGGAACTCATAGGTAAAAAATCCCAATAGTTCTTCTGAATCAGGATAGATGCCGGGAGGCAGGGGCAATAAAAAATGAACAGTTGGTTTATCAATCCGATTGTTGGCCGGAATCATTGCCTGCATGGCTTCCAGGCCTGATAAATCAAACGGCTGGCCGGGCCTTACCACACGCACTATTTCCGGATCAAGGTTGATGGGTGGTTCTGTTTGCTCCTTCAGTAAAAATGTTTGCCAGTCCTGATTGATATTCGGATTAGAATCACTTCGAAACCCGTCAGGCAATAAAATAGCCCCCTTCAGCAAATCGTCTGCTGCCAGCATCGGGTCCGGCGCATACGCCAGCACCCGCCCAAAGTACCCGTCTTTTTCATCGGCTAATGGCTGGTCAAATTCAATCCACAGGTATCGGTTTCTGGTGGCAGTTTCCGAATAGTGGTTGGCTATTAATGCCTCATCATTAGCGTTGGGTGATAAAGCAATACCAACGGAAACTACCTTGGGTACCTGTGCCGGTACCGTTGTAATGGGTAACAGATTGTTTAATATTTTGATAGTAGTGGCGGCATCAAATTGAAGATCAATCAACTCACCGTTTGTAAGAATTTGCCTGAATTGGGGTTCAACCGAATACCGCACTTCTATCGGTTCCGGAAATTTACCGACGGGTGGTTTTGGATCCAATGCGTCAATAAAAATAAGCCGGGTAAAAGAACGATCCGGTTCATTCATCGCCTGCCAGTTCAATCCCTTGGTAAGAGATATACTGCCGATTTCTTCTCTTTGATTAAACTGTTCATCACTATCCAGCTTCCACTCTCTGAATACCTTAAAGCTGTCCGGCTTTAGGAGATCCCAGGTCCAGTCACGGTTAAGGTTGAACTGAATGACGTTGATCCATTTATGATAAAAATCATCCCTGCTTGAAAATGTAATAGAACTGCGATCCGGTGAAACAGAATGATTGATAATAGCACTGCAGCCGAACTGTGTTCGTATATTATCAGTTCCTACAATTGAACCTTTTTTATGAACTAATCCTGTAATGGCAGCCAGCCGGTCCAGCAAATCTGAATCTGCCTCATTTCCTTTTCCACGCATTCTTTGCTCCTGCCGGAATTGTGGGGTAATAGCAGGTTGCTGCCGGAAAAAAATACTAATCAGGGGATCCTGCAGGTCGTTTAACAACGGTACATCTTCCAGTTGTACCGGGTTCTGCCGAAGCATTTGTATCGCCGGGATACTCAGCCTCGAACTGTCGGTACCAAAATAATCGGGCTGATCACCGGGGCAAAACGAACGGATAGTAAGCCGGATATCCCGTGCCGTTGGAAGCAGCAAAGGGCCGTTATCGCTGTGTATTTCGCCACTCAATCCAAGTTCGCTATCCGGGGCTAAAAAATGAATCCCGCTAATGTCCTGGTAAGAAAATGCCAGCTCAATTACATCATCCGGCCGGTCGTGATTTAATTCATATACCGGAAAATTGCGAACCGTTTTATATAGAAAAACAAAGGGTTCTTTGGGTGAAACTTTTTTGATGGCGTTGTAGGAATCTTCCCGATCCATATCCAGGCTTTTAATTTCAACCACAATCTCCACCTGTGTTACGTCGGGGTCCGGGAGGCTCACTTCTCTCACCCATTTCCGCGTAGGATTGAGATCATCCTGATTGCTCCGCAATTCAGTTAAACGGGCACGGTCGAGCAACAATTCGGCAGTAGCCACATCCTGATCTACACCGGTAAAAAGGATGGCCGGGTAATTTAACCTGGGCCGTGTAATCGTGATGGATTGCAGATCGCCGGCAGCAGTAATGGCAGGCGGTTGCGGCGCCACAAACCGTTTAAATTTCTGAACCGCAATTTTATGTTCGCCACGGTTTAAAGATTTCGTTTCAGGTCCCGGGCCTCCGCCGGATATGTCGGATAATCGCACCCGGAACGCATAGGCCTTCCCATATTGTAATGCGACTTTGTCTGCTATCGGTTGCCGGTACAGTACTTTCGGAATATCATCGGGGTTGCCACCTTTTTGGATTGTCAGTGCTGTTTTGATGTCGTCAAGCTGGTTCAGCTTTTCAGGTAAGGGATCCGGCAGGCATAAGCTGGTTCCGTTCCAGTTGGTGAAATAAGCAGGCAGCCAGTAATCGCCATTGTCACCATGTTTAGCAGGCAACACTTCCACGCCTAATTCTGCTTCCACGGAACCAAGATCAATATTGCCTGCCTTCAATTCATCAGCCCTTACTGTTACCTGCGATTTCCATTCATCTTTTAATTTTTCTTCCAGGCTGGTTGCATCCAAAAACAGATCTTCAGGCTCCACGGTTGCCACGTCAATCCGGTACCGGCTTACCACCATTGGTGTATCGCTGATACCGGCAGGTTCAGCAATTTTAGCCTGCGACTGAAAGCCCCGGTTATACCATTCCAGTACCTGTTCATCATCCCATGCCAGGCGAATGCCCATATCCGTTACCGGTGCGGTGCCATTGGGTTTTTCTGCAAGATGATCAGTGCTTACCGGCTGGCTTGCATGTACAATTTTTGCATAGCCATCATTGTACCGCAGCACTTCGTCAAAAATGTCGTCGAAGTTACCGGCAGCCCCATCCTTTTCTACCGGGAAAAGTACCGGGCTAAAGAGTTTACGGCTTTCCGTTATAGCGGGTATCCAGGCTCCGTACCGTTGTATGTTTTCTTCGGGTAAACCAGCATAACTCGTATCTTCTTTTATATCCATATATACCCATCCGCCATCTGCATAATAATTTGCATCTGGTAATTCCATTTCCACGTTTTGATACAACAGCCCTAACTGCCTTGCCAGTTCGGGTTGATGAAGACAAAACGCCATTACCTGCGACCAGTTAACGGTGTCTCTTTCTGACTGATCCAGATTTTTAAAACTGTTTTCTTTTAGGGCACAAAAGTAACTGTCATCTGTAACCGCCCCTTGTCGTGTGCCGGCAAAGCCATAAGCGGCACGGTATGTTTCCGGCAGGTATTTTTTGATGGGAACAGCCGTAACTTTTCCCCTGCCGTATGTTTCATCTATTTTAAAGAAGGCGCCAACCTGTGTGAACAATTCGGAACGTGCAGGATTTATTTCACGCAGAACAGTCTCTGCAATTGCATAGGAGTCGTCATGATTCTCCAGCTTTGGCAATACCTCACCCCCCTTTATTAAAAATGAATTGAACTGAATATCAGACCCGGCAAAAGGAGCAAAACCCGCCACCAATGGGTCTAACGGATTAAACTTAGGCATGACCACGATGTTGCACACCAGCTTATTTCCCACCTCATTGATAACAATTTCCTGCGGCAGCGTAAACAGGAAAATTTTTGTTTGATCGTTATTCATAACAATTAGCTTAAGGATTAACTTAATGTGATTTCTTCTGTATATGACTTGCTGAAGTCGTAGCTGATGACGAAGGCCAGGCTTACGTCTAAAGAAAATATCATTTCAAACAAGGCTATCGTACTCGGCTCTCCATCCTCTTTTCTTTTAACGCCTGCCTTACCTTCTATCTGTATGGCAACGATTAGTAAGCCACCTGCAAGCGACAAAACACCCCGCAGCATCTGCCCGGCCACGGCAAGAAAATCACCCGAATCAATATTGCCGGTAAGACTAAACGAACGGGTAACAGAAGCTAAGCCCACCACCGGTAAATCAACAATAACCGTGGCGCCAAAACCAAAAGTGAATTCGAACTGTGGTTTTGGATCAGTGAGATCAACGTAGGCTTTTACCTTGGTGATGCCTACGCCATAAGCCGCTGCAATACCAATCGTAATTAGTTGGATCTGTATCATGCCTTCGAACCCGAAGACCGCACCGGCGCCGGGTTTGATCAGGTTTTTAGGATCGGGGCTGAGGGAAAGATTAAAGAACACACCCAGCAAAAGGCTGGCTTCAATAATCAATGGGGGAGGGGTAGATAAGGTGATTTCTGCAGTGTCAGGAAACTGGATGACAGGGATGCGTTGTTCAATGCTCATTTTGTAATTCCAGGCATCGGGGCTGTTGCCCATCGCCACGTGTAAGCTATCAGCTACTTCCTTGCCCTTGCCGGCTAAAATAGCCAATACCTGCAAAATGTCTTTAACCGCTTGCAGGGCATCGCCCAACACACATTCCGGATTTTCAAATACCGGGTCTTTACCTGCTTCAGAACGAAATTGGCCTCTTAAAGTTAATAGCGGTTTAAGAGAGCCGAGGTTCACTACGATGGCTACATCTTTATTTACCGTCTGCCATTTTTTTCTTTCACCGGCCACTGCTTCGTCAATAGCGTCGCTGCTAAGATCTACCTGGAAAACAGATGGTTTTTTATCTTCGGATTGATAACTGATAATTACCTGGAATCCGGATTCATCGATTAATTTATACTCCTGTGAAGTAGGGTCAGCTATTATTTGCGGTGGCGTAAAATTATTCAGGCTCACCGGGCCATTAAACAACGCATCATCAAACTTTAATCCGCTGCCGTCACCCGTAATGTTCAGTTCTTTTACGTTTGGGGGAAGTGAGAGTGCTTTGGATAAATTAGGAAAAATAGTATTGCAATTGAGTAACCTGAATGCATCGGCAAGCTCGGGAACATCGGTTACTATTTTTGGGATACTATCGGTAAATGAGGGAAGCCGGAACAGCAATTTTTGGGTACCGGTCGTTTGTAGAAAACTGTATTGCAATGCCGGGACAGGTGGATTAGGGACAACTACATATTTGTCAATTTCTGTAGGGTCGCCGAGGCTGTGGCGGGAACTTTTAAAATCAACTTTGCGGGTGCCGGCTGCATCGAAACTTAGCAGGCCGTTGCGGATAATGGGCACCACTTCGGCCGGATTGAGCGGAACAATATCTTTTGATGGCAGGCATTTCACCACCGTCCATGAACCCTCTTTGGGAAGCTCAATCGTTCCTCTTACAGCAACCACAAAACCTGGAGTGGCTTCATTACTGGCCGATACATCTACCCGGGTTACCTGCATACGCTGACCGGTAGCTGCAATATTCATCACGGCATTTACCGGGCCACCCAGGCTGCCGCCAACATTTGGGTGGTTGAGTAATTGTTTGAATAACGCCGGAGGAAAGAGTTGTGCTAACGTTGTTATGTCAGTAATGAGTGCCGGGTCAGCAAGCATTACATAACCAAACTGCCCAACCGAATGTACCCTTGAAGGTTCACCTGCTGCTGCCGGCATGCCTCCCTTACTGATATTTTCAATCTGTATATCACCGTTAAAATAAACGCCTGTGAACCGGATGATTTTACCTGCAACGGTGAACGGTATATCCATTGCATCAGGAAGGTCCTTAATCTCTCTTACATTATAAATGCCTGTAACTGCGCCGGGATGAAAACGATAGGGATTGCTTTCCGGCAATAAGGGGTTTACGTTTACATGGGAAAGAAAATTAAATTCACCTGGCCCCTGCGCTATCCAGCCTGAATCGTACCGGGTAACGATGCCCGCATTTTTTCGTTGCATCACCACAGATCTTACTACCGGTACACCCCAGGGATATAAAATACTTTTTATCTGTACTACTTCGTGTGCAGTGCGGCCGATCAGCACATCAAACTTCACCTGGTTTACACGGCCAAAGTTTGCGTTATCGTTGTGCCAATTGCTGAAGATGCTGGCGCCATATCCTGAAAAGTCAATCCGCTGCAACGGCACTTTTGCATTGGGCCCACCTGTAAATTCAGAAAACTGCG
Organism: Chitinophagaceae bacterium; assembly: GCA_965246935.1. Lineage (GTDB taxonomy): Bacteria > Bacteroidota > Bacteroidia > Chitinophagales > Chitinophagaceae > JAZKFT01. The sequence continues at coordinate 244,356 of CBDFGC010000006.1, read as the reverse complement.
GAGCGATCTTAGTGCCCAGAATACTTGCATTCGCATTTGCCATGGGTTGCAGCGTAGCCGACCCAATAAAATAAGCTACTTGCGGAACGGTGGTTTTTATTTTATGAAATGTTGGAATAGCTTCGATATGCAACTGCATGGCTCCGCTCAATTCACCGGTTTTTTTGCCTGAAAATCCGGGTTCGTTGGCTTCCGCAAAAGCGGATGGCATACCCTCTATTTTTTTTGGATTGAAATATGCGAAGGCACAAATGCCAAAAGGCAGGGCAAAATTTGCCGCTATACCGAACGGTTCTTTGTCCCTGGTAAATCCATCCAGAATAAACTGATACAGGTTTTGCGGTGATAGCGCTACATCTGCTTTATGAGAACTGGAAATTCTGGTAGGATTTCCATTACTATTAAAATTAATAATAGGAGGTATTTCCGGTTCCGGCACCAGCGGATTTTTAATTTGTGCAACCGGTTCCCATTGAATGTGTGGCAGCGTAAACAGCCGGCTCAGCCGTCCGGAACTAACCAGGTCCATATTTTTAATCCGGTAAGGAAACCGGGCCGGAAAACCGGCACTTTCAGGAAGCATTTTTTTATCATCGGTGATAAAGTCGGAAAAGGATACGCCCCAAAGATTAGCACTTCCCGAAACATCTACCAGTAAACGGTTGCCTGGAAGAAACTGCATAAAATCGTAAGCACCCACCACATTTGCCGTATCAATATTTCTGAGTTTGGTAACGTCGGCTGATGGCTCAGGAATAAGCGGTTTGTTGGGTAGCACGATGTTGCTGCATAAACTTTTTTCATGCTGAAATACGTTAAATAATTCCTGATCGACGATCCCGTTCGCCTGTACGGATTGGTTCATGCTCAGTTCAACCGTTGCACCCTCGCCATCCCATTGCACGGTTGATGTTATGCTAAACAGGAATTGGTCATTTAATGTATCCTCACCTCTTCTCCACAATTCATTGAACCTGGCTAATTCCGCCAGGTCAAAAATACCATCCTGGTTGCTGATATATGGATCTGGTAACATGTTTACCACGCGGTAAACCGGGAATATCAGGTAAAAAAATCCGTTCGTTATTACTTCATTTGTCAATCGTCCCTCAATGAAAATACTGGTAGGATTATCCGTTGTCAGCAATGCATTGCGCAGGCAAAGGCTTTGTGGTATTCTTTGTTTTTTGGCCTCACCAACAGCAGGCGGTACGTGGCTTCCAATAACGACAACAGAAGTAGCATCACTGATTTTAAGGAAAACAAACAATCCGCGGTGGTTATCAATATCAAAGCGTTGCTGAGCGGTATTTAAAGGCCTGTCCGCCGTTGCACTGATACTGATTGGTTGCAAAAGGATTTCCATCTGCTGGTTATCGTCGATGCAATTTCCATCGCCGGCAGGCAATGGTTTCAGCGTAACGGAGCCCCGGTCATCGCCATTGGAAGCCGATTTCCAGGTTGACAGTTGCTGCTTTGTGCGGGTTGAACTGCAGTATAAGAATATTTTACATTGACTCTTCCGGGCCTCGCCAGCATCAGGAATTTTGTAAGGGATCAGTTTTCCGTTTTGAAGGCCGGGCCAGTCAAGCGTCAACCCCTCTTTTCCCCTGAATCCCAAATACCCGGAAAAATAATTCATCCCGAGCAGGCCAATGCCAACAACAGCATCTATACCAATAACAGGCAAATACCATCCGGAGTTAGTGAAAGCCGCTTCCCCATTCAGTTTGAAGCTTTCCGTCGTGTTGCTGATAATGCTCCATGAATTCTTATCAGGCAGTAACGGAATATGAACGAGGTTTTCGCTTTCAAGGAAAGCAGCATTTTGATTTACCGCTTCTCCTAATTCAATACTATCGCCATTAATAGTAACAGCAGATTTGCTGAAAGTTTGTACTGTCCACTTTGTACCTGAGAATGAAAGCACAATTGTATCGGGATAGATTGCTTTGGTACGGGCATCATTTTCAAAGCCATTCGTAAGCGTTTCAGCCGGCTGAAAACTCAGGGTAAAAGTTGGCGAGAAATGAGACATCATTCCGTCGGATGGTACGATCGCTATTCCTATCGGAAATTTCATTTCGCAATTTTTTGCCCTTATACCCACATATTTCTTATCGCCATTAGCAGCAATCGTTTTAACAGATATCCAAATAGTGCAGTCTTCAAAATTCAATACGTTATGGCTTCCTGCCGCCGGAAAGGAAGCAGCCAACGGAAGGGAAATAATCAGGTAGTCGGAAATGCCGCCCGGCAAAAAATTAAAGCGTAATTGTTTCGGCGCCTGGAAAAAATCAAACCAAACCTGTTTAGCCTGGTGGTCAGTAAATGGTCCGAACGAAAATGCGGGTTCTATATAATTTTCAATCCTTTCTTCAAAACCTGCTGTTACCGGCACATTCCTTTGCCGCAGCCAAAAGACCGGGTCTGCAGGATTTCTTAGTGCTTGTGCCGCTACAATTTCAACGGTCATTTTCTCCAGTTCCTCAGTAATGTCATCCGGCAATGGATTGGTTCCAAAATCCGGGAATTGTGTACTGCTTTTTTTGATTTCCAACGAAGGCTGAGTAAGGGATTGCTTTAATAAGTCCTGAAATTTATCAAAACCGGAATCTTCAGATTGCGGGATGGACATGAGAGGACCAAGCAAACGGGTAAGCGTTGAGCGGATGTCATTTGGCGCCATTAGGAAAAACTTTAAGATGAACGAATCAGCCAGTATTTAAAATAAGTAAGTTATTCTGTTTTCAGCGGCGGGCCTACAACTTCCATTTCATTGTCCGCAAATACCTTCGCTATTTCTTCCCGGGTAGGCGTATGATCGATGGCAGCCATTGTTACAAAAAAAGATTCCATTTTTCCGGCAGGCTGAAAGGTTACGACCATCTTTCCGGTTTGGCTTACCTGCGTCCAGGCATGCGGTACTTTTTTAGGCATAAAGATGGTGTCGCCTGTACTAAGGTGGTATTTATCTTCGCCCACCTGAAAATAATAGCTGCCATCTACCACATAAAATACCTCATCCTGGTTATGATGAATATGAAGTGGCGTTCCTCTGCCGGGAGATAAACTCGTTTGCTCAAATATGGCCATGCCGCCATCGGTGTCTGAACCGGACACTTTTACATCCAGCACATTCGAATTCACACCCTTTAAAGTAATGTGGCCATGTAACCTGCCTTCGCCGGCATTTGCCTTAAAGCTCCTGGCGGTTACCGGGAACTGTTTTTTATTTTTAGTATTACCTATTAATGGTGCAGCCCCCAAAGCGATCAACGATGCAATAAATTTACTTCTTTTCATATATCGTAAAGGTTGTTAGATTTTGCTGGCAATGCAATGCAGTCCAAATTAGATATTAAAAGTACTATTAATACGCCGCAAAGCTACAATCACTTACATACGCTCTGAATTTACTACCGTTCAGGGCATGGAAACCGGGGCTTAGCACCACCTTTCTGGCACCAAACTCAACCAGGCTGGCCGGATTTACTGTCATGGTGCAATTAGGGAGCAATGCCAATGTATAAATGCCCGGTTTTGTTATTGTATAGATGGAACCGCCATAAGTGCCGCAAATAGTGGAAGATGTATTATTCAGGGGCGGTGGCAAACCAACAGCATCCCAGGCTTTGCCGGTTTCAATAGCCTGCAAGGAGCATTCTCCATATAAATCCACAGCAGCATGAACCCAGGCAGTACGGGCCTGTGCAAAATCGGAAGTGGAAAAAAGATAGCCCACCGTCAATGCACGGTATGCAATTTCCCTGGCTGCAACAATGCCAATCCCAATTAATGAAAATGGATTTCCGTTATCATTGGTGCCCGATCCGCCACTGGTAAGCAAATAATACATATAATTCTGGACACCACTATTTGTGTGTACGCCCCAATTATCGCCGCCTACGTCTGTAGCGGTTGTTGTGCTTACCCAGTTTGTTCCCAGGTAGGTATCCGGATCGTTTCTGTCATTCGGGTTGGACATATTCCGGATATATAAGCTTTGGCTTGTATTTGAAGGATTTTTACGGTCGTACCCTACCAGCCAGGTATTAGCGCTAAGGCCAAATAACGATGCATGGCAGGTAACCCCGAAAATATCAGAGAATGATTCGTTCAGGGCGCCGGATTCCTTGCTGTAGTTAAGATTACCAAAGGAGGTAGCTGTTACCCCGTGTGTAAATTCATGGGCAATAATGTCAAGCGAATTATAGTCATCTATATTGCTGGCATTGCCACTATTGCCTACCAGCATAAAGCCATTGCTGAAGCTGGCGTTATTAGGATTTGTGATAATAGAACAAGTTGGCGGATCCGAGCAAAACAACGCATTCTGATACACATTTACGCCCCCGTTTGCATTATTCCAGCTCATGCGGGTATGTACATTTAAAAAATAATTGTACGCCCTTTCGGTGCACCAATGGCTGGTAGCTGCTGATGCAACCGTGTTCCAGGCATTATTGACTCCCGAAACAAATTCGGTTGAATTGGCTAAGGTGCTATTCCAGTTGCGGGTATGCACAAACGCCGCCTGGCAATCGTTCCATAAATTAAAGCTGGCAGGGTTAGAGCCAGGAATCTGACGGGTGGAAAAGCCCTGGACACCGTAAAAATTAGTGGTAACATTGGTTCCGGTACAATCATAGCTCAGCGGAAAAGCATTAACAACATGTCCGCTGGCAGCACTGATAAAAATTCTTTTTCCCTGCATCGATGCGGTATATACATCAAACACATAACACAGTTCATATGCAGCAGCATCTTTCAGTTCCCCGTTTACTGCGTTTGACATCCAGACAAGTTCGCCGGATGGCTTAAAGGTAGCATCAGGATTATGAATCAGTAATTTGTGTTCATCCTCCAGTTGTTTATTTTCCCAGGCATACTGTGCTGCCGGAAAAAACCGCAATGCGTTCTGTAAAGCAACTTCCTTTAATGTATTAACGATCACATTTTTATTTAATCCTTTAATGAGCCTGCCGTTGGCTGTAATTAGCCTGCCTTCTTTTGCATGAAGAAAAAACTCGCCAAAAAATATTCTGTACCCCTTATAGAATTGTTGATATTGATAATGTGTGAAACCGATTTTATCTGTTTCGGTTTTAATTGGCTGCATGTCGTCGTTACTGCCTAATTGTAAAGCCTGTTTATACTCTTTGAAAAAGGATAGGGGAATAATAGTTACTTCAGGCCTGATATTAATCCAGCCGGAATTACTGGTAGGGGTTGCAATCCGTTCCATTTCAGGGTTCCAAAACAAACTGTCTATTTGTGCATATACTGCCCCGGCACTTAGGAGCAAAAGGCATAGCATCAGGTTTATTTTATTTTTCATTGGTTAAAATCTTTAATGCTGAATGAAAAAATTATTTTTTCTGCCTGATTAGCCGTTCCAGCTTTTCAATTTTTTTATTTGCCTCAATCATGTACAACGTGAGTTCTTCAATTTTTTCCATCATCTTTTTTTGTGTTTCACCAATCGGTAAGCCTTTACTACCAATTTCGGATGCTGAAGGAATATTCGGAAGATGTTGATAAGACCGAATAAATTTTTCAACATCTGCCAGCGGCGTTAATGTATAATTTTTACGAAAAACATAATCTGCCCATCCGGATTCAACCAATACCTCTTTTGCACGGTTGGTTCCGTTTACAGCCAGTTTATAAGTTGGATTATCTGTGCCGATGCCTACGTAGCCGGTTGCTTCTGCAACGAAAATGCAGGAAACACCATTACTGAAAATGCGCATGTTGGTATGGGAAAAAGTTCCGATGCCTGCCGAAGTTCCACCAATGTTTGTGGCTAAAATATTACCTTCATTACTGATGTGCGAAATACCAAAACTGTTGTTTGGCGTTACTACGGAAAATTTGCCGTACGAACCGGAGTTGTTATCTCCTACTACTACCTGCTCGGCAGGGTAAATACTTATTCTGCCCTGTCCACCTGCATTCAACCGGAAGGCATGGTTAGAACTGGTTCCGATGGCAGCGGAAACACCACCAATACCCTCTCCAACAATAATAGAATCAACGCCATTTACCTGGCCTGTATGTGTCCAGCCATTTGTATTAATACCTGTTACAAGTGTAAGCTTGGTAGCAGGGGTTGTAGTACCAATGCCCACATTACCAGTATTATTATTATAAATATCAGCGCCCTGCGCATTCCAGTAGCCTATAGTGGAGCCGGTAGTTATTAATTGGGTCCAACCGGTTGTTTTATAATACCAGAAACTCTGTGTAGTATTATCAAATACCAGCAAACCTACCATGGGCGCTACAATGCCGGTTCTTTCCATAGTGCTCATACGGGGTATCAGCATTCCTTTGGTAGTGCTTTTTACATCAAGCATAGCACTTGCGTTGGCTGCTGTGCCATCTGTGTTGATGGCTACGCTTTGTGCGTAGGATACAAAACTGATTAGAAAGATAATTGCAATGAAAGATAAGTGTTTCATATATTTAATTTGTGTAAAACTATCACTGTGAAATACCATCATGATTACGGTTTGCGTAACTGGCGGGGCTATTGTAGCAAGTGGATGTTACAGGTATTAAAAGAGAAGAGGATGACTATCATTAAATAGTTGAATTAAACGGATAATGTCAGCAGTTTCTATTCTGAATGACAATAAGGGTTTCATCCGGGGGTAATTAACAATAATCAGTTCCTCTAATCCAAAATATCGCATTCTACATTCCGTTATATACCTATGCCTGCGCTCAAAAACTGGTTCATTATTTTTTTATCCTTTTCAGTTACCGTTACTACTGCACAACAAAACCTGCTTGCCAACGGCGATTTTGAAGACATAAACAACTGCGCCGAATACCACAGCGAGTGTGGTGTGGAAGCCTGGTTTTACCTGGTGGACGTGAAGGCACAAATGAGCAATGCGAATAACAATCATCCGCTGCTTGGCAATAATACACTCACGGTATTTTATAATTGGAAAGGCTCAGGTGCTTTTTACCCGGTTATCGGTACGGTGCTACCCTGCCTGCTACAAGCGGGCCACCACTATACCTTTACAGGCGTTTTTACAGCCACTTTCAATAACCGGCTTAAACTGAGGCCTGGTCTGGCTTTGGGAGAAAAATTTTATGTGCCACAACGGCCGTTTAGCCAAAACATAAAACCCGACAGTATAGTAGAGATAAGCAAGGTAGAAAATGCCGATCTGTACCAATTTACCTATTCTTTTGCCGCCACCGGCAATGAGAAATACCTGACATTCGGAACCTACATAGAGGAAGACACGATGAACGGAATACGGTTCGACCGGGGGCAACGGGAAGCTATTTCGCTTACAGTGGATCATTTTAAACTGGCAGGCGATGATCCAAACGAAGTAGTTTGTGCCGACTATGAAATGAACAAACAAAGTATTTATGCCTACGATTTCAGGCATAAGGACATGGACTATGCACTGTATGCAAAAGGTGAATTGCCCATCAAAAAAGTGGATACAGGCACCGGCTCCCTTACCCGGATGGAAATTCCGGTAACACCAACACCTATCGCTAAACCAGCGAGTGATACCGTACTACTTGGCGATGTATTGTTTGGTTTTAATGAAGCCCGCCTGAAACCGGCCGCATTAGAGATATTAGCAAAAGTTTTCACTCAAGAAGTAGCCGGGAAAGCGAAACGGGCCATAGATAGTATTTCGGTAGAAGGCCATACCGATGCTATAGGCAGCGAAAATCAAAACCTGGTGCTCAGCCGCAATCGCTGTCAAAGTGTAAAAGACTGGTTATTAAAAGCATCTGTATTGCCTGCCGATAAAATTTCTATACATCCTTTCGGCAAAAGCAGGCCTGTGAGCAGCAATAATACTGCACAAGGCCGTGCAATGAACAGACGAGTGGAACTAATTATTTTTTATAAGCTTTGATGAATGGTACGAATCAAGTGTTGAAATTGATGTGTATTATTGGGCATCACCCAATTCTGTTGGTAGTGTTAGCAATTAATGTCAGTGTGTTATTGGGCAGCGCCCAATCCCATACGCTATGATCTATTACAGAAGGGTTGGGCCATGCCCAACAGATACCTTGTATAATTTAACTGGTTGCTACCGACAGCGTTGGGCTATGCCCAACAAATACAACTCCGCAATTCGGAAATTCTCTTGAGCACAAACCCAAGAGCAATGAGCGTCAGGTAGTTATTGTTTTACTATACTGCCTTTTTCTTTCAGCAGCCTGATTTCTTCCATGAGTAAAGCGATTTTTATATTCTGTGCATCAATAGCTGCCTGCTGTTGTTTTATTAGTTTACTGAGCTCCTGCGTGGCAGAAATATTAAGCGTAGTAAGGCCTTCATAATCCACGGTTCTGAAATCAGCTACTTCTTCTCCATACACAAATGCTTTCTCTGTTTTTACAGCAGGTGCATTAATGATTACCTGCTTACCGGAAGGTAATGCAATAATATCGTAAGCCTGCATACCTACAGATTCTGATAATAAAACCCGGAGCTTTTTAGCGCCTTTGCTGATGTTGTGATTACCTGTAAAACTTAACCGGTAGCCCTCTTTTATTTTCTCAATTTTGCTGGCTGCCTGGTACACATTTGGAATAAAATCACTATGTTTTGATACTACCTGTGGATATACTTTTTCTACTTCCTGCGCTATTACTTTTTTAAATTGTCGATTACCATACTTTATTTTATCCTTCATCATATAATCCGCAATCTTAATTGCATTGATAGTTTGCAAATCATTTGCAGCGTCGCTGATACCTGTGACGTCTTTTATACGGGCATCGGAGAAGGCATCAAATTCAGCAGCAAATACGGCATTGGAAGCGAAGATGGAAATAGCCGGAAGGCATGCCTGGCAATCACGAACATCCAGGGTCCAGGCATCCCGGTTCAAATAAGAATAATACGAATTAGGCCTTGCAACATAATCGGTAACATCCAAAGGTGCTCTTGGGTTGTTCGTATTGATACCTACTCTTCCTGCTCCATTATTCCGTGGTCTGAGAATGATGTCAGTTGAACTGCCGATTAAAGTAGCAGCGTCGGTCTGGTAAATGGCCATTGCATTTGTTCCATTGCCTATTGCAAAATCGTTAGTGGAAAAACCGGTTGTTCCTACCGAGCCTATTTGTAATTTATTGGTTGGGTTTAAAACATTGATGCCTACATAACCGGTTCCATCATTTCGTGGACGCAGTACCATATCCGTAGTTGAACCAATTAATGTGCTGGCATTGGTTTGAAGAATGGCCATGGCGTTGGTACCATTGCCAATGGCAAAGTCATTGGTTGAAAAATTAGATCCCCCTACCGAACCTATCTGTAGTTTGTTAGCTGGTATGGCCGTATTTATTCCTACGTTTCCAAATCCACCTTGTGGAGTCAGTAAAATGTTATGGGTTGCAATTATCTCCGTTCGTCCGGCATTGGCAGTCAGGCCCAGTATGGCACTGCCGTCCTGGCTTATAGAGAGGGCTGTATTGGAGTAGGAGGATACTGAAGAACCGATCACTACCTGACCTTCCGGCCTGATGGTCATTACCGGCAGATTATTCAAATAAAATTGCATATAGCCATTCGGATTACTGCTTGGTGTACCCAAAAAGAAGTTATTGTTGTATTGCTGAACAAACCCTTTTAATGTAGTACCGGCATTATCATAAAAGGAAAGGAAGGGCGTGGTGCCCTGTATCCGAACTGCCTCATTATCGTTTTTTATATGCATAGGAGCCAGCGGTGCTGTTGTTCCGATACCAACATTTTGTGCAAAACCAGCAAAGCAGCCTGTATTAAAAAGTAAAGTAAAAAATAGTTTGCCGGATAAGTTTGATCCGAATGAGTAGATTGCTTTCAATGGAAAATAATTTCCATAAATCTATACCCCACCTACCCGGATCAAATACCTCTTTGCGTATCTGGCGGAATAATTATAGTAAGTGGAAGCTGAATAATAAAGTAATACTATAGAGCATTTGTAGCTATTACTGTGTTGCTATTATGCTGAGGCATTGTATACATACGCTGCTCAACAAACGAATAATAGCAGATTAACCCGAAGCCAAAGGCCAGCATCAGGTGATAAGGCCACATGCTAAAGTCGTGGCAATAGATAGCCAGTGCAGTACCGCCCAAAAAATAATAGGCAACCAGTAACAGTTCTATTATTAATAGTGGATGCCTGTTTTTTTGCCGCTTGTGTTCCGTGTTCATCACGCTATTTGAATCGGATATGTTGAACTTGGGTGTTCTTACAAAAGTGGATTTAATGCCCAGCAAGCCTTCTGTGGCTGCTATGGCATTGTTAAGGGCAATGCCCATGGAATAAGTGAGATACAGTGGAAAGATTTTGAAGAAATAATGTCTTGTTCCTTCTTTGGTAAAATGGGTGTGTACGGTGGCTACGTAATGGAAAATGCCCAGGCAAATAAGGCTGATAAAAGAAAAGGAAGCAAATTGCAGCCAGGTGCCTAATTGTGGTACCTGTGTTTTTAAATATAAAAGCGGAAGGCTTACAAACGATGAAGCAAATACACAAATAAAAATAGCGCTAACGGTAAGATGGAAGCAGGCGTTAACTTTAGTTTTAAAAGGAAGTTTTGTACTTAATACATTTCCTATATGTTTACGGGCAGTTTCAGCATTGCCCTTTATCCAGCGATACTGTTGCGTTTTCAGGGCACTCATTACCGGTGGCAGCTCAGCAGGCACATATATATCCTGTAGGTATTTAAACTTCCAGCCTTTCAGTTGTGCACGGTAGCTAAGGTCAAAATCTTCGGTCAGTGTATCCGCATGCCAGCCGCCTGCATCTATCATACAGGCTTTGCGCCACACGCCGCCTGTTCCTGAAAAGTTGATAAAGTAGCCGGCACTATTTCTGCCTGTTTGCTCAATGGAGAAATGAGCATCCAGTAAGAATGCCTGGAACCGGGTAAGTAATGAAAAATCTTTATTAAGATGTGCCCACCTGCTTTGTACCATCCCTGTTTTTTGATCGGTAAAAGCAGGTAACATATTCTTAAGGAAATTTTTATCGGGAACAAAGTCAGCATCAAACAGCGCAATAAATTCCCCTTTTGCCAATAGTAAACCTTCCTGTAATGCACCGGCTTTAAAACCGGTGCGGTTGCTACGCCTGATGTGTGCTATCTGCAAACCCTGCAATTGGAGTTGCTTAACCCTTGCCGAAATAATAGCTGTTGTTTCATCTGTAGAATCGTCTAATACCTGTATTTCGAATTTGTTTTTTGGATAGTCGAAATGGGCTACTGCATGTATAAGCCGTTCAATTACAAGGCTTTCATTATACACCGGTAGCTGAATGGTAACAAACGGAAATGAAAGCAGACCTACCGGCTGGCTCTCTTTTGCAGACTTCCTGTACTGCAGATATTTAACCACCAGATGAATTTGGATCAGCCCGTAACAAAACATGAATAGCAGTGACACTATGTAAATACCAAATAAAATCTTAGTAAGCAATTCGTACCCGCCGTTCATACAATTACCTGTTTTATAATAGCCGGGGCACAAACTGAACCAATTTTAGTTTGCTGCAATCGGAATGCAGAGCGGTATGGTCTGCGAAAAACCCTTGCGAAATTTGGGGTTACACTTAGCATATAATTGTCGGCGCCAACTACTTTTACTGAAAAAAGGGTCTCTATATTTTAAAACCCATCAATCTCCTCTGCCAGCTTCGTATCCTTTTCAGTTACTATATCACCGGCATCATGGGTGCTCAGCCATATTTCTACCGTGTTGTACACGTTTTTCCACTCCGGATGGTGGTCCATTTTTTCAGCAGCCAATGCCACACGGGTCATAAAAGCAAAGGCTTCACTAAAATCGGCAAACTTAAATTTACGGTAGAGTTTATTATCGGTTTCTGTCCACATGGTTGATTAGTTGAATGTCAGTTTACATAAAATCAGCATAATCTTTACTATGATTGTTAATGATATTCTTTATCAGATAAACATCATCCTTCACATCAAAAGATATAAACCATGCTGTGTTCCGGTTAGGCTCATATTACAATCATACGTTCCATAATTTTTGTATTTCGTAAGCTTGTAACGTTGTGAGGGAATAGATTGAATAAAGTCTGAAATTTTATGAACATATAGCTATGCATCTTCTTTGAATCCAAAGTACTCTTCTGCATATAACCCTTCGGTCAAATCTCGAAGTTTACTTTCTACCAACCGGCTGACAATCACTTTTGCCATAGCTCATCCACTTTTTGCAATAAGGATTTCCTTAATTCTTCTACCGATATCCCTGCTGCACATTCTTCTTCGAATGTAGGTTTGCTTGTCAGGCCTAATTGTTCTAATAATGGATAACAATATTTTTGTGCTTCTCTACATCAATCGTTATTTTGTGATTTCGCCCTTCTCGTTTGTTATTGTGTCAACGCCTTCTAACTGTTTCATAGTTTTAATTTTTTAATTCAATAAGAGTGCTTCCCGGTAATATTAACTAAGGAAGCTAATTTGTTTCTTGTAAAGCTGTTGATTACTACTTTTTCCATAGTTCATCAATATGCTTATATAGAAACGCTCTTGTTTCTTCTATGGTGTGACCCTGCTCAAATTCCTGCTGAAACTTTCTTTTTTCTCCTGCCTGCAAATAGTTTAAAGCAGGCTCTGCCAACTCCCGGTGCTTTTGCACATCAATCGTTACCTGAATAATTTCACCCTTTGCATTTGTTTCAGCAATTATGCCATCTGACTGTATCATCATCTTTCTAATTGTTAATGATATAAATGTAAACAAAAATCAAAGGATCAGATTCTTCTTATGCCGTACTTTATCTGCACTTAATTCGGCCAATAACTGCACTTCTTTCAGACTTCGCAACACATGCATCAATTCCTGCACCGGTGCATCCCTGTTGCTAAGGCCGTGTATCATCCATACATAATCAATATGCTTGCATTCCGGCAGCAGATAGCGGCCTTCGTCCCGGTTATTATACAATACATGCTCTACCGGCGAATTAGGTTCGGGATAGCGGAACACTGAAAAAAAGTAATTCCGCTTTTTTCTTTTTAATTGTATTTCGGAGGAAATATCATTCGTAAAATGAATACCTAATTGTTCCTTCAACAAATTGCAGAAATGATAATCCGGTACAGGCGCCATAATACCCATCAGGCAGGCCTCCTCAAAAAAGGCTTCTGCCAGGGAATCGTTATCAATGCTGAGTTTGGGCAAAGGTTTAAGGTTTAAGGTTTAAGGTTCAAAGTTTAAAGTTCTGCAATGCGGAACTTTAAAATGGAATGTAGAATTCTTAATTCGCTGAACAGAATTTTACTGAATTGATTTTATAATTGTTAATATAAACTTTGTTGTTCAGGTATAACATCACAATATGAATTGAAGAAGATTTAAAAATAGAAGGCGAAATCAAAAAGCATAACTTTAAACTTTGAACCTTAAACTTTAAACGGCTACTAAAACGTTACCGGCATCTCTAATACTTTGTCTCCCCGCCGCACAATTACTTTGGTGCTTTCGCCTTTATTAAACTTATTCAGCGCCTGCATATAGGTTTCCAGCCCTGTTACCAGGTGTTCGCCCAACTGCACAATTACATCCCCTGTTTGCAGCCCGGCTTTTTGTGCTGCCCTTCCATCAATTACCCCATCAGCCCGTACGCCCTGGCCGCTATAGGTATAGTCGGGCATTATTCCGATAGATACTTTGAACCTGCCACCGCCCATGCTTTGTTCACGGGTTTTGGTAAATACCAGCCTGGGTTGAACGTCTGTTTTTTGTATGAGTTCCATTATGTAATCTATGATGTCTGCTTCGCCTTTGTAATTAATTTTATCGGCATCGTCGCCGGGTTTGTGATAATCAGCATGCAGGCCAGTAAAGAAAAACAGTACAGGAATATCTTTCCGGTAAAAAGAAGTATGATCGCTGGGGCCGGTACCGCTGCTGTCTATTTTAATGATAAAGTACTGTGTTGTATTGTTCGTAATTAATTGTGCAAAAAGGGGCGATGTGCCAAATCCCCCAATGGTGAGTGCATGGCTGCTATCGTTCAGGCGGCCCACCATATCCAGGTTAATCATATAATTTATTTTACTTACATCAAACGGTGGATGCTCTGTAAAATATTTGCTGCCATACAAGCCTAATTCCTCGCCGCTAAAGTTGATAAAACAATAATTATTTTGGTTATAAGGGGCAGTAGCAGATTTTTCTTTCAGCAGCCGGGCCAGTTCCACAACAGCGCTGGTACCGCTGGCATTGTCATCAGCTCCATTGTGTATTTCCGGCTTTCCGGTATAGCGGCTATTACCATCTTCGCCATAGCCTAAGTGGTCTAAATGGCCTCCAATTACAATGGTCGTTGCAGCCCCGTTATCCAGGTAAGCGCAAACATTATGTGCCTGGCGTTGCTTATCTTCCAGCACTATTTTACCACTAATGGTAGTGGCAATCTCTGACTGCGTTTTTAATTTTTTAACCCCCTCTGGTGTCAGATAAACAACCGGGATTGCGGTTGCCTGGCCACGGTCTTTTGCTGTAAACTGCAAACTGTCCGGCGTGGTACTACTATTGTACAATAGTAATGCAACCGATTTTTGCCTGGCGGCTTCTGTTACCTTGTTATGCACCCATTGCAATAAATCGAAGTGCGGATTGTTTTTGTTACTTTCAATAGGTTCCTTCAGGTCACTCAGCCAGGGTTCGCTTCTTTCCTGTACACCCCAGGTAACCATGCCTTTAAAGTTTTGGGACGGGCTGAACGAAAACGGGAAATAATCTGCCGTCACTATAAACGTAGCATCGCCGGCTTTCAAATAAGTTTCCCGGGCAATTGCTTTTCCTTCGTCTATAGTAAACGCCTGAATAAAAGAGGGGTAAGTGCCAGCCGGCTTCAGCCCTATCTTTTGGTATTGGGCTGCCAGGTAACCGGCTGCTTTCAATTCTCCTGGGGTACCGGTACGGCGGCCCTCCAGGCTATCGGCGGCTAAAATTCCAATATGCTGTTGCAAGTTGGCAATAAGTATCCTATCCGCTTTTTCTTTTGCCTTTTTTTCTTTTTTGCTTTGGGCGGTAAGTGCCAGGCAAGAAAGAATTAACATTAATCCCAGGTATAGCCGGTACATCTTTCAAAAAAATTAATGACCTCAAATGTACTTGGATAGCAGCAGGCGTGAAGGGAAGTTTTTTCGCACAGAGAAAAGGAGGAAAGGAGTTATTGCAACGAAATAAATTCAAATAGGCGCAGGACTCCGTCCTGTGTCTGTCCGTTACTTAATTTAAACACTATGATAACCCGGCTACTTTATCGTAAAAAGTTGCCTTATCAACTGCCTACAGGCTTTATGAATTTTGGTAAAAAGCAACGGCAGAGTACAGGACGGAGTCCTGCGCCTAATAAGTAAAGAGAAGTTTTTTCGCACAGAGCCAAGGAGAACTCAGAGTAATACAACAGATAAGTACATCAGTTTTAAAAACAATACTTATAAGTAAATTTATTTCACTGTATTAACTCCTTTCCTCCTTTTCTCTGTGCGAACTTTTCTTCCTCAGTGCGAAAATTCCTACTTCAGCAAATCTTTCAAATAGGCATGAAGCACACCGCCCCGCAAATTTTTAGCAATAATTTTTCCATCGGGACCAATCAATAAATTCTGAGGGATGCTTTGAATTTTATATTGCTGAGCTACCGCATTTTGCCAGGCTCTCAAATCGCTTACATGCGTCCAGGAAAGGCCATCATCATGTATAGCTTTCATCCATTTATTTTTATCCTGATCCAGCGATACGCCCAGCACCGTGAAGTTTTTATCCTTGTATTGTGTGTAAGCATTTACCACATTCGGATTTTCCATACGGCAGGGGCCGCACCAGCTTGCCCAAAAATCTACCAGCACATATTTCCCTTTGAAGCTGCTGAGGGCTACGGGCCTGCCCAGTGTATCGGTCTGTACAAAGTCCGGGGCAGGCTGGCCTTCGCCGGTTTCCTTCTCCGTTTGGATAAATGTTCTCATTTCAGCAACGCGTTCATCGGCAGCAGCTTCGCCGTGTAATAAGTTCAGGTTGCGCTGTAGCTGATCCAGGCTCATAAGGGGCTTAGTGGTATACAACAGGTAAGCAGCTACACTACTGTTTGCATTTTTCATAATAAACCCCGGTATTTGCTGATTTACCTGTGCAGTAACTACGGCAAACCGATTGTTCAGACTATCGGCCGGCTGGCCGGGCTGCAGCATTTGTTTTTGCTGGTTAATACGGGTAAGTTCATCGAAATACGGCCCGAAGGTTTTAATAAGCCCATCGAAACTTTGCAACAATTCGCCCTTGATTATTTTAGCCGTTTTTACAGTTGGTGTTACTTCTATCTGCGAATGCTGATTGCCCAGGTACAGGTTGTAATATTTATCGTTCGTCTGGTTTTTGCCATCGGTCATCACTAAAATATAGGCGTCCGTTTGAGGCAGGTTTCCTTTCAATACAACTGCCGAATTTTTTACGTAGCCAAACGGCCCCTGGTACTGCTGGTTAGCCGGGTGAACAATGACTGCCATCGTACTATCTTTAAATCCTTTTGCGCCCACAATCAGTTGAAAGGGTTCGCTGGACGCATCAACAGGTGTTGTAGCGATAGTTTTTGCTTTAAAAGCCATTTTAGGTTTGGCTTTTGTTTTTGGCTGTGCCTGCAGAAATGCCGGTAGAGCGGCAATGGCTGCAACCAATAATATCGGGAATGCTTTCATCTTCATAAAAAGTAAATGAGTAATAGAACGTTGATCAATACCGCTCAGGTTACAAAGATTCTTTTAAAAATACAAGTGCGCAAGCTTACGGCCAAAATTTATCCCGGAACGGAGTAGTATTAACAAAAAGTGGTTGAGTTTTGGTGACAAACGAATGCTTTCAGACATTCTCATAGAGCATTGCCCTCCCAACCTGCGATATGGGACAGGTTATACTAACAGATACCGCCTTTTTACAGCTTTTTTTGCTTATTGCCTGTTGCTTATTGCCCATTTGCCGCTGCCTGCTGTTTCTTTGTGGCGAAAAAAAATCGCATGATTAAAGCAGGCATATTGGGCGGCGGGCAATTAGGACGAATGTTGCTGCAGCAGGCAGCTAATTACCCGGTAGAAACCTGGGTAATGGAAAATGACGCAGCCTGCCCGGCAGCACACCTGTGCCATCATTTTATATTGGGCGATATCCGAAATTATGAAGAGGTACTCCATTTTGGACGGCAGGTGCAAAAGCTAACCATCGAGATTGAAAATGTGAATGTAGACGCCCTGGAACAACTGGAACAGGAAGGTATTGAGATCGTACCCCGGTCGGCAGTACTGCGTATTATCAAAAATAAAATAATCCAGAAAGATTTTTACCGGACTCATCAATTACCAACCCCGGAATTTTTTATTACCCAAAGAGCATCCGATTTGGTACAGCATACAACTTTTCTGCCCGCTGTGCACAAGCTGGCCGAAGGCGGCTACGATGGCAAAGGCGTTCAGGTCATCAACCGGGAGGCGGATATAGAAAAAGCTTTTGACGAACCAGCTATCCTGGAAAAAAAAGTGGAAATCACCAAAGAAATAGCACTGATGGTGGCCATTAATCAAAATGGTGAAACAGCCATTTACCCACCGGTGGAAATGATTTTTGACCCCCGGCTAAACCTGCTGGACTACCAGGTATGCCCCGCCGCTATTGAAAAGGAAGTACTTTGGAAAGCGGAAGCGATTGCTATTCAACTGGTAAAAGCATTTAACAGCCCCGGCTTGTTTGCCGTGGAAATGCTGGTGGACCGGAACAAGGATGTATGGATAAACGAAACGGCGCCACGGGTACACAACAGCGGCCACCACACCATTGAAGCGCATTATTGCAGCCAGTACGATATGCTATGGCGTATTTTACTGCACTACCCGTTAGGAAATACAGACATGATTACGGCATCCAGCCTGGTGAACCTGGTAGGAGGCCCTGAAAGTACCGGCCATGCAGTATATAAAGGCCTGGAAGAAGTACTGAAAATGGAAAATACTTTTGTGCACTTGTATGGAAAAACGGAAGTAAAACCAGGTCGTAAAATGGGCCACGTAACCATACTGGCCCCCGACCGGCAGGAACTGATGTACCGGGCGCAAAAAGTGAAGCAGTGCCTGAGTGTATAAAAGGATGCTAATGCTCCGGAAACTGACAACCCTAAAGCGAGGAAAATCAAAAGCGGAGTTACTATATTCATTGGAATGTAGCATCAGCAAAAAAGTAATTGTGTATTTCAATCAGATACAATTATTCACTCAGTAAGCGCACAACAGGCATCAAATTCATTGTTGCTAATCCGGCAGGCCAATGGCAACTTGCACTACCGGATTGATAACTTTCTTAAACAATTTCTATTATATATTTTTTTTACAACCTTGGCAACGCTTTTGCGTACGGGTTTAACAGGCAGTGTTTAAACGTTATTTAACCCGGTCGGCGGCTATCCTTTAGTAATTTGCCACCTTATTTATACGGAATGTTGTATCGATACCTTATTGTTTTTTATGTTGTTTCCTTACTAATGTCCTGCGGCGATAAAGCAGAAGAGGCAAAGGCTGGAGCTGCTAATAAACCAAAGCCGCCAGCCGCTACCTATGATGCGGTCATCGTTAAGAAGTTCCCCATCAATCGTTCTGTTCAGTCACCCGGCACCATTTTGCCTAACGAAATGGCCGAGCTGCATCCGGAAGTTTCCAACCGCATTACCGGCATTTATTTTCAGGAAGGCCAGTTTGTGCGCAAAGGCACCTTGCTGGTAAAGCTGTATGATGCCGACCTGCAGGCCCAACTTCAAAAGCTAAGTGTGCAGTTGCGCCTTTCCAAATCATCCAACCAGCGGCAGGTTGAACTGCTGGCCATTAGCGGAACCAGCAAGCAGGAAGCCGAAACTGCTGAACTACAGGTAAGTAATACCAACGCAGATATTACCTTAATAAAAGTGGAAATTGGCAAAACCGAAATCAGGGCGCCATTCGATGGCCGTATGGGCCTGCGCCTCGTAAGCGCCGGTGCTTATGTAACACCAGCCAGCATAATTACCAGTATTGCTGCCGTAAGCCAGATTAAAATTGAGTTTGATGTACCGGAATTATATGTAACGGATATACCGCCGGGTAAAACCATTGCCTTTCAGTTGGATGGTAACCAGAAAACCTATTTTGCTACGGTGATAGCTGCAGACAACAGTATTAGCATGAATACCCGTAACCTGAAAGTGCGGGCCATGGTAAAAAATCCGGATAATGCCATAAAACCCGGCGCTTTTGCCGATGTAAACCTGAAAATTGGTGAAAATACACCGGCGCTGATGGTGCCGACCCAGGCCGTGATTCCGCAAACACGGGGTAAACAGATTGTCGTGCTGCGCAAAGGCACGGCTGTTTTTCAAAACGTAGAAACCGGCTACCGGGATAGTGCCAATGTAGAAATTATAACCGGCCTGATGGATGGTGATACCATTTTAACCAGTGGACTACTGGTAGTGAAACCGCAGCAAAAAGTAAAGGTGCGGGTGAAAGATAAATAACTGTAACATGGATCGTGTCTATAGTTCCGGGGATTACAATCCTTGGCTATCCGCAGGATCCTATGGACAAAATGGATCGTTCCTATGAACCAGGGTTAAAACCCTGCGCTACAAAATGGATCGTACCTATGGCACTTTAAGTTTTCTTTTCCACTTAAAGCCTCGTAGAGGCGACCCATTTTGTAGCAACGGACTTCAGTCCGTTGTGCTGATTGAATAGCAACGGATTTTCACCGTTTGTTTGAATTGTAAATTGAGGGTGTGTAATTATGAATATCTCCGAATTAAGCTTACGCCGGCCGGTACTAGCCATCGTTATCAATATCATCATTATTGTATTCGGTATTATTGGCTTTAAGTTCCTCGGTGTGCGGGATTACCCGGCCATTGATCCGCCTAATATTTCCGTATCTACTTCCTATGCAGGCGCCAATGCCGAAATTATTGAAAGCCAGATAACGGAACCGCTGGAAAAAGCTATTAATGGCATTGCCGGTATTAAAAATATTACCAGTACCAGTAGCCAGGGCCGCAGCAGCGTTAATGTGGAGTTTGAGCTGGGCGCCGATCTGGAAACGGCTGCCAACGACGTACGGGACAAGGTTTCCCAGGCTATCCGCCAGCTTCCCAACGACCTGGATGCACCGCCCGTAGTAACTAAAGCCGATGCCAGTGGCGACCCTATTATTTCGATGACCGTGCAAAGCGATACCCGCAACCCGCTGGAGCTAACGGAGTATGCCAATAATGTTTTAATTGACCGGTTGCAAACCATTCCGGGCGTAAGCAGTATTAGCATCTGGGGCGAAAAGCAATACGCCATGCGCATCTGGATGAACCCCCAGAAAATGTCGGCTTATAACATTACCGGGGCTGATATTGCTGCTGCGCTAAGCCGGGAAAATGTGGAATTGCCTTCCGGCAAATTAGCTGGTAACACAACAGAACTCACTGTACGCACCTTCGGGCGCCTTAATACCGAACAGGACTTCAACAACGTCATTATCCGCAGTGGCGATAGCGGCATCGTAAGACTGCGCAATGTGGCCGAAGCAGTGCTGGGGCCGGAAAATGAGGAAAGTATGCTAAAAGAAAGCGGCGTTCCCATGATTGCGCTGGCGCTGATTCCGCAGCCGGGCAGTAACTACGTAGCCATTAGTAATGAGTTTTACAAACGCCTGGAACAAATCAAAAAAGATGTGCCTGCCGATATTAAGCTCAATATTGCGCTCGACCAGACACGCTTCATTAAAAAATCGTTGTCAGAAGTGGAAGAAACCCTGCTGATTGCTTTTGGGCTGGTGGTGCTGATCATCTATTTGTTTTTCCGTAGTGCCAGCATGGCTTTCCGGCCGCTGATTGATATACCGGTTTCACTCATCGGTGCTTTTTTCGTAATGTATCTCTGCGGCTTTACCATTAACGTATTGACGCTGCTGGCCATTGTTTTAGCCACCGGTTTGGTGGTTGATGATGGCATTGTGGTGACAGAAAATATTTACAAAAAAATGGAAGGCGGTATGAACAAGCACAGAGCCGCCCTCGAAGGTTCAAAGGAAATTTACTTTGCGGTTATTTCTACTTCCATTACGCTGGCAGTTGTGTTTTTACCCATCATTTTTTTAGAAGGTTTCGTAGGAAGATTATTCCGCGAATTTGGAATTGTGGTTGCCGGTGCCGTGCTTATTTCAGCACTGGTTTCCCTTACCCTTACGCCGGTTCTGAACGTTTTATTAACCCGTAAAGAAAAAATCAGCCACAGTAAATTTTACAACTGGAGCGAACCTTTTTTTACCGGTATGGAAAACGGCTATCGTAAAATGCTGACCGGCTTCATGAAAGTGCGCTGGCTGGCCTGGGTGCTGATCGTTGTTTGCTTTGGTGTTATCTGGTTTATTGGTGGCAGTATACAAAGCGAACTGGCGCCGCTGGAAGACCGCAGCCAGTTTCGCCTGAACCTGACAGCGCCTGAAGGAACCAGCTTTGATGCTATGAATCAGTATATTGACCAGGTATCCAAACTGCTAATGGATTCGGTACCGGAAAAACAGGTGGTTATCAGCATCACTGCACCGGGCTCCAGCGGCGGTTCGGTTAATTCCGGTAGTGTGCGGGCTGTGCTGAACGACCCGGGCGACCGAAAGCGCAGCCAGGCGCAGATTGTAACCATCGTAAACCGGAACCTGGGCAAGTTCACCAACATAAGAGCAGTAGCTATTCAGGAACAAACCATAAGTGTAAACCGCCGCGGCGGCCAGCCGGTGCAATTTGTCATTCAGAATAATGATTTTGACAAACTGCAGGCGGCGCTGCCTAAGTTTCTCGACCAGGCCCGGCAGGATTCTACACTGATACAGGTTGATGTTGACCTGAAATTCAATAAGCCGGAACTGCGCATCAATATCAACCGTTTAAAGGCGAACGAATTAGGTGTGAGTGTTGAAGATGTAAGCCAGACCTTACAACTTGCATTAAGCAATCAGCGTTTTGGTTATTTCATTAAAAGCGGTAAGCAATACCAGGTAATGGGCCAGGTAGACCGCGGCAACCGGGATGACCCTAATGACCTGCAGGGCCTTTATGTACACAACAGCAGCGGGCAGGCCATCAGCCTTAGTAACCTGGTAACGATGGAAGAAGCCACTACACCACCCACCCTGTACCATTTTAACCGCTATAAAAGTGCTACCATCAGCGCCGGCCTGGCGCCGGGCAAAACAGTTGGCGATGGTATTGAGGCGATGGACAAAATTGCAAAAAAAACACTGGATGGCACCTTCAGCACAGCCTTATCCGGTACTTCACGGGACTATGCCGAAAGCCAGGGAAATACCAGTTTTGCCCTGTTTTTGGCGCTGGGGTTAATTTTCCTGATTCTGGCAGCGCAGTTCGAAAGTTTTATTGACCCGGTGATTATTATGGTAACCGTGCCGCTGGCTATTGCCGGCGCATTAATTTGTCTGTGGCTGTTTGGCCAAACACTTAACATTTTTAGCCAGATAGGGATGATTATGCTAATAGGCCTGGTAACTAAAAACGGGATTTTGATTGTGGAATTTGCCAACCATCAGCAAACAAATGAAGGCAGGAATAAAAAGGATGCTGCTATTGAATCCGCTGTACTGCGCCTGCGGCCTATTTTAATGACCAGCCTGGCCATGGCCTTGGGCGCTTTGCCGCTGGCATTAAGCCTCGGTGCTGCCAGTACCAGCCGGGTTCCGCTGGGCATTGTAATTACCGGCGGCGTTATTTTTTCGTTGATACTAACGTTGTTTGTTGTTCCTGCTATTTATAGCTACATCAGCAGTAAAAAGAAAAAGATGGATGAGGATATTTATAAAGATAAAGGGCCGGTAGAAAAAAACAAACCGGCACTTAAGGAAGCAGAAAGCGTGGGTTAACTGCTAATCTGGCTATAAATCTTAAGACTAATGCTATGATGATACATCCCTGAATGGAGCGTCGCTCTTTGCCACGTAGAGGTTATTTTGTGTAATACAAAAGCCCGCCCTCAAATAAAAACGACAAACAAAACGAGTAATGAAATTTAAAAATACGGTTCTCTTTTTTTACTTTTTACTTTTTACTTTTTACTTATCTGCCCAGCCCCTGCTTACCTTAGACGAAGCCGTACAGGAAGCGTTGAAAAATAACCTGGACATTCAGGTTTTCCGCAACGATGCGGAGATTGCCACCGTTAGCAATAGCTGGGCACTTGCCGGTAAAATTCCGACGGCTTCTACTGATTTTGGGTACACCTATAGCCTTACCAACCTAAGTCAAAATTTAAGCAACGGTACCACTACCAAACGCAACGGAGCCAGCAACCGCAGCTTTACCGGCCGGGCCGGGGTTGATTTTGTACTGTTCAATGGTTTTAAGGTGCGGTACACCAAACGCCAGTTCGACCAGTTGCAACAAGTGGGCGAGCTGAACCTGAAACAGCAGAGCAATCAGACAGTGTTTGATGTAATTACCAATTATTACAATATTGCCCGGTTGCAGCAGCAAATCAGTACGCTGCAACAAACCATTACCTTGTTTGAAGACCGGGTGAAACTGGCCAAAGCCCGTTTTGAAATAGGTACTACCGCTAAAAATGATTACCTGCAATCTGCCATTGATTTAAAAGAGCAGCAAACGACACTGCTTAGCTTACAGAATCAGTTGCAGCAGGCAAAAACAACCTTAAATACATTTCTGGCCCGTGATCCGAATATTGATTTTTCGGTAGATAGTACCGTACAAACCATACCCCTGCCACAACAACAGCAGGTGTTGCAATCTTTGGATACCAGTAATTACCGCATCCTTTCATCGCAGGCCAGCGAGCGGGCTTTGGTGGAACAATATGGCATTATTAAAAGCCAGCGATACCCGGCAGTGGGTGTAAGTGCCGGTCTGGGTTTTGCCCGCACCAACAACAGCGCCGGTTTTACGTTGCTCAATCAGACATTGGGTCCGCAGGCAGGTTTTACACTCAGCATTCCCTTATTCAATGGTGGGGTAGTGCGCAAGCAGTTGCAGGTAAATGATATTCAGCTAAAAAGTCAGAAGATACAAACCCAAAGTATTCGCAATGAGTTGCGGGGTACACTGGTAAATGCGTATAAGGAATACGAAAATGCGCAGCAGTTATATGCCCTGCAGGAAGAAAATCTGAAGCTCATCCGGGAAAATAACTTTATTGCTACCGAACGGTTTAAACGGGCAGCTATTACGCTGGTGGAATTGCGGGAAGTGCAGATTAATTTAGTGACAGCGCAGGCCCGCCTGATAGATGCCCAATACACCATGAAACTGGATGCGGTGGCACTGCAATTTTTGACTGGTAGCCTGGCCAATCAATAAGTTTTATATTTGAGGAAAAGAAATAGTTATGGAAAACAGGGAAGTAGCAGATGAAATGCTGAAAGCCATTAATTATTCGAAGTATTATACTACGATAGCGCAACCTCAAATACATGACCCCGTTGCCATAGCCGGAGAACAGGGCAAACAATTGCCGGAGAGATATGAACCATCACACCAAAATCTGGACTATATTTTTGGTGGCTTTCAATCTGACCAATCGGCTGAAGAACTGGTAGAAGAGATTTATAAACTACGTACAGTAGGTACAGAAAGAGAATCTTTAGATAAATGACTTATTTGATAGATACTGATATTTCACTTTTTGCTACAAAAGGGACATATGGGTTGAAAGAAAAATTTGTAGCGGTTGGTTTTAGCAATTGCTGGCTGTCTGAAATAACCAAAGCAGAATTGCTTTTCAGTGTAGCTAACAGCAGATTTTTTGAGCAAAATAAATCTGTAATAGATGCTTATCTGGAAAAATTTGCCATCCTTCCAATATCGAATGTGTTGCCGCTATTTGCTGAAGAAAAAGCTTATTTGCAAAGAACAGGACAAGTTATAGCAGACTTCGATTTACTGATTGGTGTAACAGCCATTTATTACAACTTAATATTGGTAACACATAACACCCGTCACTTCTCCCGGTTGCAAAATATTCAGTTAGAAGATTGGGTAACAAATAATTAAAACAATGTATGGAAACAATGACACCGGATGAAAAGATAATTGACGCTTTTGTAACCGTTTTATCGGCCCTGCCTGCCGAAGCACAAAAAGAAATCATCAGCCGCCTGGAATGGGGATTGCAGGAGAATAATCAAGCTTTTATGAATGAATCAGGAATGGAAAACGTGGATGCTGCGGAACTGAATGATCCTTCTTAATATCAATATATTCCGTATGCTTATTGTTAATTATGGGTATTCACCTGGCTGGAAGGTTGTTCTGTAAAACTTTAAACCTTGAACTCTGAACTTTTAAACGGCTTTCAACACTATGGTAGGCATCATCATGGGCAGCGATAGCGACCTGCCGGTCATGCAGCAGGCTGCTGAAATATTAGAGGAATTTGGCATTAGTTATGAACTAACGGTTGTATCCGCTCATCGTACGCCACTACGAATGGTGCAATATGCACAGCAGGCATTGGGCCGCGGATTAAAAGTCATCATTGCCGGGGCTGGCGGTGCGGCGCATTTGCCGGGTATGGTTGCTGCCATTACCACGTTGCCCGTTATTGGCGTCCCTATCAAATCATCTAATTCCATAGATGGCTGGGATTCCGTGCTTTCTATTTTACAAATGCCCAATGGCGTACCGGTAGCTACAGTAGCACTGAACGGCGCCAAAAATGCCGGCATTTTAGCGGCACAAATCATTGGCACTTTTAATAATACCGTTAGCAGCAAGCTGGAAACTTATAAAACTGAAATGCAGGAAAGTATAGATAAAAAAGTAAAAAAAATAAAAGAAGATGGCTGGAAGAACGAGTTTGACTGAGCCCTGCTATTGCTACCTTCACCAGCCAAAAAATCATCATTTTAACTATGATAGCATTCGAAAAATTTGACCTCGAAAACGGCCTCCGGGTAATTGTGCACGAAGACCATAGCACACCCATGGCCGTGCTGAACGTGATGTACAACGTTGGTTCCCGTGACGAAAACCCGGATCAGACCGGCTTTGCGCACTTGTTTGAGCACCTGATGTTTGGTGGCAGCATCAATATACCGGAGTACGACGAACCACTGCAAATGGCTGGTGGCGAAAACAATGCCTATACCACCAACGATATTACCAATTACTACATTCAGATACCCGCCGAAAACCTGGAAACCGCTTTCTGGCTGGAAAGCGACCGGATGCTAAGCCTTGCATTCGATGAAAAGAGTTTGGAAACACAGCGAAAAGTAGTATGTGAAGAATTTAAAGAACACTATATCAACAAGCCGTATGGCGATGTTGGCCATAAGCTGCGGGAACTGGCGTACCAGGTACATCCTTACCGGTGGATGACGATTGGTAAAGAATTGAGCCATATTGAAAATGCAAAGCTGGAAGATGTAAAAAACTTTTTCCATAAGCACTATACACCTGCCAATGCCGTGCTGGTGGTGGCTGGTGCCGTTACGCTGCAGCAGGTAAAAGACCTGGCGGTAAAATGGTTTGCTGATATACCAAGTGGTGTAAAGTATAACCGCAACCTGCCCACCGAGCCGGAACAAACCGAAGCCCGTGTTACAACGGTGGAAGCTCCCGTACCACTGGATGCCCTGTACAAAAGCTACCACATGGCCAGCCGCCTGGAAGCCGGTTATTACTGTGCCGACCTGGTAACCGAAATATTAGGCAGCGGCGCCAGCAGCCGCCTGTACCAAAGCCTGGTAAAAGAAAAGCAATTGTTCAGCAGTATTGACTGCCACAACATGGGCCATGCCGAAACCGGGATGCTGGTAATAGAAGGCAAGCTGGTAAAAGGCGTAAAAATGGAAGACGCCGAAGCTGCCGTGCAGCAGGAAATTGACAGCTTTTTGCAACAGGGATTGCAGGAGAAAGAATTGCAGAAAGCGAAGAACAAAACCGAAAGCCTGATTGCCTTTGAAGACATGAGCCTGATGAACCGGGCCGGCAGTTTAGCCTATTATGAAGTGCTTGGTGATGCCAATTTAATTAATGTAGAACTGGACCGTTTTAAAGCGGTAACGGCTGATGAATTACTGGCCGAAGCAAGGCGTGTTTTTCGCAAAGAAAATAGCAGCACACTGTATTATAAAGCCTCCCCAACCTCCCGGACGAACGGGACGGGCTCTCCAAAGGAGGGGCTCATGATGGAAGCGATTGAAGCGGATGCAAGTCTGAACTAATTTCGAAGGACGGCATTGCTTATTTTCAATTCCAAACAGAAACCATCTTACAGCGATGCCATCCTTTAAAACAGGTAGTTGTTTGCAAAGCAAATAAATAAAAGAAGGAGTGTCGTTCAGGACACTCCTTTTAATTTTAAGCAGCATCCTATATAAGATTAATTTTAGCAGGTAGAATACATTAATTTCTATGATGTTTAAGGTGGATACAATATAAATTAAGTTAGGCGCATTCGTATTGAATCCCCTGATTCTCATTACTTTTTCTTTCTTTTTCTTGAAAAAAAGAAAGAAACAAAGAAAATTCAAGGCTCCGAAATAAAAGCTAAAAATCATCCGCCGCGGCGGATAAACGCAAAGAAACTCGCTTCGTACTTCGTGAAGAAGCAAGTTACGACGGGCTCAGACAGCCTTTGCGTTCTTAACGGCTGAACTCCTGATTTTCTTGACGCTTTTCTTTCGATGCCAAATACAGAATACACGTTTGATTTTCTATCAGCAAATTTGAAAATCTAACACACACTAACCTTTATATAACCATAAATCAGCATGATTCAATCCGTTCAGATACAGAATTTTAAATCAGTTGTTGACCTCAAACTTGAGTTAGGAACGTTTAATGTTTTGATTGGCGCAAATGGTTGTGGAAAATCAAATATTCTGGAAGCAATTGCCTTTGGTGCGGCAGCCAGTGCGGATAAATTGGATCATGAGTTTTTGGGAAGCAGGGAGATTAGGATTACAAATCCAGAGTTTATGTTTTCAGCGTTTAGAAATGTCAGAAACACCGAAGGGATTACACTGGCATTCCTGACAGATAAAGCAAGGTATTTTTTTGCATTAATTAATGATTCAATCAATAATAAAAAGTGGGTTGATAGAAATATTGATACTTCAGATGACCTTAGCTTAATAAAAAGTTTAAATGAAATAAAGGCAAATTTTCAAAATCAGAAAAGCACTTTAGAAGTTTCGGAACTAAATAAAATGAAACTTGACATTCAAAATTTAGAACAAGGTATTTATTCTTTCTATGAAAAGCTTAATCTAAAAACTTTTGATTCTAATATCTCCAACTACATTCTTTATTCCCCCGAACAAAGCAGTCTTCGAAAATTTGAAGATACCAATCAGATTTATCCGTTAGGTATTAAAGGGGAAGGCTTATTTCAATACTTAAAAGAGCTTTCGCAAGATGAAAAAAATACGGAAGTGCTGAATGAAATAAAAGAGTGCCTGCTACTGCTGGACTGGTATGAAGATTTCAAGCTGCCGAAAAACCTGATGAGCAATGAGTTTGCGTTAAGCATCAAAGACAAGTACCTCAACGAAAATCTGCAATTCTTCGATCAACGCAGTACCAATGAAGGTTTCCTGTTCCTGCTATTTTACGCAACGCTTTTTACTTCTAAAGACACACCTAAATTTTTTGCCATAGATAATATTAATACTTCCTTTAATCCAAAGCTGTGTATGCAGGTAACAAAGATGCTGGCAGAATTAGCAAAGAAGCATGGCAAGCAGGTGATTGTTACCACACAAAATCCTGCCATTTTAGATGGCTTGGATTTAACAGATGATGATCAACGTTTATTTGTAGTAAGGCGAAATGAAGATGGCCATACCAAAGCAAAAAGGATTGAACATAAAGCTGAACGGACGATGAAATTGTCTGAAGTTTGGACAAACGGTTTTATTGGCGGGCTGCCTGATAATTTCTAAACTACTACACACTTTATGACTTTTGCACTGATCACGGAAGGCATTTCCGAACACCGGATTATTAAACATATTCTCCTGAAATGTTTTAAGGAGTTTGATCCTGATATAAATCAAATTCAGCCTAAAATATCGAATGATAAATAGGCAAGTGTTGGTAGTTGGAATGAAGTGTTGAAGTATTGCGAAAGAGATAATGACCTCAAAAACATTTTTGTTGACAATGATTATTTGGTAATACAAATTGATACCGATCAATCTCAAACAAAACCTTTTGCGGTCAGCCATACAAAACCGGATAGCACACTAAAAACGGTAGAAGAACTATATTATGATGTTATTGAAAAATTAAGGAGCCTCATTGATCCCGGCATCTTACAACTTCATGCCGATAAAATATTCTTTGCTATTTCTATTCATACAATTGAATGCTGGCTGCTTCCTATCTATTATTCAAATAAACATAAATCGGATACTAACACTTGCATTCTAACATTGAATGTGGAACTCAAACGGCATAACATTTTAAATATCCCAACTGTAAGTAAAAACAAGAATATCCCATCTGCTATCCGCACTTACGATACAATCTTAAAAAATTGGAAACGTCAGCAGAATATTATGGATGCTGCACAACACAATCCTGCTTTCCAAAAATTCTTAGAATCAATGGCGGTAGTGAGAACGCCTTAGCATAATTTTCCTTTTTTAAATTATAATCCTGATAATCACTTACTCCCGTGAAAAAAGGTCGGCATTGCTGATTGTTTCGTTCAGGCGAATTGCTGAAACAAGCGATGCCGACCTTCTTACTGGTTATCTACCGGCTGTTATTGTATTTCATTGAGCCATTGTGCTATTGAGTCATTTGCACATTAAAACAACTCTTTCTCCACATGAATTAATTTGCCATCGCCATTAATGCCCTCCATTACCAGGCGGTAATGTTTGGTAATATCATTGTTGTAAAACTGGAGCCGGATATGCTTGCGGGCTTTATCCAGCACAATAAACGGATTCCAGTACAACGTGCTGCGTACATCATCATAAGCCTCCCTTTCCGAAAAGGTAGCATAGTCCGGCGAATAAAATTCTTTAACAGCTGAGTAGCCGGAAAACTGCACGTAGCTAAGCCCTTTAGCATTGGGGTCGGGCTGCTGGTCGCCGCCTTTGCGGGTGTATATCATGATGGCGCCACTGCCACCTGCCAAAAAGCTGCCGGCATCTCCCGGGCCAAATACTTTTACATAAGCAATATCGCTTACCGGTGTACTGCTAATCATATCCGCATCCGATTTCATTTCGTTCAGGTACAGGGCAGGGGTACCGCCCCGCCACGTAAGCGACGGTGTGCCTGCGCCCATATTTATTTGCAGGCCTGCTACTTTGCCCTGCAGATATTGAAAAATAGATTGATAGCTGGAGGCAAAGGGATCGTTTATCAAATCAAACTTACCACGGGCATCGCCACTAAACATGCCGCTAACATAGGTTTCCTCCATTTTTTCCACGGCCGTTTTCACTTTGCCTTTTACAGTTACGTTACCAAGTTCATGACTTTTTAAATAGAACTGTTTGCCGGCATCCTGTGCAACCTTGTTTATTTTTATATTTTTAGCGATAGTAGCGGGGTCTATTTCCAACGGCGCCAGTTTTAGATTACTATCCAGCAAAGCCTTTTTATAATCCTTGTGCAGGCCGTTATCCACCGTCAGCATGCCTTTATCAAACAGCATGTTTTTCTTATTAAAATTAAAAAACAGCTTTGCCTGGCCAAAGAAAACCAGCCCTTCTGTAAATACAACGCCTTTGCGGTCAACCGGCAATTCAAGGATGTTTTTGGTTGAATCCTCCGTTTGTAAAATGCCGGTTAATTTCAGGTCGGGGCTAAAGCTACCCGGCTGCATACCTGCAATACTTCCGATAAGGCTCAGGTAATTGCTTTCCTTCCAGCGGGGTGGGGTGGTTTTGCCGGCCAGCACATTATCCCAGTTGTAGCGCCGCCAACCGTGGGTTAGCATCACCAGATCCAGGTGAATGGCTGCACTATCGGAGGTACTGAAAAAATAATAATAAGGGTTGACAATCTTGCCCCGCAAATCGCCGGTAAGCAACAGGTTGCTTACGATATTATCGTCATAGGTATTTGATTCGTTTAAATCGGCATCCGTAATACTTAGGGAAAGGTTAGCCGGCATGGTGTCGGTCATTGTTATTTCTACTTTATTCAATGCTCTTTTAGCCATGCTTTTTTGCGACAGGAAAACGTCGGCATCAAACTCATAATCGTGGTTGTTTACAAATGCAACCCGTTCGGCCAGGGGCTTGTAGCTGCTGTCAAACACCGTAACCTGCAAAATGCCGGATGGTAAATCTTTCGCCGGGAAAACACCGGTAGCGGATGTTTTAGTTGTTAGATTAATATTAGCCATATACACCATTTGCTGGTTCATATAACCCAATATGTGCAGGTGCCTGGCGGTTGCTGCTACACCTTCTGTGCGCTGGATGGTAAAGCGTTTGTTACCTGCCTCGTCGATTATTTTCAGGGTAATGCCTTCCGGCAAAACAGCCGGCAATGGCGTCGTATAGGATTTACCGGTTTCGTCTTTCCAGGAAGCCGTGTAGGTTTTGCCGGCTTCGGGCACCATGGTAAACCTGCCCATACCATTTTGCAGGGTAACGAAATCCGCCGTTTTGTTTCCCGAATTATCACTCACTGTACCGCTTACCGCCACCGGCAATCCTTTGTAATTCGTAGCAATAAAAGCCATGTTTGCCGGTAGGCCCGCTATCCACTGGCCGCCTTCCGGCATAAAGCTAATACTGGTAGGCCGTATGGTAACTACCTTTGCAATAGCCACCGCCGGGGAAAGAACCCGGATAGCTTTGGTGAATAAAAAGCTGGTATCACTGTTGAGCATAGTAGTAGTGTATGCCCTAAAGTACAGGCTGCCCCTGCTGAAATTAGAATCGATCTCAAAATAGGAGGCCGCACCAGCCCCGGTAACGGGTGCCGTCTTCCGGTCAATGATATTGCCCCTTTCATCCATTAGTTCGGCATACAGCGTTTTGCTCCATTCTGATGGCTCCAAACCGGTAAAAAGGTAAGCTTTGAACCAGATGGTTTCACCAGGATTGTAATAGTTCTTATCAAACTGAACATATATTTTCTCCTGCGGATCGGCCTGCCGCTGAATGACCAGTAGTGAATCTAATTTTTGAGCCTGCAGTTGGTAAACACCAGCAATTAGTAAAAGGGTAATGAGCAATTTTTGCATAAACAGAAACAATATTCTGCTAAGTAAGAACGAGTAAGCCGCAATGCCAAAGGATTAACATTTTTTAAGCTACAGAACGCTGTTTCCTTTCATATTTGCCACTTCCTTACTAATCTTGCATAATCTAAAACATATTTCTGTGATGAAACCAGTTTATTCTTTGTTGTTGATGTTGCTTGCCTGTTGTATCACTAACAGCGCAACTGCAAAGGGCAGGCAGCAAACAGACACAGCCCAGAAGAAATATGCAGATGAAAAGCCGGCTACCTTCCCCGGTGGCATTGATAGCTGGCGCAAATACCTGGAAGCCAACCTTCACTATCCTAAAAAAGCGCAGAAAAAACAAATAGAGGGCCTGGTAAGAGTGCAAATGGTAGTGGATGTCAACGGTAATATAGGAGAAGTGGAAGCCATGAACGACCCCGGTGGCGGGTTGGCAGCCGAAGCAGTACGGGTAGTAAAAGAAGGACCCAAATGGATTCCGGCTTTTCAAAATGGCAAGAACGTTACGTACCGGTTTGTGCAGAGCATCACATTTGCATTACCCGGCAGCAAGCTATTGCCGAAGCAGCGTTAGTGCCACTTATCTGCATTTGAAAGATGCCTTTCTATTTGTACAGCATGATTCACTTATAAGATAACCCGTAAACATTTTATAGCCTTGTGTTAAGAACAAAATAGAGCTAACTGACGACACAGGCATTTTTAAAAGTTCTTTTTACATTGCACTAAACCTGCTAAACCCACTCTTATGGAAAAGACTGTGTCGCAAAATGAAGACACGGCAACAACTGCTGAACATACGTGTGCCCATTGCGGGCAGCTACTTACCATTAGCCCATATAAAACGCCATTGTGCGAAGCCTGCCGTAACAACTATATCCGCTTTCCAATTCCGCTATGGATTAAAGCATTTGGTGCAGGTATCCTTCTGGTTGTTCTATATGGACTGATCTCTTTTCCAAAGCATATACAAACAGGCATCCACTACAAACGGGCTATCAAGGCTGCTGAAGACCACCGGTATACAACAGCACAAAAAGAAATGGCTTATGTAGTGGCAAAAGAGCCCAACTATCTGGAGGCTCAATGTTACCTGCTGATTGATGCCGTGCACAATGCTGACCTGGCAACCATCACAGATATGTACAAACGGATCAGTGAAAAAAAGATTGAGGACAACCAACTTTTTAATGAAACACAATTTGCTATAAGCCAGGCAGAAAATTATTATCCTTCTGATTCACTTAATGCTTTTTTAGAGAAAAAGGGGGAAATGCTGGATGGGTTACAGGAAGCAGATTTAGATAGCTTTCTCTCCCGCCAGTCAGGCGATTTCATTGTGCGGACAATGCTTGCGTCTAAGTTTTTCGATGCTAAAAAATACATGGCTGCGGATAGTATACTAAATGCTGTTTTAAAAGATGATCCGGAATACGAGCCTGCCCTTTCAATGAAACCACCGTTGAAACGGGAAATGTTGCAGTTTGATTCATCTTATTATTATGCCGATCAAATGATTGCAGCCAATAAGGAAAACATGTTTGCGTATGCCTCCAAGGTACGGACGATGCTAAAACAAAAAAGAGATGACGAAGCAATGGTACTTGCCAAATCATGCTATCAGCAAGACCCGCACAATGGCTACACGTTATCCACCCTGGCCCTGGCTTATCATTTTAAAGGAGATAGTAAAAACCGGGACGTAATTCTTTTGGAAGCAGCAAAAGATACAAGTACGAGTAATCATATGCAATATGTTAAAGACGTGATTTCAGGTAAAGAACTTTTTAGAAATTAAAATATTAATTATGTTTTTTATTCCAGGAATTGCTATTACAGCTCTCAGTTTTCCCGGTGTTATTGTACACGAACTCGCACACCAGCTTTTTTGTCGTTGGTGCAAAGTGCCGGTATTTAAAGTAGTTTATTTTCAGTTGGCAAACCCGGCAGGCTATGTGTTGCATGAGGTGCCCCAAAATAAATGGCAAAGTATTGCTATTAGTATAGGACCATTTTTTATCAATACCATTATTGGTGCACTCATTGCCCTTCCTGCTGCATTGCCGGTGTTTAATTTTCATAATGCTACCCTAGTACATTACCTGCTTATTTATTTGGGTGTATCAATTGCAATGCATGCATTTCCCAGCACCGGTGATGCCGCAGTTATCTGGCAAACACTTAATGAAAAAGATACTTCTGTTTGGGTTAAAATAGTAGGGTACCCGGTAGTAGGACTTATCTACTTGGGTTCATTAGGTAGTTTCTTTTGGCTCGACGTTTTATATGGCGTTGGTGTAGCTATTGGCCTGCCGTACCTTATAATTAATATGCTTTCCTGATAGCCTGGTATTCACAACAGAAGGATGTGCGTCGCTTTGAACAACTCTCTTTACTATCAACTATGACAAGAAGAATTTTCATAATTTTTATGGCAGGACTTTTTAGTTTTTTTGCAAGTTGCAAAGGCCAAGACAAAAAAAACGGACAATCATTGGCGACTGAAAAATTCAAGGTTGGGCAAATTTGGAAATACGAAAACCGAAAAGGTGAAGACAGTTCTACTTTGACAATATTAAAAATTGAAAAGTATGATAAGGGTGATACAATAATCCATATCAGAGTTGACGGTGTGAAAATTTATAGCCCTCAAGCAGCCACAGGTTATAGCGACTTTATCGGACACTTGCCTTTTTCTGAAAAATCAATTTCAAAATCTGTTACGAAACTTGTAGGACAGAATAATAATTTACCAGACTTTTCAGACGGTTATAACCAATGGAAAGAAGCATGGAATAGCGACAAAGGTGGCTACTGGACGGTTAATTTAAAGGAAGCAATTGATGGAGTTGACAAAGCTATGCAGTCTAATAGAAATAATTAGTTCTTACCGGTTGACAAAAAAAACGAACGCATAAGTTATAATAATTATGGGTTGGGCTGATGTCCCTCACTTACAACACAAAGCCCCGAAAAGTTAGCAGCTATCTTCAGTTAGCCTTCTTAGTAATGACTTAAGCATCTTTACATCCCCGTTACCATTAACTCTGTCCTCCGGTTTTTGGCCCTGCCGGTTTCTGTGGTGTTTTCCGCTATCGGTTTTGTAGCCCCAAAGCCTTTGTACGTAAGTCTTTTAGCAACAATGCCTTTACTTATCAAGTAATCCACTACGGCTTTTGCCCTGCTGTTGCTTAGCTTCAGGTTAGTAGCAGGCAGGCCCACATTATCCGTATGCCCGCTAATTTGTACTGTAATAGCCGGGTTGTCTTTCATGAGTTGTACCACTTTATCCAGTTCGGTAAAAGAGGCAGGTTGCAGGGCAAAAGCATTTGTTTCAAAGAAAATATTCTTTAACTCCAGCGTTGTATTAATACCTACCGGTTGCAGCGGAATATTTTTTTCGTACGTACTGTCGGAAGGGTTGCTACCCAAATTGTACGTATCGCTATAAAACAAATAGCCTTTGCGGTTCACCGTAAAGCTGTAATTTTTGCCTAAGGGTAACGTAACGAGATAATTACCGGTTTCGTCTGTTTGCACATTTTCAATTACCAGGTTATTGCCAATATCTTTTAGCTCCACACTGCTGGGCAGGCCCTTGCTGGTTGTAGCATCATACACCCGGCCCCGCACCCAAAGTGTACGCACCGGCTGTAGGGTCCTGGGCATGGCAAATGTGTACAGGTCAAGGCCGCCACGGGTATCGCTGCGGTCGCTGGCATAATAAGCGGTCTGGCCATCGGCGGCCACAATCAGGCTGCCTTCATTTTCAATCGTGTTAATCGGGTAGCCTAAATTTTGCGGCAGGCTCCATTTGCCATTTGGGCCTTTGTGCATCACAAATAAATCGCTGCCGCCATAGCCCTGCAGGCCATCGCTTGTAAAGTACATCGTTTGGTTATCGCTGTGTACAAAAGGGCAGCTTTCCTCGCCAACCGTATTTACATCCGGGCCTAAATTTTCGGGTTCCGTCCACTTACCGGCGAGTGTGCGGTGGCTTACCCAAATATCGGCTGCTCCATAACCATCACTGCGGCGGCTGCTAAAGTATAAGTCTTTTTTATCAGGCGAAAGGGTAGGCGCACTTTCCCAGTATTCGGTATTTATTTTAGGGCCTAAGTTTTCTGCAGTGCTCCAGGTACCGTTGGGCATTTTGTAGGAAATATACAAATCGCAACTGCCATAGCCTCCAGGCCGGTTGCACCCGGTAAATACCAGCCACTGGCCGTCCTGGCTAATGCACTGGGCGCCTTCGTTCTGGTCGGTATTAATATCACCTGGCAACGACTTCCCTTTATTCCAGTTGTTGTTTTGCAGGTCGCTTTCAAAAAAATCTTCATCCCTTCCGCTTACCCGCCGGGTATAAATCAGTTTGTTTCCTTCAATAGGCAGGGCCGGGTAATATTCCTGGTCTTTACTGTTGATGCTGTCGCCCATATTCCGGGGGCTGAACTGGCCGGTTACGTCTTTGCCTGCCTTCTTCATATCAATGGCAAACTGGTAGCACTTTTTGCGGAATTCCCCGGCTTTCAGGCTTCGTGGGTTTAGTTTAGTGCCTTGCAAAAAAGTATTTACAGCAGTCAGGGCCTCTTCAAAACGGCCTGCACCTGCCAGGTTAATGGAGTAGGGAAGGGTATAATCACGGGTGTAAACAGAATCCAGGCTGCGGGCCTTTTCATACATCAAAATAGCACTGTCGTATTGCTTGTTTTCGCCACTGATGCCGGCATATGAAAGGTAAGCATCCACCAGCCGGTTGTCCATACCAATAGCCTTCGTTAATAACGATTTTGCCATGTTCCATTTACCATCCTGCGCATTGCTGAGGGCAGCGTTATATACAATCGTTGCTTTGGATGCTACTTTATCGGGGTTGTACCACTGAGCTTTTATCCCTGCGCCATATACCATCATCAAAAAAAGAAAGCCGGTCTTCCGTATCATTTCCTACCTTTTTTGGTAATAAATGAAGGTAAAAAAAATGCGGTGGCATGGTTGTTAAACTTGGAAAGCCTCCCCAACCCAAGCCCCCTCAACTCCCCTTTAGGGCAATGTCATATAGTTAAGCCCCATCGGGGCTACCTGTTTGTAGCAAACAAAGGGAAAAAGAGAATCATTGCCACGTAGTGGCTACCCTTGTCGTTAATTAGGTAGCCACTACGTGGCATGCACCAACATCAAGGATGGCTATTTTCTACAAACAGGTTGCACCTACGGCGCATAGCGTACAAACCTTAACTATATGACATTGCCCTTTAGGGGGAGCTCAGACCTGGCTGCACAGCTTCGCTACTCTAATTGATTATATATATAATGTTGGTTGCAATGATTGATTTGACAATTGGCTGCTATCTGTTTAAGTATCCGCATAAAGGAGCCCCTCCTTTGGAGGGGTTTGGGGAGGCTTTTTACTTCCACGCAAAATCCAGCGGCACATTTACTTTAATCCCAAAGTTGCGGCCCATGTTAAATACACCCTGGCGGCCGGTAGTGTAGTTTACATCTGCATATTTCAGGCGGCTCAGGTGGTTCTGGTAAGCTACATCGGCCAGGTTCAGGCCACTGAGGTGAATGCTGAAAATGGTATGGCCATTTTTGCCAACAACATCCGTACCCAGGTAGGCATTAATGAGTTCATAATCATCCGTAGCTGTTTCCGTATCAAAGCCGGTAAAGGGCCGGTTTTGCCGGGCGGTATAGTCGCTCTCAACACTGGCGTACAGGTTGCGGAATGTTTTTCCTTTTGGTAAAAAATTGCCCCGCAGGTTGCTCAGCAGGCGGGCTGCCGGTATCAGCGGAACGTTTTTAGTGCCGTCAATAGCCTCAGCAAATTGGGCATGGGTATACGAGAAAGTATTTTCAAAATGCAGCCAGTCCAGCGGGTGCGGGTGAATGTCCAGGTTGGCTTCTACACCGTACAGGTTAGCAGAGCGCTGGCTGAATTTGAATACATTGAATGCGTCGCCGGTACCGGGTTCAATTAAAATAGAATCGCTGCCCAGGCGGTTTAGCACGTTTTCATAAAAAATAAAGTTTTGAATATGATTATAAAATCCACTTATCCCAAATGTAATGTGATTGGTATTTAGTTCAATGCCAACATCTCCCTGCAGGCTGGTTTCCGACTTCAGGTTATTGTCGCCTACTTCATAGCGGTTGGTACCTTCGTGGGCGCCATTGGTTGCCAGCTCTGCCAATGCCGGTGCTCTAAAACCACGGGCTGCATTCAGTTTCAGCGTTAAGGCATTGCTTGCCTGGTAGGTTATGCCTGCACTGCCGGATACATTAGAAAAACTTTTTGTAAATGCTTTAAATTTCTGATCGCCATTTTCAGTTAGGGATTTACTATCCAGGTGCCGGTTATCATAACGAAGACCTCCGCTGGCACTCCATTTTCCCTTAGTGTACTGCGTAAATACGTAACCCCCTACATCATTTAAGTTATAGGCCGGTATTAAAAATTCGATGCCTTTGTTTTCATTGGTCTGGTGCATACCGTTTAAGCCAATACTGGTTTTCCAGTTGCCGGTATAAGGCAGGTTCAGGCGAAGCGAATAATTAATCGTTTTCAGGTTGAACCAAAGGCCATAAGCATCCG
This sequence comes from Chitinophagaceae bacterium, assembly GCA_965246935.1. Taxonomy (GTDB): domain Bacteria; phylum Bacteroidota; class Bacteroidia; order Chitinophagales; family Chitinophagaceae; genus JAZKFT01. The sequence continues at coordinate 205,457 of CBDFGC010000006.1, read as the reverse complement.
GTGCATCCGGATCGCCGAATTCTTGGCGTTGGTTCTGCTGGTAACTCACGGTTGCGTCGAGCCTGCTGCGGCCCAGGTTGAAGCTGTTATCACTTACCGCTTTAAAATGCCGGATGTGCTGGTAAGGCACCTGCATATCGAGGTTGTGGAAATCGTTGCCGGACGTTATTGCCTGATTACCACCCGGTAGGTCTTTTATAAAACGGCCGGTAGCACTATCTCTTGCGCCTTCTACGAGGCCTACATGCTGGTTAAAGTTGCTGACTAATACATAACTATGCCCCCAGCCACCGCTGTAACCCAGCATTCCGCCCACATTTTTATTATAAAATTTTGAATTGAAAACATAACCATCGTATTTATTTTTATAATCCTCAGCGCCTTTATAAGATCCGTAAACACCCCAACTGAAACCGTTTTTAGTACCAGCTATGTTTCCATAAGTACCTCTCAGCCGGTTATTGCTTTGGTATTCGCCCAGCACTTCGGCATGTATGGTTCCTTCGGGTACCGGTAACTGTGTTTGAAGATTGATTACCCCGGCCAGTGCGTCGCTGCCGTAAATGAGTGAGGCCGGTCCCTTCAGCACCTCAGCCCGTTGTACACTGTAATCATCTATTTCAATTCCATGTTCATCGCCCCACTGCTGGCCTTCCTGCCGTACGCCATCATTAATGGTAAGCACCCGGTTGTAGCCCAGGCCGCGGATAAAAGGTTTGGATATGGCCGGCCCGGTAGTTACCGCATTTACGCCTGGAATACGCGTAAGTGTATTGATAATGTTAGTAGAACTAATAGCTACAAGCTGGCTGCGCTTCAGTACCACTACCGGCTGTGGCGTACGCCTGATGGAGGTGGCAGTTGATACACCGGTAACTGTAACGCCTTCCTGCTCCGTAACGGAGGCATGTAGCGTAAAGTTCTGTTCGGTGGCGCCGCTTACCGATACTGTTTCTACAATGGTGCGGTAGCCACTGTAGGTAATTTCCGCGACATACCTGCCTTGGGCAAGTGCACCCAATGTGTAGTTGCCGGATGGATCGGTGGTAGTGCCGCGGCGGATATCGTATAAAAAAATGCTGGCACCGGCTAATGGAGCGCCGGTAGAATCAGTGATTTTGCCGGTAAGGGAAGCAAATGTCCGTTTGGCAGTATTGGTTTGGCTAAAACCGGCTATAGTAAGCAGCAGGCTTGCAATAACAAAAGAAAGTTTCTTCATGATAAAAATAACAGGTGATAACACCTTGACAGATGAGTAAATGGTAAAATAAGGCGTGCCTCTCTAAATTAAATCAGCAGCGGCAACCATGCAGGAACGTGTACAAAAAGAAGATATGCAGGCAATGCGGATCAGCAGCCGACGGGTGGCGCCCGCAATGGGCGGAAAAGCTGTAATGTATAATGCAAAAAAGAAGGAGCCGGCAGAATAAAGGTATAATCAACTACCCGGCTGATTATAACAGGTACTATTTTTTGAGCACCCGTAAAAGGCGTCATCAGCACTTCCATACAGGTACACTCGTCCCCGCTTAGCGAAGCCTGGTAGTTAATTACCTGTGCGGAAGTAGTCTTGGTAGAATGATTGTGATATACCCAATGCAACCAGAGACCTAAGCCTGTAGGCACTAAAAAAAGTGTCAACAGGCAAGAGGCAGTTATTAGGGAGTAAACTTTCCGGCGCCACATCATGTAATGAAAATAGTATAAGTGCAATGTTGTTGCAAAAATAAAGCCGTAACAAATATGCCGTCCGTTTATTTATCGCTTTGGTGATTTTTTTCAGCAGTTTACAAACTTGATAAAGCGGCTGTTTCGCATTTTATAATTAACTACTTCTTTGACTGAACAACTATCTAACAGGTAGCCACTCCGTGGCAGAATGTGTGGATTCTGTATAGCATCTTTTCTACAAACAGGTAGCCACTCCGTGGCATGGTGCTGTTCTTGTATCACATCTCTTTTACAAAGAGGTAGCCACTCCGTGGCAGAATGTGTGGATGCTGTATTGCATTTGTATTTGTGCCAGCGGTACAACCTGTTTGTAGCAGATGTTGAAAGTGAGATGGGCTTATGCCACGGAGTGGCTACCTGCTAACACGTTTGTTAAAATGCTAAACAGCCTGAAAATAAGCCGCAACCAGTTAATCATTATCCTTTAATCCCAACGTCATTTTTACCGGGTAGCGTTTTTTGCCCATGGTGGCAAACCAGATGATACGGTTAAGCAGATCGTCATTGCCACCATCAATATGGTCGAATTGCTTTTGCATGGATAATTCGGCAAACTTTTTTTCCTGCCCGCTCAGGCTGGCTGCAGGTTTATTCATTTCATCCAGCCGTATTTTATTAGGTAGGAAAGTAAAGGCAGTTGCCTGCGGCTTTTCAGCAAAACAATCGAACATGGGTGAGGCCGTCGCATCAATTTTATTCATAGGCGGCAGGCCCAGGATTTGTTCAATGGTACGCACCATACTGGTTTGGTTATAATTGGTATGAACTACTTTTTGTGCAGCGGAATAGGGGCTGATGACAAAGCCGGTAGTGCGGTATGCGGAGATATGATCCCAGCCATCCTGCGAATCATCCTCGGTAATAAAAATGGCGGTTGAATCCCAGAACCGGCTGTGGGTAACGGTTTCAATAATGCGGCCCAGGCCCAGGTCGTTATCGGCAACTGCGGCATGGGGCGTAGGAAAACCGGCCCGCATGGCAGCCGTATGGTCGTTTGGCAGGGCAATAATCATGAGGTTAGGCAATGAATCTGCGGTGCTGCTTTCGTACTGCTTCCATTCGGCAATGAAGGCATCGGCACGCAGTTGCTCATTAATGCTGTGGTTGTCGTAGCCGGGATAGGTTTGGCTAAGGATGGGCGCCACCCGTGAAATGGTCGTGATGTTTTTAAAATGGAATGGCTGTTTGGTAGTATATAATTTGTAAATGTCTGTCCAGGTTAGTTTGGGATCGTATTCCGGCTCACAGGCCTCTCCGTAAATGCGTACGGTTTTGCCATGGTCCAGCGCATGGTTCCAGATAAAGCCGGCAGCACCATATACCAGTGCATCCTGCTGCACATGCGGGTAGCTGCGAAACCAGGCCCTTACGTTTTTTTCCACATAATCCGTTACCATGGCAGCATCCGTCCACTGGTGGCCTTCTGCCGATGATTTGCCGGAGGCATAATAATTATCCAGCAAGCCATACTGCCGTGCCAGTGCATGTTGGTTGGGCGTAACGCTATCGCCAAATACGCACAGCGATTTTTCGCCGCGGCCTTCGGGCATATCGCCTAACACCTGGTCGTAGGTGCGGTTTTCTTTAATAATGTAAATGACATGCTTAATGCTGGACGGCTCACCAATGCGTTCCGGCACCGGCCTGGATGCCACGTTGTTACGGGGTAGCAAATAGGCTAACTCATTGCGGAACTGCAGGTTCAGTTGCTTCACTTTTGCCGTATAGGCAGCCAGTTCACTTTCATTCGGCAACGAAATGAAAGAAACCGTTGCTTCCTGCCGGTGTGCGGTAAATGCGTTGTTGTTTTTAACCCTGGCGCCGATGCCTTCGAGGTTGGTTACATATAGCTCCTTTCCATTTACAACAATGCCGCCGGGGTAAGCCTGTGTGGGGATAAAACCCTTTACCGTATTGCTTCTGGCGCCATTATCACTGCTGTTTTTATTTAATTCAATCACCGCAATGGCATTGTCTAATCCGTTGGCTACATACAGTGTCTTTTCATCATTGCCAAGTGCCAGTGCATTGGGCGAATCGCCGATCAGGTTGTCGCTGCTGCCATTTAGCCGTACAGCAATGCGATCAACTACTGCATCCGTAGCGGTGCTGATAACAGAAACATCATCACTATTACCATTGGCCACATATATAAAACTGCCGCCTGCATTTTTAATAATGGCATTTGGGTGAAGCCCCACCTGAATTCCTTTTAATGCTTTACCCGTGATAATATCAATAACCGAAACCGTACCCATAGCAGTAGCACCGGTAACGGGGTTGGTGTACACAGCGGCATACGGTATGCCGGCCACTTCTTTTGATGGATCGGTTGGCACCGGCCCGCCCCAGTTGGTTATGTATGCTTTGCCATTCGCAATAGCCAATCCAAAAGGAGCCATACCGGTAGCTGTTTGCCAGATGATCTTTTTATCCCGCAGCCGCATTTTTACCAGTTGGTTATTGCCGTTCAGCACTACGTATAAATAATTGTCAGCACCTTCTTTTTGCAGGGCTATATCGTTTGGTAGGGCCAGGGGTGCAGGGCTGGCTGCATCAAACAAAAAGGTATTGGCAATGGTAACTTTTTTGCCATCCCAGGTAGCATCAAACACATACGATTTGTTCGTTCCGGCATCAGCCGCACTCCAGAAAAGGTGTGGCTGCCCGGCCATTTCAAACACTTTGATACCATTGTAAACACTCATGGTTTTCCTGCTGCTGTTCTGCTCATCATAAGGCAGGCGGAAAATCAGTTTCCTTTCAGCAATATCCATCATGGCAATACCATAACGGTCTTCCACAGCCAGCGTTTTTTTATCGGGTAGCAATGCTGCATCGAGGCTATGGTTTTCCAGGTCGGTGCTGCCAAAACGGATGACCGTACCGGCGCCATCAATGATGCGGTTGTAAGGCAGCAGGTAAGGCGTTGCGGTTTGATTAATCGCACCGGTATCATAATTGATTTTTTGGCCGTTCACGGCTGCCGTATTTCTTTTAATAGTATTGCGAACGCTACGGCAGGAGGCAATTGTCATCAAACAAAATACCGTTACAGCAAACCTGCTATAGTTTAGAAAAGATGCAAAGCACATAAGAAATGTTTGTGGCTTCTGATTAGGGAACCGGATGGCCGGGTGTAAGGTAAACAGATAGGTTGGACAATAATTAATTAACCGGACATCATTAAATTTCAGGCCTGGTTCATGTCCTCACCATAACTGTTTGGAAGAAAATTGTTAGTCTAAAATTTTTAAGTTATGGCTCAATGCCCCGGCGGGGCAACCTGTCTGTAGCATTAAAATTCACCCTTAGCCCCACGGTTTTCTGCCCCGGCTGGGGCAGCCCTGATATAGCCAGCATTTATACCATCAAAGGGTTGCCCCAGCCGGGACAAAGCCTGATTCTTAATATGTCAATTTCTACAGATAGGCTGCCCTTCCAGGGCAAAAAACCGTAACTATCTAATCTTTCAAACACTATTCGTGAGAACATGAATCAGGGCAGCAAAGACATCTTTTAACGAACCCCTGTTTAGAGCTACTTATGATGATTTTACTGCAAGGATCTACTTTCTAATTCTTCGTCCCAAAATTAATTTAAAGGTGGTACGGGGGCTGCCCGGCGTAAGGCCAAACAGGGCACCGGTGTTTATTTCCCACATCGGGTGCAGGTATAAATCAATCACAGGCCCCAGCAAATGCTCCTGTAGTGTGCCTGTTAAAAAATGATTGAACGGTCCCAGATCACTGTAATATTCCAGGCCAACGCCTACTTTTTGCCGGATGGTGTACACCGTTTTGGCTTGTGGCGTAAATGCCCAGGCTTTATCGTACCCGGTAAGTACAAAAGCAATATTGGGGTTAAAGGAAAAATACCAGTTGCCAACAGTTTTATCGAAAATGGGCCTTATTTCGCCACCCCAATACCAGGGCAATGTGGCACTGTCCCGTGCAAAGCCAAACTCCACAGACAAGCTGGCACCAACCGGCCATTTGAATTTTTGAGGCAGCGTAACCCGGGGCCGGATGCGATTGCCCTGGTATTGGAAATGCCCGTCGGGAGCAATGCCGGTGAGGGTATATAAGCCAATCTCAAAATTATTTCCGAAGCCATGCGTTATCTCCAGTGTTTCCTTTAACCACCGTACCGATTTTGGGGTTTTGATGCCCTTCACTCCGTTGAGCATGTAGTTGTTGTGCAGCTCAAAAATGGTCCAGCCTTTTTGGATGGTAGGCGATGCGTACACCTGAATTTCATCATCGGCCTGGGCTATGCACAATTGGCTATATCCGGCAGCTAACAAAATCAGAATACAAGCGGGTAATATTTTTAAAAACGATTGCTTTACCATTACCTGAAAGTGCATCATTCTGCAAACAAAATAAAATTTGTTTTAGGATATTGAAATTTTAATCCCTGAGGCTGTTTAGTATTTTAATAATGGAAGAAAAAGAAGCCGTAAAAGTGAAATGAAGATTGATTTTATGTGCCGTAGGTACATTCTGTTTGTAGACAAAATATACAGTTTGGTGATTTTTGCCACGTAGTGGCTACCTATTTAATCAATAGTCATATTGCTGCAAGCATGATTGTTAAAATACTAAACAAGCTCCCTGTGATATGTTCCAAAAAAGAAACGTTGATTTATTGACAGCCCTGTTTTTAGGTATTGGCAAACAGACTATAAAACACTGTAATCACTACCCCTACAGCAAGTAGTATCGCTGCCAGGCATTGTTGTATTTGCATTTTTTGTATCACCATTTGCTTACTCCTGTATGGTTTTCAACCGGCGGGTTGCCAACGCTGTCAATAAAGCACTGAATGCCATCATTAGCACATAATAAAATAGAACGGACAGCGGAACAGCACTACGCCGGTAATTAAAATCCGGCAGGCTATCGTAATCTTTTTTGTTAAAAGGATGATCGCTGAAAAGGCTTGGATAAAATGCGTTGTGCAGAGCGTCATGCAGGTCTTCCGTCTGTTCGGTAAACTGGTGAAAGGCAGTGGCATCATTATCGGCTATGGCTGTTAAATAACCATCCGTACTGCCAGCCGGGTTAATGATGGTACTCCAATTCGTTACCTGCTGTTGCCCTTCTATCTGCCTGTAGTATTGTTCTATCACCGGCCACCTTTCGGTGTGCAAAAGCTGGTGCAGGGCATGGTAGGTACGTAGGGTAAAAGCAGGGCTTGCCGTATCGGTATTGGCATGTGCAAACCTTGCATTCTGCACCGCTAATTTTTTAATGATGCCGGTGGCAAAGCTTTTGTCTGCCTCAATTTTCGGGTTCTGCGGCCGCCGGGAATAGGTACTGATTTTTGTGTTGTCAATTGGTATGATTACTTCTGCCAGTTTACTGATGAGTACCGGCACCACCAGGCAAATGCTGATCCATACAACACCGCTGACCAGTGCATTAAAAGCAGCAGGCCTGCGCAAACTGTTAATCCAATAAAAAACAGCGAACCAGAAGCACAGGTAAACCGCTGCTGTAAAAAAGAACACCGCATCACTTACAGCCGGAAACTGGTTAAATGCGGTGATATTAATACCAATCCCTCCAATAGCAATAGCGGATAGCAGCAGCAGGGAACAACAACCAACTACTGCAAATTTGCTTTGCAGCCATTGTTTTTCACTAACTCCCTGAGCCGCTATTAACCGCTGGTTACCATTATCCCGTTCTGCTGAAAGTACATTAAAAGTAAAGAGCAGGATAAGTAAAGGAAGTAAATAAATGATCCAGAAGCTTGCATCAAAATGCCCCGCCAGTGCCCGTAACGGATTGGTAATTTCCGTTTGCTTCAGCAACTGCATCTCAAAATTTTCGGCACTAAACAAATAATAATAACTAAATATATCGCTCTGGCCGATGTTGTAAACAGCCGTTGAAACCGGCAGCTTGTAAGAAGGTAACCGTACATTCCATAAACCGGAGTTCAGCCCGCTGCTTCTTTGAAATTGTAACTTACCTGCAGTGGTATTGGTATCGGCCACAATGCCCGATTTCATTTCCTGTAATAAACTATCCTTCTCCTGCCGGAAAGCATGAATGGTGGCTATCCTTGCTTTTTTACCGGCATAGCCGCCGTACAGTGCGTATAAGCCGGCGCCTAAAAAAATAAGCAGTATGGCCCAATTGCTTTTCCGCCTGATGAACTGCCCCGCCTGCAACCGGGTTAACTGCATATAGGTTACCGGCACCGCCAACAGGTTATTATTTGTTTTCATTTGTTTACAAAAAATTTCTACGGCTGATGAACATCATTAATAAAATAGCCAGCAGTAACCAAACAAGCAGAGTTGCCTGTTCCAAAGCTACAAAACCTAACCGCCAGCTCAGGGGCTGTGTGGGTACTTCAAAATCGTGTATCTGCCCGTACAAGCTATTCTTTACTTTGTAATGTTCCCAGCTATCATCGCCCCATTTTGAGTTGAGCATCATATCCTTATTCATTGTCTGCACAAACGTTCTGCGATAAGCCTCTGCATCTTGTTGAAAATGAATTTCGGTTTCCAGGCTGGCATTGGCAGCCGCCATACCCAGGTTGCGCAGCAGCATGGCCGGGCTGGCAATGGCAAAAAAGGATTGCACTTTACGCTGTTTTTCCAGTGCTGCGTAAATGGTGCGGAAATGCATATCATACACATTGCTGCTGTATTCTTCGCCCCGCTGCATTACATATCCTTCAAAGTTGAATTTGAGGTGCTGTACACTATCCACGCCTGCTGCTTTCAAAACCGAATCTTCAATCCGCTTTGCTCTTTCACTGGCAACATCATGGCCATTTAATCCATTGGCAATGTCTTCCGCTACTATCTTTTTAAAAACATAATTGGTGATTAGGGGATACAGATTCTCGCCGGTACTGGCCGCCCATTTAGGCAAAATCACACTGCTGATAATCCAAAATAACAGCAGTACCGAAATAGAAACGCCGGCTGATGTAGCTATAGCAGATGCTGCCACACCAATGCCGCACCAAATGGCATAATACATTAGATAGCAAATCCATACATAAATAAAGGAGGAAACCGGAAAGCCGGAAGAAACAGTAGATGAAGCAACGAGTCCCGTGAGTAACAAATACACAGTAATGAAAACGGCAAAAAGGCTGAAAGCAGCTATTGCTTTTGCAAATATTATTTGCCGGGATGAAGCTCCCTGTGCTATAAATAACGCATACGTGCCACCCGTTTTTTCCGAAACAACCAGGTTGAACGTAAGCAAAATAATAAGCAGCGGCACAATAAACTGGCAAACAAATGAAGGGGTAAACCAACCAAACCGGGCGCCGGTATCGTGTTCGCTGCTTTCGTTTAATAAAAAATCATTTTGCCGGTGCGGCTCCATATAAACCGAAGTGCCGGTGTACATGGTAAGGCCGGGATCGAATACCGTGAATGCCGATGGTTGCTTGTAGGCATAATTACCAAAATGCGCTGCAATATGCGGATGTTTTTCGCCCTGCGAAAGCCATGCTTTGCGGGATGCTTCCTGTGCTGATTTCCGCTGTGCCATTTTGTTTTTTGTATCCTTTACCTGAAAAGCCAAAGCCAGTAAACTCAGCGTAAACAGGGTGGTTAACAGCCATACAATGCGGCTATCCCGCCGCCACAGCCGCCATTCGTTTTTAATAATTTGTTGAAGCATCATTTTGGTTTTACCTAACCCCAGCTCCTCTCACGCCAAGGCGTACAAAGGAGTGCCTCTGTGAGGCTTTTAATTTTAAATTTTACCTGCGGGTTCCTACTGTTTGGTTTTAAAAATTATCAGGGAGTCTGAAGGGCACGAACCCGCCGGTGCAAAGTGTTATGCAGGTTCAAAATGCGGCTCCCCTCTCCACACAACTGCGTGGAGAGGGGCCGGGGGCAGGGCTGTTGCATTCTTTCACTTGCGCCGGACTCCGTCCGGTGCATGCCTGTTACTTATGTATAAACAGCAGCGAAGGAGTGAAAAATTTTGAACTTCACCTATGATAGGCAGCTCAAAACCAGGCGAAATTAAGTAACAGGCCGGCACTGGACAGAGTCCAGCGCCAGAATGCAACAGCCCTAGGGCCGGGGGTGAGGTTATAATTTGGTAAACCCATTGCAGGCGCCCGCTGCCAGGCCAAATTCTTTTGTAACTGTACCATTGGAAACCTGGTAAGAATAAATGGCGCTGCTGGTGGGAGCCGCTACATTGAAATAAATTTTATCAGTGCTGAATTGCGTCATAAATGCATTGTTGCCATAAAACTTCGGCAGGGATGCAGCGATATTGCCTGCGGAAGTTTGGGCAGCCAAATCAATTCTGTAATAATTTCCTTTAGCCACCGTGTTGTAAGAAGCATCCAGGTCGAAAGGATAGCCACCGGCATCATAAGCAACTGTAAAAGTGAGGCCATTGAAAGACCATAAGCCAAGGCAGGATTTGCCGGTAGCCGCATTCAAATTAAAAAAATACGTTGGGTCGAAAGAAGCGGCGCCAGATTTAATACGAAGCACACCACTGGGCTTGCTGTTATTAGCGTAGCCCATTACATAAATATCGCCGGTGGCATCTTTAAAAAATGCATTTGGCTGAAACGATGCTTCGGAACCCCCGTTCCACATTTCGCTGCAATGGCCGTCTGCCAATAGCTTGCTTACCGTTCCGGTTGTTTTATCGATGATGGCTACGTACACACTATCGTACAGCGGATCACCGCTGGCATTGGTATACGTAATGCCCATAAATAAATTATTATCCCGATGTATCATGCCGAGATAATAGTCGCCACCAACGGAGGCTGCTTTATGAATAGCGCTGATGTCGTAGGTAGTTACTATTTGCATCGTGGATGGATTAAATTTTACCAGTTTCGGAACACCACCATAACCGTTGGAAGCCGCATACGCTTCTGTTTCGCTAACGAAATCAACCGTACCAAATGTTTTTAAACCCGGCACTGAAAACGACCCCTGTGGCTGCGGTTTGCCTTTGTCATCAAAAGTGTATTTGCGCAAGGTGGCCGGTGCACCAAATGTGCTTACGTAAATATTAGTCCCGTACTTATACATACTTCCGCTGCTGGCCAGTTCCGCTGCATTGGCTGTACTTACGCCATCTTTCGGAAAATCATGCGTTCCGAATAAATACGTTGTCTGGTTGGGATATGTACCACCGGTAGTTGTTAATACATAATTTGCTTTCGCCGGGTTTTCCGGTGCAGGATCGTCTTTTTTGCTGCACCCGTTAAAAGCCACTGTGCTGCACATGGCAGCATACAAATACAATTTTCTGGTCATTTGAATGTTCATTGTTGATGATTTGATGTTTATAAATTCTTTGCTTTATAAAAGCGGATTTTTAAGCTGTACGAACGGCCCGGCAACTGTGCTTTAAAATTGTCGTAGGTAGTTTGATTGGCCAGGTTATTTACCTCAAATGAGAAGGAAAGACCACGCTTCGGAAGCAGGTAAGAAACACCGGTATAGTGCAATAACTGCATCGGGATTCTGTTCTTTAATTCACGGGCACCATCTACTTCCCAATACAAAAAATATTCATGCGTATAGGTAGTGTTGTACCATAGCTGCAGACTGGTATTTTGTTTACTGCAAATCTTTTTTGTATAGGCAATACCGCCGTTGGCAAACAGGTAAGGAATGTTAGGTAACCTTGCATTTTTGTACCGGTCGTTATTAATACTGCCACCATCTATGTAAGACTGGTTGCGCAGATCCTGAAACGTTATATTACCAGTAAGGGTAAGGCAGGAAACCGGTGTATAATTCGCTGCTGCCTCCACGCCGGTAACTCTTGCCTTTAATAAGTTTTGGTACATAGCCGATGTAAGTGCAGGCCGCAGGTAAATGATATTATTGACGTTCCGGTAAAAGCCGGTTACTTCTGCGTTCAATCCATTTTTTTTGTATAGAAAATTGAGGTTAATGTTATCACTGATTTCGGGTACTAAATGCGGGTTAGGCTTAATAACCATCAGGTCGCCAAAAGCTTCTTCCGGCTCCGGTAGGCGGACGGCGTGTTCGTAAGAAGTTTTCAATAAAACGGGTTCTGATAACCGGTAAGAAACAGCAGCGTTATAAGCCACATCGTGCATTTGCTGCGATACCGGCGTTTGTGTGCTCCAGTCGAGGGTGGAGCTATGCAAACGGGCAAACAGGTATTTAACGGAAGTAGTAAACTTAAGTTTCGAGTTTATCTTTCCCTCTACACCTAAGCCACTTATATTTTTGGTTAGTGCTGAGGGCGTACTATAAAAATCAACCCCGCCATAATAGGCTTTCGCTACCGTATCTTTCCCGGTGCGGTTGTAATGCTGTAGCGTATTGCTGAACACTATTTTAAAGAGATCATTGAACCTGTAAGTAGCCGTTAGCTTACCATTAGTAACCTTTGTATAAATATTTAATTCATTACCGGAGGATATAATTTCACCACCGCTGAACTTGCGGGTAACGACATCGCCGTACCAGTTATATACGTTTTTTGAGGTATCGGTAAATAAACCTTTTACGTGGTTGTAAGAGGCATACGCACTGAAGTCAACATTTTTAAGCAGGTTTCGTTTTGCATACCTGGCAATACCGCTCCATAACGTTTCTTTATAAAAGGCATTGCCATAAGGCTGCGTCATTACCATATTGCTTTGTAATTGCCGGTTCAGCCCGGCGCTTACAATCGTTACCGTAGCCTGGTCGGCCCAGCAGGTATTTGTCCAGCCGGCTTCTGCCCTCGTGGAATAGTTTTTAAATGCATCATGAAAACGTTTTGCTGTTACCGGTTGCGGATTGCCATACTGGTCAAAAACATCTGCATTTATTTTATAATCATTATCGGAATAATTAGCACCTGCCAGTACGCCGGCAAAAAAGTTTTTGGAAAAAAAATGCTTGCCCGAAAGATTAATCCGGTGCGTATTAAAAGATCCGATAGCATACGAAGCATTGATGTAATCCTGCCGCTCCCTGCGGGTAACAATATTAATAGCAGCACCCAACGCATCAGCCCCTAAATCAACCGGCAAAATACCTTTATACACTTCTATGCGTTCGGTTTGCTCCAGCGGAATAATGTTTAGCCCCTGCGTTTCGCCAAGGTTGTCCTGCGGCAATCCATCTATAAAATATTTCACTTGTTTACCGGTACTTCCATTAATAAAAAATTCCACATTAGAGCCATAGCCTGCCGACTGTTTTACTTTAATGCCGGATGTTTGCCGCAGCAATTCGGTGCCGGTAAGGTTGGTATTGTAAAAAGGCCTGCTATCAATCACCGCTACATTCACCGGCTGCTGCCGCAATGCCTGGCTGCTAACCACGCCGCTAACCGTTACCGATTGTATGGCATGTGCCGTATCTTTTTTATCAACTGATTTGCCGGTTGAATCTATTTGTGCTACAGCAGCAAAGGGTAGTAATACAATCGCAATGAGTAAGTAGTAATTCATGATTGATTTTATCATTAAACCTTTTTACAATACCAGCCGGTATTACATTTTATGATCTTTCATCATCTTTTTATCTTCTTCAATCATTTGCCGGTCCTGCTGTAGCAGTTGCTCATGCTGTGCCACCAGTTTTTCGTGTTCGGTTTTCATTTCGGCATGTTGCTTTTCCATCGTAGCCTCATCAATTTTGCCATTGGCGTGGTTGTCCTCCAGTTCCTGATGGTTTTTCACCAGGGCGGCATGGTTTTCTACCACCTGCTCGTGTTCTTTTAACAGAGCCGTGTGCCGGGCTTCTATAGCGGTGTGTGCCGAGTCCATCTTCATTTCGGGATGGGCTTTTACAAAATCCTCATGTGCTTTTTTCAGCGAATCATGCTCGGTTTCCAGTTGCCTGTGTTGTTGTTCCAGTTCATCATGTTTGGCTTCCATAGCTTTGTGGTCGGACACCAGCTGCTGATGGGCTGCGCTATTGGCGTTGTCGTTACCGCCGCAGGCAGTTAGTAGCAGCATTGTTGTAAGACTAATGGCGGATAAGAACCGTTTCATATTGATTGTTTTATGGTGAACATATTTGGAGTAATCCGGAACATGATGGTGAATTCAAATGGGCAATGGACAATCAGCAATAAGCAAATCAGTTTGAGGCAGTGAAACATTTTCTACTATTGTTCGCAGCCTCTTAGAAGTGGTACTCTATTTTATGGCCTGGAAATGTTGGAGCAGAAAATAGTGACTTGCCTGTTTTCTAAAATCATTTCATCAGGAGCAGCTTAACAACTTAAGCTATTAGCTATACTTAGAAAGAGGCAGAATGAGTGTTTATAAGTCTGCTTAGCTGAAAAATATGTTTGACGGAAAAACCAGGTTAGCTTAGATGGTTTCGAGGTAAAGCTGTTGTAGCTGGGCGGCGGTAATACTGCTGGTTTCAGTCGTATGCACCAGGCGGCCTTCCTTCATAATGCCAATACGATGGCCCACGTTTACAGCATTGAAAATATCGTGTGTAGCCATCAGGATAGCTTTGCCCTGTGCTGCCAGATTTTTACAAATAGCTGTAAACTCCGCTGTAGCTTTCGGATCAAGCCCGCTGGTGGGTTCGTCCATTAAGATGGCATCGGCATTTTTGGCCAGTGCAATAGCAATACCCACTTTCTGACGCATGCCTTTGGAATAAGTGCCTACCCTTTTGGCATGGGCTTCTTTTTGCAACCCTGCGCCCGAAAGAAACTTTTCCAGTGCGCCGGCATTGTATTTAAAACCCGCCAGGCGGCTAAAGAAATCCAGGTTCTCAATGCCGGTCAGGTTGCCGTACAGCATCACCACTTCGGGTATATAGGCAATGGCTTTTTTAGTGGCGGTATCATTCGGTTTTACGGTGATGCTATTAATAGCAGCCGTGCCCGAAGTAGCCTGCGTAAAGCCCAGGAAAAGATTAATGGTAGTGGTTTTGCCAGCGCCGTTCTGGCCCAGTAAACAAAAGATTTCGCCTTGTTGAACCGTCAGGTTCAAACCATCTAAAGCGGTATGCCCGCCATAGATTTTAGTGAGGCCGGTGGCCTGTAACATAAACATATTGTTTAAAGTAAGAAACAGAAAGTCTGTGCCGTTGCAGGGAACAGTAACTTTCAAATAGCCTGGTTAAACAATAGCCGGCGGCCCACGGTCGCCGGTGGAAAGGCCAACTGAGGTGATTGGCGAAATAAGGTGAATGATAAAAGCAGGCGGGTAGATAAGAGGTAATCTCAGCACCGCAAAAGCAGTTGCATGGTCTGCATCCTGAATGAATTGGTAATCGCAAACTGCACAGTGAAAGGCGGGTCTGACGGTTGCCTTGATTACTGAAGAATGATTATCGGAAGAAGCACCTTCTGAATGGTGGTGAAACAGCTTAACCACATGTATGAAAATGAACAGAACCAGCAATAGGCTTGCAGTTAACTGTTTCAGTTGTATGGTTGTCTTTCCTTTCAAAGAAGCGAAAGTAACAGTTTTAACCAAAAATGCAATGTTGTTGCAAAAAATAATTCTTATTTGCCAGGGTATACCATCTTCAGTGGGTATTTGCTAAAAACCGGAACCTGATTACTATCATTTAAAAATAGTACTGGCGACCCTATTTGCTTTTTCCGGAAACGTCATCATTACTAATACTTCTCTGGTTCTTTTTGATTTCGGATTTCAGGCTGCCAAAGTTATAATTTACGCTAACTGCAAACATGCGATAATACCGTTGTGTGGTAACCCGTTGCACAAAATCTTTGGTATTGGTTTCCGTTCTTACATACCGGTATTTGCTATACGGATTGCTGACGGCAACGGAAACAGTGAATTTTTTATTGAAGTAATCTTTGTACACCCGGTAGCTGTTAAAAAAGTACGCATTGGTATTGCCCTGCAACAGTACATTGGCACTCACAAACGTTAGCGAAGCAGTGGCCCTCCAGGTTTTGCTTATTTTGTAGATAAAGTTGGTATAAGCATAACCCTGTATGCCTTTGTTGGTATAGCGTTGGCCATTGTAGCGGCCATCTAACCATAGGTAAGTCAGTGCGCTATTAAAGCTAAAGGAGAATGCTTTGGTGACCGGATAGCTAATGCTTGCATTCAGCCCCGCATTTTTGTTTTTGCCAATGTTTTGATACGTAGTATACGAGATGGTGTCCACAAGAGTAGTTACCTGCTGTATGCTGTTGTTGGCAAATGAAAAACTGAAGGACAGGTTATAGTTCACCTTGCCATAAGCGCTGTAAGCCAACTCAAAATTGTTATTCAGTACAGCTTTCAGGGTAGGATTACCTGTGCTGATAAACTGTGGGCTGAAACGGCTTACAAAAGGATTTAATTGATAAATGCCGGGCCGGGAAATGCGTTGTGTAAATCCAAAGTTAATGGCACCACCTGAAAACTTATGTTGTAAGGACACCACCGGAATGAGGTTTGTATAATTTTGACGTGCGGAATCATTCGTAAATAGAAAACGGGCATCTACAGTTGTGTGTTCCAACCGAACACCTCCTTTTACTTCAAACTGCTTTAGCTTCACCTGCCATGAATTGTACAGGCTATACACATTCTGGTTGTAATTAAACTGATTGCTCAAACTATTATCAGGGATATAGCTACTTACTATGGGGTCAAAAGCCGAACCTGTAAAGTCGCTGAAGTTGTGCCGGAGGATTGCTTTAATACCGCCATCCATAGTGAACCGCTTTGCCGGGTGTACATAATCTAATTGAAAGGTATTTTCATCTGTTCCATTTTTATTGTATTGGCGGTAACTATTCTGCGGAAAGTTTAAGGGTTGACTGATAAGAACATCATTATTCTGTTTGCTTGGGAAGCTATGATACAGATAAGAAAAAGTAAGCAACCGGTCTTTGTAATGCTTACAACCCTTTTGATAATTGATGTCAAGGTCCAGACCACTTTCCTGTTGAGGATTGATGTTTAAGGATTGATAAGATTGTACTATTTCCTTTTGGCCATTATAAAGGATTGAAGATTTATCTGTCTGGTCGTCGTAGTGGCTTTTGTAAAAATTGACCGAAGCAGTAAAAAGATTCAGGCTATCCGGTTCGTAACTCAATTCCATGCTTTCGGTACTGTAATTTCCTACAAAGGAATAGCGGCCCTGCTGCAAAAGAAACGTGGGAAACGGTGCAAAACTCTGACGTTCCGTTTTGGTATCCGACACCCGCTTGATATCCTGAAAAATATATACCCTACCTGTAATACCAAGCTTTCCTTTTTTTGCTGTAAGGGAAGCGTTTTGGCCTGAGCCAATTGCGCTGTTGAAATTAGCACCTACGTTTGCAGTGTACCCATCCGTCAGTTTTTTATTCATCACAATATTGATGATGCCTGCCAGCCCTTCTGCATCATATTTGGCAGGTGGCGTAGTAATTACTTCTATTCGTTGAACGGTATTGGCAGGCATGGCTTTTAAGGCATCCCTGGGATTGTTTGCCATTAGAGATGAGGGGCGGCCATTAATAAATATTCTATAGTTTCCACTTCCTTTCAGCTTTATATTTTCATCAGCATCTACTGATAGCATAGGTACTTTACTCATCATTTCCAGCACCGATAAAGATTTGCTATCCGGGTCGGCCTGTACATCATAACTCAGCCGGTCAATTTCCTGTTTAATAATGGGCTTAGCGGCCGTTACGATTACACCCTGTAATTGTTTATTTGTTGGTGCCAGGTAAATAGCACTTAGATTGAATGATCGATTTTTGCTGAATTGATTTTCCTTAATCAGGAGAACTTTGTTTTGATAACCTATGCAGCTAATATTGATTTTACCGGTTGCTTTTTGTAAATCCGTAAATGCAAACAGACCATCTGCATTCGTGATGGTTGACCTTGCAGAATCATCCGTATTACCGGTAGTAAAAGAAACAGTAACCGCCGGTACAGCGGCATGGCTGATTGAATCCGTAATCTTTCCGCTGATAACATAATTATTTTGACCGGATAAACTACTTATTGTAAGCAGGAAGAAAGCAGTAAGAATTATTATTTTCAACAAAATGAGTTGTTTTAAAAATGCTGGCACTTTTAATTTAACAGAGATATTCATAATTACTAATTCATTTATAGGATCAGGTAGATGGTTTGCAAGCATTGGCAAAAACAAAAAACTGTGTCCGAAAGGTTTTCCAAATTTTCAGGTAATGGTTTTTTTCTAACCTGCTACCGTATTTTATGCGATATACCATCAGCACCGGCAATGGTTGCGGGCCTTTGTATACTTAAATTGGAAACGGAAAAAAAGAGCGAAGTATTAATTTTTTTTACACATTATAGCCATACCATTACTAATATTCAACTAACAAATAACCGGAAATTTAAACAGGCAGTGGATTACTACTTCGTAGAGACAATAAGTAAGTTGGTATAAGCCAGCCAGGCACTTTCCACAGCTTGTTTTAACGTGATATAATCCATCGGTCATAAAAGTGATTTCGATAAAATCAAGCGTGGATATGGAATTCAATGTAAGCCGTGATACTGTTTGCCTTCCTTCACAATCAACATTTAAAGATTAGAAAGCAACCCGCCGCTTTGCCTGACAAGTTACTAAATATGATAAATTGAAAACTCATTGATGGCAAGCCTCACAATTGCGGCAACTTCGCCAGTTAAGCACATGCGCCGAAATCACAAGACCTGCACCAACTAATTTTAAAATAATTTCAATCCATTCGCTTTTAATGAAGCTGGCCGTTAGCATGAGTACAATACCGCTGATAAAAAGCCAGACAATCAATAGCCGGTGATGATGCCGCTTATAGCCACGCCACACCGCCAGGCCGCCAACAAAAAAAGCAGTGAGAACAGTGCCTGCATCTACATATATATTCTCTACCAACTCGACTCCAAATAAGGGCAGTGTAGTAACAAACACAGGCAGCACAATACAATGAACCAGGCATAGAAAAGAAAACGTAGCGCTGATACGGTCTAAACGGGATTTGTAGGCTGCGTTTTTTAAATCGCCGGTCATCTCTTAATTGTTTTTGGTACGCACTTTTATTTATGCAATCAGCCCTGCACCTGGGGTTAGTTAGCCAATTCCTTTTTTAGAGCCGCATAGTAGCCTACATTAGCCGGCTTCTTTAATCGTAACAGCCATTCTTCTTCGGTGCAAAGGCAGCCATCTAATTGTTGCGTAATGACGGCATTATCCAGGTCCTGGCCAATGATAACAATCTCGTTATGACGATCGCCATATACCTCACTCCAATCCTTTTCAATCCTTTCTTTATTATCAACAAAGGCCTGGTACCGCATCCGTTCGCCAGGCGGCATACTGCACCACCATACGCCTGCTTTTTCCGAATTGAAAGTGCCGCCGGCCTGACTCCAGTTGTAGGCATCAGCCGGTTTGTTACTAAACCAAAATATGCCTTTACTGCGCAGGATATTGTTGGGAAAGTGCATGTTGAGGTATTCAAACAAACGCTTGTCATTAAATGGCCGCAGGCTGCGGTACACGAATGAAGAAATGCCGTACTCCTCAGTTTCGGGTGTGTGATGGTCTTTTTCCAGTTCGGCAATCCAACCGGCACTGTTGGAGGTTTTTTCAAAATCAAAATTGCCGGTATTAAGGATGGATTTCAACGGTACTTCGCAACGCCGGGCAGTGATGATGATTGCATCGTGGTTCAGCTTGCGGATCATTGCTTCCAGTGTTTGCAACTGTGCCGGCTCCACCAAATCAGATTTGTTGAGGATGATGACGTTAGCAAATTCAATCTGCTCCGTTAAAAGGCCCGCAATGGCACGGTTGTCGCCTTCGTTTTCGTTCAAAGCCCGGTCTTTCAGCAATTGTGTACTGCAATAGTCCTTGGTGAAATTGTAGGCATCTACCACGGTTACCAGGTTATCTAACCGGCTGATGCGGCTTAAATCAATCCCGGCCTGCTCATCCTGGTAAGTAAAGGTTTGTGCTACCGGCAAGGGTTCGCTGATGCCGCTGCTTTCTATCAGCAGGTAATCAAAACGGTCTTCGTTAGCAAGCCTTTCCACTTCCCGTAGCAGGTCTTCCCGCAGGGTACAGCAAATGCAGCCGTTGCTCATCTCCACCAGTTTCTCTTCCGTTTTACTGAGCGTATGGCCGTCCCTTACCAATTGGGCATCCACATTTACTTCGCTCATATCGTTTACAATTACGGCTACCCGCAGGCCTTCCTTGTTGTGCAGTATGTAATTGAGCAGGGTTGTTTTTCCGGCACCCAGGAAGCCGCTTAAAACCGTAACCGGTAATTTTTTTGTTATCATGCCTGTATTTTTTTTGTCTGTTCAGAAAGTGCCCGGCCGAACCATTCAATTATTTGTTTATGGTAAGGACGGCCATATAGTTTTATAAAATGTTTTGTTTGTGCATCGCCTTCGTTTGTTAGTTCGGTAATCCTTTGCTGCACGAATGAGGCGTTGAGCGGAATACCGCAATCAATGGTGATGCAATGTTTCCATTCGTCGAAAGTGGAGGGAATGGAAGGGCTGCTTTTAAATGGATTCATGCTTCGTTTTTTGGTGCGATAAACAATGTTGGCAGGTGCCTTTTAAAACCACTTCCGTCTGCCGTACGGCAAAGCCTTCGGGCAATGGGAGGGATGGTGTAGGCAGGTTGTTCAAACAAATGGTTTGATGGCAGTCTTCGCAAATGAAATGCAGGTGATGGCGGTGCAGGGCGGCCCCATTATCTGCTACCAGCAAAGCATAACGGATGACGTTATCGGACGAAGGCAGCGCATGGATGATGTTGCATTGCACAAATAAACTTAGCGTACGATAGATAGTTACCCGGTCAAACTGATAGGCGCAAAATTTATTAATGTCATCGTGTGTCAGCGCCATTTGCCCGGTTAGGAATGCCTCCATTATTTTTTTGCGTGCCTCCGTGATGTGAAGGCCGGAATTTCTTAGCCACCACATGGCGTTGCATATACTGCTTACGATACTCTTTTCTTCGGGCAACAAACTCATACCGTGTAATTGGATTTGCGGTCGCTTGTTAGTAAAACAATAAAACAAAATTCAGATACCGGGATTCGCCATTTAGAATGAAACAAAAACTGTCAGCCTGCTCTCAAAGTGCAAAATGTTGCCGGTATGAGTTGCAAATATATAAAATGCAACGACGTTGCAAAAAATAGATTTGGAATTATTGATCGAAACCGGAAAAATGTTGAGCGTAACAACCTGCCGATAAGAAATCTATTTTAGCAATCCGAAGCGCCCTGTTTTCAGAATTTTTTCAAATAGGTGATTTTGTTAATGACTGATTGATTTTTTACCGGCAACCCTTTGAAATTTGTTTCATTAAATACCACATAGAGAAACGACAGGGGTGCAAATTCCCAACTGCCTCTCACATTCCATCGTCCTCTCTCATCAAATGAATTGTACTGATAAAAAACAGAAGCCTGTATGCGGGGTGGCCATGCATATTCATATTTGCTTTGCCATTATGCCTTATTTTAAAATAATCTGTTCATCGTTTGCATGGTTGGTACCTGAATTGTAATTTATAATTAATGCGCTCTTTTTAAGCCGGTTTTCACGGTATCGGACAGGTATAAAATCAACCCGCTATCCCCCGTTCTTTTATAGCGATAGCACAACGTATCCTGCGTGAATGGCTCACCCCAAAGCTTAATCCTGTACGCAGTTTCATCCACACGGTAGGTAAAACAGGCTTCTTCTCCGTCAGCCTTTTTTATCGTGCCTTCATCACCTTTATCAAAAATGAGTTTATCCCATTTTGTAAAGGCCGGATCGTGGTGCTCCGGCATTTTCCACACACCATATATTGAGGGAGCACCTGCAAAATGTGCTCTCATTTTCCATTCCTTCCATCCACAGATTATGAGCGTGATGAGGAGAAAATAGAAACAATAAAAAGCCGTTTTTGAAATAGTTTGGAGGAGATAAGCAGGCAGGGTATCGTTAGCAACTTCTTTTGCATGAAAGATAGATGCAGCAAGTCTTTTACGGTGAAGCCAGATAAAGTAAAAGAGCATTACCGTATAAATAACCGAGAATAATTTCAATTGGATATGATGCGTAAAATTGATGAGTGTGATATTGAGCATCATACCAAAACCTATAAGGCAGGCAGCCAATGCAGTACGCTGGAATAACAATAAAATACCGCAAAGAAGCTGTGATAAAATGATGCACCAGTTGTACACCGGCGAATAGCCAAAGAAGTACCAGGTAAGTTCAAAGCCTCTTAGTTTATAAAGCGGCGTATCCATTGTGGCAAGCGAAGTGGAAAACATATTGCCGCAGATTTTTATAAAGGCATAGTAGAGAAAAATAAAAGACAGAAAATAACGGATGCTATTCTGAAAAAAAGCAATTGTTTTTTGCTGTCTGTTCCAATCAAGGCGGCTTAGCCAGAAATAATACAGTATCAGTCCTAAAGCGGTTATGAGAGGGAGTACAGCATTTACCATTTCGTCGTTTACCAAAGTTTTATCAAGCAGGTATTCAACAGCAAACAAGCAATAGAAGATGGCAATAACGCCTGCGAGCAGTGCAAGCACTATCGCAAATAAACCTTCTGTTTTTTTTGCTCTCATATTATTGTTTTTTTTGCCTGCTTACTCTCCCTTCCGCAATGCTTTCCACAGTTACACTGCTTTTTAGCGGCCATACCATTGCGAGCGGAAAAAATATTTTTAACGCCCGTGCTTTTCCATGTTGGGCAATGGTTTTCCGGCCTTCAGGTAATCATCAAATCACTTCCTGATTTCATCATCGGTATCTTTTCTGTATCGCCATAACAGGGTAGCTGTGTATACCGGCGGCATGGGTTGCTTATTAATCCGTTTCGGCTACATCCGGCGTTACTGTATCATCTTTTTATTTACTGTTATCATCTGTCTATCTTACAAGCGTTCCTGTTCTTCCAACCGTCGTTCTTTGCCAGCCGATAATTTTCCACCAATGCGATAGGTCAGCGCCAGGTTCACACGGCGGCTATCGGGGCGATGGTCGTACCGGATGCTGGTGGCACTGTAAACGCTGTACGCCCAAAAGCGATCGGTTTTAAAAATGTCTTTGCACGAAAGCACCGCATCCAGTTTATTCTTAAAAAAGGATTTGCGTACACCGGCATCGGTTTGAAAGTAGGTTCGCAAAACGTACACACCGTTCAGGGTTGGCGAGGTATAGAAAGTGGTAAGTTCGGCATTGAAATTTTTGGGCAGCGAAAAGGTTTGTGCTACCTGCACATCCACATTCAATTTGTGTGGCCGAAAAAAATCTTTGCCGGCGTTGTATAGATAAGTCAGGTAAATGAAATCGGCCGTTGTTTGCACCGACCAAAAAGAGGTGGGCTTAAAAGAAGCAGTGAGCAATAAGTCAGCTGTGGTTTTATAAGCGAAGTTCCGGTCGGCTACACGCAGTATGCCCGTGGCGGTATCCTGCGAAGCAAAACCCATAATAGCATTGGTGAGGTGGCTGTACGTAAGTGTAGCGATATAAGATTGTTTGTAGGTGTAGGTGGCGGCAGCATTCCAGGAGATTTCCGGTTGTAGATAGGGATTGCCTTCGTGATACGAGTACTTATCAAAGAAGTAACGGGTGGGATTCAGGTTGGCGTATTGCGGCCGGTTAATACGACGGGTGAGAGACAAGTTGATGCTATTATCTGCCGACAGATTTTTTGTTACTGATAAATAGGGAAATAGATTGGTGTAATCCCGAACGGTGATGTCACTAGTATTTAGCAAGCTGCCTTTTGAAGACGTATGTTCTACTCTTGCTCCAGCATCTATTGAAACCGTTTTGTTTATTGGTGATGCGATAGAGATATAACCCGCCGCCACCTTCTCATCGTAAACAAAATGATTGCTCAAAACTTTTGAGTAGGTGTACGTTCCATTCAGCAAAGAATCGTAACGAAAGTTGTTATCGGTGGTAACGTAGGCATACTTTGCTCCTGCCTTCCAGGTTATCTTTCCGGCAGGTAAAACCAAATCTGTTTTAAAAGAACGAATAGTGATAGTGCTTGGTTGCCGGAAAGTGAGCGATTGATACGGTTGCAAGGCAACACCGCTAACGGAGTACACGCCATTATCTAAATAGCCGATGGAATTATCGTGATACACGGCATAGTCGGCATCGGCAGAAAGTTGCTTCCCGGTGGTATCAAGTTGCGTTGAAAAATTAAGGTTATACGCACCACTGCTAGCGGGTTCGTCGGTGAAGTTTTGGTTTTGCGCAATAGAGTCAACGGCGCCCGCTGCATTGATTAAATAAGTGGGTCCGCCGGCATTGCGGGTCCAGCGGTTGTGGGTGCCGTTGTACACAAAACCCATCATTGTTTTTTTACTTATATAAAAATCTGCACCCGCTTTGAAGCTGTTGTTGTTGGCAATGGCCGGGTCCACGGAGCGGCGGTCGTAACTGATTATTTTGTCAGTTGTACGAATAGTGCGGTAGCTGCTACGAACCAGGTTTGAATGATTGTAGTTGTAATTATAGCTGCCAAAAAAATTGAATGTTTTCGTACGGATATTGCCCACCAGGCCATCGGTGCTTTGCACGTATTTACCAGTACCAAAACCGGCTCTCAAATTCAACGCATAGCCTTGCCGGTTACTCTTCTTCGTAACGATGTTGATGATGCCTGCATTGCCCGCTGCATCATACTGCGAAGAAGGCGTAGCCATCACTTCAATGCGTTGCAGACTTTCGGCAGGCAGACTTTTTAAATACGTGCTTAATTGCTGCCCGCCAAGGTAGGTTTGCTTGCCATCTATCATGATGGTAACGGCACTACTGCCTTTCAGCGTTAAGTTATCTTCGGCATCTACCGTAATGCCTGGTGTTTTTCGTACCTGATCAAAGGCGGTGGTGCCTTGTGCAGTAAGGCTTCTTTCAATGTTGTAAATGAGCTTGCCGTCTTTGGCTTCAATGGGGGATGTGTTGGCGGTAACAGTCACATCTTTTAATAACTTTTCTTCCACTTTCATTATCAGGTCAGCAACTTTTATTTCCCCTTCATCTTTTACATTAAATGAAGGGGAGACAATGCTTTTCATTCCAACGGAAGTAGCTTTTATAGAATAGCTTCCCCTTCTGATATTTTGAAATTGATAAATGCCTGCGTTATCGGTTTGGGTGATTTTTATAGCCGCCGTATCACTGTTAACAAACAAGCCTACCGTGATGCCTTCCAAAGGTTTTCCTTGCTCATTGGCAATCGTACCAATTAGCTTGTTGGCTTGTTGTGCATTCGTAAATAAGCCGGTAAAAACAATTATTATGAATAGGTAGTTCTTCATATTATATTTTTTAAGTACCGATGAACAATTACATTAGATTAAATTCGTGTCATTGCGTCCGCCGCGGCGGATGCCCAACAGCTTGTCCGCCGTGGCGGAAAGCAATCTCCCCGGTAATATTGGGGATTGCCACGGGCAATCCCGGACGTCCGGGAGCAATGACGAGAGAATTAACCTACACTAATTCTGTTCGTGTACTTATTCAAAATTTTCCTCAATCAATTCCCTATTTACCATTGCTCCGGCTAATCCCCCGGCCGCCACTGCAGCCGAAAGTCCTCTGAATAAGCTGGTGCAATCACCGGCTGCGTATATACCAGCAACTGTTGTTTTCTGAAAAGCGTCTACCTGTATTAAACCGTTTTCTGTTAAAGCACAACCCAACTGAAGCTGCAACGGTGAAGGCTGTTTACAAGGCACTCTTGCAAAAACAGCCTTTCTTTCCCGTACCGAACCGTCTGCAAAAAGGAGATGTTTTACATACCCGTTGTCATGTACCAGTTCAGCAATTTCTTTTTCTATAATTTCAATATGGTGAAACTGAATTTTTTGTGTTTGTTTGGCAGTAAGGGTAGACGTGTTGTTACAAAACAGAACCAGATTTTTACTCCAATGCTGTATCATCTTTACCATCTCAAAAGCGGTACCGCCGTTGGCAATAACACCCAGCGGTTCGTCCTTTACTTCATAGCCGTGGCAATACGGGCAATGCAGAACAGAAATACCCCAGCACTCCGCAAAGCCTTTAATGACAGGCATCACATCGGCAACGCCTGTAGCGAAAATGATTTTACGGCTTTGAAATTTTTCTCCGTTAGCTATTTGTATTTCAAAACCGGCTGCCATTTTAGTTACAGCAATCACTTCGTTGGTCAACCATTTCAGGGTATTATATTTCAATACCTGCTCTTTTGCTTTTTGGGCAAGAGCGGCCGGTGTATCGCCATCGTGAAGTAAGAAATTGTGGCTATGCGGCGTTTGCCGGTTGCAGGGTTTGCTACTGTCTAGCACTAATACATTTCGCATAGAGCGGCCTAAGGCCATTGCTGCGGAAAGCCCTGCATAACTGCCGCCGATAATAATTACGTCGAACATGCTCATTTACTTTTTTTATGAAAAGCGTACCCTACCGAAAAAGACCACACGTTGAACTTCCAGTCAATGCCGCTTGCGTTGTATTGATTGGTTAGGCCTTTCGCTTCACCTCACGGGCTTCGGCATCTTCTTTTGACAGGCCAACGATGGTTACATCTTCCAACATACTGTTAATTGCTTTTAGTTGAATAACCGATTTCGTTTTTTTACCATCAACAACCGTTACCGTTATTGTTTTTGTACGAAAGCCAACAGCCGAAACAGTTACTTCATATATACCAGGTTTTAGTTTAATGGCGCAGTAGCCATCTGTATTCAGGATGATGGTATTGTTGATGACTGATATCTTAACAATAGCGTTGCTGACTGCGGCTTTACTTATTGAATCCATTACCATAATCTCCACCTGCGGATTTTGCTGGGCCGGCAAATAGGATGATAGCAGTAAAAAACAGCAAGGAAAAAGGGGCCGTATTGTAGAATATTTATACAGGTTTGTATCTTTCATTTTGATTCTTTAAGATATCTTTCACCTATATCAAAGCGTTATCACCTGATCTGGCATATTGCCGGATAATGCTGTATATAAATCGGGGAAGCAGCCAACTGTTACACCATCCACAACATCTTTTACTGTGCATTTACCAGGTTCTGTTCTTCCTCTGCCATCAGGGCTGCACCAGCGTGGTTTACCTTCGGCTAAGCTTCTTTCGAGGGCGCACATATCGCACATCATTAATAAAATATTTTTTTCTTTTGCAATTTTTGAAAGGCGCTCACCGACAGGGTCGCCTTTTCTTAATATAAAAACATTATCATCAAAGAAAAAAATACCGGCTACATCCACGCCGTGTGTGCCTGCCTCTAACTGCGGCAAAATTATCTGTGCAAGTTTATAAGTTCCACAACGTGGTGTGGCAAATACATAAGCTACTTTCATAATTGTTTTTTTTGATTTATTTAATGATAGTTCAGGTGATCATTGTGTACCGTTTATAAAGCGTGACCACTCTTACATACTTCCATCCCGAGAAGGTGTAAAAACGTTTAATCTTTATTATCTCAATCATGTCTCCATCTTTAATTACTACGGAACTTGGCCTTGTATAACGCATCGTATCTGTAGTGGGACTTTCCGGGCCGAGATAAATTGATTTGAGGTCGGCGCTAAAGTCGAATGTTCTTCCTACACCCTGATTGCAGTAATTAATAATCAAGGATGGATTGTAAACCGGTGGCAGGTCGCCGCCAGAAGGGTTGCCAAAGCAGGGCTCCTGCCAGAATTCATAAAACAGGTAACTACTGCCTGAATTTTTAATGCGTAATTCCAGTTCCGAATTTGGAAGGTTCACCAATTCGTTCTTTAGATCCGTTGAGCTTTGGCCATCCATATTAAGGTCTACAGCTTCGTCAGCCGTCGAGCTCACAATTTTATACCTGCCATGAAAGCGTTGATACAATGCCTCTGTGGCTTTGTTTGGCGCTACATTATCAGAATGCCGGCAACCCACAAACAAAATGAGAAGCAGGCTTAAGGAAAGGATATATTTCATATATTTTAATTAAAAAATATTTAAGTTAGTTTTCAGTATAACATCACTTTTAATAAAATTCCGCATAGAGGGTTGTGCCAAACCAAAGGCGCAAACCGTGAGAGGCAAAAAGTGAATGAAAGTCTCGATAGTTAGCGTTAACTTTTACCACTTACTTAAAAAACCTCAATTTCACTAGGGTCACCTTGGGTTGTAACAACAGGGTTGGCGCCGGCGGTTCCTGTAACCGGGTCATAACTGTAAATACCTACGCCGGTTGCTGTGGCTAATCCCCAAAGAATTTTTCCCTGAAAAACGCCCACAGAAGCGGAGTAGCCGTTTGAATAAGGCAGGTTTATCTTGGTAATTGTTTTATTCACCAGATCAATTTTGAAAGAACCATAGGTTCTGTCGGTAACATAGTTTGGCGGGTTGCTGGCAAGTGCATATATATTTCCGGTACTATATACAATACCGTTTGATGAATAACGCATGTGTTCCAGGTAATCAACTTTGCTGCCTGGTATGCCCGTAATGCTGTAGTCGGCTACATTAAAAAAATAAGTAGGGTCAAATGTTGATGCGCCATTTTTTATACGCAGAAAGCCACATTTTTGTGTTGGTCCGCCAAACCCGTAGGAGGCAACACAAAACATATACAGGTCGCCGCTTTCATCAAAAAACATAGAGTGCTGTTCATCCACACTGCCTGCCCAGGTACTACGGCTGTCTGTTGCAGAAGTAATGGTATTGCCGCTTGCTACGTTTATAATCAGTACCTGCGCCGGTTTATCGCTGGTATAGCCGTTGGATGTTTGTACGCATGATACATACAGCTTGCCGTTGCGTAAAACCATTACAGTTGGGTCGGGGCTTGCATCACCCAAAGCATAACTGGTTAAATCAATGTAGCTGGAAATAACCATTGTAGTGGGATTGAAAATTGCAATCTTCCCTAAATTTTCCAACGAGCAATAAGCTTTTGTATCGCTTTCAACAACAATGGAAATAGATTGAGATGCGGCGGGCAGGGTCATGCTTCCCATATCTGCCAGCGAACCATCCACTGACCTGCGATATTTTTTTATCACATCACCACCTTTGTTCGGTATCACAAACACATCATCCTTATACACGGTTAGAAACGGATACTGCGCAGATTGCCTTGACTTTGCATTTGTGTAAGAAGTGACACTTAAATCTTTTAGCGTACCCACATATCCCACTACTGGATTAGCACTTGTAATATTGGTGACCAGGATCAGCTTGTCAAGATCAGCCATTGGCGTTGGTGCAGGTTTGTCATCTTTTCCGCAGGCATTTAACAACAGCATTATAGCTATCAGGCTGCAGCATTTCAAGATTGCGTTATTCATTGTTTTTGTTTTTATCGTTTTGATTTTTGAATGTTTTTCCCTAACAGCAGGTACCGGAATTTTATGCGAAAAGTTCTTCCCGGTAGTGGCTGGTTGTAATTATTAAGCACTATTTGGTTAGTGAAATTGTTTGCCTCCCCGGTGATGGTGTAGCGATTGTTTTTAAACGATTGTTCTACTGACAGGGTGTGAATTAAGTAACCGGGAATAAAGAAGTCATCATACACACTGATGTTGAAGCCATAGTTATATTGGCGTACGTAGCTGCCGTCATAGATAATTCTTGTTTTGGTTTCTTTACCTATCCATCCGTCTTTATGAAACTCGCCGTTCCAATTAAGAAAAAACTGCGACGTGTTGGGGATGGTTAATTTATAAGTCGGGTTGTCAACATTTTGTGTAGCGGGTATGTATTTGTTTCTATCGGTGAGCTTTTGATACGTGGCATTGAACGACGCAAAAAGAGTAGCGGATATATCCGCTTTCACATCCAAATCAGCACCGATAATTCTTGCCTTTGCATAGTTTACATAACCCAGGCTAAGGCCATTGCCCGATAGTTGAATCAATTGCTGAGCCTCCATGTAAAAAACATTGGTTTCTATCTGGATTCGTTTGAACGTTTTATCTGTTTTATCGTACACAACGCCAACCGTATTATTGTATGCCACTTCGGGTTGTAGAAACAGTGCCGGGGTTATTAAAATACCATCGCCAAAAAGCTCCGTATTATTTGGCAGGCGCACCCCTCTTTCGTGGCTGGCTTTTACAAAAAAAGCATTGGTGATATTGTAGCGCAGCCCTGCATTGTAGCCAAATGTATTGGTGCGGTTATCTACTTTATCGGGCGTACCGTTTACATAAATATTGGTGTTAAATCCTTTTGCAATATTGTAGTAATGTTTTGCAGCTATAGAGAGCAATAACTTATCATCTTTGAACCGGGTTTCAAGTGTCAGGCCCGTAATGGAATTAGTTAAGTTGCCGGGATAATTGAATAAGTTTTTACCGGCATATTCATTGCCTAAATCATCTTTCGGGTCAAGTGTGCCGTGGCGGAAAGTGTTATTCAGATTCAGGTTAAAAACTTCATTTATTTTATAATTAAGATTAAAGCGTTGCCTGATTTCTTTCTGAAGGTTGGTGGATAAATTAGGCCCAACACCTAATTCTCCTTTACCGTACAGGCTTGGAAGTTTAGAGCCGTCAAATTCGTAGCTGTAAGAAGATGTATCAATAAATTTTACATTGAACCGGGCCAAAACCGCACTATAGCGCAGGCCTAATTTATTTTTTGCAAAACTGTTTTTCGTAAGATTCAATGCCACTACGCCTGCATCGCCATTGCTTTGTGCCTGCTGAATATTTTTCTGTATGCCTTGTATCTGTTTATCATTCTTTAAGTAGGCACCTTCCAGTTCTACTTCATCAAACCACCATTTATGAAAGCGAAGGGAGCCGCCTGCCAGTAGTGAGTGATAATAGTCATGGTCCCTTTTTATTTTCAACCCTGTCTGATAGGGTGATAGCATCGTATAATTATTATCGCTCCGGCTATCAAAAATACCAGCGCTAAATTCAATGCCCTGCTTGCTCCAGGTCTTTTTCAAAATCAGGCCGGTACGTTTGGTATTATAGGTTTGGTAAGATGCACTGGCATCAATATAACTTACGTCTCTATGGCGGATAATAATATTAACAGCACTACCCAACCCATCGCCTCCGAGATACGCCGGAACCGTTCCTTTGTAAATTTCAATGCGTTCAATAATTTGTAACGGCAGGTCATTTATGCCCAAACTTCCATCTGGCGTATTCAGTGGATGGCCATCAATAAAAATCTGCACCCGCTTGCCTTCCAGCCCACGTACATTGATAGTGCTGGTGCTTCCCAGCCCACCACTCTGCCGGATTTGAATGCCTGCCTGCCTTGCCAAAATTTCGTTCAGATCGCTGGCCCGGTTTTCAATTTGTTTGGCTGTGATGATGGTAACCGGCATTACATTTCTTTTGATTGCTCTTGCTTCGGCATCTTCTTTCCGCAGGCCGGTAACAGTTACGTTTGAAAGTGTAGAATCCGCAATTGACATCTTTACATTGAGTGCTATTGATGCCGTATCAGGCACTTGCAACAGCATTTGTTTTGTTGCATAACCAACCGAAGAAAGTAACACGGTGTAATTACCGGGCTTTACTTTAAAAGAAGCATAACCCGTTTCGTTGGTAAGGAATTGTTTATTTAATTCTATTAGTTTGATAGTAGTGTTATCCAGTGCGCTGTTATTGGCTGAATCGGTAACGGTAATAGTAACACGCTGCGGTGGTTGGGCAAATACACTGAACCCAAATAGTAGCAAGGCGTTCAGCAAGGCATGAATTTTTCTTAGCTTCATCTGGGTACTTATAAATTTCTTTTTTTATTAAAAAACTATTTCATTGATAATTAACCAGGAACCTGGGGCAATAAGGATTCATTATTTTAAACCGGCTTTCCCGAACGGTTTCTCTCAGTTCTTTTTAGCAATAGTCCAAATCATTGTCTGTTTTTAGAAAAGAGTAACCGACTACACCGGACAACGTACCAATATGTTATTAATTTACACACATAAGAAAAATGGTATTGAATGGCTACTGGTTTGAAACATGGAGAAAACCCGTTTACTGTAGACACAGTTACGGGGTGTTTTTTTAACCAAACAAGCTATGAGAGAAAAGAAGTGTTGAGTCTATATTGTTTCGAGGTAAAGCTTCTGTAGTTCACCAGCAGTTATGTCAGCTGTGTTGATGGTATGCACCAGTTCGCCTTGCCGCATAATACCAATACGGGTACCCACATTTACCACATTAAAAATATCATGTGTAATAGTTAAATTAATTTTGCCAGTATTATTTCATCGCAACGGATAAAATGTTGCACCTTTTGCAACAACAAGATTCAGATTGTTTAATGCAACCTATTTACCCTATTTTTTGTGAGGTTGCTTGTTTGTAGTGTTGCTCTTATTTAGCTATTTCGGACAATTCTCATCTTACAAAAACAATAATTCTCCATGCATCAATCCATGTAAGCAACACCTGCTTATTGTCTTTTACTGATAAATAATAAGCTATCAAATAATTTATTTTGATTGATTTGTTTTTTTCTTAAACTTGTATCCTACCGATACTGCTAATACATTGCTTTTCCAATTAAAGCCAGGCGTAACACTTACATTGTTTAAACCTTTCAGGTAATTGGCACTAATGGAAAGCCCGTTTTTTAACTCAAAACCAACCATTGTTGTAATACCAAAATCGAAGCGTTTATATTCGAATGGAGTGTTGGTGAATTTATAATCGTGGGTTTCATTCATAGTTGCCGATTTAGCCACATTTGTACCACTTAAATAATACCCAAAATTGGGCCCGGCACTCACAAAGAAGCCTGATTCGGTTCTGTACATTGCGTAAACAGGCAAATCCAATGATTGTAAATGAAGCGTATGGGTGTGGTCTCCGGCATCAAAAAATACACCTTTGCCATTGTATAATAACTGTGGCTGGAGACTGATTTTTTTACAAATTCTAACATCTGCAAAAACGCCTGCATTAAAGGCTGATACATTTTTTTGATGATCATGAACGACAGGAACATTGGTAGAAACATTGACACTATTAAAACCAGCTCTTACCCCAAAGTTTATTTTTTGTGCGGTTATTAATAAGCTATTTAAGGCTATGATACTTGTAATGATTGTTTTTTTCATTGTTTTGATTTTGTTTTTAAACTTTTTATATTGTCTCTAAATAGAGATTTTGCAATTCCGCAGCCGTAATGCTGCTGGTGGGTATGATGTGAACCAATGACCCTTCTTTCATAATTCCAATGCGGTGGCTCACATTCACAGCATTGAAAATATCATGCGTAGCCATGAAAATGGTTTTGCCTTGTGCGGCTAAACTTTTACAAATGGTGGTAAATTCATCTGTGGCTTTTGGGTCCAGCCCTGATGTAGGTTCATCCATTAAAATGGCATCTGCATTTTTGGCAAGGGCAATAGCAATACCTACTTTTTGGCGCATGCCTTTGGAGTAAGTTGAAAGCCGTGCGTTTTGCGCTGTAGTTTGTAAACCCGCTTTTGTAAGAAAGCCTTTTAATAAATCAGCACTATATGTAAAACCTGCTAACCGGCTAAAAAAATCCAGATTTTCAATACCGGATAAATTGCCATAAAGCATTACCACTTCCGGTATGTAAGCAATAAATTTTTTGGTAGCCGTGTCGTTCGGTTTTACTGCTACGCCATTAATGGATGCGGTGCCGGAAGTAGCAGCAGTAAAGCCCAGAAATAAATTGATGGTTGTTGTTTTGCCGGCTCCGTTCTGGCCCAGCAGGCAAAATATTTCACCCTTTTCAACAGTCAGGTTCAGACTATTCAAAGCTGTATGCTCACCATACACTTTGGTGAGGCTGGTAGCCTGCAGCATATCGATATCGTTTAAAATGAAAAACACAAAAGCAGGGGCACAAAATGTCCTAAGCTTTCGGGGAAAATTTAAACGATAGCGGGCGGGCCCCTGCCAGAAGCAGCAAGACCAACGGAAGTAATTTTTTGGAAAGGATAAACGATGTAATTAGCCTGAATGGCTTTGAGCGGACGGATAATGATGGCAGTTGTAACTCCATCCGCATCTTTCATAAAATGATAATCGCAGATAAAGCAATCCGGCGATGTTATTACCATTTTTGCAGCCGGACTGCTGCTTACAGGAGGTCTGCTGTGATGGTGATGAAACAATTTTACCCCATGAACAAAAACAAATAAGGCCAGTAGAAAACCGGCAATGATCTGCTTGGTTAGTATGGGTTGTTTCTTTTTCAGAAATGCGAATATAAGAAAAGATGTAGTTTTTGCAACAATATTGCAATTCTTAGAAAAGTAATTTTTAGGTGATAGAGATAACAGCGCCGTATTTACCATTATGTTGTAAATGCGGCGCTGTTATGAATACTAACCGGCGGGTAATTACACCAGATACAAACAGACAATAAACAAAACGCAAAGTTTCGGTATAAGTGTTATCCGTATCCTGCTATGAAATATTGTTAAGTATGTGGACGCAATGACAAAATAATTAACCTAAACTAATTCTGTCCTTTTACTTCAGGGCTTTCTTATAAAAAAGCAGTAGCGTTTGAATAACAAATATTTTTGAGTTTCTGAGGAACAAAAAAGATGTTATGGAGACGCTACTGCCGGTGCAAAGTAATACATTATATGAAGCACTAAAAAACTGTGAGCAAGTGGATTTGCGGGATAATCGTGGAAAAGTGCATTGTGTGGGCTTAGTGCTGATGGGGGTTATCATCGGCTTGTATCGTAACCGCGACGGGGTTTTGTCCGGCATTCACCGCTCTCTTACAAATACCCATGCCCCTTTGTGCCACTATTTAGGTATAGAAAACACTACGCCTATTTCAAGAGCACAACTGCCTATTCTACTAAAAAAGATAGATCCGCACCTTTTTGCTAAGCTGCTCTTTGATTTTGCAGGAATGGTGTTAAGTGAGCAGGAAAAACAGTGGTTTGCTGCCGATGGTAAAGAGTTGAGGGGCACGATTGCCAAAGGTGAAAAGCGGGGTGAGGCAGTCGTGCAAGCTGTTAACCATGCCAGCCGGCAGGTGTATGGGCAAGCTTTTTACAACGGTCAGAAAGAAAGTGAACGCCCCTGTATCCAGGAAGTAATAAAGGCAGGACTGGATGCTCAAAAAATAACGCTGGATGCCCTGCATTTTATTCCCCAAACCATTAAACAGATAGCTGGCAGCCAGGGCATCTACCTGATAGGATTAAAAGAGAATCAAAAGGAACTGTACGATGATATGGTTAAGGTAAGCCAAAATTACCGGCCGCTCAGTGAGCGCCAAACGCTTGAAAAAGGGCATGGGCGAATAGACAAGAGAACGTATAAAAGCTATGATATTAAGGATGAATTTTTTGATGAAAGATGGGCGGGTGCTAACTTTCAGACGTTAGTGGAGGTGAAAAGAGAAACGTTTCAATGCAAAACAAAAGTGGAAAGTAAAGAGGTATCTTACTACGTGTCAAATGAGGTGGTAAGACAGGGCAATTCGAAGGAGCTTTTCGGGGCAGTACGGGGGCATTGGGCTGTTGAAACCAATAACCATATAAGGGACGTCACCTTCAGGGAAGATCATTTACAAACAAAAGAGCCCGTCATTTCTAAAGTTATGGCTTGTTGCAGGACGCTGGCATTGACGTTTTTAAATAAATTGAAACTCAAAAATATCAAGGCAAAACTCGAAGATTTTGCAGATAATTTTGACCTCCTTATTAAGTGGATGGCTAGTATTAATTTTTTATAAGAAAGCCGTGCCTTTTACTTAGATTTAAAATCTGTAACCAAATAGGTTATATACCTCACTGCTCCTGTTGCGTTCCTCTTTTGCTTTTATTAAAGTATTTGAGCAGCCGCACTTCTTTTTCGCTCAAAAACCTCCAGTGGCCCCGTTCTATATTTTTCTTGGTTAGGTTGGCGTACATCACCCTATCCAGCCCCCGTACATCATAGCCTAAATGCTCGAACATGCGGCGTACAATGCGGTTGCGACCGCTATGTATTTCAATGCCCAACACAGAGCGATCCTTACTATCGGAGTAGGCCAGCGAGTCTGCATGAATTTCACCATCTTCCAGCGTAATGCCGTTTAGTATTTTATCAAAGTCGTCTTTGGTTACCGGTTTATCCAGTTTTACTTCATAAATTTTACGAACCTCAAAGCTGGGATGGCTTAATTGCTGTGCCAGGTCGCCGTCGTTGGTAAGGAGCAATACACCGCTGGTATTGCGGTCCAGCCGGCCCACAGGGTACACCCTTTCATCGGTAGCTGGTCGGATAATATCCATCACGGTATGGCGGCCCTGCGGGTCGTCGGAGGTGGTAATGGTGTCTTTGGGTTTATTCAGTAAAATATATACATGGTTACGGCTGCGTTGTACTTTTTGCCCGTCAAATGTTACTACATCCTTATCGGTTACTTTAAAAGCGGGTTCTGTAATTACGGTACCATTTACAGCAGCATGGCCCTGGCGTACTTTATCAGCAGCATCGCGGCGGCTACAGATACCAGCATGGGCTAAAAATTTATTCAGCGGCATATTCTCTACTACAGCCGGGGCATTGGTAGCCGGCTTTTTAGTAAAAGATGATTTTTTACCGGCGGCGTCTGTTTTCTTACCGGAACCTGACTGATATTTAATAGCCGGCGGGATTCGTTTGGCAGCAGGTTGGTTCCGGTTTGTGGAGACACGAACCGGGGCTTCAGATTGTGAATCATCTTTCGTGAATTGTGAATCGTCAGTCGTGAATGGCTGTTGCGGTTCGTCGTTCAGGATTCCC
The DNA here is from genome assembly GCA_965246935.1 of Chitinophagaceae bacterium. Lineage (GTDB taxonomy): Bacteria > Bacteroidota > Bacteroidia > Chitinophagales > Chitinophagaceae > JAZKFT01. The sequence continues at coordinate 169,064 of CBDFGC010000006.1, read as the reverse complement.
GGTTCATTTGCTTTTTGTGATTTGTTTTCTACATGTTTTGCAGTGAATGGCTTTTGAACTTTTGATTCTATATGCCTCGGAGTAGGGGCTGTCCTGCTTATACTTTCTTTTCTGCTATCTGTTGCTTTGGGTTTATAAGCTGGCTTTTGATCGTTGCTACCTAAATTCTGCCTTCTGCCTTCTGCCTTCTGCCCGCTGTAATTTACTGATTTTGGTTTGCCTCCTCCAGACGGTGGTCTGTCGTCTGTTGTCCGTTGTCCAACCGGTTTACCGTAAGAAGGATTGCGGGATTGATCGCTGATGATTTTTGGATTAACTGCACCAGTGTTTTTAGATGGGTAAGCAGGGCGCTGGGCTGATGAAGAATGGTTGCCGGGGGATGATCTTCTGTCCGCAGGATGCTTTGCATTTCCCTGGGTACGATTGCCAGATGGCTTTTGTGAAGAAGCGCCGGAAGCCGGACGGTTTTGCGGCCTGAAGTTTTCCGAACCGGACGACTGCCGGTTGGCGGGAACTTTTTGCCAGCCAGTGCCTGCCGTACGTTGGGTTCTTCCGTCCGTGGGTTGTTCTCTGTTTTCTTTTTTATGCCAAGCTTTGCCTGTAGTGCTGCCACCCGATTTAGCTCTTGGGCCTTTTGACTTGTCTGTAGATTTATTGGGGGAAACAGGGGCTTTGCTGTTGGGATTACCCGGTTGTTGGCGGGCTTCGTACTGTGACTGCTTTTGCTGGCGTTTTTCTTCGAAGCGTTTTTCAATGGCTTCTCTTCTTTCTTTGATAGCGGCTTTTTTTTCCTGCCGGAATGCTTCTTTTATTTTAGCCCCTTTTACGGGCTTATTAATGAACTTGTCGAATGCCTTTGCCATAATAATGTAGTTTGCCACTTTTCAGCGGGATGAGAGGCGAAGGTAAACTTATATAGCGGGGAGGACGATTTGATTAACAGAAGCAAGAAGAATTGTATAAACGAAAGCTTTGATTTGGATTAATAATATTTTTCAAATGTCATTTTCTTAAATAGGCATACAGTCTTAGATTATCGTTCGAAAGTTCTAAATAAAATTGCCCTATTTTTTCAATTTTAGATTTTATGAGTTCTAAATTTTGTTCAGTAATGATTTGATTTTTTGTATTGGAAATAACAGTTTTTGAAAAGTCAAGCCACTCAATTTCTTTATAAGCATACCAACCTGTAGGATTCCCGGAAATCATTGATTCCATTGCTGTGTTGTAGTAATCAAAATTGTATGATGTATTCTCATCAAATACGAGCCGTCTAATCGATTTGCTATCATTTTCCCAAATGGGATGAACTCTGCATTCTTTTATAATATTTACATTCATTACGAATGTGGATATAAGCTTAACCCATTTGCTATCATTCATTAAGCAAGTTGAGAATTTTTCTTTGATTACTTTATCCAGATAAGTGTCCTCTCTATAGTGAACTGGTATTTTCCATACTTTAGAAGCCATTTTCTTATTATTACAATATCAAAATTGCAAAATAGTTAATCTAATTTACATCCTTTCCTGTGCCCGCAACCACCGCTCCGGTAAATCATTATGGCTGGCAGCCATATAATCGGAATAACTGCATGGTGTAAAGGTTTTGTCAGGCAGTTGTACCCACCAGCGGCCTGTGTATTTGCTTTGCAGAAACAGCGTATCTACTTCCGCACAAACGGTGTTGTACTCATTAAACGCATTGCGATCCTCAAAGGCGGCTTCATGCCGCTGCTTTTGTATACCATCAAAAAAATACCAGATCATATGGGCTATCTGCATAGCGGTAAGACCATTGGTATCTTTAGCGGCATCGAACCCATAAATGCCGGCTGCCTGTATAGCGCCGCTCATGCCGGCATATTGCATCAGGCGGCAGGCTTCCATGCCATCCAGCCCATTGGGCGATAAGGTGCCGGCAGGGGCGGCAGCATGTGCCAGTGCATTCATATCAAAACCTACCAGGTGGCTGCTGCGGATGGAAGGTTCCATTTCGGCGATCTGATCTTTTACCTTGCCCACCCGGTAGCAATCAAAACGCAGTTTATCAATGGTCTCCAACATGCGGGGGTGTACAAAATAACTTTGGAAAGCAATATGATTATAGTGGCGGATGTAGTTCGGCTCGCCGGTAAGCATTTCCAGTAAAAAGTTTTCGCTACGCAGGGGTGTATCCTGCTTTAAATCCAGCAGTGCATCAATTACGGTAGCTTCTATTACCTGCCCACGGCTGGCAAATGCCTTGTATTGAGCAAGCATATTATCGTGGCTGCCGCCTATCACCAACACTTTTTTGCCAGCATCCATTAGCTCTTCGCTTACTAGTTTCAGGGCAGCATAGCTGTCGGCCAAACCAGCGCCGGGCCGCAGGTTACCCATATCGGCAATGGCAACGTCGGTATGCCAGTAGTAAAGGCTGTACAACGCTTTACGGATAGCATCGGCAGCGGAAACGGCTGTTTTTTTACCGGCACCCCGCCATTCATTACATCCTATTATTACCAGGTCAGCATCGGAAGCCGGGGTATCGGTAAGCACCTGGCCAAGTTGGCCGGGTGCGTAATCTTCGTCTTCACTGAGGTTGGCTATATCTACGGGTTCTATATAGTCTGTAAACCTGGATAACATGCTGTTCATAATGTAGCGGCAAACATAATTGGAAAGTATGAAAGTTGGAAAAGTCGGAGGAAGACCGGATGTCGGAAAGTCCGGGAGTCCGGATGATGGAAAGTTGAGAAGTCCGGGAGTCCAATCCGGAAAGAAGATAAGTTAACCTGTTCTGTTTTATTTTTAACCACAAAGCAACAGCAGAAACAGGCTGTGTTGAATTACTTTTACGGGAGTTTTTTACCACATAGGCACATAAGGTTCACATAGATTCACATAGAATACAAATAGGTTGATAGCAATCCACGATAAGAAAATTCATGAGGTAAGATATTTTGATGAATCATGAAGGAGAATAGGAACGTTTAAACAAACTCAATAATTACTGGTGTGTTACATTTAAAACATTTACAAGCGAACATGAAGATGGAACAGCGGATGCTGAATAAAGAACAACGCGTACAAGGGAGTGACACAACGATGCTTAATAGTAGTACAATAGCTAAGTTCCTGAAAAAAACAGTTCGCATTGCCACTTGCCTGGTTATCAGTTTTTGTTTTCTCCTTATTAGTACGGCTCAAACATTTACTACTTCCGTATCGGCTACTACCATTGGTAAAAACCAGTATGCCGAGGTTTCGTACGAAATGGCAAATGCTGCCACCATCGATAATTTTCAGGCTCCCCAATTTAAAGACTGGCTGGTGGTGAGCGGCCCCAACAACAGCAGTTATCAAAGCAATATCAACGGACAGGTAAGCCAGCGAACGACCATTGCGTATTACCTGCAGCCTAAAAAAACAGGGCAGTTGTTAGTGGAGGGCGCTACAGTAATATTGAATGGCAAACCTATGACCAGCAAGCCGAAAACAGTAAACGTGCTGGATAAAGAGATAGGCGGTCAGCAGCAACCCGGTGCCAATGCAGTAGACCCTTTTGGTAATATGCTAAACGATCCTTTTTTTGCCCAGCCGCCGGTGGTGCAGGTAGTGCCGCAGGCTGACGAGTTTTCGGATGCCATGATTTTACGGCCCAACGAAAGTGCCCCGGAAAAAATAAAAGATAACCTGTTTATAAAAGTTATTCCGGATAAAAACACCTGTTATGAAGGTGAGCCTGTGATGGCTACCTATAAAGTATTTACCCGCCTGGATCTTGATGCCAGTGTTACCAAACGGCCATCGTTTAGTGGCTTCAGCGCCTATGACCTGGAGGAGCCTAACCAACCTTTTATCATTGAAAAAATAGGTGGCAAAAGCTATAAATCATGGGTGTTGCGCAAAGTACAGCTATACCCGCTGCAAAGTGGGAGCCTTACCCTGGAGCCGGTAGAAGTGGATTGCAAAATACGATTTATAAAAGGCGATATGGTAGCAGCCGGCAATTACGATCCATATTCCAGCAACAGCTTTACCAATGTGCAATATGTATTAAAAAGCCCGGCCATCAGTATTACTTCCTTACCGTTGCCGGAAAATGGGAAACCCCGGAATTTTGGTGGTGCTGTGGGCAGTTTTAGTATTACCGCTACAACCGGCGAAAAGGCTCCCGGTAAAGACGACGCAGTAAGGCTACAGGTACATATTACCGGCAGTGGTAATTTCAGTATGGTGAGTGCACCGGCAGTGCAATGGCCGCCTAAAACGGAAGCATACGAACCAACGGAAACCGAAAATCTGGTAAAAACGGTGATGCCGATTACCGGTGATAAAACTTTTGAATATGTCTTTGTGCCGCACCAGGCCGGCCCTTACACCATACCGGCTGTCTCTTTTTCCTATTTTGATATAGCAGCCAAAGCATATAAAACGATTGCTACGCAGCCAATAACATTTACAATATCGGCGCAAAGCAAACGGCGCAATCCATTGGATAATGAAGAAGCACAAAACTGGCCGGTGCTGTTTTCGCAAATTGCCGGTTATGTGCTGCCGGTATTGGCTGCCGGCTTGCTGTTGTTTCTGGTTCTTAGTTTCATGGGCCGTAAAAAAAAGCAACAGCACGCCAGCGAAAAGGAAGCGATGCACAACGCCTGGGAAAGAATGATGAATGAAACACCTGCTGCACCTGCCCGTATATCGCCCATACCGAATACGCCTTCGGTAAATGTGCCGCAACCGGTGCAGCCTCACAATGCCTATATGCCTTTACCAGTTTTGTCCGAACCTGTACCTGAAGCGCAGGTAGATGAACTGCCGGTGCCACCGGCAATAAATGAGCAGGCACAAACGGGACAGGTAAAAGTGGGACTGCCCCTGCAGGCAGAAACACTGATCTGGCAGAACGACCACCGTTTGTTTTACAAAGCGCTGAAAAACGGCATATTGCAAACCCTTTCGGAGAAGGCCGGTATAGCGCCGGATAACAAAAGCAGACTACTGGATGCACTGAAAATAAAAGGAATTGATAGCAGCATTCTGCAACAAATCAGCAGTCTGTACGACGAGTGCGATGCGGCCTTGTACTCGCCTGTTAGCACTACCGTTAACCGGCACCGTACCTTGGAAGAAGCGAAATTTTTATTAGGGGAACTGGGGTGAGAAACCCTGCATATTTTGATTTGGCTGATAGCCTGGTAATAAAGCAAGCGATTTTTTGATTGTAAGAAATGCTTCTCATCCTTTAAAAAATCTGCACCCGGTTTAGGAGCATCACACTAAAAAGCCGTTTAATTCCTATTTTTCTCTACATCACTAATTTACAAATTATGGTAATTGCAAACCCGATATATGATGTTGTTTTTAAACGGCTAATGGAAAATGACAAAGTTGCCAGATTTTTTATCGGGACACTTTTAGAGGAACAAATTGAGGCTGTCGAAGTTCAGCCGCAGGAATTTACTTACAAGGATGAACTTGCTGGTTTGGCTGTATTCCGCCTTGACTTTATTGCAACCATTAAGACAAAAACCAACGAACAAAAGAAAGTGCTGATAGAAATCCAAAAGGCAAAGAACCAGATTGATTTAATGCGTTTCAGGAACTACCTGGCAGAGCAATACAAAAAAGAAGACACTATAAATGGAGTAAAATCAATTTTACCAATCACCACGATTTATATTTTAGGATTTAAATTACCTGAGATCCTTACACCTTGTTTAAAAGTGGAGAGAAATTACAGAGACTTAGTAGAAAGCAAAGCTATCATTTCTAAGAGTGACTTTGTAGAAAAACTGACGCATGATAGTTTCATTGTTCAGGTAGACCGGATTTCGGACAAGTATCAAACTAACATAGATAAACTGTTGAGTATTTTTGAGCAAAAGAATTTTATAGATGATAAAAGAATAACAAAAGAATTCAGGCACGAGGTAGATAATGAGGATATTAAAATGGCAACAGAGATTTTGCATTATACGGGTACAAACCCGGAAGAACGGAGGAAAATAGAAACTGAACAGGAGGCGTGGCGGACTGTAAATGCAATGTTTGAAGATAAAGAAAAAGAACTTCTACAACGGCTTGACGAGAAAGACAAAGCCCTTGGCGAGAAAGACAAAGCCCTTGACGAGAAAGACAAAGCCCTTGATGAAATGGCTAAACAACTTCAGGAACTAAGACAGAGATTAGACGAAAAATAGCACAGCCTCGTTCCTTCTTTTCTATCTAAAAAATATGTATAAAAGGGCACGTAGTAAAATTACTTGATTCCTGTTTAGTTCCCTAAATCATTCAGCCGCTCAAATACTTGTTTTAATTTATCCATTGTTGCTTCTTTAAATGTAAGGTTTTTGATACTTGTCACATTTGTATTGCATTCGGTTAGTGAAATAAAAGTGGCATTATTCAGTTTTTTGATAACTACAATGGTAACCGGTTCATCAACCGGGATATTTTTAAATGTACAAATTTTTGATAAGGTATAATCAGCCAGGATGGATTTGAATGTATGAAATACAAGTTTTACATCAAGGCCGGTAAAATCTCCGCAATCAATATAAAAATCAGTTCTGGCTTTTTTGCTTTTGTAAAACCTGTCGCAGTTAATCCAGCCAAGTGTAGCGGTGCTGAAAATGTACCTGGTTATTTGACCGGTACTTAGTTTATGCAATTTACTGGTATCAGTTGTAGCTTCCAGGTAAGATTTGTAGGCAGTATCAGGTAAATATTCCTCACCGCCGAAAGTTATTACCTGCGTATATTTTGACGCTACCGGAACGCCGTTTTTCTTGGCAGGTTTCCATCGGGGCATTTTTGAAAATGCGTATAGGATGGTGGCTTTAAATCTTTCATAAGTGGTGTCTTTCAAACATACGTCTTTCACTTTTCCATCCTCATCAACAATGAAATGGACTTCCACTTTGCCACCCATTATCGTTTCAAATGGCAGATCGGGATAAGAAACGTTTCTTTCAAGAAAGTTTCGTAAAACCATACTGCCGCCAGGAAAAACCGCAGGTTCATAAACGGTATCTAAGTGGTTAAGTTTCTGCTGTGCTACCCGTTTCCAATTGATCATCTTGTTTTTCCATTCACCGCTAAACAAAAGCATGCTATCTTTTTGTTGAGTATAAGGAAAAGAAATTTCAATAGAAGCGCTGTCTTTTAATCTGCACAATTGCCCGTTGGAAAGAGCCTGAATAAAAAGCATTCCACCTGTTTCTAAAATACTGCTATCCGAATGAGTTGAAAGCCTGGCTAAAAGAATGTCTGAAGTTTTGTAAAACTCTTTTATTTTGAAAGTAATTTTCTCTGTTGCTTCCGCCTGCGTTGATTCAATCAAAAAACTCGAAGGCATTAACTTTAAGGTAGTACCTTCCTTGCAAGTTAGGGTGGTATCCATACTTGGATCAATCGTAAATTCCTGAAATTCCTGTTCAATAGTTTCAAAATCCTCCGTTAGTGAAGTTAAGTTTTGTGCAATGATCTTTGATGCTATTGCTTTTGAAGTTTTTTTATTTCTTCCTGTAGATACTACTCGTTTGCCCTGAGCCTTTTTAGCAGCAGGTTTCCCGGTTACTTCCGATTCAAAGGGCTTTGATGTGTTTGAGAAATTTGTAGGTATCAGCGGTTCCCCATTTTTAGTTGCGTTATTACAGGAACTCAAGGCAATAATAATTGATAATAAAACTACATGTTTGGATAAAAGCATACCGTTTTTTCAGTGAGATACAATCACTAAGACTTTTCCATAGCAGTACCTGAATTACTTTGAAAACGTAGGCATGAAACTTAGGGCAATAATAAAAATAGCTGATGAATGACTATCCCAAATCAATTCCAAAATTTAGTGCAAGTATATCGTGTATCGTTAAGGATAATTTTGAGCTCTTTTAGCAGAATCAGCCCTAATGCCAAACCCACTTGTTGTGCGTTCACCCTTAATTGTCCGTTGTCCTGTCCTTTTTAAGTTTTTATGGTTAGTCAAAGGGGTTAATTAATATTACATTTTCATCGTCTGCTGAAGGTCCATAAGTCGCAGGAACCGGAATGTCTAAAAGTCTTAAATACATACCGAGTTGTGAACGATGATGTACCAAATGGTTCATACAAAAAAGTCGGGCAACTTGTCGCTTAGGTAATGTAAAGAGAATTTCGTCTCTATATGTCATACTCCATTCATTTTTAAATTCTTCGTCTTTGACATTTTTTAATGAGTTTTTAGCGGTTGCAAGTAAGTCGTCGAAGTAAGATAAAAGCTCTTCTTTTGATTTTATTTCCTTTGGTTCAAAATGTTCAAAGTCTAATTTATTTGTGTCAATTACCGAAGTCCACCAAGCAACTATTTCTGCAACGTGAATTGCAAGTCGTCCCAATGTTTCTGATTTGTCAGTTGGTTTATATTCTGATTTGTCAAACGGGACGCTTTTTAAAAATCTTCTTGTTACTTCTGCTTCAAGTGTTAATTCCTGTAATAATTCTTATCCTATTGTCATTGTGAATACTAAGTTGTTTTGGAATAATAATTTAACCCCAATATTGAAAGTATACAAAGCGTCATAAAAAAAGCCATTTTAAAATCAATTTTTGTTTTGAAAATGTATATATCAAATATTATTGTAAGTAGTAAAGAAAGCCCTGACCAAATTACAATGGCAACACTAAGAGACATCCCTGATAATGCTTTTTTGAACGTAAATATTCCTATTAATAAAAAAATAACACCAAGGATATTAATTTCCCAATCTGTAATTCCTTTTGATTTGGTTAAAAAAATATTCCAGACTGCTTCACAAAATGCAGATAGCAGCAGAAATAAAAGGATATAACTCATTTTAGAATGTTTTTTGAAAAAAAATATTTAGTAGAAATAGTGAGGCACCAAGAGCTGCAATATCTTTTATTAAGAAACTGCCTAAATCAGATGGAACCCAAAGCCCATCAATTTTGGAAAGAAAACCACCTGTAGAAAATATAAATGTGCAGGTAGTACAAAAAATAAGAATTGATAAACTACTGCCAATAATACCAGCTTTAGGAAAAAATAAACCACTTATTAAAAGTTAGGCTGTAATGATTTCAAAAATACCAATAATATTTGAGGTTGTTCGAATACTAAATAATTTGTACATCCAACCCATAAATGGACTGTTTTTTACTAAGCCAACAATATTTTCTGCTTCTGTAGGAGTAAATTTAAAAATGCCAATCCAAATTAAAACAATCGCAATACCAAATGTTGAAGTAATAATTGCAAGTGTATTTATAATATTCATTTTTTGCATTGTGATTATTTGAGATTATTTAAAATGGCATCGCATTTTTTATGATAGTACACATATGAACCTACTATTAAAATTAAAGCAATAAGTGCAGGTACAAAAAGGGTGAAAGAATCACCTGTGGCTATGTGAGAGTATAATGCGCCACCCATGTCAAACACCAAACCTGCATAAGCCCACTCTTTTATTTTAGGATAGCCCGGAATTAAAATAGCAGTAACTCCCAAAAGTTTTGCAACTCCTATAAAAGTGATAAAGTATAAGGGGTAACCTAAGTGTTTGATTAAATCAACCGCGTCTTTTGAATGTATGATGTCGGGAACTGAACCTATAATTGCTAAAGCTGAAAACAAGCCAGTAAAAACCCAATAAATAATTTTTATTTTTTTCATTGTAACATATTTTTAGTATATTACAAAAGTGATAAGTTATTGGATGTAGTTGGTTGGCAGAATGTCGCTTTTAGTTGTCAGTTTTGCCTTTTTTAAAATTGACAGGTGAAACGCCTTGTTTTGATTTGAAGAACCGGCTAAAGGTTTGAATGTCGGTAAAGTTTAAGCCGTAGGTAATTTCTTTTATAGATTTATCGGAAAAAAGTATTTGTCGTCTTGCTTCCATTAGTAATCTGTTATGAATGAGTGCAATTGGGCTTGGCAGTTTGGCTGCCAACAAAATATTGGAAAGCCTTTTTGCCGATGTGCCTAACTGGTTTGCATAAAAACTCACTGTATGTTCTGTTTTAAAAAAAATTTCTACTAAAATATTAAATTGTCTGATTATGTTGTGGTTTGAGCTTTCAGCTTTTTCGCCATATTGTTGTTTTCTTGCTAAACGAGTACATTTTATTATTAACCTTTTTAGCAGGATAGTGAGCATTTCACCTTGAATATTATCCTTGTTTTTAAATTCTTCTTCGAGCATTTCTATAAGTAAACCAAATTTCTTTTGTTCCTCCTGGTCAAGTGAAATAGTAGTAATATTACTTGAGCCATAAAAGATGTAACCAATGCAGCTTACCTCTTTATCGTGTTTTTCAACACAATAAAAATTTTCATTGAACCTAAGAATGTTTAATGTCTTGCTTTCTTTTTTAATTGTGAAATGATGTGAAGGAGTAAGTGTTATTATTGAATTTTGTTTAATTGTAAAAGGTATGCCATCTATTGTTAGTGTGTAATCTTCTCCTGTATTATAGATAATTGTATAAAAGTCATTGTTGATAGTTGTTGTAAATTGTTGCTTTGGGGTAAAAAGTAAAAATTTGGCAAAAGCTAAATTTGTCGAATACAAATAATTCATTTTCTAAACATACAAATAATTACTTTGCAATTTTGCTAATGTTTTTAAATGGTTTATCTGTCAAAGATTTATGGAATGTCACAATGGGGTACGCATAACAACTGGAGTTGCGGCAACCCTATTTTCTTGGTACCTGCTAAATTTAGCTTGCCTTATCAAAAAAAAAATTGTTGAGTTGGTTCCTGTTTGTTAAGCGGAGATAGATTCTGTGGATAATAGTTTGCTGCCTTCTACTAATTTCCAAAACCAACAAGAAGTAGTAATATATCGGATAATTGTTTATATCTTTTTCACCCAAGTCTTCATCAAATTTGTCCAAGTTGAATGCCGGAGATGCTGCCCTTGCCCTGCGCAAACGTGCAAAGGCCGGATAATAAAAGCAAGCTGGTCAAAACCACAACAGTACATTTTCTCATAATAAAGAGTTGAATAGGCGCTATACGAATTATATCGTAAAAGTGAGGTAATCCTGTTTTATGTAGGAATGTTTTCGTACATGCGGGGCGAATTCATGATGAACGGTTGAGCGGTAGCAGGAATTAAGTTAAAAAATAGGCGGGAGTATTTTTTATCATCGGGTAATGATATCAAGTTAAGGCTATTTGTTGATTGCCGTTGGCTTCAGCCTACCGCAGGCAGGGCCAACGGGTACTGGCAGCAATAGGGTGTTGGCTTTAGCCACAATACTTGTTGTAGATGTGGCTAAAGCTGAATACCTGGAAAGCTTATTTGTTCCATCGGCTAAAGCTCAATGTCATTAAATTAAGCCCCATCAGGGCTTTCTGTTTGTAGAAAACAAAGGGGCAAAGGGAATCTTTGCCACGTAGTGGCTACCCCTCTTCTCTGATTAGGTAGCCACTACGTGGCATGCAACAACATCATTGATGTCTGTTTTCTACAAACAGGTTGCATCAAGGCGCATAGCCGCTATCACAATCCTTATCTTAATGACATTGGGCTAAAGCCGACGGCAATTGAAAGTACAAAGCCATTCAAGCTGCCGACTATCATTTCCCTTAACTAAATGACATTAACCCTGTTTCCCAACAACCAACCCTGTTTACTGTTTAATAGACATACATATAGCAAATACAAATGCGAACACAACAGATTAAACTCAGTATACTCGATCAATCCATTATCCGCAAAGGGGGTACGGCAGCAGGTGCTATTGCCGAAACCATTGCCACCGCTAAGCTGGCTGAAAGCTTGGGCTTTGAACGGTTTTGGGTATCGGAGCACCACAATTCCACCATGATTGCCGGTTCGGCGCCGGAAGTGCTGATGGTAAAACTGGCCGATGAAACACAGCACCTGCGTATTGGTAGTGGCGGCGTAATGCTGCCCAACCACAGCGCTTACAAAGTGGCAGAAAACTTCCGGCTGCTGGAAACCCTGTTCCCCGGACGCATTGATTTAGGCATGGGCCGGGCGCCGGGCGGCGACCGTATCTCTGCATCTTTGCTGAATCCTTCCAATACTTTTAGTGAAGACAGCTATACTCAGCAGCTCAGCCATTTGCAAGCGTTTTTTAAGGACGAGGCTGGTACAAAATATGGTCCGCTGATAGCAGCACCACAGGTACCCACCATGCCGCAGCAATGGATACTCAGCAGCAGTGGCGGCAGTGCTGGTGTCGCCGCTCAATTTGGGTTAGGGCTGGTTATAGCCCGCTTCATCAACGGGCAGGCAGGCCCTGATATGGTAGTGGCTTACCGGGATCAGTTTGTGCCATCCGCCAGTTTCCCGGAGCCAAAAGCATTGCTTGCCATTACGGTGCTTTGCGCTGATACAGAAGAAAAAGCAGCACAAATGCGTAAGCTTACCGATTACACCTTATTGCAGTTTGAAAAAGGAAATTTTAGTGAACTGGTGAGTTATGAAGAAATAAAAGATTACGATTTTTCGCCAGGCGAAATGCAACGCATTCATCACAACCGTGGCCGCCTGGTGTCCGGTACGCCGCAACAGGTAAAACAGCAGCTTACCCGGCTGGCCGATGAATTTGGGGTAAATGAAATTATTGCTTCCTGCATGACCAGTGCGCAGCAAGACCGCCTGCATTCATTTGAATTGCTTGCCGAAGTATTTGAATTGAAGAAGCGGTAGTGGCGCATATAATCCGGTGCCTGAACGCAATAGTATATATGCTTTTTAACACAATCCATGAACTACCTTAACCCGGCGGTGAATAAGTGCTGCGATTCCAAACAGCGGCCCCGGGTTGGGTAAAACCAGTCTTACTACTCATTATAAGTTCGACTTTATGCTCTGGCCAATAACACATTTTTGAAGACCCTATCAGACTAAAGCGAATAAACCGTTTGTTTTCTATACATTTAATTTATATTGCCATATAATTCAATATTTTATCATTTACTATAACAAAATTCATGTTCTCTTTTTGGCAGGGCAGTGGCGAAATGGGCGAACTGACCCGTAACTATAACTGGAACGAAACAAGGCTTGGCAGTCCGCAGCATTGGCCCCAAAGCCTGCGCACTACCCTTAGCATTATTCTTCATTCCAGGTTCCCTATGTTTCTTTTCTGGGGGCCTGAACATATCTGTTTTTACAACGATGCCTACCGCCCAAGCCTGGGTAATAATGGCAAACATCCCCATGCATTGGGAAAACCCGGTGCAGAAGTCTGGCCGGAGATATGGCCCGTTATCAAGCCCCTTATCGATCAGGTGCTCGCCGGCGGTGAGGCAAGTTGGAGTGAAGACCAACTGATTCCAATTTTTCGTAACGGACAGGTAGAAAATGTGTACTGGACATTTAGCTATAGCCCGGTACACGACGAGTCGGGCCTGCCTGCCGGCGTATTTGTTACCTGCACCGAAACTACCCGAATGGTACAAATGGTACGGGAACTCAGGGTATCCCAGCAGCGTTTTGAGAACCTGATACGGGAGGCTACCATGGGAATCATTATTCTAACCGGCGAAGAGATGCAGGTAGCAGTTGTAAATGAGATGTATGGAAAACTGATTAACCACACTCCGGAAGAATTATTGGGCAAGCCACTTTTCAGCATCATACCGGAAACGGAAACCGCTTTTCGGCCCATCCTTAATAACGTAAGACTTACCGGGAAACCACTTTACCTGTACGATTATCCTTATTTTTTATATATAGAAGGCGAAAAAAAGGAAGGCTATTTACATCTTGTTTATCAGCCTTATAAAGAAACCGATGGAAGTATAATCGGCGTAATGGTTATTTGCCATGATGTAACTGAACAGGTAACAGGCCGCTTTAAAATAGAAAGGAGTGAGCAAAACCTCCGTAACATTATTGACCAGGCACCGGTAGCTATTGGTATTTTCCGGGGCCGCGACTTGGTGATAGAAACACCTAATCAACCTTTTATTGATATAGTCGGTAAAGGCGATACCATTACAGGTAAACCATTACGGGAGGCTATGCCGGAACTAATAACCGAGGGCCAGCCTTTCCTGCAGATTTTAGATGAGGTGTACACCTCCGGAAAAATGTTTCAAACGTTTGGTACACAGGTGAAAATAGTGCAGCAAGGCGTTTTGAAATACAATTATTACGATTTTAGTTATTCGCCCTTACTGGATAAAGATGGAAATACATATGCCATTCTGGACATTGCCATTGATGTAACAGACGAAGTATTGGCCAGGCAAAAAGTAAATGAAGCAGAAGAAAGAACAAGGCTGGCGGTGGAAGCGGCAGCATTAGGTACGTTTGAAGTAAATATATTAACCGAAGAACTAATTACCTCCCCCCGGTTCAATGAAATATACGGTATGGATGAAACGGTTGAACGCAGCCATTATATAGAGGCTATTCACCCGGAAGATTTACCGGTTAGAGAAAAAGCGTTGCAGCAGGGTTTTGAAACCGGTATCCTTGATTATACGGCAAGAGTAGTAAGAAAAGGAGGAATGATACATTGGGTAAGGGTACAGGGAAAAGTAGACTTTGATGCTGATAAACATCCTCAACGGTTATTGGGTATTGTGCAGGATATAACCGAACAGGTAGAATTACAGCATCAGAAAGACCGGTTTTTGGGAATAGCCAGTCATGAGTTGAAAACACCTGTTACCAGTATAAAAGCTTATGCCCAGTTACTGGAAAAAACATTCAGGCAATCCGGCGATACCAAAAGTGCAGGATTATTGGCTAAAATGAATAACCAGGCCGACCGGCTGGGCAGCCTCATTGCCGACCTGCTGGATGTTACTAAAATTAACAATGGCAAATTACAATTCAATTACACCACGTTCGATTTTAACGGGATGGTAGAGGAGGTGATTGAGGAAATACAGCATACCTCCCCCGGGCATTATATAGAAAAAAAATTAGACTACACCGGGTTAATTGCCGGCGATAGAGATAGAATCAGCCAGGTAGTGATTAATTTTTTGAGCAACGCCATTAAATACTCACCGGATGCAAACCGGATTGTTGTATATACAGAAAGGAAAGGAACAGAAATACAGCTTTGCGTACAGGACTTTGGCATTGGCATCAGCCCCGAAAAGAAGGACCGGGTATTTGAACAATTTTACCGGGTTAGTGGCAGCCGGGAACAAACCTTTTCCGGTTTAGGTTTAGGATTATATATATCTTCAGAAATCATTAAACGGATGAATGGCTATATCTGGGTAAATTCAACAGAAGGTGAGGGCACAACGTTTTGCTTTGCCATACCAGCATACTGTGATTAATCTCAACAATCAGGTTTTGAAATTGCACCTTTTTAACCTGTGCTTAGCCGGGATGCCGGACTTGCCGGCTGGCAGAAACAGAACACGTAGAATACAACCCTTCCTGTTTGAACCATATATTAGGGTGCATCCCAATTTGTCGCTAAAGGAAATCTGCCCCGGCGGGGCTATCTGTTTATAGAAAATCAGATGGGAGTGTGTTGTTTTGCCCCGTCAGGGGCTACCTGTGTTTACAAGCTAAAGTCACTATAGCCGGAAATGGCAAACAGGTAGCCCCTAACAGGGCAATAGCACCAAAAAAACGGCAAAGCGTTCCTACAAACAGGTAGTGCCTACGGTGCCATCATACTAAATACGGCTCCAATATCAACAGCGACATTTTGATATGCACCCATATATTATTTACTTACATTGCATGAAGAATTAATTGACTATGGCCGAAGAAACAGAAAACCCCGGTTTAACCGAAGATGAAAAGCAGCTAATGGCGGAACTGATGTCGGTTGATGAATGCGATGTATCCGATTTTGGTGAATCACGGCGGCAGTTTTTAAAAATGATGACACTGGCAGGCGGTGGAATGTTAGCATCCGGCTTATTTAGTGGCGACTCATTTTTTGCACAATCACTGATTGATTCGCCGATAACAGATGCGGCAGCTGCCAGCCTGGAAAATGGCGTTAAAGTAGCTTTTAAAATTAATGGTGTTGCCAAATCGCTGGAAGTTGATTCCAGAATGACGTTACTGGATACGTTACGGGAGAGACTGGGCTTAACAGGCAGTAAAAAAGGCTGCGACCACGGGCAGTGCGGCGCCTGCACGGTAATCGTAGATGGGCGGCGGGTACTGAGTTGCCTTACACTGGCAGCTACCTGCCAAGGGAAATCGGTCACTTCTATTGAGGGCCTGGCAAAGGGCGGCAATCTGCACCCGGTGCAGTCGGCATTCATCAAACACGATAGCTTCCAGTGTGGCTATTGCACACCAGGTCAAATTTGTTCGGCAGTAGCCTTAATGGCGGAAGCAAAGAACGGTGAACTGAGTTACGTAACGCCGGATATTCGTACAAAACCTGCCCCGCTGCAACTTTCTGATGAAGAAATACGGGAGCGGATGTCGGGAAACATTTGCCGCTGCGGTGCTTACCCCAATATTGTTGCAGCCATCCGGGAAGTACATAGTGGAAAAGAAGTAACACAAACCTGGGCATTTGCCGGCGAACAGGCATCATCCATTTAATAAGCAGTGGTATAATTTAAAAATAATGAGACCATTTAAATACTCAGCAGCAGCCAATATAGGTACCGCTACACAAATGCGAACGGCAAATGACGCTGCAAAATTTTTGGCAGGTGGTACCAACATCCTGGATCTGATGAAGGAAGATGTAGAGCGGCCGGATGAACTGATTGACATTACCCGGCTGAAACTAACAGAGGTGAAACCGATTCTGGTGGGTGCAAATAAAGGCGGTGTGTCTATCGGCGGGTTGGGCAAAAATACGGATACGGCTAACCATCTTTTTATCCGGCAACATTACCCGCTGCTGACGCAGGCTATCCTGGCCGGGGCTTCGCAGCAGATCCGTAATATGGCTACCAATGGCGGCAATCTAAACCAGCGTACCCGCTGCCCCTATTTTTACGAAGTGAGTATGCCTTGCAACAAGCGGGAACCCGGTACAGGCTGCGGGGCACGGGAAGGAATTAATCGGATGCATGCCCTGTTTGGCTGGTCGGATGCATGTGTGGCCGTGCACCCATCGGATATGTGCATTGCACTGGCGGCACTGGATGCCGTGGTAAAAGTGCAGGGAGCCAACGGGCAGATTCGCAGTATTCCATTTGCCGACTACCACCGCTTGCCCGGTGATATACCTGAAAAAGACAATACGCTGGCCGCCGGCGAACTGATTACTACTATTGAAATCCCGCCAAATAATTTTGCCGGCAAATCTTATTACCTCAAAGTGCGTGACCGGGCCAGCTATGCGTTTGCGTTGGTATCTGTTGCTGCGGCATTGGAAACAAGCGGTACCAGCATTAAAGCAGTCAGGATTGCGATGGGCGGCGTGGCGCATAAACCCTGGCGGGCAACCGAAGCAGAAAATTTTCTGATAGATAAAGAAGCAACCGAAGCAAATTTTAAACTGGCGGCAGATATGGAAATGCAAGGGGCAAAACCGCTGGAGCACAATCAATTTAAAGTGGAATTAGGCAAACGGGCAATCGTAAGGGCATTAATGCAGGCCATGAATGGTGGAAAGGTGTAACAGGAAATTCATATACGTAATTAAAAATTATTAGGGCGTGTCCCCAAGCTACGCAAGGGGCCGGGCTATCCGCTACAATCTTTTTGCAAAAACCGGCAAAAAGGATTTCCGCTACTATCCCTCACGTAAGCCCACCAAACTCTTTCTTTAACAGGCAGATGTTTTAGACAAAAAATTAATAACATGAGTGACCAGGTAAAAACAGTGGGGCATGCAATTAACCGGATAGACGGACTTTTGAAAGTAACCGGCTCCGCAGAATACGCCACTGATTATAAAATTAAAAATATTGCTTATGCAATTCTTTTTAAAAGCACCATTGCAGCAGGAAAAATTACAGAACTCGACTCATCCGAAGCGGAAAAAGCAGCCGGTGTATTAGCGGTTATCACCCATAAAAATGCCCCAAAGTTAAATGTGAACGGTGGTCTCCGCGGTGGTGCATTGCTGCAGGGGCCGGCTATTGAATTTTACGGACAGCACATAGGCGTAGTAGTAGCCGAAACTTTTGAGCAGGCCCGCCATGCATCCCGGCTCATAAAAGTGAGCTATGATAAAATAACACCCAAAGTTGATTTTGAGAAGCTCCGTTTGGAAGCTGCTCCCTCAAAAGATAAGGATAAAGTCGATGCCAAAAGGGGGAATGTAGATACCGCTTTTCAGGATGCAGAATTTAAAATAGAGGCCATTTATGAAACACCCATTTACCATCACCAACCGATGGAACCACATGCAACCATTGCTGTTTGGGAAGGCGAAAAACTAACCCTGTACAACGGTTCGCAAGTCATTAACGGCGCCCAGACTGCTGCTGCTGCCACACTCAATATCAAACCCGAAAATGTCCGGATTGTTTCTCCGCATATTGGTGGGGGCTTCGGCTCCAAGGGTGGCCAGTGGGCAAACCTGGTGCTTGCTGCGGTAGCTGCTAAAGTGGTAAACCGCCCGGTAAAGCTGGCACTTACCCGCCAGCAAATGTTTAACTCGGTTGGGCTACGGCAACACAATTATCAAAAAATGCGGCTGGCTGCTACCAGGGAGGGTAAACTAACAGTACTTTCCCACGAAACCACCACGCACTGTGCCACGAACGGTGAGTTCATTGAGCCTTGCGGCGATTGCTCTAAACTGATGTACGATACGCCGAATTCTCTGATTTCGTACCGGGTGGTACCTATGAATATTATTTTGCCTACGTACACCAGAGGCCCGGGAAAATCGACCGGTAGTTTTGCCCTGGAATCGGCCATGGATGAATTGGCTTATCAGTTAAAAATGGACCCTATTGAATTCCGGCTAAAAAATGAACCGGCGAAAGATCCCTCCAACGGCAAACCCTGGAGCAGCCGTGCTACGGTGCAATGCCTGCAGGAAGGGGCAAAAGCATTTGGCTGGGAAAAGCGTCAACCGGAACCGGGGCAAAACAGGCAGGGCGATTATTTAATTGGTTACGGCGTAGCTGCCGGTACTTACCCGGCTTTGCAACGGCCTAGCTCTGCCATTGTAAAGCTAACCCGCAATGGTAATGAAGTAAAAGCGGTAATTGAAATAGCAGCCTCGGATTTAGGAACCGGAACGCATACCATTCTTGCACAAACAGCGGCAGATGGTTTAGGAATTCCGCTGAATAAAATAGATATAAAAATTGGTGACTCGGCTTTGCCGCCTGCAGCAGGTTCGGTTGGTTCAGTAGGCGCAGCCAGTTTTGCCAATGCCGTAAATGATGGATGTATAAAAATTACAGACGAATTAGTTGCCAAATCCGGAAAGCAGTTTTTTGCGAAACCAACTGCTGCACAAATGATGATTTCTGAAAAGATAACAGAATTTCAAACAAGGGCTGATGCGAAACCACCGGTAGAGGCGAACCAGTATTCTTCAAATAGTTTCAATGCAAACTTTGCAGAGGTTTGGGTAAACCAATCAACCGGGATGATAAAAGTGCCCCGCTTTTTGCAGGTAACCGGCGCTGGTAAAATTCTCAATCCAAAAACGGCCCGTTCACAAATTATTGGTGGATGCATTTGGGGCATTGGCATGGCACTTACCGAAGAGTCTGTATTGGATACCCGCTGGGGCAATTTTGTGACCCGATCCTTTGCTGATTACCATGTGCCATCGAACCTGGATATTGGGAAAATAGATGTGCTGTTCATAAAGGAAGAAGATACCATTCCGAACAAATTAGGTGTAAAAGGAATTGGTGAAGTTGGTATTGTAGGCGTAGCGGCAGCCGTTGTAAATGCGGTATTTAATGCTACGGGAAAACGGGTTCGGAATTTACCGCTAACGCCGGATAAGTTGTTGTGAAATTGAGGAAGGATTAAAAAGAAATCAGACCCTGGAATCTTAGAATCCCTGTGTTCAAGGAAGCAAATATTAATAGCACCACTGATTTTCAACCTTTCCATCGATTCAAAGACACCGGTAGTTGCAACTAATCTGAATATTTTTATAAGAAGGATTGTTGTAGCAGTACACTGTCAAGTTAAATTTCTTTATACAGCAGCTCTTTAATTCCGGTTTGAGGAATCCACAGAAATGATTTTAAACTCAGAAAGTTTTCTATTGATTCTGATCTGATCTTTGATGGCTTAGATGTTTTTAAAACAATGGAAGAAACATTTGACATTGAGCCCACAATAAGCAGGTAATCAGGTATTTGTAGAAATGATACTGAATTCGATTGAATAGCTTTTACTATGGTTACATAGTATTTTCCAAAACTTTTTTACCCCGGCTTACTGTATTATGTATGAAATGGTTTAATAATGTTATACTTCTGTGAGAATTCCCAGTTTAAATAAACCGTTCTTTGATCCTCATTATAAACCTGTTATTCAATCCTTTATAAAAGAACGAAATCATGAAGAAGCTCATTCTCCTTTTAACAGTCATCACCATTTTAGCATCCTGTAACAATGCAGGTAATGGCAACGGAACCAGTGCTGATTCTTCCATGACTGCTCCCTCCGGGATGTCCGACGGCAGCGTAATGATGAAAGATGGTAAGATGACGATGATGAAAGACGGTAAAATGATGATGATGAATGAGGACATGACGATGGAAAACGGCAGTAAAGTGATGATGAATGGGGAGATGATGCATGCCGATGGTAGCAAAATGATGATGACCGAGGGTATGATGGTAAATGCCAAAGGTGATATGATGGATGCAAATGGCAAGATGATGGATGACAAAATGAATAATGGCATGATGGACAACAGCATGATGAAAAACGGTATGATGATGATGAAAGATGGTAAAATGATGATGATGAAAGATGATAAAATGATGCCTATGACAACCACTATGAATTGCACTGATGGCTGTAAAGTAATGGCTGATGGAACAGTAATGATGAAGGACGGAAAGAAGATGATGATGAAGGAAGGAATGATGATGGATATGGATGGTCACATGATGGACAAGGACGGCAAGATGATGGATGGAGATATGATGATGAATGATAAGATGGACAATGCTATGATGAAAAATGGCATGATGATGATGAAGGATGGTAAAATGATGATGATGAAGGATGGTAAAATGATGATGATGGATAAAGACATGATGATGAAAAATGGCAACAAAATGATGAAGGATGGTAAGATGATGATGAAAGACGGAAAAGAAATGATGATGAAAGATGGAATGATGATAGATGAAAATGGAAATATGATGGACAAGGATGGTAAGATGATGGATAAAATGTAGTCTCTTTACTGTATTTGTTCTCTATCTATATGAAAGGAGTTGCCTCTGTGCGACTCCTTTTTTTGGTTAGCCGTGTATGAAAAAAAATCGGAGTTATTGAAATTATGGAAAGCAGAAGCGGACAACAAAAAGCATACATTCTGGAAGCATGGCCCATTAGCGATACAGTTGTAGAGCCGGGCAGGTATCCTGCAAAAAATGTATTACTGCCAATATAACACTATAAACGGCCAATGAATATTAGCTGATTCTGCAGATGTATAAACATTTTTTCATATTCGTTTTATCAGATGGTCGTAGACGAACCTGCCTGCTAGCAGGCTGGCTCAGCATCATAACACATATCGGAAAAATGTTTTAGTTCTATCATTGAATTCGTGAAACACAAATAACGGCAGGTAAGATATTTGCAGCATCCGCAGTAATGATCTTATAACCACTCCGACCGCTTCAGTAAATAATATAGCAGTATGCAGCCGGCAAGGGTAAATAAGATGACAGCATAAAATCCATATTGTGAATTAGCTTCAGGAATGATGTGGAAATTCATCCCGTAAAAACCGGCTACCATAGTGGGCAATGCAAGAATAGCTGCCCAGCCGGCAAATCTTTTTGAAACATCATTTTGCGAAATAGAGGTAAGGGAAAAGTTAGCCTCCATAGCTGTATTCAATAATTCACGGGTATTCTCCACCATTTCATTGATACGTACCACATGGTCGTACACGTCCCGGAAATAAGGCCGGGTTTCTTCGGATATACATTTGATCTCCAGCCGCATCAGCCGGTTACAGATATCTACCAGCGGCGATACGGCCCGCCGGACTTCCAATATTTCCCGCTTTAAATCGTAGATCTGTTCCGTGGTGCTGCGGCTTGGTTTTTCTTTAAAAATTTTGTCTTCTATTTCCTGTAGTTCCATTTCCAGATCATGCACTACCGGAAAGTACCGGTCTACAATAAAATCCATTACCGCATACAATGCAAAGCCCTGGCCTTTGCTCAGCAGTTGCGGGGTGCTTTCGCAACGGGAACGCACTTCGCTATAGGGCACACCGGAACCATGGCGAACCGTGACAATGAAATTAGGCCCCACAAAGAAATGGGTTTCGCCAAATTCCGTATGGTGTTCTTTGTTGATATGTGCCGTACGCATCACCACAAATATCGAGTCACCATATAGTTCCACTTTGGGGCGCTGGTGTGCACTGTGAGCATCTTCAATCGCCAGGTCGTGCAGGCCAAATTCCGACTGCACTTTACTCAGCACTTCTTCCGATGGCTCATGCAATCCAATCCACACAAACTGGTCGTTTGCTTTCAGCACTTCGTGTACATCGTTCAGCTCTACATCAGCAATCCGCCGGCCTTTTGAGTAGGCCGCACAATTAATGATTTCTTTCATTGGTTTAAGATGAGGGCTACGGATTAAAAGTAAACGTTTGGAATGGCAAATGAAGGATTCGTTTTTTTTAGATGTGCTAAACCTGACTATGGCTAATCGTGTAGGGTTTTGAAAGGATTTACTAACAAGCTGCTTTGTGAGATACAATCAGCAAGAACCATCTGTTGCGAATTGTTTTGAAGTAGCGCAGAGGCACCCCTCTACACGCCAAAGCGTGGAGAGTGGCCGGGGGTGAGGGCAATGGTAGGGCTAATACAATACTGCTGCGTGTATCCGTCAGCTAGTAAAGCACTCAACTTAATGACATCCTCTAAACGCAGACATCATCCGGACCAATACGCCGTCAATAGCAGCGCTTTTTAACTCTTTATTTAGCTCTCATTTTATTGCCTTTTGATTCGTGTGTTACTTCTGCCAGTCCTAAGGCTTCCATCAAAGGGGGAATGTACATACCAAAACGTCCGCGTAGCCCTTTTTTAAGTCCATACCAGCCGCCAGCCGGGTTATTCGCAGAGCGGCCCCAGGCTTCAACTGTTCCCTCTTTTGCAGGTTTCTGTTCATCGGCGCTGCCCAGTTCCATCCAGTCGCCGTATGCTGTAAGCATTTCATGGAGATCGGTAAGACAACGATAATCGTAGTGTAAAACCGTTTTGCCAACGGTACAAACCAGTATTTCTTTACCGTCTTTTTCACCGGTGTGCATGGTGTATTCTGATGATAAGGGCGGTGTTTGTAAAACCATTGGTTTCTCTTTTGTACCAATTTGAAAGTTCATAATTGAGTTATTTATGGATTAAAAATACTAACGAATGAGTGTTCGAAGTTAGTAGTTGCTGCTCCGATTCGTGTCTCACGGATCGGAATGGCAGAACCGCATAAATTTGCTTAGTGAGCAAGTACGCCTATGTTTTCGGTATACAAAAATTAAAGGATTTCGGATTTAAATTTTAATGAAGTGTTTTTATGGAAATAATTATCTTATTAAATGAGTTTGAAAGATGTGCAATTAGCCAACATGATTATACCAAATCCGGGGATTGGCAGTTGGGAAATGCTGAAATTAGGAAAATAAATGATGTTTATAAAAAAATAAGAGAGGAAGGAAAAATAGCACAAGAACAATTATTAAATTTAGTGGATTCAAATGTTCCCGCAGTTGCAGTTTTGGCTGCTACTTATTCTATGAAATTTGATCCAATTAGGTGTTTGGAGGTTTTAAAGCGATTGTCATTACAATTTATTCCTCACATAAGTTCCGGGGCAAAGTATGCGATTATGAATTGGGAAAATAATGAATGGTATATAGAATAGCATGAGTAGCCTATAGCTGGTTTCTTGTCTTTACGAAGCGGAAACATAGAACGTTCTCTGCTGAATTGGTTCGTGTCTCACGAACCAGAATATTAGATATAAAAGATTCTGGCAATTTATCATACACGTCGCTAAATAAATTAATAGTAATGTGTATTTCCGGTTTGTAAGGCACGAACCAGTGCAGAAGTGCGGCAAAAGCAGCCAAAGCACAAATAGATAAGGGTGCGTAATACCAGGTATAGTACATTATCTGTACATTCATGAAAAAGCCCTGCCAAATGACGGGGCTTTTTATAGTGCATCTGTCAGCCTGCAAATTATTATCGAACGGCATTTTTTCTTCTCTACGGATTCCCGGCGCCGCCTGATGCACCATATATCTGGCCGGTGGCATAGCTGGCATCACTGGCTGCCAACTGTACATAAATAGAAGCCAGTTCGGCTGGCTGGCCCGGCCTTCCCATAGGCGTATTACCTCCAAATTGTTTCAGCTTTTCCTGTGTAGCGCCACCGCTTACCTGCAAAGGTGTCCAAATGGGGCCGGGCGCCACGCCATTTACCCGTATGCCTTTTGGCGCAAGCTGTTTGGCCAGCGATTTTACATAATTCATGGTAGCGGCTTTGGTTTGTGCATAATCGTACAGTTCAGCCGAAGGATCATAAGCCTGCTCTGAAGTGGTACCAATAATAGCCGAGCCAGGCTGCAGGTGTGGTAGTGCTGCTTTTATAATCCAGAAAGGAGCGTAAATATTCGTCTTCATGGTTGCATCAAAATCCTCCGTACTAATATCCAGGATAGATGCTTTGGTTTGTTGCCGGCCTGCATTGTTCACCACAATATCCAGCCCACCCAATCCGCTCACCGCATCGGCTACCAGTTTTTTACAAAAAGCTTCATCCCGCAAATCACCGGGGATTGCAATGGCTTTACGTCCTGCTGCTTTAATTAATGCAATTACCTCCTGTGCATCGGGCTCTTCCGTGGGATAATAATTGATGGCTACATCTGCACCCTCGCGGGCGTACGCAATGGCTGCTGCACGGCCCATGCCGGAGTCGCCACCGGTAATCAGGGCTTTACGTCCCTTCAGGCGGCCCGATCCTTTATAACTCTTTTCTCCATGGTCAGGTCGCGGATCCATTTTACTGGCAAGACCCGGCCAGGGCTGGCTTTGACCGTTAAAGGGTGGCTTTGGATATTTGCCGGTAGGATCTTCCAGTTCTCCCGGCGGCAGCTCATCTTCCTGTATACCCGGTCCTGCAAACACCGGTGCCGCTATTACCGTAGCTAAAGTAGCGCCTAATCCGCCAATCACTTTACGGCGGCTGATTCTGTTTTCTTCATTCAATTCTTCTGTCATAAAATTTTTGTTTAATACTATTCAACTTAACCTTTTCCGTGCCATTTGTATTTTGAAATAAAAATTCATATAGCTATAATTCTGGCTCTGTCTGGTAGGGTAAAAGGTAACTTATCTACTACTATTCAACATGTTTAAAACCAGTGTCTTTTAACGACATAGCCAATGATTATTCAGGGTATTTAACTCCTATTCAAAACAATCTGTTAGTAGGTAAATGGCACCAATAATAGTGAGCGGGTATAGATTTTAATGTGTCACGGTGGCAATGGTATAATGAGAGACGTTAAAAAGATAATTGGAATATGTTTGTCGTATCAGGTAACTATGCAACCAAATGGGGCGGTGGAACCACAACGATTAACCCGGTAACCCGGTTTATATCAACTGCCGGTTTTGATTCTTTAGAAGTAGCCGGATAAAGGCCCAGTTCCTTTCAATGTTAGTAATAAAATAAGAAAAATAAGAAAGCCAAAAGCCCCGCCAAACGACAGGGCTTTTAATGAAGTGCGGAAGAGGAGATTCGAACTCCCACGCCCTTTCAGGCGCTACCACCTCAAAGTAGTGCGTCTACCAATTTCGCCACCTCCGCAGAAACAATCCCATATGAAGGGGACAAGTTGTGCAAATTAGCCAATGTGCAAATATGCAAATGAAATACATAGGCCTGTCAGTAAAAAGGAAATTTAATTCAACAACTGATTTTGGAAAATTTGTGGGTTTATGCTAAAGACATTGTTCATTGCCCATTGTTCATTAGCCCATTGCCTATTGTTTATTTATTGAGCACAATACGGAAAGTAGTGCCCTTACCCGGCTCGGAGTGCTTCACAAACAACTCACCCCGGTGGTACTGCTCAATGATCCGCTTGCTCAGCGTCAATCCCAACCCCCAACCCCGCTTCTTCGTTGTAAAACCCGCCTTGAACACCTTACGGATGTTCGCCGCTGCTATGCCCTTGCCCGTATCCGTCACATCTATCTGAATATGAGATGCCGTCTCACTCAACGCTATCACCAACTTCCCTTTACCCTCCGTAGCATCCAGCGCATTCTTCATCAGGTTCTCCAGCACCCAGTCAAACAAAGGAGGCGATATCAAAGCAATCACCGCCTCCCCCGGCTGCTCAAAGACCATCTCCACCCGCCCCGACGCCCGACGGCGCATATACGTCACCATCCGCTCTATCTCCACCACCAGGTCAGCTTCCTGCAGTTGCGGCGAACTGCCGATCTTACCAAAACGGTCCGATACCAGTTTCAGCCTGTCGACATCCTTGCCTATTTCACCCACCACCTTTTCATTGCCCGGTATCTCCTTCAACAACTCCACCCAACCCTGCAACGAGGTAAGCGGCGTACCCATCTGGTGAGCCGTTTCCTTAGCCAGGCCCGCCCATACCTGGTTCTGCGTACTCTTGTTCTGCGTATACATCAGCAGCACAAACACGATAATAAACAGCGATACCACCACCAGTTGCACAATGGGGTAATACTGCACCTCTTTGAGCAAGCGGCTGTTGCCATAGTAAATCTTGTTAGCCTGGTAAGGCTGCCGGCTGATGACATAGACAATAGGCTTATGCTGCCCTTTCAGTTCAGCCAGCAGTTCTGTAAAATAGGCCGGGTTCTTTTGTAGCCTGGCCGAATCAACATTGCGCACATCCAGAATATTGTCCTTTTCATCCGTTCCGATAAGCGGCAGTTCACTGTTGTTCTGGGTGATGAGGGAAGCCATGTTCAGAGCCTCACTTTCCGAAGGGGTCATTTTGAGTTGGTTCGCCTGCACCCATTCTTCAATGCGCTGCCGCTCCTCTGTTTCGATCTGGGTAGCCAGGTACCGGCTGTACCAGACGGTTCCACCGATGATGGCAAGAGCGATGAGCAGCAGCAGCATTCTCCAGTTGAGGTAACGTGTAATCATAGGGAGGGAAAACAGCCATGAAAGGCGGGGTAAAAATACGGGTGGAAAGTAAAAACAGAGGTATAAAGCAATAGGGTCAATGCTTACATTTGCCGGGCACAATCCAACAATCCAACGATCCAACGATCAATAACATCATAACATATTATATCATATCATATGGACAAGGAAGTAAGGGAAATGGAAGAAGACCGGGAGTTTGGCAAGAACTGGGTAAGCTCATCACGGTTTCTGTTTTATGTAACGGTATTTACGTTTGTGGCCTTTGTGGGCGGGTGCAGCTACCAGGTGTACGAGCACCGGTATAGAGGCAAGCCAAAGGTGGATGTACCGGAGAACACGCTGTACACGCCGAAGTACAAGTAATACAAGTAAGCCAATAAGGATAAAGAAGAACAGGCAAAAAAGAACAAATAAAGTTTTGGGTAGAAGCGGTATGGCACTTAGTTTTGGCGTCGGAACAAGCGGAAGTAGCTCATTTGGTAGAGCACGACCTTGCCAAGGTCGGGGTAGCCGGTTCGAGCCCGGTCTTCCGCTCCTTAGCAGTAGAAGGAGGAAAGAAGGACGAAAAGGAACAATCCCGTTTTGGTCAGAGCCGGAACGGGATTGCTGTTGGTAGCAGTCAGATAGCGGGAAAGAAGAAAAAGAAGAGCGTAGAAGGATAGAAGCAGCCCCTGGTGGTGGAATTGGTAGACACGCAGGACTTAAAATCCTGTGATCAGCAATGGTCGTAACGGTTCAACTCCGTTCCGGGGGACTAATACAACTAACAACATCAGCTTCCTGCACAGGCTGTAGGTTGGTAGATAGGCTGGGAAAATGAAATGATAGTTTATTATTACTCAGTTTTAGCGTAAACATTCCCTGATAGTGCTAATAAATGGAACATCAAAAAACCTGCAAAGAAAATACCTGATAAGGGGAAAAATATTCTCAATCAGATTGAATTTAGCACGTAGCAACTATTAGATTTCTATGCTGGTGCTTACTAGCTTGTTGAAAAACAGGTGAATAAGTTGAAAATCAAACACGAAGTTGGAAAATCTGGTTTATTGCACAGTTTTTGAAGTAGTAACTATCACCCTGTACTTGTAACGTACGTATTTACCCTTTGATACGTTCAGTATTCTTAAAACGAAAACCAACCCTGCATATCGAGAATGTCACTGCATTCATTTTTCAATTCAGCTTATAAACAATGCTGAATGGCCGCATAACTGTCATAGTTATATACTGACCGGCCTAATTATTTACGGTTGTTTTGTTTCCTGGTAAATTTTACCTGTAAGAAAATAGGTAAATTCTCCCATACCTAATCTTATGGGCTCAATCCAATAGCTATATGATATTTTACGACGCTTTACAGAGAAGAGCGTTGGACTAAGTAATAGGAAGAATTAAGTTGGTAAAAATTAAAAAAGATTTTTAGCAACACTATAGAAATTTGGAACAACTAACATAAGTGATTGATAATCAAAAAAATAACATGAAAAAGAACACAACAAGTAATTATATACTGCGCTTTTTATTGAGCGCCTCAGCTGGTAATACAATTTTATTCATTTGAGTGAACACATTCATAAATATACAAAAACCAACATGTAGTTCAAAACGTATGTGCGGTAGATTCTACAGCATATACGGCCTAAAAATAGTTTTGGCGTAATGGTTATATCTACACTAAAAATTAATTATGAAGATTTGCAATTTTGTTCAGGTGAGTGCCTTAATGCTGTGTTTTATTTCTTGTACAAACACAAAGAAGACGTTATATTTTGCAGATCAACCGGATGCTACTTTGCTTTCAAATACGCCTGTACCACAGTCTTTTATTCAAAGTAATGATCTTTTAAGCATATATGTAAGCACTGCAAACCCCGTATCGGCCGCTGTTTTTAACACACCCAACCAAACGACTGCTACAACTAACGCGGCATCAGGCGCTCAGCTACAATCGTCGGGTTACCTTGTTAACGCCGAAGGATATATCCAATATCCCATTATTGGGAATGTGAAAGCAAAAGGCCTTACGACTATGCAATTAAAGGAACAGTTAACCAAAACACTGCTTGACAGAAAGTTATTAGTGGACCCTGTACTATCAGTGAGGCAACTGAACTTCAGGGTTAGCGTATTAGGGGAAGTAAACCATCCGACTGTTGTAAATGCACCGAATGAACAAATTACATTGCTGGAAGCATTAGGATTAGCCGGCGATATTACCATCTATGGAAGAAAAGACAACGTAATGGTAATACGGCAGGAAAACGATCAGAAAATTATTAAGCGCCTTAACCTGAATTCAAGTGACCTCCTCACCTCACCTTATTTCTATTTAAAGTCAAATGACATCGTATATGTAGAGCCAGGAAAATCAAGAGTATTTGGAACAAGCAGAACGAATCAGTTACTACCCATTATACTTAGCGGGCTTTCCTTAGTTGTAATTATTGTTACCAATATCAAATAGTAAAACGGACGACATGCAGATTATACGCAAAGCACATACAGACAACGACACAAATTTATTAGAACACATTACATTCCGGTATGTGCCTTACTGGCCACTTTTTTTAATTCTATTCGTGCTTTTTTTTGGAGCAGCATGGGTGTATGTAAAATACCAGACACCTGTTTACGAAATCGGCGCCAAAGTGTTATTTAAAGATGAAAAGAAAGGTGCGGAAGGATCAAAGGCTTTAGAAGACCTGAACATTATATCGCC
This sequence comes from Chitinophagaceae bacterium, assembly GCA_965246935.1. Lineage (GTDB taxonomy): Bacteria > Bacteroidota > Bacteroidia > Chitinophagales > Chitinophagaceae > JAZKFT01. The sequence goes on along the minus strand of CBDFGC010000006.1, from coordinate 139,064 downwards.
TAAAAAAATTGTGGAAAATGAGATAGAAGTGTTAAAGTCTAAACCGGTAATTAACAGGGTAGTAACTACTTTAAACCTGTACGCACCTATTTCTGAGAATAGCAAATTCGGAAAAAAATCAGCCTATTCAAGCTCACCTGTCAGTGTACAACTTCAAAATCCCGATTCGTTGCGGCCTGTTGAAAAAGTAAACTTTGAATATAATTATAAAACTGCAACAGTAGTAATGGATGGCGTTAGCTATAGCATCGATAAATGGTATGCTACTTCCTATGGCAACCTGCAGTTTGTAAAAAGCCCTGCTTATAAAGGTGCAGATGATGTTACTAAATTTTATTTTTCGCTTGTGCCGATTAAGAATGTTGCCAATTCCATCAGTGGCAGGCTTGACGTTACAACCCCTAACAAGTTGGCGAGTATTGTAGAACTAAAGCTAAAGGATGAAGTACCGGAAAGAGGTGAAAATATTTTAAATGCAGTAATAGATTCTTATAACGCTGCACTAAATACGGAAAAAACAGAACTGGCAGATAACACGTTGAAATTTATTGACGACCGGTTGGCAAAGGTTAAAAACGATTTGGATTCTATTGAAAGAAAGAAAAAAGAGTTTCGTACAGCAACCGGTTCCATTGATATTGGTGCGCAGGGACAAATGCTGCTGGATAATGTTAGTTATGCGGATAAGAAGCTAAGTGAAGTAAATATGCAGCTTTCTATGCTGAACCAGGTAGAACTCTACGTACAAACAAAAGATCCGTCCGGAAGACTGGTGCCGTCCACTATGGGAATCAATGATCCGGTGATGTCTTCACTGGTAAATAACCTGTACCAGACAGAAATGGATTATAATAAGGCTAAAAATGTTGACGGAGAAAATAACCCTTCCACACTTGCACTTGCCAATCAACTGGAAAAAATGAGACCGAGCATTCTTGAAAATATACAAAGCCAAAAAAGAAGCCTGCAAGCCAGCCGGGCAAGTGTGTCTGCTACAAATGGTCAGTTTAATTCGATGCTACGTGCTATACCCGATGCACAGAGGCGATTAATTCAAATAGAAAGGGAACAAAAAATAGAAAGCGGTATTTATGAAATCCTGCTACAAAAAAGAGAAGACGCCGCCCTTTCACAGGTATCAACAACTGAATCTAATAGCCGGGTGGTGGATCGTGCAGAGGCATCCGAAGCCCCTGTTAGCCCTAAAAAGAAACTCATTTATTTATCTGCATTGCTGATTGCATTATTCTCGGGTATCGGTATTGTGTTTGTAAAAGAAAAAGCAGGTAATAAAATCATGTTCCGCCATGATATTGAAGACCTTACCGAGCTTCCGATTATTGGTGAAATAGCTGCCGAAGCCACCAGAAACCCGATTGTAATCGATGACCGGCGTAAAACAGTGATTGCAGAACAGTTTCGGAAACTGCGGGTATCCCTTAATTATATTGGGGTCAATTCCAAACGCAAACGCATACTTGTTACCTCTTCTATTTCCGGCGAAGGCAAAAGCTTTATTGCTACCAACCTGGCAATCAGCCTGGCTATTACCGGGAAAAAGGTAGTATTGCTTGATTTCGATTTAAATAATCCATCATTAAATAATAAACTGAATATCAAAGGTCAAAAAGGGATTACAGATTATTTATTAGACGGAATGGAAGTAGATGATATTATCATGCAAACCGATCTGCATCCGAACCTTTCCTTGATATCAACCGGTAAGCTACCTTTTAATCCTTCGGAATTAATTATGAGTAGTAATGTAGAAAAACTGTTCGATTACTTAGATACTAAATTCGATTATATTGTAATTGATACAGCGCCGGTAGTGCCCGTAACGGATGCTTACCTGTTATCGAAATATTGTGATGCAACCTTGTTTATTGTAAGGCACAACTACTCGCCAAAAATACTGGTGGAAATGTTTGATGAAAATAATAAGCTGAACAAACTGAAAAATGCAGCTATTGTTTTTAACGGCGTTAAACCCAGAGGGTTTGGTAAACAAAGCTATTCATATGGGTACGGCTATACTTCCGGATATGCCTACCAGAACGGATATATCCAAAGTCAGACTCCAAAATCAATCAAAGAGTAATAGCTGACAGTAGAAGTTACTGAAATCAGCACCCGTAAAGACAATCAATAATTATAAGTAACCCTGAATAATTAATACGATATGGAAAATGAAAAAAACTGGTATGCCCTTTATACCAAACCTAAATACGAAAAAAAAGTAGCAGACTTGTTGGCGAAAAAGAAATTACAATGCTATCATCCCTGTTACGACCAGGTACAATACTGGCAAGTAAAACGGAAAGTAATCAAGGTTCCGCTTTTTACATCCCTGGTTTTTGTAAATGCCTGTGAGGAGGATCATTCATTAATCAAACAGATAGATGGTGTCTCAGGAGTTCTATACTGGATGAATAAACCTGCTGTTATAAATGAGAATGAAATAGCATCTATCAGGTATTTTCTGGAACAGCATAATAATATAAGGCTGGAAAGAATTCAGGTATCTCCGGATCGGGAAACAATGAGCAAAACAAACCATGCTCACGTTCAGCCGAATGGTGTCATAAACATTGTCAACGAACATAAAATATGTCTTCCATCTTTGGGATATGCCCTTATTTCAGAAGCCGTGGTGGAGGATACAAAGGTGGAAGATGTAAAGATTGTTGCATAAATATATAGACAGACCGTAGCTCTTGCAGCTATGAACGATTGATGCTTGATGTGGAGAGTGATTGGATAAGAATAATAGTAATGGAAAAAGCATATATCATTTTAGCCCATAAAAATCCCAGACAGTTACTACAATTAATTACCCGGCTCGACGACAATAAATCTGAATTTTTTTTGCACATCGATAAAAAATCAGATTTAACTCAGTTTCGGGCAGTAGTTGACTATGGCAGTAATGTTCATTTAGTACAAAGGGAACTTACCAATTGGGGTGGTTTTGGATTAGTGAAAGCTACGTTAAATGCACTGGAAATGATTCGGGAATACAAAATTTTCGATCGGGTAATATTGTTAAGCGGGCAGGATTATCCCATAAAAAATAATGGGTTTATTAACCGGTTTTTTAAAACTACACCTGCAAGTATATTTTTGGAATATACAGCGATCCCTGATTATAACAGGTGGCACACAACAGGAGGAATGTATAGGATAAACAAATATTTTTTTGGTTTGAAAACTTACCAGCGATATGCGGCAAAAGCACTTAACCTGGGATCCAAATTCTTGCCGGCATTGCAACGTAAAATACCTAACGGACTAAAGCCTTATGCTGGTTCGCAATGGTGGACGATCGATAATTACGCATTAAACTATATTCTAAACTATATTAAAGACAATCCGGTGTACACAGCCTTTCATAAATATACGTTCGCTCCGGATGAGGTTTATTTTCACACCATTTTACTGAACAGTACCGATGAAAGAATTGTAACAAAAATTTCCAATAATAATTTAATGTATGCCAGGTGGCTTCACGCTACATCCTCTCATCCGGAAATAGTTAGCAAACACAGTGTGGAGGAACTTGTTTACTCATCCGACTTATTTGCCAGGAAATTTGAACAGGAAGCAGATACAGAGGTGTTTGATCAGATAAATACACATTGCAACCAGATTGAAAAGCAGATGATGGAACAGAATAAATAAAAAGTTATTGAAATAACCACCTTTTCGGGTAATATGGAAAAATTTTAAAAAGTATTGCGGATCGTTTATTCGGTGAAAAATATTTTGAGAAGAAAGGTGGACGCTAAATTTCTATTATGAGTAAGCTTGTTTTATTGTTAAGGGTGAAAGACGGAATTTTTTTCGTTGATGAATGGCTGGAATGCTTTGAAAAACTGGTAGATGAAATTGTTGTATTAGATAATGGCTCTACGGATGGCACGTACGAAAAACTGCGGTCCCATCCAAAAGTAGCCGCTATTGAAAGAACGAAAGGCTATAACGAAGGAAGAGATAAAATTTTAATGTATGAACTGGCACGTACCCGCAACCCTGACTGGTGCCTGTGGCTGGATATAGATGAACTTTTTGAACCGCAGATAACCCGCCAGCATCTTAACAAATTAATGAACCGTAAGCATGTTAACAAATATGCTTTCAGGAGGTTTCACTTTATTGACCGCCGGAATTTTGCCGGTTCCTGGTACTGGCTCAATTATTCATCCGGCCACGACCGTATCATGTGGCGGGAAAACAAATCCGGATACTTTCAAAACCTGATTATTGATTCGCCGAATGTAAAAGGTATAAAGGGTTTAAAAATAAGAACAGATTACCGGCTAAAGCATCTGGGTTACATCAACAAGGAATTGGTGGATAAAAAGGCAGACATCTACCGTTCTGTTATACCGGAAAAGGAAGCCATGTTTCAAACCATGTACCTTCAAAACGAAAAGCCGATCCGGTGGATTGACAGTCGCAACAACCTAAAAGTATTTTTGCTGAACCGGCTGCTGGATATCATCAGGCTAACCCACCTTTTCCCAAAAGTATATTGGAAAGTAAAAGGAATGATCCGGCGGAAAACTGATTCAGCACCTATAGCCCCGGTAAGTGCTGCAATCATGCAAAAAGCGGAAGTATAAATCTATTTAGTTAGCAATAAGTACATAAGGAAAGAATATAAGTGATAGGATCAGTCATTAAAATATCAAACTACCGGTTTTATGTAAAGGAATTTCTGCTGATATTCTTTTGCTATCTTTTTACGGAAACAATTTTTTCCTGGCTGTTCGTTCCCAACTCCATTTTTATACAGGCATTTGAGAAGCTGCTAAGCATTGGGGTTTACCTGTTTCTTTTATACCGGTTTAATTTTTTAAAAACATTTGAAAAAATATATGTAATTATTTTTTCGGCATTGCTACTTAGGTTAGTGCTGGAATCGTTGCAGCAGTACAATACATTTTTTCAGCAACTGACCATGTACACCGTATTGGCGCCGGTGATGTTTGTCATTTTTATTAAAGTAGTATGCCGGTCGCACCAATTTGACCTTCTGGAATTCCTGGCTAAGTTTTACATTTTTACTTATATCGTATTCATGGCTATTTACGGCCGGGGTTTCTCTTTTAGTCTGGACCAGGTACAGATGGATGATTATGGACCTTTTTCCGGAGACACCCGTATTATTCATGCCCGGTCTATCTTTATGATGATCATTCCATTGCTGTGGTATCTGCATAAGCTAATTCAATCAAAAAAAATAGATACCTGCTTCCATTCCTGTTTTGTTTTGGGGTGATTCTTATTCACCAGCACCGGTCAGTTTGGAGTAGCGCCATCATAGCTATGCTCATCTATTTTGCAGCCAGCATCCGGGCCAAACGGATTAAACTTACGGCATTGGCCAGCACTTTTGTATATGCTATTATTCTATTTATAATTGTTTTGTTTTTTGTTTCGAATATGGCGCCTGGCTTTCTTAATTTTATGGCTGACCGGTTTAGTGAAATCCTTGATCCGGCTAAAGAAGGCAGTACGGGAAATTTTAGGATTCAACAGCGGGAAGTGTATGGCGAACTTTTTAAACAGCACCCTTTTTTCGGCTGGACTTTCGAAGGTTTTGAAATGCCGAACCCATTAGTGGACTGGTGGCCGGCAAAGACAGGCCAGCATTTTCATGAAGGGTATATGGAGATGTTGTTTTACCATGGCATTGTAGGCCTGGTATTTAAGTACTCATTCCTTTTGTATTTTGTTTACAAAATATTTAGCAAAAAATTGTCGGTTGAAGCAATCATACTGATGGCAATTTGTTTAAGCGGATTGCTTTTTTCACTAAGTTATGTTTTACCGCTTGTGTTTTGGGGGCATGTGGGCCTTGCTTTATTTTATATTGAACGGGATATGGAACCAACTGCTTCCCGGGCAGTGATAAACAGATAATTGTATGAATTATATATGTACCTGGTTTTGTGCCGATGAAAAAGGTGAGGAAAGTATTTTCCCACAAACAGGAAAAAGCTCGTCCAGCCCGGCCCACCAGCATATTTACTGGAAATGCATTGTTGTATTTTTTATTACCAGCAAGCGCTTTAATAAAACAGAGAAGCACCTGCTGTATACCAATGTTTCCACGATACCAATTATTGATGGAGTAGATATTATGCAGGTGCTCACAGACCTGGATGTTTCCATTATTCATACCAACTTTAAATACAAAACGCCTAAAGGTTATTATGGAAGGTTTCAAAATCAGTTTTACGAATTTTCTATTCTGGAGCATATTGCCAACAACGGGCATCAGCTAAATGACCAGTATTTAATTCTTGATTCGGATTGTATTTTTATAAAACCGGTAGCACCACTTTTTGAAGAAGCTGAACCGGCTGGTTTTATTTCATTTGAAGACAAAGTTCTGCCTGATTATAAAATCAACGAATTAAGCAGACGGGATATGAAATCCATCTTTGAAGAGTTGCTTCAGCGGCCTATTCAGGAAATGCCTTCTTATCACCTGGGCGAATTCTTTTTGTGCAGCGTAAAAAATATAAAGCGATTATATGCAGATTTTGAAGAGCTGTGGCCGCAATTGCTGAATCGGCACGCGAACGGCCTTCCTAAATTTAATGAGGAAGCACATACATTGAGTTACCTGTATTATAAAAACGGTCTGCATGCCAATCAATCGGAATTATTTATGCGGCGTATATGGACTAATCCGCTTTTCTACCGGGAAGTACGGCCTACAGATACGAAATTGATTATCTGGCATTTGCCCGCGGAAAAAACGTTTGGACTTGCCAGGATGTATGATTTTTTTATAATCACTCATACGAATATGGGCTTTGATATTCCGGATAGTACTTACCAGCAATATGTACAAAAAGAATTGGGAGTCCCTCATCTTACAGCAAAAATGCGGACACAGTATTACCTCACCAGCTTTTACCGCAAAATAAAAAAGAAAGTATTACAGGCAAAATGAATGACCGAGACTTTTACAGACATTAATTGAGCACCAACTATTATGCGAATAGCCGTACTACTTACCACATATAACCGAAAACAAAAGACACTGACCTGCTTACAAAGCCTGAGTTTGCAAAAATTAACTGGTAATATCGAAATAAGTGTTTACCTGACTGATGACAATTCCAGTGATGGTACGATAGAAGCAGTAAAAATGGCCTTTCCGGCTGTAAATATTTTTTCAGGAAACGGGCATTTGTATTGGGCAGGTGGTATGAGGCATACATGGACGCATGCGCTGATTGGAAATTATGATTTTTACCTGTTACTAAATGATGATACAACGCTACTTGAAACAGCCATTCAATCATTAGTTAACGGCTTTCAGGATAATCCGTTTGCATCCGGTAATGCTATTTGTGTAGGCAGCACATGCGATTCCGAAACCGGCAAATTAAGTTATGGCGGCAGTAAATTGAAAAGCAATGGAGTATGGAAAAGTGAACCTGTATTTGATGAAACAAATTATTTACGTTGCGATTTTGCAAATGCGAATATTATGTTGGTACCAAAGGCCGTGACAGATAAGATTGGAATACTGGCAGATACATATACGCACAGCCTGGCAGATTATGATTATACACTACTGGCAAAACGTGCCGGTTTTGAAGTAGTGCTGATACCCGGGTTTTTAGGCACCTGTACAGATGATCATGGCAACAACTGGAAATCGCAGAAAACGACATTGTCTGAAAGATTAAAATACCTGAAAAGTCCAAAGGGCCTGGCTTACAGTGAATACCTGAAATTTATCAGGCTTCATTTTCCGTCATCGTATTTGCCCGAAATGGGAAAGATCTGGTTAAAAACATTTTTTCCTTTTATATGGGATGTATTTAAAAAGAAGCCTGCACACTAAAACTATATTACCTCTATTTAAATTGTAAATCATGGAGCAAACAACAATAATTGGCGTATTCTGCTACAAACGGGCAGCAAAGCTTCAAACTTCCATGGAAGCATTGCTGAAGAACCCGGAGTGCGCCGATATGGAAATTATTTTCTTTTGCGATGGTTATAAAGGAGAGCGTGATAAAGAAGATGTACTTCAAACTCGCCGTTATATAGATTCACTCACCGGATTTAAAAAAGTACATAAACATTACAGGGAAAAAAATTACAGTACAGGTCCTAACTTTCATACGGCACTTACATACCTGAGCCGGAATTATACTCAATTCATTATTGTGGAAGATGACGTTGTGGTGACGCCTAATTATATAAAATTCCTGTTGGATGGACTGGCATACTATAAAGATGAATCGTCGGTTTTTGCTGTTACAGGCTATTGCTTTCCGTTGGAAAAGGAAAATTATCAATATGATTCGGTTGTACATAAAAGATTTTGCTCTTATGGCTGGGCAAGCTGGGCCAATAGGGTAAGCGAAGTGAAATGGGATAAGTTGTCATTACAGAACATCATTGATACGGTTCCGGATTTTAAAAAGAAACTAAATAAGGAAGGCATGGATCTGTACCGTATGCTATTGAAGCAAATAAGCGGAAAAATTTCGACCTGGGACATACAAATGCAGGTTCAGGTAGCACTACATGAGATGAATGTGATTTATCCGGTTATTTCTAAAACCACTAATATTGGTTTTGATACAGAGTCAACCAACACATTTGGGATTGATTACCTGCAATCGCCGTTGGACAACGGGGAAAAAAGGGACTTTAGATTTTGCAACGTGGAATCCGTGAATCCGGTTTTAAGCCGGCAGCTAAAAAAGCCTTACAGTTTTACATCACTTGCTTCCCGAAAAATTGCCAACACCCTTATTAAGTACACAAATAAAGTAAAACACAAAGTTTCCTGATTGCATACGTGTAGATTTATTATAGTGTTAGTGAGATATTAAACGAATAGGCTGATTATCACTTAGTAAAGTGGTCAAAATAACTTGTACAAATGAAGCGGGATATTACCCGGCGTTGGTAGCCCCTACCCCCTGTAGGGCAATGTCATTAAGTTAAGGATTGGAGTATCAGTTATGCGCCGTAGGTGCAACCTGTTTGTAGAAGATAGCCATCTTTGATGTTGGTGCATGCCACGTAGTGGCTACCTGATCAGAGAAGAGGGGTAGCCACTACGTGGCAATGATTCCCTTTGCCTCTTTGTTTGCTACAAACAGAAAGCCCCGATGGGGCTTAACTTAATGACATTGCTCTAAAGGGGAACTCGTTTTTACCTGAAAAATTAGTGGCAACTATGAGTATTTTGAAGTTCCTATAAAGTTTGATGGTGTCCAAAAGCCCCCTTTAGAAGGTTTGGGGGCAACCAGGCCAGATTGAAGAAATGTTCAAGTTATTTTGATAACTTTCCTTAGTTAGGAAAAAGGTGAAAAAAATGTAAGATTTGTGAGATATGTATAGCAATTACAATGAACAGAAAATTAATTTTGACAAAACGGCGATAGAATAAAAAAGAAAGTGTTTACCGTTAAAATAGTAAGGACAACAATATTTGAAGAAAAGATGAGTAAATACACAACTATGTAACGTTTCAATACGTACATATACTACAAACACACTTTTACTTAACCAAATCCACGCTTGTATTGCATTGATCATCCAATTAATGCGGTGCAGGCGTTTGGCACTTCCACCCATCGGAGATCCCTGGCAACACCTTATTTACCAAGTAGTTAGGAATTATAAAAACAACAGAAGGGATAAAATAAGTGGCTTGTATTTTGATTCGCATAAAATGCAAACGGTCAAATTAGCCAGAAAAATGATGGTTTTTGACAAATAGAAAAAGTGTAATGATTTTAATATTTATACTAAAATAATTTGGTAATAAAACAGCGGGAAACGAATGTTTAACAACGATACAATAATAGCATTACAAATAAACAGGCAGGACATGAGAAAGAAAATTTTTCAATTAGCTATTAATACGGGTGATTATCAATCTTTTATAGATCGTATAATTAATATGTCGCTTACAGGTATCAGTCATTATGTGTGCCTAGCCAATGTGCATATGTTGGTGGAAGGTTATAAGGACAGGAAATTTGCACATGCCATTAATAAAGCGGACATAGTAGCGCCGGATGGTGTTCCACTAACATGGGCAATGCGCCTGTTACATGGCATACAACAGGATCGGATTGCGGGGATGGATCTGCTTCCTGATTTGCTGACTGCCTGTGCAGCAAAAGCAATCCCGATCTTCTTTTATGGCTCTACTGATAGCATGTTGCAAAATGCTGCAAAGGCTTTAACCGCAAAATTCCCCGGCCTCCTAATAGCAGGTAGTTATAGCCCGCCTTTTGGAACACTAACAGATACCGATAGAGAAGAAGCCATACAAAAGATTGAATTCTCGGGTGCTAAAATTGTTTTTGTAGTTTTAGGCTGCCCGAAACAGGAAAAGTGGATGGCTTCTATGAAGGGAAAGATTGGTGCAACAATGATTGGCGTTGGCGGTGCTTTGCCGGTGCTGTTAGGCACACAAACGAGAGCCCCATATTGGATGCAGAAATCCGGTCTGGAATGGTTATACCGGCTTCATCAGGAGCCAGCCCGGTTGTTTAAACGTTATTTTGTTACAAATTCACTTTTTTCCTATTTACTTGTAAAAGAATATTTTAAAATAAAATTTTTTCGCAGGCCTGTTTCTTAAATTGTAGTATTTAGTCATCGTATTCTTTTATCCAGTTGAACAGCAAATTTATCAGGACATTACAAAGGAATCTGGCAATAATGGATTTTGTATTCATTAATGCCGTTTTTTTTATATGCGAATATGTTTTCAGAACGCATCAATTAATATATGGCCGGATTGAGTACATGTATTTTGGCTTTTGCATTAGTATGGCCTGGTTGCTCATCAGTTTAATAATGGGGGTATATAATGAGACTCATATCCTATCCTTTGAAAGTTTCACAAGTAGAACGGTACAGGCTTTTGGAGGCTTTCTTTTAATTATTATTTTTCCTTTATTTTTCTTTCGCATACACATACTTTCCAGGACGTTTATTGTTGTTGTACTCCTATTCACTTTTACGGCCCTTGTAATTAATAGGTTTATTTATTTAGGCCTGCATTTGTATTTTAAACAAAAAGATTGGTTGGTAAATAAAGTGGCAGTTATTGGGTATAATGAGCTTTCTAAAAAGCTGGTGGATTACCTGGAGGAAGATGCGGTTAACAAAGAAGTAATAGGGTTTTGTGAAGAGGAAGAAAATGTAGGTGAACTGAGCCGTTATCCGATTATTGGGCAGATCAGCCAAACCATTGAGGTTTGTAAATATCATAAAGTGTCTGAAATCTATTCCACTATCGGCCCGGAGCAAAACCCTGCTATTTATAACCTGATAGACCAAGCTGAACAGAACTGTATCCGGTTTAAACTGGTTCCTGATCTGCGGTTTTTTACCAATCAAAAAATGCACCTGCATTATGTTAAAGAGATTCCGGTTTTTAATTTACGAAATGATCCTTTGGAAGATATAGGTGACCGCGTAAAGAAAAGAATATTTGACATAGTAGTTAGTCTTTTGGTAACCATTTTTATTTTATCGTGGCTTATTCCTATTATCGGGCTACTCATCTGGCTTGAATCAAAAGGACCTATATTTTTCGCTCAAAAGCGGTCGGGCAAGGATAATAAAACATTCTACTGCCTAAAGTTCAGGAGCATGCGGTTAAATGCTACTTCGCATTTGCAGCAAGCCACTAAGAACGACGTCCGTATTACTAAAGTCGGTAAATTTTTAAGACGAACCAGTTTAGATGAGTTTCCACAATTTCTAAATGTACTGAAGGGGCAAATGAGCATTGTAGGGCCACGGCCGCACATGCTGAAACACACCAATGAATATTCGCAGCAGATCAACCAATACATGATACGGCACTTTATGAAACCCGGCATTACCGGGTGGGCACAGGTAAATGGCTACCGTGGTGAAACAAAAACCATCGGGCAAATGAAAAAAAGGGTGGAGTATGATGTTTGGTACATGGAACACTGGAATTTGATGTTAGATCTTAAAATCATTTTTATGACCGTGATGAATGCGCTGAAGGGCGAAAAAAATGCCTACTGATTATATTCCAATTATTTCTTCCCTTTTAATACTTTTTTTGCCCTAAACGCTCTTATTCAAGGCTTTATGCTTTTTTTCATAAATAACCAATAGATTTGGAGCCCCTTCTCCCTTGTTTCAAATCTGTTGATATTTTATCTGTCTAAAGATTGCGTTGCTGTAGAAACTAATGAATCTATAGTAATGCAGAAATATTTTATGAAAAATAAGCGCATGGTTATCTCCAAAGCGATCTTACTGATCGTGTTCTTGCATTGTAGCATCTCAAATCTACAGGCTGCCCGGTACTACTTTTCTACCACAGCAGGTGATGATTCCCGAAGTTCGGTAGCAGCTCAGAATGCAGCAACCCCCTGGCAGTCGGTCAATAAACTCAATTCTTTTTTTAATCAGTTGAACCCCGGTGATTCTGTTTTATTTAAAGCAGGTGAAATTTTTTATGGATCGATTGTAATAAATAAGTCCGGGTCTGCCGGTGCACCTATTATTTTTTCGGTTTATGGCGGAAATGAAAAACCACAAATTACCGGGTATACAACGCCATCTGGTTGGGCCAATGCCGGGGGAAATGTTTGGGAAACCCAGTTGCCAGCTCCCCAGCAAAATGTAGCAAGCGTACTAGTGGATAATACTTTCAGGCAGGCAGGTCGTTACCCCAATGCCAATGTTGCCAACAATGGCTTCCTCACATTGGAGAGCGCATCGGGAAATACCAGCATTACCGATCTGCAATTAGGCGGCACGCCTAATTGGACAGGTGGTGAAGTAGTTATTAGAAAAGTGCGTTGGGTACTGGACAGAAATATCATTACACAACATCAGCAAAATACAATTTATTATAACTCTCAAAGTGGGTATGGCGCCAGCCCCGGTTATGGATATTTTATACAAAACCATCCGCAAACACTGGATATAGATGGCGAATGGTACTACCAATCCGGTAGTAGAAAATTTGGCTTATACCACGCTGGTGGCAGCCCGGCCAGTGGCAGTGTAAAAGTAAGCACCGCGCAATCATTGGTGACCATCAGTAACCAGGCAAATGTTAGTTTCAACAACCTCATTTTTTCCGGAGCCAATGCAAATGCATTTGATATATATGCTTCCCAAAACATCCGGATTACAAATTGTGAAATGCTGTATTCCGGCCATAATGCCATTAATGCACTTAACACCAATTATATTACAATTGAAGCTTCTATCATTAATAAAACAAATAATGTAGCCTGCAACCTTGATAATTGTAATAATGTCACCCTTAAAAAGAATACGATCACCAATACCGGCGCTTATGCAGGCATGGGGGATGGTGACAGTGGAGGCTATGAAGGATTGCTCCTGAGCGGAAGCGATCAATTGATTGAGGGTAATACCATTGATAGTACCGGGTATATTGCCGTTACCTTCAGAGGAAATAATGTGGTGGTTAAAAACAATGTAATTACCAATTTTTCTTTTGTAAAAGACGATGGAAGCGGAATTTATACCTGGAATAATCCATCGAATCCACCGGTATATAGCGGACGGGTTATTACCGGCAATATTGTACTGAATGGATTAGGGGCAGGAGCAGGTACTCCCGATCCGGATAAGCTGTACGCCAATGGAGTTTACATGGACGATAATGCTGGAGGCGTTGAAATATCAGGCAATACCGTGGCAAACTGCGCCAACAGGGGTTTATATATTCACAATGCGCACGACCTTGTTATCACCAATAATACTGTTTATAATAATGCTACACAAATTGAAATAAACCATGATGATATTGCACCTTTCCCAATCAGAAATGTAACGTTGACAGGTAATACATTCGTATCAAAACTTGCTGCCCAAAGTTTGGCTGAGTTTAAAACAAATGCCAATGACATTAGTAGCTTTGGTACGTTTGATAATAACTATTACAGCAGGCCGCTTTATGACTATCTTCAAATAGGTGTTTTGCATAAGGAAAATGGTAACTATGTCTGGAATGCGTACAATCTCGAAACCTGGAAAACAATTTACGGGAAAGATCAAAACTCAAAAAAATCACCCTTCCCGATTGCTCCTTACAAAGTAAATACTGTTACAGGTTCTAATTTATTTACCAACGGAAGTTTTAATAATAACATCAATGGGTTATATACATATTCAACAGGCAATAATGCAACTGCATCCTGGAGTAACGGCGTACTGGACGGCGGGGCTTTGCGGGTAGCATTTTCAAACCTTACAGGTGGCGATAGTTATGCAACGGTTGTGATAAATGTGGGCACTGTTTCCGCAGCAAAAAAATACCTGCTGAAATTTAGCCTGAGTGGTACCAATGAAAATAAACTGCTGGATGCCTATTTAAGAAAAAGCAATGCGCCTTATTCAGATATAGCTTCCCGTTCTTATGTAAATATTACAGGCGGCCGTACAGAGCAGGAAGTGTTATTGCTCCCTACTGTTGATGAATCTGCAGCAAGCATCGGTTTTAAAATTCCGGAGCAAAATGGTTCTGTTTATTTTGATAACATACAATTAGTGGAAGCAAATGTTACCGTTACCAATCCCGATGACTCCATCCGGTTTGTATATAATCCGGAAACCGGTAGTAAATCGTTTGCATTAAACAATACGTATGCTGATATTGCGAATAATACTTACAATAGTAGTATTACGGTAGCACCGTATAGTTCAGCCGTACTTTTAAAAAAAAGTTCAAACCAGCCCACTCCTGATACCGTGGTTTGCTCGGCTACCGGTTCTATTTTACGTGAGCAGTGGAATAATCTTAGCGGTAACGATGTTAGTAATATACCAGTACAAACGGCGCCGGCAAGTGCCAGTCAGCTAACGGTTTTTGAATCGCAAACAAATGTGGGGGACAACTACGGTGCAAGAATACGGGGATACGTTTGCCCGCCACAAACCGGCAATTATATTTTTTATATAGCTGCGGACGATGCATCCGAATTATGGCTGAGTACAGATGATAACCCTGCAAATAAATCGAAAATTGCTTATGCGTTAAGCTGGACGAATGTACGTGAATGGAACAAATATGCA
Organism: Chitinophagaceae bacterium; assembly: GCA_965246935.1. GTDB lineage: Bacteria > Bacteroidota > Bacteroidia > Chitinophagales > Chitinophagaceae > JAZKFT01. Next base: position 123,956 of record CBDFGC010000006.1, on the reverse strand, counting down.
TCCCAAAAATCAGCCGCAGTCTACCTTCAGGCGGGTCATAAGTATTACATTGAAGCCCTGCATAAGGAAGGTGGCGGTGGCGATAACTTAGCAGTTGCCTGGCAATTGCCAAACGGAAGTATGGAAGCACCTATTTATGGCAGCAGGCTCTCTCCGTTTTTAGTAGCACAACTTAGTCAAAGCATCAATTTTCCGGCAATAGCTCCCAAAACATTTGGCGATGCACCATTTGTAATTAGTGCTTCCGCCAGCTCCGGCCTTCCTGTAAATTTCACAATCGTTTCAGGCCCGGCAACTGTTTCCGGAAATATCGTTACCCTTACTGCGGCGGGCACCGTTATTATAAAAGCATTTCAGGCTGGTAATACTATTTACTCCGAAGCGCCACCGGTAATGCAAAACGTGGTAGTAAACCCCGCCGCTACAGCTAATTGCAGTGGCACAGGTACTATTTTGCGGGAACAGTGGAGTAATATCAGCGGGCATCTGATCAGCAGTATTCCTTTACAAAACATGCCCGATAAAACAATGCAGCTTACCCGTTTTGAATCACCTGTTGATGTTGCTGATAATTATGGGGCAAGGATCCGGGGTTACATTTGTCCGCCACAAACCGGCAATTATATTTTTTATATAGCTGCGGACGATGTAGCCGAGCTATGGTTAAGTACCAGCAATGCCGAATCCGGTAAAGTGAAAATTGCCAGCGTACCAGATTGGACGGCATCCCGTGAATGGAGCAAATATCCTTCACAAAAATCGGTCGCTATTTATCTTCAGGCCGGTCACCAGTATTACATTGAGGCACTGCAAAAAGAAGGGGAAGGTGGCGATAACCTGGCGGTTGCCTGGCAATTACCGGATGGCACAATGGAAGCACCTATTGCCGGTACCAGGCTTTCACCATTACAGATTGTGGTGCCGGTAACCTGTGGTGCTACCGGTACTATTTTACGGGAACAATGGAACAATATTGGCGGCCATAATATTAGCAGTATTCCTTTACAAACGCCACCTGCAGTTAGTAGCCAACTACTATTGTTCGAATCGCCTACTGACGTTGCGGAAAATTATGGAGCCCGCATCAGGGGCTACATTTGCCCGCCGCAAACCGGGAATTACACTTTTTATATCGCTGCCGATGATGCTGCTGAATTATGGCTAAGTACCAATAAAACCGAAGCAGGCAAAACATTAATTGCAAATGTTTCAGCATATACCGGTGTCCGCGAATGGAACAAGTATGCTTCACAAAAATCGGCACTCATTTATTTACGGGCCGGCCAGCAATACTATATTGAAGCCTTGCAAAAAGAAGGAGAAGGTGGCGATAACTTAGCAGTAGCCTGGCAGTTACCGGATGGTCCAATGGAAGCTCCGATGCCTGGTATGCGGCTTGCACCTTTTGAGACGGCTGGCACAACAGCTAAATCTGCACAGGAAATTCGTTTTACAGACGATAGTAAGTCTGTGTACACAATTCAGCAAAATGATGAGCCTGTTTTAAACGTGTACCCTAATCCAATTACTACCTCAGCTACTATTGCAATAAACCTGCAGGAAGAGGGTCTTATAAAACTGGAATTGTTAGATGAGAAAGGCATCATTATAAGATTATTATTTAATGGACTATCCGGTAAAAGGAGCAAGGCCATAACCCTAAATGCCGGAACCATAAAAAGCGGATTATACGTTGTACGGTTAATTACCCGGGAAAAAGTAATAAGCCGAAAAATTATCATACTGAGATAAAGCTATTATAGAGTACTACATCAGTAAATTATGTAAAAGGCAGGCCCAAAAAATGGCCTGCCTTTTTTTGCACCTTTCAGATAACAATAAGGGACAATTTTATTTGTAGTGATTGATTATCATGGTCTTTTTTGACAAAATAACAACCTGTCGGGAAAAGTAATGGCTACAGCATTGGAGGCACTTGTTTCTTGTTTAATAATAGCCGTTGTACAGTTAAAATTAAGTAATAAATAAAATGCTGAAAAACATCTAAATGCCAAATTTGGCCGTATTTATGCTATAAATTTTTGGTATATAGGTAAGACGAACGTATAACTGCTGTCTCTTGCTGAGATCATTTTATTTCAGCCAATAACAATTCAATTTATTACGGCGACGCCAAAAGGCTAACTATTTCAAAATCCAATGGTTTTTCATTACTGGAAAATGATTGGATATTTTAATGATGGGTGTAACAGGGAAATTGTTGACAAAGAAACAGTATCAAAAAACCGGCATATTTAAATTAAAAATAATCACCTAATGAAAAAGCTGTTTTTTATTTCAGCACTGCTGTTTTTGATTAACTCACTGAGTTTAGCACAAAAAAATTCCTTAACCTACGGCGACACTTCTATTCCAAAAGCAGTTATTAAGAAAAAGTCAAGGTACTTTTTGAATGTGCACGGCGGTTATGCCTTTGGTCTTGGTTCCACCTTTAAATTTTATCCCGACAACGTAAGTTCCATAAATGTAACCCAGGTTGGCAGTACTACACCCTCAAGAAGCGTAGTCTATAGCTCTCCTACCAAAGGGTTAGGGCAAGGTTTTAGATATGGTGTTGGCGTGTCTTATATTGTAAATGATTTTATAAGTTTAGGACTCGACTTAGACTATTTTAAAAGCTCTATCATCAAAAACAGAGATTCTTCTTTTACCAGAACAAAAATTGCTGGTAGCCCAAATGGAATGGATGAATTAATCTACAACGAACGTACCCGAACCTCGTATGACGCAACCTTATTAACATTGTCTCCAAATATCATTTTTAAGGCTATATCACTGCCTAAATGGTATTTATACAATAAACTGGGGGCAGTTATAACATTCCGGCCAAATAGTACGCAGAAGGATGTACTTACTACAAGAACACAAATGGGGTGGCAGGGTTTTATCAAAGATTCTACCAGCAATAACGCTAAAACGTATGAATGGGGAATCAGAAATCCTGCATTTGGTTTTATGGCTGGGGTAGGAGCTCAATTCCGGTTATCACAAAAGCTTCGTTTTTATACAGAGTTACAGTTTTCGCATATTGTATTTGTAGTGCGTAACAGAAAAACAACCGAATATAAACTGAACAATGTAGATATGCTGAATACCCTGCCGTTAAGTGTACGGCAAATTGACTTTAGCACCTCCTACACAGATAATCAGCAAAATCCTAATCCAAATATGCCTTCCCGGGCAATTACCGAACGTATTCCAATCACTTATCTGGGTATTCAGGCAGGTATTTCATACAAATTTTAAGTAGTATAAACCGGAAATTACGATAGCTACAAATTATCTGAATAATAGCGTTGATTAACTCTTCGTTCAATATTTGCCGATCCGGAAACTTCCACCTATGTTTTAAATAACTGTTATGTAAAAAGATTGCTGTGAAAGATGGAATTGCGAACATAAATAAGCCCGTAGGTATACCCGTACCGGTTATCCCTGCTAAACAGTCGATTTCCATTTTTACGAATGGAATAGGATATGTTGTTGTATGTGTTGTAACAACGGTACTAATTAGTTTTATTTTTAGTATAGTAATTATTCCCGGCATTACCAGTATCAGATCCGCTGTTGCTCCTGCAGTTTGCTTTTTGTTTTTAGGATTTTTTTTAACTGCTTTCTTATTTTCAAAATCAAATGTTACCAATAGTATTACCTACGCATTTATTGTATTTGCCGGCGTATTAGCATCGTCAATGCTGATTGGTTTTGTAAAAGCCCGTGGTTCTGTTATTACCAATTTGTTTTATAGCTGTCTTTTTGCTTTACCTTATACTATTTATCAGGCCTGGCATTTCTACAGCCAGCTATTATTTATCAGTCGCCATAAAATATGGTATATGCCGCAACAGGCCAGCGATATGCCAAAGGCTACCGTATTTCTCAACAGTATCTCTATTCAGATCAGAATGGCACCCAGCTATGGTGCTCCTGAACAGGTTTTCGAAGCTACCGTACCCGGCAGGCTTAGTGTTGGGATGATGTTCACCGATTTAATTAAAAATGAAAGCGGGGATAGTAGACAAAAAGAAACATTCGAGGATATCAGCAGCCAAATTTTTGGATGGCAATTTTTTGTTCCTTCTTTTTTAGGAGTAGGTAAACGCCTGTTAGATGCAGATATAAGCCTGGATAAAAACAAAATAAAAAATGGTACGGTTGTAATTGCGAAACGCATACAAGAACAACCAACTGTTTTACAGATCACTCACTAAAATCAATAAAAAACAGACAATATGGAAAATGCAGTGGTTCCGGATAGAAATGCTATGCAATTAAATAATACGGAGAATGCGATGCGGCCAGGTAGAAAAAATTTAAAAATAAAATTTGCTGTCTTTTATATACTTTCTGTAGCCTTACTTGTATTTATCATATCGCTGTTCATAAAACATACTGCACCGGCGAATACAATTATTGCAAAACCACTGCAGAACAATGAGGTGTCAGGAAACGATTTATTGAACAAAATAGATGTATTGAATGTGCAATACAAGAAACTAAAGCAGTTAGATCAGGATTATGCACGTAAAGTAGTTGAGTCGGCACCGGCAAGCGAATTGATTGTTTTTAACCGTAATGTTTTTGAAGCCGAAAAAAATCTGAAAAAAACGGTTGACAGCCTTGATTTGCTTTCAACATCTTACGGTGATATGAAAACGATTAGCTTGTTGCATAATTTTACAGAATCTTTCCGGTCAGTAATAAATGACAGAGCTGCGATGAGGGAATTTAAAACAGCAGTTTCCGGCAGTGGAAATACTAATACCGATCAACAGCAGTTGTTCAAATTGCAAACTGAAATTCAGGCGAGAAATAGCCATATTACTACTCTGGAAAATCAGATTACCGCTTTGCAAAATAAAAAAAGCACAACGGGAGTGGCCAATCCAAATAACGCAGATAATACGCAGCAAAGCCTGATTGAATCTCAGGCTACTATTAGCACACTGGAGAAGAAAGTAGCAGCCTTAACGGCAGCAAATGCAACACTTGAAAAAACTGCACGGGTAAATGCCGACGCATTGGAACAGGCAAAAAAGCCGGCTGAAAATAGTGCTGCCTCCAATAACCAGACAGCTTTACTTGAAAAAAAGGTCAGTGATTTAAATGCAGAAATCCGTTTAGCACAGGTAGATTGTAACCTCTCAAGAGCAGATGTCACACAAATCATATCAAGTGAAAAACAACGAAAAGCCTTGCTGACAGATGCTTTAAATACATTAAATACTTTGGCGTCTACCGGTGATGCAACTATGAGGAGAAAAGTATCTGAAAAGATTAACCGGCTTAATCAGGTAGCAGCTGCTTTACATGATTAATTGCATCAATTTTTAAAAGATGTTTCCTTTCTTCTAATTAGCACCCGGCAAAACAGGTGTTCTTTTAGTTCCTTAAGACCCTTATATTTTTGAAACCTTTTAAATAAATGGCCACTCTGCTGAGTGGGAAGAAATAGGAACGATTTGCCTTTTACTTCTGAATCATTCATTTCATTTTTAATTTATCTATCCCAAACTCCCTTTTATTGTCCCGGCCCGTTAAAAATTCCTGTTCTTACACGTCTTACAAGTGGATTATACAAAATCTTGTTTCTTGTTTGAGTGGCCAGGTTCCGCATTTCTGTATCGGCACTTAGTAAAAACAATACGTAAAAAACGATAAACAGTGTAGAACCAATCATCATCTTGCTCAGGTGCATACCTTCTGGCATTAGCTTACGGTTTAGCAATTTACATCCCCAGGCCACTGCTGTACTTGCAGCAATTACTACAAACCAGAGCCCTGCTGACTTGCGTAGTAATGTTATATCCAGGTATCCCATTTTGTACACCCGGTAACCAAAGTAAAAGAAATCGGCTACAAATACCAGTCCTACTGATATGGTAAGCGTACCGATAATGCCGTACAACTTAGCAGCAAAAAATACCATCACACCAAAAAGAAGATTACGAATAATATTAAACTGACTATTCTTTTTTATATCGCCCAATGCATAACTCATATTACTCATAAAATAAGCCACAAGGCCCAGGAAAGAATAGATCGTTAAAAGGTACAACACAGTATAACCCATAAAATTTTCTTTGCCTGCCCATAAGGTTATGAGGTCTTCATAATTAATAACAAACATGAAGGCTGCCAGTAGCGATATATACACATATATTTTAAACTGCTTGTGTATAATGCTGGTTACTGCCGGCCGGTCACCCGTACCTTTTGCATGGGAAAGCAGCGGCATCAATGCTACAGAATGCCTGCCTATCAGTGTATTGGTAAAATTAATAGGGCGTTTGTTCAATTCATAAAGCGTAATCATTTGCGGCGGAATATATCTTGCCAGCACCAGCATATCCATACTCCCGGCCAGGCCTGTGATAATTTTTGATGCGGAAGTAAAAGAAAAGATTCGGATGAATTTTTTGAAGTGTGGCCGGTTATAGATAACAGACAATCCTTCTTTTTTTAGCAACTGTAACAGCGACAAAATGTTGAAACCATTGATAAAGAGTGCCCTGCATAAATTAGCAAGTGCAATACTCATTACACCAAGTTTGGCGTATAACAACACCAGGTTTACAATCAGAAAAAGAAAATTGGCCGATAAAGACGAGATAGCTACATGTGCCGCATTGTGCATGCCCTGGTTGATGCCGGAAAGCGTAAACGAAACCAGCGACATGCCGGTAGAAATAATAGTAATTAGCAGGGCTACCGACAGGTTGGGATACTGAGATATATCTTTATTAATAATCAATCCGACAGAAAAATAACAAATAATACCTACTATGATTGAGAATAGTAAAATAAATGCAGAGCCAATAAACCCGGAACCAATGGACTTGCCTATCTCTTGACTGTTATCTTCTTCCGTAAAATCAGTAACAAGCTCACTATTCGATGCATCGGAACCCGCTTTAACTTTTAGTTGTTTCTTGCCACGTAGTTCAGCAATTTTCTGCTGAAGGACATCGCCAATACCAGGATCTATCAGTGTCATCCAACTTAAAATACTGCTGGTAGCCAGCCACACACCCAAAACGCCTTTATCAATATTTTTGATATAAATAGGAAGCAGCAATATGGAATTAAAGATGTTGGTCAGAACCCAGCCATACTGAAAAATGAAATTCCAACGCAGTGTTTTTTTGTTCATGAAAAATGTAAGTTTACCGGGTCACTTGTTCGTTTATTCCTTCTCTTTTGTTTTTGAACCAGCTACGTATTTCCTGCTCATTCATATTTTTCCAATGCCGGGTAGAGTGAATTATTTTTTTTTCGTCATTTACTAACTGTTCCGGCGAAACGGGCAAACCCTTCCAGGCACATCCGAATGGCTGACCTTTTCCGGAAAAACTACCCAGCTTAAATCCGGTTGCATGTGCCAGCAGGCCAAATAAATGGTCTTCTCCCAGGTTAAGGGTTCTTAATGTGTAATTCGGTAGTTGACCGGCTGCCAGCATGGCTATCAAAAAAGCTTCGCTCATAAAGTAAGCGCCGCCAAATACGCTTTCCCCTGTTTTATAACCATTCTTAATGGCTGTACGATGTAGTTTTATCAGTGCTAAATTAGCAATAGGCCGCCTGATAAACTTCCAGGTTTTAATACCATTGATAATTCTTCTACGGGGCCATCCAATGTCCCAGGGGTTTCCAAAGTAATCAGTTGGATATTGGCCAATGATGCCCACTTGCGGGTGTTTGCTAAAATATTTAAGCGCATCTTTTTCCGGTTCGGACCCGATCACCAGTGCATCCGTATCAAGCTTTAGTAATACACCAAAATGGTAATGCCGCACTGCATGCCGGAAAGCATGACAAAGATTAATATACAAGCCTGCCCATCCGCCCATTGGTTTCACCGTAAGTAAAACGTCCGTATCCGGAAAAATCTTTTTCACTTCATTACCGGTTCCCTCATGCGAGTCATCAGCTATTATTATCTTATAACTGGAGCGGGTATAATGAATATAGCTGCTAATAGTATCAGCAATAAAATCAACGGAACTGTTAGGGCCTACCGGTATTACAATTACAACGTCAAAAGCTGGTTTCATTATCTATATACAGTTATATCGGGCCTGCAAATTACAGCAAGAAATAGTAGTGGCAATAATTGCATGAAGTATCGTACAAAGTAAAAGCTATACAGAAAGGCAGGTACGTTGCTATAATGTAGGCGGATTCGCTACTTTATCGGATGAAATGGTATCAGCCTCAAAGAATAGTCCAGTGTTAGTACCAATTTATATTGTGTAGCTAAGATTTATCGGGCTTTTCGTTTCACTCAGTAGAATTTACAATTTAACAGTTTGTTACGAATATAAATTAAAATGTATTAGATGTGTTTGTAATTAATTATTGATTAATACCATGCCTGTCTGCAAAAAAATTAGCCAGCTTAACTGTACAAATTAGGCGAACATAGTATTTTAAGAATAACCCGCTGCCCAATTGTATGTTGTATTTGTTGATGCTTTTTCTTACTGCTGTATTATCTTTATTAAGCTACCTGTGCCAGCAGGTTTGTGCCCATTTCCCATTTCCCATTGCCCATTGTTCATTGTTCATTTGTCCATTGCTTATTTATTGAGTAGAATACGGAAAGTGGTACCCTTGCCCGGCTCGGAGTGCTTCACAAACAACTCACCCCGGTGGTACTGCTCAATGATCCGCTTGCTCAGCGTCAACCCCAATCCCCAACCCCGCTTCTTCGTGGTAAACCCCGCCTTGAACACTTTTCTGATGTTCGCCGCCGCTATGCCCTTGCCCGTATCCGTTACATCAATCTGAATATGAGATGCCGTCTCTGCCAACTGTATCAACAGCCGGCCTTTACCCTCCGTAGCATCCAGCGCATTCTTCATCAGGTTCTCCAGCACCCAGTCAAACAAAGGAGGCGATATCAACCCGACCACCGCCTCCCCCGCCTGCTCAAAGACCATCTCCACCCTGCCCGAGGCACGCCGGCGCATGTACGTCACCATCCGCTCTATCTCCACCACCAGGTCAGCCTCCTGCAGTTGCGGCGAACTGCCAATCTTGCCAAACCTGTCCGATACCAGTTTCAGCCTGTCGACATCCTTACCTATTTCACTCACCACCTTTTCATTACCCGGTATCTCCTTCAACAACTCCACCCAACCCTGCAACGACGTAAGCGGCGTACCCATCTGATGAGCCGTTTCCTTAGCCAGGCCCGCCCATACCTGGTTCTGCGTACTCTTGTTCTGCGTATATAGCAGCAGCACAAACACGATAATAAACAGCGACACCACCACCAGCTGCACAATGGGATAGTACTGCACCTCTCTGAGCAAACGGCTGTTGCCATAGTAAATCTTGTTAGCCTGGTAAGGCTGCCGGCTGATGACATAAATAATAGGCTGGTGCTGCCCTTTCAATTCAGCCAGCAGGTCTGTAAAATAAGCCGGGTTCTTTTGAAGCAAGGCCGAATCAATATTGCGCACATCCAGAATATTGTCCTTTTCATCCGTTCCGATAAGCGGCAGTTCCGTGTTGTTCTGGGTGATGAGGGAAGCCATGTTCAGTGCCTCACTTTCCGAAGGGGTCATTTTGAGCTGGTTAGCCTGCACCCATTCTTCAATGCGCTGCCGCTCCTCTGTTTCGATCTGGGTAGCCAGGTAGCGGCTGTACCAGACGGTGCCACCGATGATGGCAAGAGCGATGAGCAGCAGCAGCATTCTCCAGTTAAGGTAACGTGTAATCATAGGGAAGGGAAAACAGCGATGAGAGGCGGGGTAAAAATACGGGTGGAAAGTAAAAACAGGGGTATAAAGCAATCGGGTCAAAGCGTACATTTGCCGGGCACGATCCAGCGATCCAGCGATCCAAGTATCAATAACATCATATCATATCATATTATATCATATGGACAAGGAAGTAAAGGAGATGGAAGAAGACCGGGAGTTTGGCAGGAACTGGGTAAGCTCATCGCGGTTTCTGTTTTATGTAACGGTATTTACGTTTGTGGCCTTTGTGGGCGGGTGCAGCTACCAGGTGTACGAGCACCGCTATAGAGGCAAGCCGAAGGTAGAGGTACCGGAGAACACGCTGTACACGCCGAAGTACAAGTAGGGAATAAGATAGGGAATAAGATAGGGAATAAGATAGGGAATAAGATAGGGAATAAGATAGGGAATAAGATAGGGAATAAGATAGGGAATAAGGAGAAAGGAGAACAGGCAAAGGAGAGCAAATAAAGTTTTGGGTAGAAGCGCAGTGGCGCTTAGTTTTGGCGGCGGAAAAAGCGGAAGTAGCTCATTTGGTAGAGCACGACCTTGCCAAGGTCGGGGTAGCCGGTTCGAGCCCGGTCTTCCGCTCCTTAGGAGCAGGGAGGAAGGAGGAAAGAGAACAATCCCGTTTTGGTCAAAGCCGGAACGGGATTGCTGTTGGTGGAAGGTGAAGGAAGAGAAAGGAAAGAAGAAAAAGAAGAGCATCAGAAAGAAGCACCCCTGGTGGTGGAATTGGTAGACACGCAGGACTTAAAATCCTGTGATCAGCAATGGTCGTAACGGTTCAACTCCGTTCCGGGGGACTTAATAACTAACATTACCTTGATGCACAGGATATAAAAAGCTTTTTTATATACAGGCTTTGACGTAGCTGCCAGCCTCGTAACATTCTACTAAGCAATACTATACAGCGGCCATGGCCAATATACCTGTAGTAAAACTGCTTTTTCAAAAACGGGAAAAATGAATGTAGGGACAGCTACCCGGCTAAATAATATATACGTCCCGAAACTCCAGGAAATACATTTCACAAATATTTATTGGTATATAATTGAACTAATCTTTTCCCTATTTTTACAATGACACAAAAAAGCTATAAAAATTAAAACTAAACTGCTATTTTTGGCCGTATTTGTGCTGCAAAATCCGCAATAAATTTCCTGCATGTAAGATGATTAACGAACTTGTGTCTTCTGCCGAAGAATTTATTTTAGTCTTAAAAATTCCAATTTTTAAATGAAATGTGCCGGATGTAGCACTTGTAGAACGATGATCTTCCTGGTGGAAGATGATTGAATTATCAAGGAGGTGGGAAAGAGCAGGTGAGATAGAATGCTACGTAAATAATATGTTGTACCTATCTAAATAATATCGCACTCAAAAAACAAACATACGATGAAGAAGCTATTTTTTACTCCCATTCTACTGCTATCACTGACGTCCGCTATTGTAGCTCAAACCACAGAGCCAGAGCTTACTGAGCAGGTTAAAATTCCAAAAGTTGTATTGAAAAATGAATCTAAGTTCTTTTTGAACCTGCATGGTGGCTATACAATGGGCTTAGGCTCCACGTTTAAATTTTATCCGGACGATATTAGTTCAATAAAGGTTGCGCAGGTTGGAAGTGCATCCGCAACCAAAAATGTTAGTTATAGCACTCCTACAGAAGGATTAGGCCAGGGTTTCCGGTTGGGTGGTGGTTTAACTTATATTGTAAATGACTTTATAAATGTGGGATTAGATGTGGATTATTTAAAGAGCACCATTTACAGAGATAGAGATTCTTCTTTTAACCAGTCAAAAATTTTAGGTATTCCGGGGGATCCGGATGAATATATCTATACTGAACAGAAAAGAACATCTTATGATGCCACTATACTTACATTTTCGCCTAACATTACTTTCAAAGCTATATCAAAACCAAAGTGGTATCTGTATAACAAACTTGGCGCTGTAATAAGTTTCAATCCAGGCAGCACACAAACGGATTTGCTGACAACAAATACGCGGAGTGGCTGGCAGGGATTTTACAAGGATGTTGCCTCCAGCACTGCTAAAACATATAAATGGGGAATTAAAAATCCGGCTTATGGTTTCATGGGTGGATTTGGCGCACAGTTTAAAGTAACACAAAAAATCCGTGTCTACAGCGAACTTCAATTTTCTCATATAGTGTTCGTAGTACGTCAGAAAACGGTAACTGATTTTAAGGTGAATGGTGTTGATATGCTGAACAGCCTTCCGGTTAGTGAAAGAGTAGTTGACTTTAGCAACTCATTTACCACCGATCAGCAATCAGCAGCAAACCCTAACACGCCTTCAAGGGCTGTTACGGAACGTATTCCAATTACCAACCTGGGCCTTCAGATAGGTATGTCTTACAGATTTTAACGAATTTCGAAACAGGTATTTGGTTTCTATCAAATATCCCATAACGCAAATAGTTGATGAGCAGTCAGCTATTTGCGTTTTCATTTAACTGCCAGTTATGTTTTCATTTAGCTACCAGTTATATTTTTGCTGCTTCTTAACCAACTATTACAGCTTGTGGAAAATGAGAGCATTCATATCGTTAAGCTAAGCAATGCCAGAGCGGTCCTGGCTGCTAAAAGACAGCAGGCTTTAGATGTTCGTCGTGCGATCGTATATGCGTTGATATGTGTAGCAATTGCAGCAGCTATTAGTTACATATGCAATGCAGCATTTCCCATAGGTAATGCAGATATAAAATCTAAACTTATTCCGGCCTGCTCCTTTACATTGCTAGGGATTTTGTTTACCGGTTTTTTATATAACCAACTTCGGTTTTTTAGTAAGGCAAACTATACCGGCGGTGTTGTTTATTCATTGGCTGTATTTGCCTGCATATTTTCTGTTACCTGCCTGATAGGAATTATCAAAAGAAACACGTCCATTATTACCTGTTTATATTACAGTTGCCTGTTTCTGTTACCGTTTGTCATTTATCAGACGTGGTTGTTTTATGACAGTTTATTGCCTGGCAGCCTGGATAAACTATGGTATTTACCAGAGCAAACCAGCCAGGCGCCTAAAGCAACTGTTTTCCTGAACAGTGTACATCTTAAAATTAAAATGGCGCCTGCATATGGGGCAACCGAAAAAGTATATGATACCACCGTGCCTGGCAGAATAAGCCTTGGCACCATGTTCACTAATTTTGTGCACGAGGAAAATGATACAGATGAGCGAAAATTTGAGGATATCAGCAACCAGTCATTTGGCTGGAATTTTTTTGTGCCATCCTTTATGGGCACCCGTAAGTTAGATGCAGATTTGAGCCTGGATCAAAATAATATTAAAAGTGATACTTTGATTATTGCCCGGCGTGTACCCATTTAACCTGTCATTATATCGATTAAGAGTAGAATTTATTAAATCTAAATAATATGGAAACAAGCACTTTGCCCGGCAGGCAAAATTTGAAATTAAAATTTACAGGGTTATACATTCTTTCTGTAGCATTAATTCTTTTTATTTTTTGGTTTTTAATACATAGAACTGCTCCGGCAAATACTACTATTACTGCTACAAAGCCTGTGGAAAGTAGTGATGTGCCTATAAATGATTTGCTAAACCAGGCAGAAGTACTTACCTCACAATATCAGGATTTAAAACAATTAGATCAGAATTATTCACGTAAAATGATTGATTCAGTAAATGTAAAAGAATTAGATAGCCTCTCACTCGGTATTGGGGAAGCGGAAAAAAAGTTTGAAAAAAAAATTGACAGTATCGAAATTATTACCAGGGCTTACCCGGACAGTAAAGCTTCGAAACTGCTGCGTAGTATGATTACATCCTTCCGGTCTGTAATCAATGACAGATCTTCCATGCAGGCATATAAAACATCTGTTCTTTCCAAAGGAGACTCAAGCACCAATCTGCAGTTTATGCTTAGAATGCAGGATGAGATTCAGGCAAGAAATAACCGCATCTCTGTTTTGGAAAATCATATTAATTTAATTGAAGGCAGGAGTGCATTAAATTTTTCATTAGCCGATAATGTCGTGGCAAATCAACAAAATATAGATGGGCTCCGGGCAACTATTAGTACGCAGGAAAAGAAGATTACAAGTCTTACAACAGCAAATGCAACCCTTGAAAAACTAAGCCGTGAAAACAGTGAAGCATTGGAACTGGCAAAGGCTTCTTCAGACAATAGTTCAACTGATTTAAAAGCTCAGTCAGTAGCACTTGAAAAAAGAGTCAACGATTTAAATACAGAAATCCGCCTGGCCCAGGTAGATTGTAACCTTTCCAGGGTAGATGCCACTCAAATTGTATCAAATGCCAGGCAACGTAAAGCTTTGCTGTCGGATGCTTTGAATACATTGAATTATTTGGCGGTAAATGGAGACGCAATGTTAAAAAAAAGGGTATTGGAAAAAATAAACCGGCTGAATCAGGTTGCATCAACACTTCGTGACTAATACCCTGTCAAAACAGGCAATGGGCAACAAGCAAGTCAGATGTTCAAACCTGATTTGCTGATTGCCAATTGCCTGTTTGAATCTGGTATTACTGTAATTTGACGGCAGCATATTTTGCATATAAAATGTCGTTGTACATATCGGCGTAATTGCCTACACGGGAAATAAGGGTAAACATTTCATCTGCATCAATTCCCTGTAATTCCCGGATGGTTTTGATATAAATCCACTTGTCGTATTTGGTAAATGCTACACCATATAAGGTATGATTGGTTTCCAGCAACTCTTCATAAAACTTTTTCCGGAGTACCTCGTCCGGCAATTCACAAATAGGAGAAATGGCCCAAAAATAATAGTCTTTATTCTGCTCCATGTACTGTACGAATATGTGGATTTTAGCATCACCCTTCCGGATGGACCATAAACCAGGTTCGTCTTCCCGTGCCGTATCGGGATTTATTCCAAGAGAAGTCAGGCATTGCTCTACCATATGGTAGTAAGGCGTAAGGTCTTGCATACAGGTTAATTTTAAATTTGATGCAAAATACCTGTTGATTAGCTGTGCAAAATGTGCAATTAGCAAATGGCAGCAATTGGTATAAAAGTGGTGAGATTACGAATGAATACGGTATTGCCGGCCTTTGTACTCAGGGTACTACATTGATAAATGTTTGATGCAGTTGCAGTACTTGTGGCAATAGTAGCTGCTGTTCATCATTCACGATTACAAAATCGCAAAGTTTCATTTTAATCGCATCATCCAGTTGCTTATCCATACGGGCCAGCACCTGCTGCCTGCTGATGCCCTGCCGTTGCATGGTTCGGTGTACGCGTAAGGCTTGTGGAGCATACACGCCAATCATATAATGGAGTCCGGCCTGCGATCCGCTTTCAAAAAAAAGAGCTGCTTCTTTAATGGCGTACGGTGCCGTTTGCTGCTGCATCCAGCTATGGCCGGCAGCAATTACAACAGGATGTACAATGCTATTTAGCTCCTTCAATCGTTCTTCATTACCAAACACCTGCGCCGACAAATGTGCTGTATTTAATTGCCCGTTGGTGTAGGTTTCTTCTCCAAATACACGCTTTAATACTATTTTTAATACATCGTTTTCCTGCATTAGCTTTTTAGCAGCATCATCCGCATAATAAACCGGTACACCCAGCATTTCAAAAATTTTTGCTACCGTACTCTTGCCGCTGCCAATACCACCTGTCAATCCTATTTTAAGCATAGCATTAGGTAGATATGAGTTATGAGAGTTGAGTTATGAGATATAAATGATCAGGCATTTTCATTTTTTCCGAATTGAAATTATAAAAAAACCGGAAGTAATGTTATGTACTTCCGGTTGAAAATAAATGTATAAAAGCTACTTCACTTTTTCTGTGAGAGCAGGCGTTGCAACAGCTTTGTTGATGTTTGCCGTCCACTCCATGCTGAGCGCACTTTTCTCAATCTTCATATAGCTGCCCGGGCTTATTTCTAATTGCAGCGTACCATCGTCATTTACCCGGTTAATGGTTCCGTGAATACCGGCAATAGTTACAATTTTATCGCCCTTGCCTATATTTTCCTGGAAAGTTTTTGCTGCCTTTGCTTTTTTGGCCTGTGGCCGGATCATAAAAAAATAAAACACAACCATCATACCGCCTAACATGAGCATGAGGCCGGTACTGCCGCCACCCTGTGGTGGCGCCTGAAAAAAAAGAAGAAACTGAGACATCTGTAATTAGTAATTAGTAATTAATAATGGTGAATGGTGAATAGTAAAAGTAGATCGTTGTTGTTTTTGCCTATTTGCCTTCATTGAGCTATTGCGTAATTGTCATATTTGCACATTTACATTGCTATCCCTTCTTTTCAACCTCCACCATAAATTGAAGTCTGAAACTTTGCGTGGGCTTTGTATTAGCCTTTACGGTAATGTATTTACTCTGCTGGCCTGTTTTGCCCTGACTATCGAAAGCAGCTTTTATTTCGCCTTCTTTGCCCGGCATAATTGGCTCGGCTGGTTTGTCGGCTACAGTACAGCCACAACCCGGGCTTACTTCCGTAATAACCAACGGCTTATCCCCGGTATTTTTAAAGTGATAAACCACTTCAAGCTTTTGGCCTTCCACAATTTTATCAAAACTTCTTACAGAATCCATCCATTGAATAGTGGTAAAATTAGCGCTGTCGGTAGCAGCTTTTGCAAGACTTGGATCCTGCTTGTCGCTAGTAATGCAGGCACTAAAAAAAACTCCGGTAAAAGCAATTAACAGCAAACGGAAATACATAATGAGCAATTGAAATTTAGGCGAAAATAAATGTTTTAGCAGTAGAAAAGATGTGAAAGTCGGAAAGAAAGCAAAGTCGGAAAGACCGGAAGTCAGAAAGACCGGAAGTCAGGAAGAAGAAAGTCCGGAAGACGGGAAAGTCTGGAAGACAGGAAGAATAGCCAAAATTTTTAAACCTATTCACGATTGACGATTCACGATCCTCATTCACGAACAGCCAGCGTTGCTCCCAGCCAGGCCATCATACCGGCGCCGGTTTCAATTGCATCTTCATCTATGTTAAAGGTGGGGGTATGGACTCCGCTGGTAATGCCTTTTACATCGTTGCGTACGCCCAGCCGAAAGAAGCATCCGGGTATTTGCCGGGCGTAATAACCAAAATCTTCAGCACCCATCCGCATCTCTGTTTCTTCTACCTGGTCACTGCCTGCATATTCGCCGGCAATCGCCCATGCTGCTTTGGTAAGTGCAGTATGGTTTAAAACGGTGGGATACCCTACGTCAATATGAACGCTGGCTTCGGCACCCATGGCCGCACAAATGTCCAGCGTATGCCGGGTAATGAGTTCATGAGCCTGATTCCGCCATTCTTCGTTCATACAGCGCAGGGTACCCATCAGCTTTACTTCGCTGGGAATGACGTTGGTGGTATGTCCGCCCTGAAAGCTGGTAATGCTAAGCACAGAGGGGTTGAACGGATTGTTGTTGCGGCTAATGATCTGTTGTAAAGAAACAATGAGGTGTGAGGCAATCAGGATGGTATCGGCAGTAAGGTGCGGCGCTGCTGCATGACCACCTTTACTTTTAATGGTAATGTACAATTCATCGGCACTGGCCATTACGGTGCCGGTGCGAAAACTTAGTCGGCCTGTTGGAAGCCCCGTATGCACATGCAACGCCACAATCCCCTGTGGGGTTGGGTTTTCCAGCACACCTTCCTTAATCATCAGGCTGGCGCCACCCGGGTTTTTTTCTTCACCGGGCTGAAAGATCAGTTTTACTGTTCCTTCCCATTCCTGTTTGGTTTCCTGCAAAATGCGGGCAGCGCCCAGCAGGCAGGTGGTATGTACATCGTGGCCGCAGGCATGCATAATGCCTGGCCTGGTACTTTTATAGGGTACTTCGTTTTCCTCCTGTATGGGTAGGGCATCCATATCGGCCCGGAGGGCAATAATGCGGCTTTGCGGATTGCGGCCCTCAATGATACCCGTAATTCCGGTTTGAGCCAGCACCTCAAACGAAATTCCGAGTGAAGCCAGCTTTTCCTGCACATAGCGGCTGGTTTCAAATTCCTGGTAGCTTAGTTCGGGATGTGCGTGAAGATGCCGGCGTATGCCAATCAGTTCATTTTTATAGGAAGCCGATAATTGTTTTATTTTTTGGAGTAGCATGATGAAGGGAATAATTCAGGCACTGGTTTTTTAGAATGAAGATAGCTGCGTGATGTTGATACCTGAATGATACAGACGCAAAGAAAAGCGATTATAGATGGAATGAGTGCAGGGGATTGCCGGAATGCACATGGCCGTTTGCCGTTGCTTGTATTTATCCATTCTCATTCATCCAAAAAACCAGGAAGAAAGTAGCACTCAGATAGGCCCAGAGGAATGAAAATAAAATGTGTATGGTTGTTTCCACTTTTTTGCCTTTCCAGAGTGTAACAGAATAATAAAAAAACTGGATCACTAATCGCATCATCCAAAATATAAACAGTCCTAATGCCAACCTGCCACCTAATCTGGTATGCACCATATCATGAGCCGACGTTACACACAATAAACCAGTTAGTAGTACGGTAAGGGCAATAAAAAAGGTATGGACATACATCATTTGCCGGTTAATTAAAGCAATGCCGGCCAGCTCCGTTTTCCAATTAAAATACCTGGGGAAAATGATATGGACAAGTGCCAGCACAATGAGAATAACACCAATAATTTTAAGATGCAGTTCCATTTTTCTCCAGAATAAAAGTGGTAATAAAAGGCGTGGTTTTTATTTGATCCCGGATGTGTAATCCGGCCAACCGAAAGGTGCGATGCCAGGTAGCTCCCGAATGAAAATGCAGGAACCCAATCGTATACGCTAAAAAATTAGGCAGGTTTCGAAGGTGTTCCGTTACAATTATTTTTGCGGCAGGTTTCAGCACCCGGGCTATTTCTGTAAAAAAGTGAATTCTTTCTTTCTCGTTCCTTATTTCATGGGCAGCCAACAGCAGGTAAACGGTATCAACAGAACTTGCAGCTACCGGTAAACGGGCTGTTGTAATGGCCTGCGTGCCCGGATAAGATGGATATGCGTTTCTGGCCCGTTGTATGGAAATCTCCGTATGTTTTTGCGGATCGTAAAAGTCGAAAACAATTAGTTCTGCATCGGGGTATTTTGCTTTTAACAGGCTGCTGGTTTCATCAAAACCTGCATGGATGTTGAGGATGGTGCCTGCCGGATGAATAGCTATAGAATGTAACCAGTTAAAGGAATAGAGATTTGACAGGTCGTATACATAAAAAGAAACAGCCAGCGAAATTACTGTGGCCAGGATAATTGCCAACAATAAAAATTTAATATAAATAATGTACCAGCCATCAGTAACCATGGTAATTATAAAAAGCAATAGCATCAGGAGCAACGACCATACATAAAAATGCCAGTTGAAACGGATGATGTTCCCTACGCCCTGAAAAGGTTTTCTTAGCCGCTCCATTTCTCTGTTCTGCCTTTTTTCCAATGATAAGGGATATTGTTGATAACAAAAGCATTGGCTAATTGTAACCCGTTCAGTTGTAAGGATTGTAAAAAGGCAATATCGTAACGGATCACTTTTACCGGAGTAGGTTGCCAGTTTTCCCGGATGCCTTCTATTATTAATACGTTTTTCGTTGCAGCATCATAGGAAAAAGTAAACGGCAAAGGGCCGGCAAATCTTCTGGCTTCTTTCCAGTTGGCAAAGGGTGAGTGTTCCGGTAAAGAAACGGCATAATTGCTCTTTTCTATTTCGATCTCAAACTTTGATTTGATAGAATGGATAGTTGTCAGGTCGTTTTCCGTTGTTAGTATAATGTCGGTAGTGGTGTATTGGTATTTTGTGAAAATGTTACCCAGCCATTCCATTTTCTTTTTATCTGTTTCCGATTTCAGGATGTATAAACCTCTTAATTTTTTACCTGCGTTAGTGGTATAGCGTACAAAAATGCGGTACCCAATTAAAAAGAAATTATTACCTAACATTTTCGGAAATCCCTTTGGCCGCAGGTCTTTGGTTTGCACCAGGGCAACGGCTACAAAAGCCCGGGTATCATTAAACGTATCCAGTGTAAGGCACTCCGGAATCCATGCTTCCAATTGTTGTTTGGGTACCGAAAACGTAAGCACCAGCGATTGCTCAAAAAATGCTTCAACGGCAAAGGGATGATTTTTTAGAAAGGAAAACATCAGGATAATGGTGCTGATTTTGGATGAAATAAAAACGCATGGCAATAAATAATAGCTATCAATAGCGACGCAAAAAAAGCATTCCATCTACCAAACAGCAATAACTCAGGTGCAACAAAAAACTCAATTGTATTCATGGCAGCAATAACAGCTATTTGTACCATGGCACACAACCGGGATTTAATGGTACTGACAATCCAGAGTGCCATTAATATTTCGGCTATTCCGATGGCTTTTGTGAATAAACCTGCATGTGCTGTACCTAATATTTTTGCTACGATTAGTTGGTGCCGGGGTACCAGATTAAGCAGTTTGCAAAACAGGCCGTTGATCAACCAAACGAATGCGATGAGATACGTGAAGAGGATATGAATTTTTTTGCGTTGCAAGGTTGTTAGGTAACGATTGGTTTAAAGTTGTGCCGTAGACTTTATTCCGAAAACTTATTGTTTTTTAATAAAGAACTCCGGGAATATAGAAACAATCCGGAAATTTAAAACGGCTATACGAATTCGCCGGCCCATAAGTGTTTTAAATATGAGAACAAGTCTGTAGCACTTGAATGTTTATAGCAAACGGTATCATTCTATGCTTTTACAACTGCGTAGATGTTGAACTTTGTAGGCGCAGGACTCTGTCCTGTGTCTATGCGTTACTTATTTAAAATCATTAACAAAATATGCTTAATACCCTGCAATTGCCTGAATAGTTAGCCATTACCAAATATACCTGCAACATGCATCAATTTCAATTAAGAGTAACGGCAGGGCACAGGACAGAGTCCTGCGCCTAATCGCACAAGATAAATGGTTCCGAACTCTAATCCGGCAGGAAGAGCGATCATTTGAAATACAGTTCTGTTTGCGGCAGCAACAATTTACGATAGGTTTGCCGCCTGAATACCAACCCATGACTACACAGGAACAATTGACCGATGCTTTTGCCGATGCCCTGATGATTGATAAAAGCGCCATGACAGACGACCTTGCTTACCAATCCATCCCGGCCTGGGATTCCATTTCGCACATGATACTGATTACCAACCTGGAAGCTGCTTTTGATGTAAGCCTTACCACCGATGACGTAATTGCCCTGAGCAGCGTAGGCAAGGCAAAAGAAATATTAGGTATCCACGGCATTAATTTTTAATACATGGAAACACCCATAGCACTTGTAACCGGCGCCTCCCGTGGATTGGGCAGAGCCATTGCCACTGCATTAGCTGCCAAAGGCTACCGGCTGGTGCTGGTGGCCCGTAACAGGGAACTGTTGCAACAATTGGCCAATCAGCTTATAGAAACTCATCAAACACAATCATGGATATTTTCAATTGACCTGAGCCAGCCGGATGCAACCACGCAGGTATTTGATTTTTTAAAACAACAAGGGGCTGCCATTGATGTACTGGTGAACAATGCCGGTATTATGCAAAATGCTACGCTGATGACCACTACGGATGATATCATTGATGCACAGCTTAGCATCAATCTACGCACTGTTGTTACCATGAGCCGGGCCGCCGTCAAACATTTTGTGCGCAAGCGGAAAGGTTGCATTATAAATATTAGCTCTATCGTTGGCACTAACGGCAGTATCGGCCAGGCAGTTTACGCTGCTACCAAAAGCGCCATCGTTGGATTGACCTATACGTTAGCCAAAGAATTAGGCCCGCTGGGCATCCGGGTAAATGCCATTGCACCCGGTTTTATGGCTACCGATATGACAGCCCAATATGATGAAGCCCATAAAGAAAAAATGCGGCAGACAATAGCGTTGCGAAGAATGGGCACCCCGGAAGATGTAGGAAAATTGGCCGCCTTTTTATGCAGTGAGGATGCAGGGTATATTACCGGGCAGGTAATTGGGGTGGATGGGGGAATGGTGATATGAATGCCGGACGTTGTAAATACCGAAACGCAAGATAATAAGGTCGGTGCCAGTTGGCACACTATCCTTCCAGGTGCACACTGTTTTTAATGGCTGCTTCGAATGCATCACTCGAACTCACATACTCAAACTTGCCCTGCCTGCCCACCAGGTATATGTCTAAAGCTTTCATTTTGTCTTTAAAGGCTACTCTTTTCTCTTTCAAAACTTGCATCCGGTACCGGATATGCATTTTTTGTAGAATGAAATACCCTATAATAAACAAGCCGGAGTATATTGAGCAAGGTTACAGGAATGCCATTTACTTTTTGCCTCATCCGGGTTAAAGATAATTGCTCAAAAAGGGTTTATTCCCCTCGCCAACATTTTTATTGCACAGTTATTGAAAGAACTTTTCCAGTTTTCAACAATATAAAAAAAATAATCATGAAAAAGATAGTTGTGCTGTTTTTAGCAACCGCTTTACTTGCCATTGCCTGCAATAATGATAAACAACCCGATAGCGTAAAAACGGCAGAAAGGCAAAATAACGACCGGGATAGCTCCCCTACGATTTTAGGTAATAATACCGATAGCCTTGATTTTGATAAAGATTTTATGGTGGAAGCAGCCAGCGGTGGTATGCTGGAAGTGCAATTGGGCCAGCTTGCCCAAAAACAAGCTACCAGCACAGCGGTAAAACAATTTGGGCAAATGATGGTATCCGATCATACAAAAGCGAATAATGAATTAATGGCACTTGCCAAACAAAAGAACATTGTAGTTCCTGCCGAACCCGGTAAGGAGGCCATGGAACATATTCAAAAGTTACAGCAGGAAACGGGCAAAGATTTCGATAAAGATTATGTAAGCCTGATGGTGGATGATCACAAGGAAGATATTGAGCAATTTGAAAAAGCAGCAGACAAAGCGAAAGATCCGGACATTAAAGCCCTGGCTGCTAAAACATTACCTGTGCTGAAGCATCATCTGCAAATGATACAGGGTATTCAGGATGGCATGAAAAAGTAATCCTGTTCGTTAGGCAAGGGGGCTTTGTATTTTGTTTACGGTGCTGAAACAGCAAGGCGCTCTTCCCGGAAATTTATTGTACAATTGTCACCAGTATGAAAACAATATTCCTCCACCTGTTTCTCTTAGTAAAGTGGTCAAAATAACTTGTACAATTGAAGCAGAATTTTATTCGGCGTTGGTTGCCCCTAACCCCTTTAGGGCAATGTCATTAAGATAAGCCCCATCGGGGCTTTCTGTTTGTAGCAAACAAAGAGGCAAAGGGAATCATTGCCACGTAGTGGCTACCCCTCTTCTCTGATCAGGTAGCCACTACGTGGCATGCACCAACATCATTGATTTCTATCTTCTACAAACAGGTTGCACCTACGGCGCATAACTGATACTACAATCCTTCACTTAATGACATTGCCCTAAAGGGGAACTCGTTTTTACCTGAAAAATTAGTGATAACTACGAGTATTTTGAAGTTCCTATGAAGTTTGAAAGTGTCCAAAAGCCCCCTTTAGCGCCTGTCCCGTACCGATAGGTCGGGAGGTTTGGAGGCGACCAGGCCAGATTGATGAAATGTTCAAGTTATTTTGATAACTTTTCTTACTCATGTATCCTGGCAAAAGGGATTTACTTATTTTTTACAATCAGGATGGGGTAACACTTAAAAACAAACAACTTTCCGAACTGGAAAAGGATAACAAGGGTATAACAGAACGGGATATGGTCATTTATACGTTACCGGTAGATGTGGCTACAGCCGAAGCAAAAAAATACCGGGTTGATGCTGCAAAACCTTTTACACTTATTTTGATTGGTAAAGATGGTGGCGAAAAATTAAGATCCGACAGTAGGCTTACCCATACAAAAATATTTGATGTTATTGACGCAATGCCTATGCGGCAAGCTGAACTGTAGGCCATTGTTGTAAAAAACAAAATGATAAATTTGCATCATCATTAAATTATATTGTCAGTTAGGTTTAGAGACCGCCCTGGTTTGTGGCTTCACCAATGCTGTTCGGAAGAAGTTTTAGAACGCATTATAAAAAGCCCTGCAAGGGCGAAATAACTTAACGTAGGGTACAGCCCTACGAATTGAGAATAGCAAAATGTTATTAAGTCCTGAAGGGGCAAAATAATGGTATGATTTTATGCCGCCCTTTCAGGGCTTGAGAAATTAAAATGATATACTACTCAACGTAGGGCTGCACCCTACGCTAAGCTATACCGCCCTTTCAGTTATACCGTTCAATTCCAAATTAAGTTGCAAACATTTTTATATGTTTGCTTTCCCAGTTGGTAAGCCCGCATTTGCTTCTATGGAAGTTTGGGACGCCAACTGTTTTTTTCTTGCCTTCAGGTTTCTGCCGGACACCGGTGCAGTCTCTGCAATTGTCTCAAAACGGTGTTTCTTTTGTTCTGCGGTTTGTTTCGCTTTTTGCGTTTCTTCTTTTTTAACTGCCTGTTTTTGTGCAGCCTGCTGCCGGTGTTTTTCTTCCGTTTGTTCATCAAAAGGCTTACCCGATTTCAGTACCCCATAAATCACCCGCAGCAGCTTATGCATCACCACTCCCATGGCTTGCTTATGTTTCATGCCTTTGGCTCTGAAACGGGCGTATAGCGTAGTAAACATCGGGTTATATCTTACCGCTGACATGCCCACCATATATAACACGGCCCGTAAATCTCCTCTGCCTTGTTTGCTGATGTGATTGCCCCACATCCCGTCGCCGCTTTGTTTAAAGCAGGG
This sequence comes from Chitinophagaceae bacterium, assembly GCA_965246935.1. Taxonomy (GTDB): domain Bacteria; phylum Bacteroidota; class Bacteroidia; order Chitinophagales; family Chitinophagaceae; genus JAZKFT01. The sequence continues at coordinate 99,379 of CBDFGC010000006.1, read as the reverse complement.
ATGAACCCCAAAATAAGATGCTAACTTTTTGGCACTCTCAAAACGAGCCACATCCTCTATTTGCAGTATAATGGCTACCGCACTGTCCAGCCCGATACCCTTTATAGCTACCAGCAGTTTTACACCTGCATCCTGCTGATATAGCTCACCCAGATAATCTTTACCGGTATCGATAAGGGATTGCTGGTGCAGTACTTCTGTGGCTGTTATGCTAATGAGATGTGTCAGTGCTTTGGCCGGTGGTTGCACCGGCTGATGGTCTGTGAACTTCTTCATAATGGCCGCTGATTTTTCCGCACTGATGCCCTTTATCTTTTCCAGTTTAGCCGCCCCGGCATGCACAATGGCCTCGGCAGAACTATATTTTACCAGCATCCGTAACAACCAGCCCGGCAGGCCGTTTCGGCAATACACCAACAGCGGCGACAGATTTTGATACAACAGCTTCTCTAACTGATTGCTAAGCTGTACTTTTTGTTTGGTCCACATGCGGATGCCAGTGATAAACTGACGGCCCGCCTGGTGTTGTTCATCGGTTGGTTTAGCCCTCTTACCATAGTCCACTTTTTCAGGATATTTAGCCAGGTAGGAAGCAATCGTAACAGCGCTGACGCCATCCGTTATCGTTCTGCGCAATAAGGCATCCCCGCCTGCCTTTACTGCTCTGGCATTGAGCCGGGCTACCCACAAGCCGCTGCCACTGCTGCTTTCAATACCTTTGAGCATCGAATGCCAGTTGTTCTCATAACCACCGGTGCTTTCCACGCCACAATACAGTTCTGCCAACCCCTGTTTTTGCCATAGGTCAATTATTTTTTTTAGTTCCCGGTGGCCGGCTGCCGTATCGCTTAACTGGAACAGTTCTTCCTGCACCTGGCAGTCCCTGTCCAGCAGCATAAAATCTGCATAGCCCTTACTTACATCAATTCCCAGATACCCCTTTGTTGTCAATGTAATTTCATTTAAATAGCGTTATAAAAAATCAAGCATCGCCTTGCCTTATAAATATGCGGCATTGATTGCCAGGTTATACCACAGGCGCAACTTGAAGGAGAAAAAACTGAAAGCCGGTATTCATTACCATGGGCTTTTTCTTCCTTGCCTCAAAGTTGATTAAGACACGCTTCTTTTTGATTTTTTATGCCCCCTAAATTTAAAAAACAAACATATAAGGGCTAATAAACATTCTTCCGAACACTATTGGTGGCTTCACAAACCGGGATTCAAAAGCTCCAATAATGTAGTTGATAGTGTATTAAACAGCACATGCTGTACATAACCCCAACGTAGCAATTCTCACCTAATAATCAATATGAATACAATTGGTTACTTTGAAATTCAGTCTTCCGACCCGGGCAGAGATGCTAAATTTTATGAATCTGTTTTTGGATGGAAATTTATCAGGGAAGCGTTTGTTCCTGTTGAGTATTATCGCATAGAAACAAATAGTATGAATGGCGGACTTTTAAAACGACCGGCAAAAGTACCGCCGGCAGCATGTGGAACAAATGCTTTTACCTGTTCTGTGCAGGTTGAAAACTTTGACAAGCTATCCGAACTTATTTTACAAAACGGTGGCCAAATAGCCATGCCTAAGTTTGCAATCCCTGGCAGATGTTGGCAAGGCTATTTTATTGACCTGGACAATAATGTGTTTGGAATTTTCCAGGTTGATGAAAACGCAAAATAAGCCCCGGAACAAAGAACTGCCGGCAATGCACTGCCGATAATAGATTACTTATTACAACAACTAAAAAAGCAGGCGTAACGCTTTGTTACACCTGCCTGTACCTGTGGGAATAAATAGAAAGTGATTTAAAAAGTACCCGTATTTACATTTTTTTCAGGCCCATTTTGGCAATAGCGGCACTTATTTCACATCCTTTTTTTGATTCCATTAGTTTAATTACTTTTTCCATTACTTCCTTCTTTTCGGTTTCCATAACCTTGTAGTCGTCATCCGCCTTCTTCATGCATTTGCCTACTTCTGAGGAAGGGTCCTGTAATTGGGCCAGCTTCATCAGGTCGGTGGCTACTGCCATTTTTTTGTCATTCGGCAAAGCTTCCAGTGCATTTTTTATACCTGTTTCCGGGTCCGCTTCGGAAGCTGCTTTTACCATCAGCGTTTTTGTGTCCTCCGACATGCTGCTGGTTACTGTTCCTAAGCAGTCGCAGGTACGGTTGGACATCGCCTCAATTTTACTGTCCGATGATTTGCAGGAAATCAGCAGAACGATAGCCATTAGTGGTAAGAAAGCCTTTTTCATTATTGTTTGTTTTTGATTGATGACAGGGCAAGGATATAAATATAACAGCAATGAATATTTTCAGCAGGCAATTATATTTTCAGCCAAATATAGCGTTCGTTACAATAATGTTAACACTTTCTGGTGCACTTTATCTTCCTTCTGCTCAACAACGCATTATCAAATAGCCGGTAATTAAGGCATTATAATCAGATAAAAGAAGCGGATAGTAAAAAGCCACAGTAGAATGGCAGCAATACTATATAAATATCAAAAACAGTAACAGCTCATCATTTGTTGCGGATATCAGGTGGCCTGTAGTCCTTTTCAACCATTTAATTGTACTAGAAATGTACTATGCACTTAAAAAACTGATGGAACAAAAACAGAAGGCTGCGCTGCTACCGATGATGTAAAAATAACCATATTCAAAAGTGGCCCTGCTATTTTAGTGCCTGCAGGCTTTACGCCAAACGGAGATAGAAGAACGATATGCTGAAAACCATTTTAATAGAAGTAACAAAACTGGATTATTTTACCGTTTACACCCGCTATGGGCAGGCTATATTTACCACTTCGCAAATCAATAAAGGCTGGAATAGTAATGTAGTTCCGGTGAACTATTGCCAGGTGCATACCTGTACCTGGCACAGAGGCAAAGATGATAACGGGAAAAAGTTTTCAAAAAAAGAGCGGTTATGCTGATAAGATAATTAATTTACGGGCTGCCATCATTTGATTAACGCTTACAAATGTCCTTGAAAAAATAATGATAATGAACCGCCGGTTTTGGATAAAAGAAATCATGATCGTTGCAGGAGGATTGGTGTTGTTGCCTTCCTGTGTGCAGCAGGATAGCAAGGCTTCCGTGCAGCTTAAACACATAGCCATCAATAGTGACGAAGAAGCACTTTTGAGTGCTGTGGTAGATACCATTATTCCTGCTACCGATACGCCTGGTGCAAAGGATTTGAATGTGCACCAGTTTGTATTAAAAATGATGGATGATTGCTTTGTGCCCCAGGATCAGTCGACATTTATGGCCGGCCTGAAACAATTGAATGCATATTTGAAAAAAACATCCGGTAAAAAGCTGACTGATATCGATACCGAAAAAAGACCGGCACTGTTTACTGATTTAACAGCCGCTACTGCTCCGGAAAAAGCCATACAGTATTTTCTGCTAACCACCCGGAAGCTGACCGTCATGGGCTATTCGCAATCGCAATACGTAATGACGAAAATTAATAAATACGAACTGGTGCCAGGCCGTTTTCACGGATGTGTACCGGTAAACAAAGTAGTATAAAACGTTATGGGAAATCCAAATAAGTTGCAAACCTATGATGCCATTGTAATTGGCTCTGGCATGAGTGGGGGCTGGGCTGCCAAGGAGCTAACAGAGCATGGATTAAAAACATTGGTGATTGAAAGCGGCAGAGATGTAAAGCACCTGAAAGATTATCCTACCACCAACATGATGCCCTGGGAATTTGAGCATCGGGGTATAATACCGGTAGAAATTAGCGAGCAGTATAAAACGGTCAATAAGCATTATATTTTTACGGAGGAGACCATTCATTTTTTAAAGAAAGATTCCGAACAGGAATATATACAGGACAAACCTTTTGACTGGATTCGGGGTAACCAGGTAGGTGGCCGCTCCCTGCTGTGGGGCCGGCAAACGCAGCGCTGGAGCGACTTTGATTTTGAAGGGCCGCTTAAAGATGGGTTTGCAGTTGACTGGCCTATCCGTTATAAAGACATTGCCCCCTGGTATAGCCATGTGGAAAAATTTGTTGGCATTTCGGGTAATAAAGATGGACTACCCATGCTGCCGGATGGCGAATTTTTACCGCCTTTTGAAATGACCTGTATAGAAAAACATTTTCAGGAAAAGATAGCTGCCAACTATACCAACCGCCATGTAATTATTGCACGGATGGCTAATATTACAAAGCCGGAACCCATCCATCTGGAACAAGGCAGGGTACAATGCCAGCGGCGGGATTTGTGTGCAAGAGGCTGCCCCTTCGGCGGTTATTTTTCCAGTAATTCATCTACCATTCCCTGGGCTGAAAAGACCGGCAACCTGACAATGCTTACCGATTCAGTTGTGCATTCGGTTATATATGATGAAGGTAAACAAAAGGCTTCCGGCGTACGGGTGATAAATAAGAAAACCGGTGCTGTTACCGATTATTCCGCTAAAATAATTTTTGTAAATGCCTCTGCTTTAGGCAGCAATTTAGTTTTATTAAATTCTACTTCTAACCGTTTTCCCAATGGATTGGGAAATGACAACGGACTACTCGGCAAATTCATGGCCTTTCATAATTATCGCGGAAAAGTAACCGCAGAATACGATGGCTTGCAGGATTCCAGGACCGACGGCAGAAGGCCTGGCAGTAGTTTCATGCCCCGTTTTAAAAACCTGGATAAACAGGATGCAGATTATATACGCGGCTATAATACGCTTATCAATTCCAGCCGGACTAACCGGAAAGATGAACATAACTGGGGTGAGGATTTGAAAAAAAGCATTACGAATCCGGTGCTGGGAAACTGGAATATCAGTGCACACATGATGGGTGAAACCATCCCAAAAGAGGAGAGCAGGGTGTACCTGGATCCGGTAGAAAAAGACAAATATGGCCTGCCGCAATTGCGTGTATCTGTGGCCTATGATGACAATGATGAGAAAATGCTGCAGGATTTTTTCAAGGAATTTAGTACGATGTTTGGGCAGGCAGGTTATACCAATATTACACAAACAGATACAAAACGAAAACCCGGCAATGAGAACCACGAAATGGGCGGTGTACGTATGGGCCATGATCCTAAAACGTCGCTGCTGAATAAATGGAACCAGTTACATAGCTGCAAAAATGTATTTGTAACGGATGGCGCCTGCATGACATCCACCTCTTCACAAAATCCTTCGATTACTTATATGGCACTAACGGCAAGAGCAGCTAATTACGCCGTGGAGGCGCTGAAGAGTGGAACGCTATAAATAAATAGAATTTGTATGCAGTTATATTCAAGACGCTCTTTTATTCAGCAATCGGCACTGGCAGTTGCAGCCATTGGATTGCCGGGTATGCTGATAGCTAATAGTAAAAGCAAGAAGCTGAAACTTAGTTTCTCAACGCTTGGCTGCCCAGCCTGGAGCCTGCCGGAAATTATACAATTTGCCGCTAAAAATAATTACCAGGGTGTTGAAATAAGAACCATTAAAGGAGAACTGGATTTAACCAAATGCCCTGATTTTAGTACAGCCAATATCAGTACTACTAAAAAAATGTTTGCTGATAACAATTTAAAAATTACCGACCTCGGTTCATCTGCCAATATGCATTTCAGCGATGCAGCTATGAGGAAGCAAAACCTGGACGAAGCAAAACATTACATTGATCTTGCCCATACATTAGAAACTCCCTATATCCGTGTTTTTCCAAACAAATTGCCGGCGGATGATACCCGGAAAGCAACACTTAATATAATTACAAATGCACTACAGGAATTGGGTAATTATGCAAAAGGCAGCCATGTAAAAGTATTAATGGAAACACACGGTGATCTGGTAAAAACAGATGAGCTGCTCTATGTTATTGAGCAGGCTGCGCCACAGGAAGTAGGCCTGGTATGGGATGTGGTAAATATGTGGGTTGTAACCAAAGAGCCACCCGCAGCAGTATATCAGCAGTTAAAAAAATATATCCGGCATGTACACATTAAAGATGCTAACCTGGTAGATGGCAAAGAGCAATATGTATTATTGGGCAAAGGCGAAACTCCCATCAAAGAAGCGATTCAGCTATTGCACCGTTCCGGCTATAATGGCTATTATAGTTTTGAGTGGGAAAAAATGTGGCACCCGGAGATTGCAGAACCTGAAATTGCTTTAGCGCATTATCCTACAGAAATACGTAGCTATACTAATTGAGCAGACAGATGGAATATCTCTTTTAGCCATTAATGGTAACGATTCAAAAGTATTATTAAAATTGGTGAGTAGTGGCGTTGCGCTTCCGGCTGACTGCCACCTGTCGGAGTAGTCTTTGTTTTTTTTGGTTCTTCGGTAAACATAGTGGAATTGGCTTTTGGTTACACAATAGTAATTTTAATTAAATTTCTATTTTGTAGTTCAAAATGCTTAGCGGGTGAACAAGTAAACGAGTGAACTGGTGAACCTGATAATTTACAATTCCACTAACTATACCGAAGAACCTTTTTTTTTCATGATTTTGCCCTCGGTGAAAGCGATATCAGCCGGATGCGGTTTCCATGTTGGTAAGAACGTTGTTGCAAAAGTTTACCGATGCGAATGGCAGTGTAACAGCAAAGCAATAAATTATTGTAGAAAGCAAATAAAGAAAGCCGCCGCTATGGTGGCTTTCTTTTTATAAAACCGTTACGCTGCTTTGATTTGGCATCAATAACAGCATGTTGATAGAAGCCTATTATTTGCTGTACTGATTTTGATTAGATATACTGCCGAATGTAGTTTGTCCAGTCCGAACCACTGCTGCACAAAGCTGAAAAAGATGAAACACGGCTTTCGTCCGCCCAGCTTTTTCAAATACTTTTGTTAGCGGTTCGTTGTTCTTTTCCGCATTTTCTTGTCAGGTATTTTATTGAATTGCAAAATAGTTATTTGTGCTGTTTGTGATAGTTAAGGTTATGCCGTTTTATTGCTCAATGCCGTATCTAAATAAGTAGTTATTTCTATAAGTTTTCCTTCATTGAATTTAAAAAAATCACAATAGGTTTGGTTGTACGGCTTTCCATTTTTTGTTGTCGCTTTCCCTGTACTTTCAATAACTACATATTCGCCTTCTGCTACTATATTCTTTATTGTGATAACAGGAAAACTTTCAAGTTGTAGCATCTTTGATACTTCAAGCACTTGTTCTTTACCTATGATTGGACTGTCTCCAAGAATATTCCATTTTATATCGTCTGCCAAATATGTTGCAGAAAACTCAAGGTTTCCTTTGGCAAATTGTTCACTAATTTCTCTATTTGTTGATTTCATAATATTTTTTTTCAAAATTACTTTACCCTTATAAAGCGCTTACTGGGTTAAAATGACAAACCTGGGGTTATTTGCGACAAACATTCTTTATCATTATTCTATCTCTCAATGTTGTAGGATGTCGCGTACAATTGCCGCTAACGGCAGACTGTGAAAAAACTAAAAAAGTGCTTTGAGAATCGCTTAAATGGCGACAGTTCTCCATTAGGTGTCCGAAACATTTCTAAAAAGCACTTGGTTTTTTCACAGTCTGACATTGAAGCATTGCTGACGGCGGCGTAGGATGAACGTTTGCTTGGCGAGTTGTGTCCGCCGCTGGCAGCAATGCAGTGTTGGCGGTAGTTATTTGATTACAATGTCGTACTCCAAATGTTTGGAATCTAATTTTGGTAACATTACAACCTCGGTTGTGTCAAACTGTGAAGCAGTAAGCCAAGACACTCTTTCTGGCGAACTTGTACAACCTGTCCTATAAACTATGATTGCTGTATCATTTTTAAAATCTTCCATTAGTCTTAAAGCAAGTGGTCGGTTCTTTTTTGTCAAAGCCCACATACTGTAAACTCTAATTTTAGGATTGGTATGCTTTGCTAGACGTAACAGAGTGGTATCGCTTGAAGCAGCAGAAAATCTTTTGAATATTTTGTACGATTCGCTGGCGTGTCCTTCAATATCAAGTGTTTCACCTTCAAGGTCGCTTGAATCGTCTAATAACTTAACTAAGTAATTAGGGTCATTAAGGTAATACTTTTTTGTCGACCCATTTGGTTTATGGTCACTGTAACTTATGAAAAGAGTGATGCAGATGAGTCCCGCATAAATTGATAATATTACTTTTGTCCTTATCAAATTTTAAATTATTGTCTATGATTGTTTAAAGTTGATGTATCCGATATAATTACCGCCAACGGTTTTGGGCTTTGTGCCGGGCGGCACATGAGCAAAGATAGCCTTCCGAGTTGTGTCCGCCGCCTGGCACAAAGCCCCATGTTGTGCGTTCGTGCAGTCTCTTGTGTGAATTGAAAAACTTCTAATTAAAATTCTCTTACTTATTCAGCCTTCACCACCGATGGTCATATTTCCAAGTGGGTTGTGTTCAGCTATATAAGCTTTCTCAAACTTTTTACACTCTCTCCGTAATCCTTCAAACACTATGTTCTGCTTCACTTGGTTGTGATACTTCTGAATGAATTTTGATTTGAACAAATGAGCTTCATCACTAAAAGCACCTCTAACATGCTGTTCAAATCTTTGCCTAGCGTTTGCTGCAATCCCTACATAGAAAATACACAATTCACATTCTAAAGTATATACATAACAGTATTCCTCGTACGACTCGTACTCGCCGTCATACATTCTTTCAATCTCTTTTTCCCTTTCATAGTAAGACATTTCAAAGGCGTTTGATGCATATTCTGAAGTAATAGCTTCATCATGCTTCAAAAGCATTTCCATACCTGCATTCAATAAGGAAAGAGCATCGTCCTGCAACTTTTGAATTTTATCTGCTTTTTCTTTTAAGACAGCACTATGTTTAACCGTCCATCTCCAATCCGCATATGCATATAAAGAACTAAACTTATCTTCTAAAGAATAAACTTCATTCCAAATTCCACTTGCCTTTCTTCCCCACGATGCGTATTCTTCAGTGAAAAGCCTGACTAATTTGTTGTTTATGCAAAGGGGGCTGGGGGTATATAAATATCCTAGATTATCTACCTTACTTTGTTTGAGTTTTACTTTAAAAGATAGACATTTTTTATATATTTCAATGGCCTTTTCACGGATGAAGGACGGGGGGGAACGCTTGCGAAATTCTATCAACAAATCATCGCTTTGAAATTTTTCAATTATCTCCGAAATTCTCTGGAATTTAGGATGGTGCTTACACCATGCTTCTTTTGAATCATCAAATATCCTTTGCCTATCTTCTCTTGGTAATTTCTCAATTATGGATTTCTCCTTTATTTCATAAATTGTTTCAAAAATAGAAGGAAGTGCAGATTTTGCATTTTTAAGCTTAGAAATTAAATCGGGGTCACTCTGTTTAGATGGCTCTTGAAACCATTTAATAGTCTCTGCAAATATCTCATTAACTATCCTTTCATCAGGATTAAGTGTCATGTCACTAGCCACAAGGTCATTAGCATATTTGAATCGTTCTTGGAACGGCATCTGCGATAACTCGTAGAACTTCATTTGCTCACTTGGTTTATTAGAGTTATTTCAAGTTGACAGTTTCCCAAAGCATGACGCACAACGAACAGGGCTTGGCGTTCGTGGCGGCGCATGAGCAAAAGTAGCCGGTTGCGTTGGGTCTGCCGCCATGACGCCAAACTGATGTAAGATGCCGTATATTTTGTACCAACCTACACCCACAGCAAACTGAAATGACAAAATATATGGCGACTTACAAAAATGTATATGAAGGTTTTCATCTGATCAAACTTTCGTATTTTTCCGTTTCTATTTGATTATGAATGAGTTGTAAAAATCTTTTTTATTTTAAAACCTTCGTCAATACAACTTTTCAATTGTTTTTAATAAAATAAAATGACGACCAAAAGACCGCCATTTTAATTAGATATTACATTCCTGTTCGTCCATCCCGGACTTTCACTTTTTTCTTCCCTGCATTTTTCTTTTCCCAATCCAGTATGGCTGCGGGGCGGTTGGCCAGTTTCTTTGCGGCATCCCCGGTGGTATCTTTGGTTGCCGCTTTCTCTTTTATACCAAACATCGCCAGCGGGTTTTCCAGGCTATCCCGAACGTATGTTTCTGATTTTAAAATAAAGCCCGTCCGCGGATCGTAATAGGTCCATTTGCCCTGGCGCATGCTGCGGCCTTCATTTTTAACAACCACATGCGTATATACATCCGGCTTGTACAGGTCGGGCACTTCAATGGTATCAAATTTTTTTTCGGGGTCAATCGCCCGCCAGTTTTCTTCATGCTCCAATCCATCAATGGTAAAGTATTGGGCTTTGCCATCCAGCAATCCCCAGCGGTAATGCTGCATATTTAATACATCGCCTGCCAGGTTGTATTTCCGCCACAGGCCTTCCCGCCGGTCACTAATATATTCACCTTCTTCATCAAACCCCGGGCTGCCGCGTAAGGCATTTGTCCGCTCTACCCACTTACCCTGTTTCTGGTTCTTTTTATCCGTACAATTCAGCGTATCACCGGTAGCACCCAACTTATAAGTTTTGCACTGCGAGAAGCTGCCTATGGAAATACTCATCAGTAAAAAACTAAATAACAATCGATAGAAGGCGGGTATGCCGGAAGTATGTTTCATGATACAAACAATTAAACTGTTCAAAAATACAAAACGATTTTTGTGGGATGCTATTGCTGCGGAGTTTTAGCATTTTGAAAAAGGTCTCATCCTCACTCCCTCTGCTTCCGTAGAGGGATGCTCCATTTAAGTATGATGATAGTTCTTTATCGTCGGGTTACCACAACTTTAATAACACAATTAATCGTGAAGGATAGGTTTTATGAACCCCTTAATAAATTTTATAAAAAAAATTACGCAGATGCCTCCCTCTCCGGGAGGAGAGGGAATGAGGGTGAGGCCTTACCTTTACTGCCTTAAAAATTACGTGTATGCCTGGCTTTGAATTTTGGGGAAAAGAAGAGAAAAAAGAAGTGAATGATGTGCTGGAAACCGGCATTTTAATGCGTTATGGTTTCGATGGACCACGCAAAGGAAATTGGAAAGCAAAGGAGTTGGAAGAAGCCATCTGCAGCACCTTCAACTGCCGCCATGCACAACTGGTAAGCAGTGGTACGGCAGCACTTACCACGGCCCTGGCTGCTTTAGGTATTGGCGCCGGCGATGAGGTAATCATCCCTACCTTTACGTTTGTGGCTAGTTTTGAATCGGTGATTTCCGTAGGAGCGGTTCCGGTGTTGGTGGATGTGGATGAAAGCCTGACCCTAAGCCCTGCTGCCGTGGAAGCAGCCCTTACGCCCCGCACCAAATGTATTATGCCGGTACATATGTGCGGCAGCATGGCCGACATGGATGCGCTGGTAACTATTTGCCGGGAGCATGACCTGGTGTTACTGGAAGATGCCTGCCAAAGCATCGGCGCTACCTACAAAGGAAAAGCCGTTGGTACCATCGGCCATGCCGGCACCTTCAGCTTCGATTTTGTAAAAACCATTACCTGTGGTGAGGGTGGTGTGGTAATGACCAATAATGTAGATGTGTATGAAAAATGTGATGCCTATAGTGATCATGGCCATGACCATAAAGGTGCTGACCGTGGTGCAGACAAGCATCCGTATTTAGGTTACAATTTCCGCATCAGTGAACTTCATGCAGCAGTAGGGTTGGCACAAATAAAAAAGCTGGATAAAATACTGGACACACAGCGGCACAACAATCATTTATTAAAAGACATCCTCAGCCAAATGTCAGCAGTCAGCTTCCGAACCTTGCATGACCCTGCCGGCGACAATGCTTCTTTCCTGAGCTGGTTTTTGCCAACGGCCGAACTAACCCGTGCTTTTGTAGCCGAAATGAAAGCGCAGAATGCATTAGCCGGGCATTTTTACTGGTATATAAACAACTGGCATTATATTAACCAATGGCAGCATTTTAAAGGCAGCCATAGCCTAAGCCCCCAAAGCAGCGCTGTAGAAAATGCGTTGAAAGATTACGAAGGCAAAACCTTTCCGGCAAGTGATGAAGTAATGAGCCGCTGCATCAGCACAGGCATCAGCCTGTTATGGACGGAAGAACAAATTAAAGAAAAGGGTAAACAGATGGTGAATGTGCTAAAGAAAGTACTTGCCAGCCAGTCTGTATCCACAACTGCATATTAACTATGTAACAGCCATATAAGCTGAACCAGAATTATTAACGAACGCAGATGCAGTTGTTCGCATGCAAAAACTGAAAGCTATTATTTTTGACCTGGACGGAACCATCGCCGATACACTGCCGCTTTGCATCCAGGCATTCAGGCAATCCATTGAGCCGCTTACCGGTCGTACCCTTACGGATGCCGACATTATTGCCGAATTTGGACCGTCAGAAGAAGGAACTATCCGGGCATTAGCTCCGGACCATTACGATAAAGGTGTAGCAGATTACCTGCATTTTTACGAAACCCTGCACAGCCAATGCAGCCAGCCATTTGAAGGCATTATTCCGCTGCTGGATATGGTAAAAATTAAAGGTGTCAGAATAGCAATGGTTACCGGTAAGGGCAGGCACAGTACTGCTATTTCGCTACAACAGTTTAACCTGGTTTCTTATTTTGAACTGCTCGAAACCGGTTCGCCGGAAGGTCCGCGGAAAGCAGAGGGCCTTCAATTAATAATGGATCAATGGAAAGATATTGATAAACAAGAAGTACTATATGTGGGTGATGCACCCAGTGATATTATTGCCTGCCGGAAAGTGGGAATCCCGGTAGCCGCTGCAGCCTGGGCAGCTACTTCCGAACCGGAAAAGTTAATTGCCCTTCAGCCGGACTACCTTTTTTATCAAATCCCGGATTTTGCTGCCTGGCTTCATACCAAATTCAAACAGGCAACAGGCAATAACCAACAAGTAAATTAGTGTAAGGCAGTCAGGTATTTTCCGCCGCCTGTTTTAATGTTATATCAGATAAATATGTAAATTTTGACAGAGGCCAGGTTATAAATAGTGTTTGTTGATCTGCCCGTTTGCAATGTTCAATGCGAATTACAACGGCAGGTTTGCCATTAGCTTTTGTACAAAAGTGTAGGTAGCGGGGCAGTAATTGATGTTCTGTTTGTGCACGTGAATGTAATCCGTCATTTTCTTTTTGGTGAGGTGTGGGAAGCCGGAACAATCGGCAGGGCGTACTTCATAAATACTGCACATATTTGTTTCCATATCCAGCCACTGGCAGGGCTGCACTTTATTTTGCCAGTCTTTATCTTTTTTCTCGTACTTCAGGTAGGTTTCAACAAAAGCTTTTTTGCGCATACCCAGGTGGGCGGAAATACGGCGGATGTCCTGCGGTGTAAACGTAGGGGTCATGGTTTTACAACAGTTGGCGCAACTAAGGCAATGCACTTCTTTCCATACTTCCTTATCCAGCTTTTCGGCCAGTGCATCCAGGGCATGGGGTGCATGGCGTTCCAGCCGCTTTAGGTAAAGTGTCATCGGCTTTTTATGGTGGCGCAGTTTTGCGTTAAAGGAGCGTTTATTCATGAGATAGTGAAGTTAGCGGATAACATTTACATGTAATATCATTTTCAATAAGGTTATGAAACAGGCAACAAGCAATGGGCAACCAGCAAATTAAATCCAGCAACTTAAACAATTCCATGATTAAGTTTAATCTGATATAATATGCTGCCGGGAATAATCGTATGACAGTTATTATTTTAGAGCTTTACATTCGGACGGGAAATTGAAGCAAAAAGCTGAACTTATTACCTATGTTCAATGGAATTACACATGTTGAATTTTGCATTTCAGCCCGCCTAACGCCTCCGTTGTATACAGGCTAATCGGTCATGTCGAATTTATGAATGATTAATTTTGTTTTGTCGTCAGGCTCGTAAATTGAAGTCCAAATTTTATAATCCCCTTGTTTAATGTTCAGAGATAACCACTTATTGTTTTCTTTCTCTGGCAACATACTTGCGGAACAAGCTGAGTCAAATAAAAATTGTCTGTCGCTGGATAATTTAAGTGTTGATGCAAATTTCCAATTAGCGATTGAGTTGAGGTCTATTGCTTTAAGATATTTGTCAACTAACGCTTCGTTTTCGCCATAAAACCATCTTGCAATGACAACTCTGTTGTCTATTGAATGAAAAACCGTAGTCAATAATGGTTCATCCCCTAGAACAAGTGCAGTGTCATTTCCAATATTAACTATCCCTAAATAATCCTGAACTAAGCAAGCTTTGCCATAATCGGCTTTATCCGCATTTAAAAAGTCGTCAGCGTCTTCAGTTTTGTTGTCTAAGTATGAACTACGTTTTAATATCCCACTCCACAGGCTATAACACTTATCAGAAATTAAAATAAGTGGTCCGCCTGCTGATTCAATCCATTTTAATTTGTCCATAGGAGTAGAGTATGTTATAGCTTGCATACAACAACCTTATCCCAGCAATAATTTGGTTGTGTACTTCATTTAGCTGTCTACATTCAATTTGCTTATTGCCTGTTGTCCATTGCCTATTTGAATTTGGTATTAATTCTTCTTTTGGTGGCCTACTTCATTTCCATCACATTATTCCTTTTATTCACATCCGCCAGCCGACCGGTCGGGTCGATTTCAATGCGGGCTATTTCGCTCATATTGCGGCTGGTGGATATATTAAAATACGGATGTGTCCAGCGCCATTCGCCATATACCTTTCGGGTGGTGCTGTCGTCGGCTGGCTTTATTCCATACATCAGGTTAAGTGGTATGTAGTGCATTTCCTTCGTTCCATCTTTAAAACTGATCTGTACATCTAACGGCATTGGCATCAGGCCACTACGGTACAGCCGGATAACAGTGGTTCCGTTATCGGTGCCAACGGTATCAATTCCATAATCAATCATTTTGGTAGTATATACCCAATATTCTTTATACCAGTCCAGTTCCATCCCGCTTACCTTTTCGGCCACCCGGATAAAGTCGTTCGGGTTGGGATGCTGGTGGTTCCAGAGCCGGTAGTACTCCAGCAACACCTTGTCTAAATTTTGCTGACCAATAATATATCCTAACTGTTGCATAAAAACGCAGCCTTTGCTGTACGCCGCATTGCTATAGGCATAGTTGGTATTGTAATGGTCGGAATGAGTACTCATTGGTTCCTCATACCCGCTACGGGCCAGGTTGTAATAACCCCGGTATGCAGCCCGGAAAGCTGTATCGCCGCGACCTTTAAGCCAGCCGCTGGTGCGCAGTTCGGCATAGGTGGTAAAGCCTTCGTCCATCCAGGGATACAAGCTTTCATTAGTACCCATTAATTGCTGGTACCAGCTATGCAGCCATTCGTGCAGCGCCGTGCCCTCCGATGAATTTTTTACCAGTGAAGCCATTCCGTATTCCATGCCGCCATCGCCCCCCTGTATAAAGGAGTAAGATGGCCATGCATACGGGCCAAAGGTTTTAGCAATAAACGGGTACGCTTTTGCACAGGCATCGGCAGTAGCCTGCCACTTGGCTTCTGAGGTATCGGTAGGCTGATAAATAAAGTGCAGTAACGGGCCCCCATCTGTTTGGCGGGTAATATGTTTATAATCCAGGTCGGCAGCCCACACAAAATCGTGCAGGTTTTGGGCACTGAATTTCCAGGTACGGGTAGCACCCGCAACGGGCTTTAGTTCGGTGCCTTCTTTATCATATCCCCAGCCGATGGAACCGGCATTTTGCAACGTACCGGTGGCAGCTACTCTATAATTTTTATCCAGCGTAATGCTCACATCAAAATCGCCCCATACGCCATAAAACTCACGGGCAATATAGGGGTTGGCATTCCAGCCCTGGTAATCATACTCTACCATTTTCGGGTACCATTGGCTGATGCTGTATTGAATACCTTCGGCATTGTTGCGGCCACTGCGCCGTATTTGTACCGGCACCTGGCATTCGAATACGGTATTAAAAGTAACTGTGGCGCCAGGCAGGATGGGCTGGGCCATCGTTACTTCTAAAATCGTTTCATGGTCTTTGGTAGTAAGTAAGGTTTTGCCTTGTTTAATGCTGCTTACCCGGCAATAGCCAATTTCATCGGGCTTAAGACGGCCAATCCGGTCTTTTACGCGGGGATCCCAATCCAGCACCTGTTTGCCGGCTGTGTCTTTGCGCAATACGGTTAGCCCCGTTATACGGCTGCGCATATCCATGCTGCTGTTAGGCTGAAAAGCATTCCAATATGTATGGAAAAAAATACGGCTTAGTGTATCGGGCGAATTGTTAGTATACGTAATGACCTGTGTGCCGGATAGTTTGTTGGCAGGCGTATCCAGTTTTACATCCATTACATATTTAATATGTTGTTGCCAGTGGCCGGGTTGGGCCCTGCTGCCGGTACAGCCAACCAGTAAAATAATTACCGACAGGATCGTCGCAATAACTTTCATTAGAATGATTAATCAACAGTCAAAAAAAATCCTTTCTGCCTGTTGATAGCAGAAAGGACAAAACAACATTTCTTTCTTACAGCGTAACTGCTTCCCTAAGCAGGTCGCCATCAGCATTCAGGTAAATATTTTTCTTTTTAAGGGTAGATTTCACGATTGCCAGGCGAAACTCATGCTTGTCATCGTTTTCCGTAATCTCTGTAACAGATTTAATAGTCCAGTCTGCATACTTGGTTGCCTTATAACCTTCTCTGATAGCAGCCGGCATCGTTGCACTAGTCCAGTCTTTTTCGGTTTTTTTCCATTCACCTTTTGAAGAAAAGCTGGCCCGCTGTTTTGCATGTTCCTCATTAAAGGAAGCTTCAAAAGATGTTATTTTATCATTCCAGGATACATTTTTGGCAGCAGGGTATTTAATTTTGAAAGCCTCTGTTACTTCAGCCGGTATTTTGCGCAACTGACTAAAACCTGTAGAAGCCATTAATAATACAGCAGCTACAAACACTATTAATTGCTTTTTCATGATTGCTGTGATTGGTAAGGAAATGAGATAAAGAATAGTGCCAAAGATAATAGGCGTCGTTGTAAACAGGATGCTAATCTTCCGGTTTACCAGGTTTGGATACTCCCTCATTTTGATGGCCTGCTACCACCACTACAATCTCTCCTTTTACAGCCTTTCCGGCAAAATAGGTAGCCACTTCTTTTAAGGTGCCCCTTTTGTTTTCTTCAAATTTTTTTGTGAGTTCCCGGCTTACACAGCAGGGGCGGTCTTCGCCAAAATATTTAGCCATTTCTTCCAAGGTTTTTACCAATCGCACCGGGCTTTCGTAAAACACCAGCGTACGGGTTTCTGTGGCTAATTGGGTAAACAAGGTATGACGGCCTTTTTTCAGTGGTGGAAATCCTTCGAATACAAAACGATTGGTGGGCAAGCCGCTATTAATGAGTGCCGGTACAAAAGCCGTAGCACCGGGCAGGCATTCTACCTTAATATCGTTTTTAATACATTCCCGCACCAGTAAAAAAGCCGGATCGCTGATGCCGGGGGTGCCTGCATCCGTAAGCAGGGCCATAGTTTTGCCGGTAGCCAACTGGTCGGCTATATGCTGTACAATTTTATGCTCGTTGTGCTGGTGATAAGGCGACAGCGGTTTGCTGATTCCATAGTGTTGTAGCAGTACAGCAGAAGTGCGGGTATCCTCGCAAAGGATTACATCAACCTGCTTTAATACCTCAACTGCCCGGAAAGTCATATCGGCTAAGTTGCCAATGGGCGTTGGGATGAGGTAGAGCATGAAAAGAATTAGTTATAAATGCTGGCAAACTACTTATTCATGTAGCAAATGCCGAAAATTAAATAACCCCAGAGAGATTTGGTAGTGAAACTAAAGTCCTGATTTTATCAAGGACTTCTATAAATTTTATATCTGTTATTATTGCAACCCTTTTAATAATAAGAGATGCGTCAATGCTATGCAAGATGTGACATTTTACTACGGAAGTATGAGGTAAAAAACCAGATACCAAATCTGTGTTACTCAATTGTAAAGAATAGGCATCCTGAAATGTATTACTGGTAATGCCGCAGAGTAAAATATCGGGAAAAGTTTGGTTGTAACTATCGTTAGAAACAACTAGTACAGGTCTGAGTTTAAAATTGGAAAAGTCGGAAAAAGGATAGCGAATCAGCACTATTTCTTTTTGTTTATACATGATCCCAAATTTTATCTTCTTCTGACCAGGTATTTTTAAAGGAGGTATTCTGTAAGTCTTTAAAATCGTCTCCCGTATACCAATTTTCAAATTCGTCCGGGCTTTTTGCTGTATCCATTATAGCCATTAGCCGTCTTAATTTTTGTACAAAATCTGTATCGCTCAGCAATTGTCTCGCTTCCTCTAATGCGGTATATTGGTTAATCGTTATGTTGACTACTTTTTCCATGTAGCTAAGTTAATAAATTCGAATGTACTGCGTGGTGGTTAAGATTGATGATGAATGGTAGATATGTGCTAAATAGAATTACTACTGTACAAGAGTGCGACGCCAATGCAGATGCCTTGTGAAATACAATTGCCAGGCTCATAAAAAATAATCTTAAACCGGGCTACCCATAATAATATATGAGCAAAGTCAGCATAGCGAAATCTCCTATCTTATATCTCCTATTTCATATCTTCTTTAAATGCTATGCTCCGCCTTTTGATAGTTTGTCCCAATCGGGCAGGCTAACAGGTTTTTCTATTTCCACTTCAAACTGCTCCATTACAGGGTTGGCCAACAATTTCTGAGCAGCTTCCTGGGCAACCGCTTTTGCTTCCTGTTCTGTACCGGCATTTATCTGCAGTGTAATGTGCTTGCCAATACGTACATCCTGCACACTGTTGATGCCCAGGTTTTGCAGGCCATCTTTTACCGCTTTTCCCTGCGGATCGAGTAACTCTTTTAAAGGCATTACTTTAATGTGTGCTGTAAACGTCATTGTATTTGTTTTTGAAAAAGTAAAGATAGCAGTACGAAAGCTACAAATGTAACCGGTACGCTTAACCAGCCCGCCAGGGCAGCACCCGCACCCGCAATTACCAGCAACAATAGCTTCGGCAGCAATGCAGGAAAGCTCCGGTTTTTAAACTTGTTGCTCATGATTGGTATATCACTTACCATCAGCCAACTCATGATGGCAACAACAGCGTACAAAAACCATTTGTTGGTAATAAGTTCCAATGCCCAGGTGTGGCTGGTGTTCCAGTAAATAAGCGGAAAGGAAGCAATAGTAAGCCCGACACTGGGAACCGGCGTACCCCGGAACGAATACGTTTGCCGGGTGTCAAGATTAAATTTGGCCAGCCGGTAGCAGGCAGCACAGGGTAGGATAAATGCGGGCAGCAACCACCAGATGGAAGTTTGTAATGCATCCGGTTGCCGCACCAGGCTAATTCGTAATAACTGGTACAATATCAGGCCGGGTGCCACCCCAAAGCTTACCACATCTGCCAGGGAATCCAGTTGCTTACCCAGTTCGGAAGATGCACCCACAAGCCTTGCAACAAAACCATCGGCAAAATCAACCAGTGCTGCAATGGCGATGCACAGGGAGCCAATCCACATTTGCTGGGATAACTGCAATTGGCCGGTACCGAATTCGTCCACATCAATCCCGTTCTGCATCACGTAAACAATGGCAATGCAACCGAAGAAGAGGTTGAGTAACGTGAATAAGTTTGGGAGGTGCTTCATGTTATTATGGGCGGACTATTTTGATTCGGTCTGTTTCATAGGGCGTTGCCCTATGCTGATATACTGCCGCCCTTTCAGGGCTAAACTATGTATGGGAAAGCATGATTCACTTCCGCATAAAACCTTCAATCTCCTCCACCGTAATCGGAATAGTTGACATCAGATCAATATTGCCATCTTCTGTAATCCAAAAATTATTTTCAATGCGGATACCCATTTTTTCTTCCTCAATGTAAATGCCCGGCTCCACGGTGAAAACCATGCCCGGCTGTATGGGTTCGGTTCGGGTGCCTAAGTCGTGCACATCAATGCCCAAGTGATGGCTGATGCCGTGGTATAAATATTTGCGGAAAGGCCGGGTTTCCAGCTCGTCTCTATTTTCGTTTTTTACATCTTCTTCTTTCAGCAAACCTAATTGCAGAAATATTTTGGTGGCTTCGTCGCCGGCCTGGTTAGTATAATCAATAATACTAATGCCCGGTTTCAGAATGCTTTTGCAATAGTTATGCAGGTGCAGGCAGCCATTGTATACCGCTTTCTGCCGGTCGGTAAATTTTCCATTGACGGGAATAGTACGGGTAAGGTCGGCATTGTAGCCACCATAAGCTGCGCCAAAATCCATTAGTATCAATTCGCCATCTTTACATTCAGCATTGTTACTTATGTAGTGCAGGGTACGGGCTCGGTCGCCGCTGGCAATAATGCTGCCGTAAGCCTCGCCGGTGCTGCGGTTTCGCAGAAATTCGTGGATGATTTCGGCTTCAATTTCGTACTCCATTACGCCCGGCTTTGTAAACTGCAGCACCCGCCGGAAAGCTTTATCGGTAATGTCCATCGCCGTTTTCAGCACTTCCACTTCATCCGCCGTTTTGATAGCCCTAAGGGCTTTTAAAATTTTAGCACTACGATAATATTGGTGAAAGGGGTATCGCTCCCTCATTTCGGCAGCATAGCGGTAGTCACGGCTTTGAAGTTGGCTGGCTTTGCGGTCGTTTTCGTTGGTGTTCAGGTAAATATTTTCTGCCAGGTGAATCCATATTTGCAGGTTGGCTTCCAGGCTATCCAGCCACATAACTTTTTGGATGCCGCTGATCCCTTTTGCTTCTTCTTCCCGCAGGCGTTTGCCATCCCATTTTTCTTTTAATTCGTTGGGCCGTACCAGCACCAGTACTTCGGTGTACCGCTTATCCGGATTGTCAGGAAAAAATACCAGCATAGTATCCTCCTGCTCAATACCGGTAAGCCAATACAGGTCGCTGTTTTGCTTAAAGCGGTAAATGGCGTCCCCATTACTTGGCACTTCGTCGTTGCTATTGAAAATGGCAATGCTGCCAGGCTGCATTTGGGCTACAAAGCGCCGGCGGTTTTGGATGAAGATATTGGGGTTGAGCGGAAGATGTTTCATGCAAAAAGGTTAGTGGTAAATGTAGGGAGCAGCGGGCAAATGGCAGAATGCTTGTTCATTTTTGATCCCACCCTAATTTTTGCCATAACTTGTTGGAACGATATTTTGATAGGGTAGTGACAGTTGTATTACAAAAGGCCTATCAAAGCAACATTTTATTGATATTGCTACCACGACATGGTTTTATAACCCGGATGGCAGCATTCCAATTGCTACTACAATGCCAGTTTCGTTCCAACTGTACGTCCAAACTTTATACTTTTTTCCAACTTCTACGGCAGGTTTCCTGAACTATTATAGGTGGCATCTGGCAGCATAGTGTTTTTAGCATGTTTCAATTACCGTTTTAAATGAAAAAGCCATTAATGTTATGATTAATGGCTTGGAGAACTTACTGAAATTAAGCTAACGCTACCTACAAATTTTTTCTTCTCCCATCTCTTCAAACCTGCTACGTCCCGTCATGAAGTTGCAGGTTATAATTATATGGCTGCGGTAGAGATCGCCACCATCAAAGTTAGCGCTTCAAACATTTCCATTACATCATCCGGCGATAACAGGTGTTTAAAAGCTATCAACGCGGCCACGACTGGAAGATTGAATTTATATCTTTATTCGTATCGAATGGCGGTTTAGGTATATCTGCATAGTCCGGAGGTATCTGCGAAAAACTTTCCGGAATTTTTTTATCTAATTTTTCCAGGGTTTGACTAAGGGTGTCTACAATAGAATTTTCTTCAAACAGATTTACTGGTATAGTAAAGATATATATATTAATGTTCATTTCGCAGGTATGCTGATAGGAGCATTGCAAACTTTCGTCTCTACATACTTTCAATCCATTTTTCAGAATGTAAAAAAGTTCTTTATTCTTCCATTTTCTATTTGATTATTGGGTATAGTTAATGCCCTGAAATCCGAAAAACCGATAATGGTAAGCGGGTAACAATCAGCATCAATATCTATCATAATCAGCGTGAAATTATTACTTTGTAAAATAGAATCCAAGCGATTTAAAGTGAAGTTCGTGCTTTCGTAATTATCTAAATTAAATGTGGAAAGTTCATTCATTACTTTCGTAGGAAGGTTTTTAGCAACCGCAAGGCGTACAACTGTTTGTAGAAGGCTTTCACCACGTTCTTTCCAGTCTATTTCTTCGAGTTTTTTTAGTCTGATAAGACCATCTACAACGGCTATCCATCTCAGATCATTGCTTACAGTAGTTATGCCCCGGAGTTTTAACTCCTGTTCATACTTTTCAAGGTATTGCCGGGGATACTCAATACATAATTGTACATCATCGCTTAATGATTTATTATTGTTGGAAAGAATACGACAAAGCTCAATAATAAAAGACATGCATTGAAATTATACGCTAATAACACTTTGAATTACGTCAGGAAACTCCTGTTTTAATCTTTTTAAAACCTGCGTGTATAGCTGATTAGGAGCAAATAGAACCAGATTTTGCGGGAGACTATTTATAGGAAGTTGCATAAGTGGATGAGCAAACCTTTCAGGATTTTTTAATCCCACCATCTTTCTTAATGAAAGCCAGGAAAGTATTTCATAAGCATAAATGAATTGATCTGTCCAGTCAAATTCATATAATTTATTACCAGTACTGTAACCTGCCTCCTTAAGATGGTAATCGCATAAAGAACTTACCAGCTTATCAATCAGGTTTTCATCTTTTTCATCCCAATTGGCAATTACTTCTTCAAAAATGGCCATATCTGAGGGATAGTTATACTTTTTTACATCAACTTCATTTTTAAATGCCTTACATGAAATATTTATAATAAACCAGGCTGATCGGGAAAAATTTTGTCCACCCTTTAAGAAAGAAGAGTCAAGCCCCTGTAAAATATATTTTTGTAAAGCCTGTGCTTGCTCATACCACCCTTCTATAAGTACATAAGCAAGATATTTAGCTATAAAATGAAACGAAATTTTAGGTGGATTTCCCGGAAATTGAGCAGCTAAAATACTTGACAGTTCAACAATGTAAAAGCCATTTTCAGCTACAAGTTTGCGTGTGGAAAAATCATTATTTTCTAAACTATCAAAAACAAATTTATTCGAATACCATACATCTAACCTTTCGAAGGGTAACGAGCAGCTTTTAGGATTAGTCTTCTTTTCAATGAAGTCTTGAATTGCTGTTATCCTTTTATCATGTAATTCAGATGCTACATTGGTTTGAGAAAACCATTTTTTTAATTCTTTTAAAACTTCCTGTTTTTTTGTTAGCGTATTTTCCATAATTTCTAAGGGGTTGTAGGTGTTGGCGGAGCAGGAGGAGGAGGGTCCCATGAAGTTGTAGTAGTTGCGCCGGTAACTCCCGTTGTTCTGTCTACGGGTACCTTATGTACTTCATAATCCACACGCGGAGCGTCCCGGATCCATTCCTGAGCAGTTTCCGCATTTGTTCTCAGTTCAGGAGAATTAGGAGGAATTCCGTACCCTCTATCACCATTTGCAGCTCTGTTAAGCCTATCATTAACATACCATTCTCCACCTCTCTGTTGGGCCTCACTAAGCCTGGAACCATTTGCTTTTACTTCTACTGCTTTTACATTACCGGTTAATGGATCTCTTGCAATTACATCAACACCATGGCCGCTATTATTTTGTATTTGTAAAATCTCTGTATATCCTGCTGCTCTTAATCTATCGACGACTGCCTGTTCGCCTAAAGCTCCTACTGTTCCATTGTCTAAAGATACCGGATCTTCATGCGTTCTGTTTGTTTCGCCGTTACTTCCTTCAGCATCGTCGGCTGCTCTGACTAATGGGTTCCCATCTTCGTTTCCTGATCTATTATTTTCACTGTCGGGTGAGCTTTCCCGGTTGCCCGCTCTTGGCGGTGCCGGTATTCCTCCCATGCTAAATATAAGGGCAATATCCTGTATATGTCCTTTTCCATGTACCCATCTATCTGCCATATCCGCTTCAAAAGCAAATCCTCTGGCAAATGTTTCAGCCAAATTACCTGCGCCGTTTTCTCCCTGTACATAATGTTGCTGCATGGCTCCGTAGCCGGCAAATGCTGTACGCCCTGCAAGCCCCCATTTTGTTAACGTTGCTAGGTAATTACCGCCTACATTTTTAAAGAACATTGCCGGACTTTTAAGCAATGTGCCAGCCCCTCTAAAAGCGGTAGCGTACATAAATCCCTCCAGGCCTGCCATTACTGTGCCGGCGCTTCCTATCAGAATGGCCTGCCACTGGTGTTCAATATTAGGAGCAGCAGTTATATTACCACCAAATAAGCTGCATGTCATTAATGGCCCCTCTCTCTGCGTTACCCCCATGTTGCCGCTAATAAGTACATCCGTTTTTGGCTGTAGCCAGTTCCGGGCCATACTTGCCATGGAACCGCACAACGTCATGGCTAATCCCAAACCAATGCAGGCACCAACGAGCGCCGCTACCAGCATGGCACCTACTCCGGTTACGCATAAAGCGGCAATAGCTGCAGCAAGCACTACAATCCATTTACAGCTAAAATCCTGCTTGCGGCAAACCTTATCCTGAACCGTTAAAAATTTTACGTCGTTCGAAATATTTTTAGACTGACTTGTACTGGCAAACTGAGCAGGGAATAATCCACTACTACAGGTAAAAAAATCGTTTTCGTTAAAAAATACTCCTCCTGGCATGAGGTTAATCTGTTGCTTGCAAATGCACCTGCATCTGGTTATATAAATGTATAGGGTCAGCTATTTCTACTGTAGTATATCGCATTTCTTCTAAGAATCCATTCTGTTTATTTATCCATTGCTTGGCCTCTTGCCGTAACTGAGGTTCCAGTGTTTCTTTTTTTATAAACGGAAATCCACCATATGCTTTTTCTGCCCATTTCCTGGTAATTTTTCCTGATAACTCGAACGTTGATTGAATCACTAAAAACCTGTCACTATCTTCTGTCACTACAGGTGAATTTTTTTTAAGCCAATAAATACTATTGGTTCTAAATACATTATCCTCTAATAAAGAATAGGAACTTACCGGCCTGCGCCCGTACAAGCCCATAAAATACCATTTAAAGAACTCCAACTCCTTGCTGAGTTTCAACAAATTTTCCTTTTGAAAAAATAATTGGTCATCAAAATTCATATAATCTTCGAGCTTAAAGCCATCGCCCTGCGTTGCAACAATTTCTTTACGGATTTTTTTAAAATTGTCTATTACTTCTTTCTCATTTAATATTTCTTCAATAGTGCCATCCGGACTAATCCTAACAAGCAATCTTTCATAGAGCTTATTTAGTTGCTTTATCATTAAGTGCAATTGCCAGTATCCTTCATTATTAGTATCTACAAGATCATGGCTAAGGGTAAGTAATTCAACTATATATCCGGTGGCAGTTATTTCCTTTACCGTTAGTTGCCATTTTATCTCCGTAGTTGTTTTCAGCAACATCGTGTTTACCATGTTTTCACCCTTTACAATTACATGATATTTTTGCACGCCCGGTTTTAAAAACTGTACTACACCCGTTTTTATATTAGATATTTTTTTTTCAAACAAATCAAAATTCATCTTTAACTATGTTTAATTCAAAAACACTTTACCCCCATCAATCTTCGTATCTCCACCGGTGATGTGATTTTTTCCTTTTATTGTATTTTCTTTTCCGTTCAAGGTAAAGCTTGTTGTGGCTTTAACAGTTTCATCTTTGGTTTCTGTTTTAATGGTTTCATCGCCTTTTACAGTAATATTTTTCCCGTTAATATTAACAGTGCCATCTTTTTTCATCTCAATTTTAGATGCGCCACAGGTAAGTACAATACTTTCACTGGATTTCACATTAATGTTTCCGGCCCCATCCATCATCATATCATTTCCTTTACTATCCTGTACATGAACACTACCATCCTTGTCATTCATGATTATTTTATTACCACTCCTTGTCTGTAAAGCTTTTACATCGTTGCCAGCATTACTGTAGGTGTTGCTGGCCTTGCCATGGTACACCGTGCCTATCACATATGGCTTTATCGCACTATCGCCCTCAAAACCTACAATCACCTCCTCGCCTATCTCCGGTATAAAAAACATCCCCTTGCCTCCGCCCCCATGCGGACTTGTTACCCGTATCCACGGCGTCTTCTCTGCCCCGTTCATCCAATGGAACTTTACCCGTATCCGGCCCAGCCCTTTGGGATCATGATTATCCGTTACCAACGCACTTTGTGTTTCACTGTTGGGTTCGGTGATGCCATTCACCGGCGGCACTTTAATAGAAGATGGAACGGCTACAAAATCGTTGTTGTAGTTGCCCTGCCCATCGCAGAAGTGGTTGACCGCTATAACCGTATAATCCCCATAACTCTCTTCCGTAAGGCTGAAGATGTTCTGACCCTGCACACTTACCTGCCCGCCTACTTTTACACCGGGGTGGCCACTGCTGCCATTGAAGCGTACGCCATTGCTGCTTTGCATAGCTGCCCGCATGTTTACCACATCATCCAACTGCTTTTTGTTGGTAACGAAGTTATTGTTCCATAGCTTCGGCTGGGTGCCATACACACTGTTGCTGGCTTGTAGGGCATGCTTACCCAACTCATTCAGCCCTGCCTTGCCTTCTATGTTGCCGGGCTCGCTTTTATACACATCATGGTTGAGGTAATCATAAGCCATGCTCTGGCTTTTGGCTGGCCGCACTTCCAAAGCCATGTTGAAACGGCTGAGGTTGCTGCCGAAGGTGAGGCTTACGGCCTGACCGGCGGTTGGTGGTCCTGCAATCAGTGACTGACCATCATAGTAAAGCCATTCCCCATAGGTGGCACACAGGCGGCTAAGGAACTGCCAGGCGGTTTCTTTATACTGTACGGTATAAGCCAGGGTTTCCGGATAGGTGGTGCTTACTTTTGGATTGAGCAGATTTTGTGGGAAATGTTTGAGCACATCCTGTGCGATGTTTTTTACGGCTTTCTTTTCCCAGCTTTTGCAGTGGGGTCCATTATCCAGGATGATGGTGGGGCTGTAGCCGGTAAGGATGACATCGCCACTGTGGCCGCTGAAGCGGGCTGTTTCTACCTGTGTAACGATACCGCTGAACTTGAGGATGCCCTCTGTGCCAACCGAGTTGATTTGGGCAGTGAGATTGGCACCCATCAGGTTTTTGGATTGGTTGAAAAGATTGCCGGTGGTGCCGTCGATGGATTCGGAGGGGCAAACGAGGCGGAAGGTATGGTGAGCGAAGATACCCTGGGAGAGCTGGAAGGAGGAGTACTGCATCACGGCATTGCCGCCGATGGTGATTTGAGTGCCAGTTAATTGTGCCATAAATAATAGTATCGTTTATGGGGAAAAAGAATAAAAAACAAAGCGCCTATTCCAGCGCAGATAAACCAGAAATCAGGTAGTAAATAGTAATGAAATACGAATAGTAATTAATTGTCACATATTCCCTCGATCAACTATTATACATCCTGATTTATTATTAACTATACAGATATTCTTGTTTGGAACAGGCCTGTTCTTATACTTCCTGCAATTTATTGTTCTTTATTTTCGCAATTGTATCTCTTACATTTTATTCTCATACAATTCTGTCCCATGTCCTTGTGACTTATATTTTAATTTTTATACCTTTAGGGTATATGATTGTAATTAGGGGATTTATCCGGGCCAGTTGTTTTTAAAAGTTGAGTCGTTTAGCTTTAGCACCTTGGCACTGAACACTAAGTTGATTTGCATCGGAAAGTCACCATCATGCTGATACACTTCCTGATAGTCCACACAATGAGCATCCGTAAAATCAAGCGTTTTTAGCTTGCTCATCGTATCCCGGCGGTAGAAGGTAATCGCACCGCTTTTCTTTTGCGTAGGGCTGATCATCCAGTCAAATAAATCAACCTTGCCGGTGCTTTCCACTGTCAGGCTTACCGATCCGCCCTGCGGTATGGAGGATGGCCTGCCAGTAGGATCAGTGACCTGGGTGAACCGGAAACTGCAGTGCAGCACGTTTGCTTCTTCGCCATCTAACTCCAGCTTTGCAATGAATGACATGACAGAAGATTTTTAGGTATACATGAGAAAGTAGTGTGTGAAAACAAAATAAGGGCAGCCCCACATGCCTGAGAGACCACCCGTTACGCAACTGTTTTGTGACGGCTGGTCACATTAGTTTTTTACCCACTCATTCGTGTGCGTGCCGGTACCCATTGAAATCTCACGGGCACTAATAGTAAATTTCTCTGCTACAGGATTTTCACCGGTAGAATCAAAACTTTCGGCATACTCGATGAGATAGCCTTCTTTGAAATTCAGCTCTTTCAGTGTAGCATCCGAATCCCGTTTTATAAACTGGATCGTACCGTCTTTACGCTCAAAATTGTTGCACATCCACTCGAATAGGGTGGTGTCTCCGGTTGATTCCGTGGTCATTGTAATTTTACCACCACGGGTAATAGAGGATGGACGTCCGGTTGCATCCGTTTCCTGTTTTAAATTGTAAGCTAAGTCAAGAATATTTAATTCCTTGCCGCCTACTTTTAGTTTTGCCTTGAATGCCATTGTGTTTACGTTTTAAATGAATGAAGAAAAGTATGGGAAAAAGGTTTTAGGAATAAGACATTACCTATCAGATATCTATAGATTGTTGATACCGAAAATAGATTTACATACTTAAGCAATAAACCTGTTACAAGGGTAATGATCTGAAAATTTCAAAACATAATTTCAAAACCAAATAACGATTATTTTATTTTTTTTGTGGTGTTTGTTCGTACCTGGAAGCCCATTCTACATCCTGAGGAGTATCACCTTTCTGACCCTGTAGTTGAATTAAAAATGTTTTTGATGGAAAATAAGGTGTTAAATGAATATCCAGATAGACCCTGTCTTTTTGATTCGGATCCTGTTCAAAACGGGCAATATGAAAATTTTCTATTAATTTAGTCGGCCCCGTAATACTATCTAAAAATTTTACAATCTGGCTATTTAATTCCTTACGGTTATTAGCATTAAAGTTTTCAAAAGCACGACGGTTCAGGAAGTCCATCATCACTTTTGCTACATAATCAAACACCCGTACAACTGAGTAGGTCTGCAGGCCAAGGTTATCGCCATTGAACAGGGTCTTTGCAGAAAATGCCATCACTTTACCATACTCCTTTACCATTGGCACCAGGCCTAACTTTTCCAGACTGGCAATTTCACTTTTCTTCAGGTCGAAGGTTACACCATCTACCTCATTCATACCACCATATTTTTTACCGGCTGTCACCTGGCTCATAAGCGTCGTATAAATCTTTCCGCCTAAGGATGAAGATGGAGGTACATATAAATTTTCTTCTTCGCCTACTTCTTCAAACTTGCTACGGCCTACCAACCAGTTACAGGTCATAATTACATTGCTACGATAAGGATCGCCACCCGTAAGATTAGCCTCTTCAAACATTTCCATTACATCGTCCGGTGAACCCAAATGCGCAAAATCCGTAACAAGCATTACCTTATTTTCATTTGCAATGCGTCCCCATTTTTCCACTACTTTGTTGGAACCCAGATAACCCGGAAGGATAACAATGCTATAGTTATTACGCAGATCAAGTTTGTCGTAATTGCTGACCAGTTCATTATGAATATGATCAATAAACCGGGTATTATCCAAGTCTTTCAACTGGTCCGGATCTGCATTAATAATGGAAACATTTTTAACTTTAAGACTCTCCGTATTTTTATAAAACAGTGATACCGAACGGTAAGAGCGTTCTAATTGTTCTGTTTCTTTTACAGCCGCCTTTAGGTTTTTCTTTAATGTGCTTTCTGCCTGAGCCGAACGCTCATTACACACACCAACCATCTCCATAATATCATCCGAACTCTCTAATATATCCGCCCACCATTGCAAGGTCTTTTTAAGTTCCTGACGGTCCTCTTTCTTCGAATTTTCTTCAAGAAAAATTTTCTTGCGGGCTTTTCGTTCGGGGTTGAGATTCTGTACACTATCAATTACGGATTCTAACAGATCAAATCCCCCGTACCGGGTAAGACCGGCAAGGCTGGTGTCAATAGAGGGAACTTCCGATTCCTGTGGTTTATAGGCTGGTTGGGCGGCTACGGGGGCTGTACTTTTTTCGGTGGGCATTCAAGTAGGGTTTTCAGTGAAGTATAGGGTAAAAAACTATTTAGCTCCGTCCAATTCCTGTATCAGTGTATGCAGGGCATTCAGAAAATGAGCTTTAGATTCCTTGTTGTCCAGTGCCTGCTTCAGCATTTTATTCGTTTTGAGCTGCTTTACAATTTTCTGATATTGTATTTGCTTCATGTTCAACTCTGTAAGATAATCACTTTGAGCAGTAATACCTTTTATTCCAAAATCTTCTAACCCTTTAAAGCGTAGGGTTTCACGGCGTAATGTACCTTCCTCCGTTTCAAACTCCATTTCTACCTTAGGCTGAAATTGTTCAAACACTTTTCCTACATCTGTGAGTCCTTCCACTACAACCGGTTTTACCGGTGTATCATAGGTAAGTTTTTCAGCTATTAGTACTCTGTTTTGAGGTATATCTGCGAACGCTTCAAATGCATCCGTTTTTACTTCGGTTCCGCCTATACCATAGGGTTCAAGTGGCATCTGTTTTCGATTTAGGTATTTTCGTAAAAGTAGATAAACTCTTCGTATAAACACATTATAATAAACTCACAAACTGTGCCAAGACGTGGATAAGTTGTGAATTTAAAACATTAAATTTTTATAATGGTGTGACAATGAGGTGTTTTGCTGTTTGCAGTATATTGAAATGAGCATCTGAATTTGACTGGCTGAAAAATCGTATCCTGGTTTAACCAACGAATTCAACCAGTTCAAACTCCTTATGGCGCTCCTGATGGTTTAGGCAATTTTTCTATTATTTAGCCCTAAGATTCGCTGTGCCGAACTACAAAACAATTACCTATTTATTGTCTAATATTTGTCCTGTCAAAGCAATCATTTAGTAATTAGTGTAAGCCCGTCGACAAGAATCTTCCCTACTATGCGGGGTATCGGCATCAGGTAGTTGTTATGTACAGCTATTGAAGCGGATAGATATACGTGAGTAATGCCATCCGCACATTGTCTGTTTGCACTTACTTTACCAGTTTAGGATATTGATAAACGATTGTTTTCGACAAAAGAGATTTTATAATTTTAAATAAGCTATTTATTGCTGTGATTGACTTTTACTTATGATTTTCATATATTCCTTTTAACCACATATCCTGCTCGTTCTGCCTTCTTATGACAAGTCCCCGCATGACTTTACCACCGGATGTAGTAATGTCCATTTCTTTTACAGCAGCCTCAAAATTATTATTGTTGATGTTCGTTAATAATTTTGTTCCTTTCAAAGAGCCGGTATTAAATACATAACTTGCCAGTGCATCGAATTGTTGTTGGTTGAGGATTGCTGTAACGTTGTGGCTAATGATATCAAGTGATTTCTTTTTTAAATCATTTTCGAATAATTGTTCAGCCTCTAGAGATGTAATGCCTTTGTCAAAGTTTTCTCCCGGAAGTAGTAAGTGACCATAACCGATTGTCCAAAAGCCTTTTGGCCTTCCTGTCAGATCTTTAATATCTTCTTTGTATTTTTGATCAGCATCGTCGTAAACTTTTAAAGCCGGCTGGCCATTACCATTTGGCCCTTGTTCCCAAGATTTAATAAACGTTTTACCCAAATCACTAACAATTGTAACCTTAACGATTGGCACACCAAATACACTACAGCTATTTCCTATATCCAAAATGGATACGCTTAGTGTTTGTATTGGATTAACATATTGATCAACAATTCCGATGATAGAATTTGCTGAAAAAGGTGAATTGTTTAACAGCGGTATATAAACATTATTATTTGATGGCATACATTTAAAGTAAATCATGGTTTTTAATAATTCTATGATAGTCTATTTAATTTCTCATTAGTCTGCTTTTCCATAACTCAATAGCACACAATAGCACATAAACACAGACAAACTTTAATTCTAATACTAAACTGTAACAACTATTGGCTTTACATCTTAACATTAAAGTACCTTCTTATAATAACGAAAAGCAACTATCATATTGGCCATACAGGAATATAATTTTCAATTACCCAAACATCGGTTATAGAACATTCATAACACCATTTATTCCAATTGCTTTGTAGCCAATTTTTATCTAAGCCAAAACTATATCCAACAGGTATAGAATCCTTTGGTAATATACATAAAGTTAAACCAGCTTTATATCCGGAAGATACAACTAGCCTATACCCCTCTTCGGTTAACAAAAAAGACTCGCAAATCAGAAAATCTACGACTTCTTCATACGGATAATTTCCTTTACACCGTAATATGCAGCCCCTTTCAATTTGCTTTTTTCTATATTCGGATAATCTAGTGATTGTATTCATTTTAACCACATCTTATATTATGTCTTCCGGATGTATCCGGTCCTTTTGTGTTAACTCCATCAATATTATATTCTCCTAAATGTTCACCTCTTCCATTAAGTCTCTCAAACCTGCCGTGTTGTGTATCTACAGAATGGAAATTGCCATTAGGGTCAGCATAAACATCCCTACCATTCATCTTAGAAAGTTTAGTGTCTTTTTCCCAACCATTTCTCTTTGCTACTTTATCCATTTTCCCTCGTACTGCATGAACTCTTTCATCCGGGGTCATTCTTGATATTCTTTGTTCAAACTGTGCAGCTGTTTCCGGAGTTGCATTTAATCCAAACATATCAATCCATCCATTAGGATCATGTACATATCTATACAAAGCTATTCCACCCTGCAAGCTAATAGGATCTTGACTTATATACAGCCCGTCTTGAGGAGTATAGTATCTGTACCTGTTATAATAAAGTCCTGTTTCCTCATCCTCATATTGCCCTTGATACCGAAACGGGCAATCGGTTCTGTTACCTTTCAAAGTTACCATTCTGCCATAGATATCCAGCACACCTTCCCATACTTTTGTTCCCTGCTCATTATACATCTCTTGCGGGGTGCCGAGATAATCGCAAATGATGCTGTGTGTTTGTCCATTTATAATCTTAGCCGCAGGCCGAAAGCTATCTGCATCAAATATCCAGGTAGTAAGCTGGTTTGTTGGTTCCGGTGTGTTGTAAGTTACCTTACCTGATTCATTTATAACAGGTTCCGGTTTCTTTGATTCCGGATATTGCCATTCATGTAATGGTATATTATGATCCCATATCCATCGGGTAATAATTCGATCAAAACATTTTTCAATTCGCCTGCCTAAGGCGTCGTACTTAAAGGTTACCTCCTTACCATCGGGTTTCACAACCTGTTTCAGCATGCCATTTGCATACCATTCATAGTGCCATTTGTTAAGTGTTTGCTTATCTGTCTTGCTGATTAAATTTCCTTCTTCATCGTATTTGTATAAATGCCTTTTGGTTTCCAACAGCTTTCCGCCAGCGCCATATTGTCGGTCACTTTTATCAGCCGTTTCATACAGGTTGCCCGTAGCATCAGCACTTCTGTGAATAATGCTATTATCGGCATATTGTACCCATATAAGGTTGCTAAAATCATCGTACCTAAATCTGGTGCTGCTTTGATTTAAAGCATCAAAAATACTGGTCAGCCGGTCATCTACTTTCCAATGATACTCCTTTGAGCGCAGGTATTGCCCACCTTTTTTTACCGCATGCTTTAGGGGCCTGCCCGCATAATCGTACTGCCATTGGCTAAGGATGTTACCCGGCAATAATTTTTCTATTTCCTGACCGGCCCTGTTGTATTTCATTTGTGCTTCCCATACCATCTCATCTATTTTTGCCTGAAGCTTTGTTACATTGCCTGCTTTATCCCTTTCCTGCTCAATATTAGCGCCAAGGCTTGATTGTATGCCGGTTCTGTTGCCAAACAGGTCATATTTACTTTGAACACGATAGCTTGTGTACCCATCCTGTATTTCTTCTTCTACCAACCCAAGACTATTACGCTTAAAGCATACCGATGAAAATGCATTTCCTGCTTCTTTCAGGTTGCCGCTCTTATCATAATTAAAAATCTCCCATGTGCCATCGTGGTATTCCGTGCGAATAATTCTTCCATTGGCATCATACTCATATTCATTACTTCTTCCGCCCGGCCTTTTCGTTTTAATGATTTTACCGGCCTTATCTCTTTCGTAACCTCTTTCCAGATCATCAAAACCTACTTCCCTGGTTATCTCGCCTCTTTTGTTATAGCCGAAACGGTATATTTTTCCTGCTTCATTGGTTATGTAATTCAGCCGCTGTTCCGTATCATAATTAAACTTCAGTTCTGTATTGTTTTGCTTTCTCTTTTTTACGAGGCCTAATGTGGTGTACTCAAATTGCACACTGCCAAGCTTATCCGAAGCTTCTGTTATGTCTTCGTAGGCATTGTATTTTAACCGCACTGTATTTCCATCAGGCTGGTAGATACTTTTAACCCTGTTTAATTCATCATAAGTAAACTGCCTGCGCTGTCCTTCGGTATTTACACTTTCCAAACATCTTCCTTTACTGTCATACCTCCAGATGGTGAAACTGCTATCAGGGAAAGTCACTTTTGTAAGATTTGCATCGTTGTCATATTCCAGCAATGTTTCTATTCCTCCTTTTGCCGTAACCTGGCCAAGTAGGCCGTTATCGTTGTATTCGTAGGAAGATGCATTGCCGTTAGGATAGGTAACACCTTTTATACGCTTCTGCTTATCATACACATAAGTTTGCACAGCGGCATCAGGATAAGTGATCATTATTAGCTGATGATGGTCGTTATAGCTGTACTTGGTTTTTGTACCGTCAGCATTTACCACTTCTTTCAGCCTGTCATACTTATCATACGTGTAGCTTTTTGTTATTCCTTCTTCGTCTGTTTCCCGGTATAGCTGGCCTGATTGGGTATATTCAGTAAACTTGTTATTTCCATAATCATCCGTTTCCTGTACGCAAAGATTGTCCTCATTATAATAATAAGTAGTGGTTTCTTTGAGGCTATTAATAACTACGTTAAAGCCTTTATGGTATTCAATCCATCCTTCCAATGTACCGTCTGTGCCACCGGTATGAACACATCTTTTTTGATTGTCATATTCCCAGTAAAAAGTTTGACCATTACGGTCTGTTTTGCTGGTCATTAAATGATTGTTAAACGCTATAGTTGTGTGTTGACCCAGAGCATCAGTAATGCGGATAAGGTCACCTTCCAAATTGTAATCATAACGCATCAACGTTTCTCTTTGCCCTTTGTGAATTAGTTCTACTTCGGTAATGCAACCTTTCTGGTTCAGATTAAAGAGTAACTGCCTGTTTATACTATCTGTAATACCTGATAAATGCTTGCCTGCGTAATGAAGCTGTACCCTGAAGCCACTGTAGTCTTCAATCAGTGATAGCATGTATAAATCAGTGCTAACCTCATGATTAAAATGATAGTACAAATTTTCTTTGTGTGCCTCCAGCAAAAAATGACCATTTTGTTTACGGCTGATGGTGAAGTTTTCCTGTGGATGGTAAAACAACTCACCAGGCATCAGAAGGGGGCAAACTGCCGGACGGCCATCTGCTAAAAGTATCGCTATTACTTCCTCTTTATTTATTAACCGGACATACCTGGTGTAACAAAGATGGGTAGCGAAACCAAGTGACCCTTTCAAGCCGGAATCGCTGTCCCACACCCGTTTCCAGCGTATGGGTATTGGCCCGGGCAGTTCAAAATCAGTATAATCATAAGTAACCCTCCCGGAAATAAGGTCTACCGGTTCACGATCCAGTTTACAAAGACCTTCCTCAGACTTCTTGCTACATGGCAAATCTTCAACTTCTTTCGCTGCTTTAGTCGCCGCCTCTTCCGCCAACTCTGCTTCGCTCTTCACTACTACTTTTCCCACTACTTCTTCCCCTTCCCTGGCAATCAATTTTGTGCCGAGCCTGGCGGCTTCTTCTTCTAAAAGCTTCTTCGCTGCTGCTTTTTCCAGTTGCCTGGCGGCAGCTTCCTCTGCTAATCTTGCAGCTTCTTTTGCTGCCAGCTTTGCTGCGGTGAGTGCTTCGGAGCCACCGGCTGTATAAACAGCCGCAACCACATCCGGTATAAATTGCCCTACAGTTGTGCCAATGGTACGCGGGTTCTTCGCTACCCAGTCGCCTGCCTCTTTGGTACTTTCCCAGGCGCTATTTGCGGCTCCCTTCCAGTTTTCACTATTAGAAACCCAGGTTTTAGTGGAATTGTAGGCATTGTTCCAGTTATCGCCCTTACTTCCCCACTCCATTGCATTGGTTAATCCTTCTTTTGCAGCCGTATATCCATCGCCCACCATGCCACCAATTGCTTCTGCAGTACCTACAGGATCCTGAGCAATCTGGTAAATACCTTCTCCCATTCCCACTACCCCATTTATAGCACCTTCTGCCAGGCCAACGCTAAAGTCTTCCATCCAGTCGGTAACATGCGTTACGCTTTTCATCCAATCCGGCAGCAGGGCATCCCTTTCTTCTCTTAGTTTTGCATTTTTTTCAGCTATCCAGTCAAAACCTTCCTTAATATACTCCGTAGGCATTTTAATTTCACCGGCCACGCAAGCTGCGGCGGCGGAGCCTCTGTCAAAATATATTTTTATGGTGCCTCCAAGCAGGCATTTGCAAGTTGAGTCTTCCTTTAACAACCGGTAATTATTTACCCTAACACCTTCCTGCGGATCGTCCCATTTGAATACTACAGGCGAGCATGCCATTTTTGAAACAGAACAAAAACCCATCGGTTTTATGTTAAAAAAGGGCAACAAGTCTGCCTCACTGGCTAATTTAGAACCATAAATTTTTGTATTGTTATTATGGCTTATCCGAAAAGAGGATGGGCACGTACCTTTATCACATGCCAGCCAGGAACCTTCCGGTATGTATTTTTTTGACATGCTTACACTACTTTTAAAATGGTGGTTTCCTGCCTGTTTAAAAAGTTGGGTATTACCACCAGGCTCATACAAATGGTTTGGTAAGTCCAGTGGTTTTCATCTAATAAGTGATTTTCATTATACCGCAAAGTCATGTCCGTTATAGCCCTTGGATGATTTCTTAATAACCTTACCAATGCACTTAATTTTTCCTGGTCAATCTTATCTTTCGCTAAATAGCCCTCTATCTCAATCTCAAAGAATGGTTCTCCCTTTGTAACCGTTTTTACAAGTTTCTCTGATGTATAGACTGGTATTTGTTTAATACCGATAAAATTCGGTAGTTCCCGGTACCCTGTATTTTCTGCTTCAAGCGTAAAGCTTTTGCCATGTATACCTGCAAACAGGTTAATATAGGGATTGGTATAACGCCATGCATCAGTTAACCGTTCTGGTTCATCCATTAACAGCGAAATGCCATTACCGATATTGATATTATTTTTTTCTGCCGTATGCTTTTTTACGATAAAAGGAATGAGTGCATTAAAGGTATTTTGTATTTCACGATGATTTTTAATATTCCCAATCAAGCCATCTTCCGTAGCAGAAAAAACTACTTCGTTTCTAACTGGTGAAAGATCCTGTACCCATTTATACAATCCTTCTTTATTTGTTTGTTTATAGTTAGTTATGCCCACCGTATAAATGTCTTCTCCAAAAGTATTTTTTGACAGTTGTAAGGAGATATCTGCGGATGTTTTGTTACTGGTAATGATGCCTCTTAATTGGGTACGTTCTTCTCTGTATAAGGTATAATGCCTGGGAGCAGGCATATTTTTATGTCTGAAAATATAATTATCCATTGCGTTATGCTTTATTTATCTGCACCTCAGCACCATTAATAGAAAGTACGGCTGAAGATGACGCATTAAATGCTGCTTGGGAGTGAAGTTTCATTTCTCCGGCATCAGCAGAAACGCTTATCGCTCCGGCCGTTGCCGTGGTTGTTATATCACCTGTGGCAGCCTTGGTGGTTATACCATCCTTACTGATTGTAATTTCATTACCTGCCACTTTTATAGTGATACTCGTTTTCCCATCTATAGTGATATTACCTGCTGAATCCATGCTTATTAATGCTTGCGCCGGCCCACCATTTTTTGCGCCTACATTGATAGCTGCCAGCGAACCGGCATTTAATGTAGAATTTATATTTGCATTGGTAACAATATTTCCTGCCCCATCCATCGTAGAATTGGCCCCACCTTTATCAGCTATGTGAACGCTTCCATCTTTATCATTCATAATCATTTTATTGCCACTTCTCGTTTGCAAAGCCTTTACATCATTACCACCATTGCTATAGCTATTATTGGCCTTGCCATGGTACACCGTACCAATAACGTACGGCTTGATGGCGCTGTCGCCTTCAAAGCCAACAATTACTTCTTCGCCAATCTCCGGTATAAAAAACATGCCCTTACCACCGCCACCATGCGGGCTCGTTACCCGTATCCATGGTGTTTTTTCGGTTCCGTTCATCCAGTGGAATTTTACCCGGATGCGTCCCAGTCCTTTCGGATCATGGTTGTCCGTCACCATGGCACTTTGGGTTTCGCTGTTGGGTTCCGTTATACCATTTACCGGCGGCACTTTGATGCTGGCAGGAACGGCTACAAAATCATTGTTGTAATTACCCTGCCCATCGCAGAAATGATTGACAGCAATAATGATATAATCACCAAACGATTCTTCCAAAAAATTAAATATATTTTGCCCCTGTACACTTACCTGTCCGCCTAATTGTACACCCGGGTGGCCGCTGCTACCATTGAACCTTACGTGATTGCTGCTTTGCATAGCTGCCCGCATATTTACCACATCATCCAGTTGCTTTTTATTGGAGATGAAGTTGTTTTGCCACATTTTTGGCTGGGTAGTATATACCGAATTACTGGCTTGCAAGGCATGCTTGCCCAATTCGTTTAACCCTGCTTTGTTTTCAATACCAGACGGTTCGCTTTTGTACACGTTGTGGTTCATGTAATCGTAAGCCATACTCTGGCTTTTGGCAGGCCGCACTTCCAGCGCCATATTGAAGCGGCTCAGGTTGCTACCGAAGGTAAGGTTTACTGCTTGCGCACCAGCGGGTGGCCCTGCTACCAGCGACTGGCCATCGTAATACAGCCATTCGCCGTAGGTAGCACACAACCGGTTAATAAATTGCCAGGCGGTTTCTTTGTATTGTACCGTATAGGACAGTGTTTCAGGATAAACCGTATTGATTTTCGGGTTCAATATATTTTTCGGGAAATATTTCAATACATCCTGTACAATATTTTTGACAGCTTTTTTTTCCCAGCTTTTGCAATGAGGCCCGCTGTCTAATACAATCGTAGGGCTGTAGCCGGTAATAATTACATCGCCGCTATGGCCACTAAAGCGAGCCGTTTCCACCTGCATAACAATACCACTGAATTTCAGGATGCCTTCCATACCCACCGAAGTGATTTTGGCAGTGAGGTTGGCACCCATTAAATTTCTGGATTGGTTGAACACGGTGCCGGTAGTGCCATCGATGGACTCAGCAGGGCAAACCAGCCGGAAGTGATGATGTGCAAATATGCCCTGCGTAAGCTGGAAGGAGGAATACTGTGTTACCAGATTTCCGCCAATGGTTATTTGTGTATCAACTAACTGTGCCATAAAAAATATATCGTTTATGGAAGCAAAGGGAAATGGTTCACACGTTCACTTGCTCATCCGTTTGCATGTTTGAAAATACGGGATTACCGGCTAAGATTTAAGCGGTAATGATGCATTCAAAACAAATTCTTAATGTGACTAAAAACCAGGAACGGGTGAACGTGTGAACTATGCAAGACAACCCGGAGATTTATCCGGGCCAGTTATTCTTAAAAGTTGAGTCGTTCAGCTTTAACACTTTGGCACTGAGCACTAAGTTTATCTGCATCGGAAATTGGCCATCGTGCTGATATACTTCCTGATAATCTACACAATGGGCATCCGTAAAATTAAGCGTCTTCAGTTTGCTCATCGTATCCCGGCGGTAAAAAGTAATTACTCCACTCTTTTTTTGCGTAGGGCTGATCATCCAGTCGAACAGATCAACCTTTCCGGTGCTTTCCACCGTCAGGTTTACGGATCCGCCCTGCGGTATAGAGGATGGCCTGCCTATAGGATCAGTAACCTGGGTGAACCGGAAACTACAATGCAGCACATTTGCTTCTTCGCCATCTAACTCCAGCTTTGCAATGAATGACATGACAGAAGATTTTTAGGTATACATGAGAAAGTAGTGTGTGAAAACAAAATAAGGGCAGCCCCACATGCCTGAGAGACCACCCGTTACACAACAATTATGTGACGGACGGTCACATTAATTTTTCACCCACTCATTGGTATGCGTGCCGGTACCCATTGAAATCTCACGGGCACTGATCGTAAATTTCTCTGCTACAGGATTTTCACCGGTAGAATCAAAACTTTCGGCATACTCAATGAGGTAGCCTTCTTTAAAATTCAGTTCTTTCAGCGTAGCATCCGAATCCCGTTTTATAAACTGGATCGTACCGTCTTTACGCTCAAAATTGTTGCACATCCACTCGAATAGGGTGGTGTCTCCGGTTGATTCCGTGGTCATGGTAAGTTTGCCACCACGGGTAATAGAGGACGGACGTCCGGTTGCATCCGTTTCTTGTCTTAGTGAGTAGGACAAGTCAAGAATATTTAATTCCTTGCCGCCTACTTTCAGTTTTGCCTTGAATGCCATTGTGTTTACATTTTAGATGAATGAAGAAATATGAAGACTACTTAGGGCTTGCTGAACAACCTAAAAGTCTTAATATATTTGAGATGTATGGAAAAGACTACTGAACAAGTGCAGGTAAAACCAACAAAGGCCGTCAGAAAGCGTGCATCTACCCCTACGTATGTGAGCCCAAACCAGCTAACGCTTTGTGGTTTTGAAACACCTTTTGCACAAAAATTAAACAAGAACAATCGCTGGGTAAAAATGGCACATGCCATTCCCTGGGATAAGCTGGTAAGCGCTTATGATAATTTGTTCAAATCCACAGAGGGCCGCCCGCCCATCAGCGGCAGGGTGGTGCTGGGTGCCATAATGATCAAACATTTAGAAAACCAAACCGACAGAGGCACCATAGCGCATATTCAGGAAAACATGTTTATGCAGTATTTTTTAGGTTACAGCAGTTTCACCAATGAAGCCCCTTTCAGCGACACCCTATTTGTAGAAATCAGAAAGCGGCTAACCCTGGAACTACTTTCCAAACTAAATGATGTCATTGTCCTGCACTGTATAAAAGAAAGCCCCGAGGATCCCCAACAACATTCACCCCCACCCAATGATGTTGCTGAAAGAAAAGAGGAAACACCGCACTTGATCAATACAAACACATCAGAAAATAATATAACACAAGATTGCTCAACGCCAGCGCCACAAACCCTTATAGCGGAAACAAAAAGTGAATCGACTCCCGTAATGCTCAACAAAGGCAAGCTTATAACAGATGCCACCGTAGCCCCACAAAACATTACCTATCCTACTGATTTAAAACTCCTCAATGCCGCAAGAGAAAAAAGTGAGGAATTGATAGATCAACTGCACGACCCGCTCCTTCATGGCAAAAAGGTGAGAACCTACCGGCAAATTGCACGCAAAAACTTTTTACATACAGCCAAAAAGAAAGCCAAAACAAGGAAAGAAATATACAAAGCCGTCGGTAGCCAATTACGCTATGTAAAAAGGAACCTGCACCATATTGATACGTTGTTGGCAGCCTATGATAAATTTCCTTTGAAGGCCAGAGAGCAAAAATATTTAATGGTTTTGTACACGGTTTATCAGCAGCAGGATCAAATGCACCGTAGCAACAGCAACCGCATTGAGGATCGCATCGTAAATCTCCATCAACCGCATGTGCGGCCCATCGTGCGGGGCAAGGAGGGTGCAAAAGTGGAGTTTGGTAGCAAACTTCAAATGGCACTTGTAGCAGGCTTTGCCTTTATTGATTATTTGTCATGGGATGCATTTAATGAGAGTAAATATTTAGTACATACAATAGAAAAATACAAAGAGCGGTTTGGTTTTTATCCGGCAGAGGTGCTGGCCGATCAAATTTATTGCACCCGGGATAACCGAAAGGTACTGAAAGGCAAAGGGATAAAGTTGATAGCAAAGCCCTTAGGGCGACCGTCTTCAACGGCAGTGGCAGTCCACCTAAGACCAGGCGAACGCAATCCAATTGAAGGGAAGTTTGGGCAGGCAAAGATTGCTTATGGATTGGACAACATCAAAGCCAAACTTAAAGAAACCTCTCAATCCTGGATTGCTTCAATAGCTTTAGTGCTAAACCTCGTCCGACTGACGAGGCGGGCACTTTTGTCCCTGATATATAAATATTACCAAATACTATTGGGCCTAATTGAAAATTTTAAAATAAATCGCTCTGGGATATTTCCCTTAATATCCATTCAACCCTGAGTTGTTGAGCAAGCCCTAATTAAAAAATACGTACCTGTTAATTAACATTTTACTGCCTAGTGTTACCTGAATTTCTACCGTCAACAGCATTTTGGGGAGCGTAAGGATAGTGTAGTGTAATGTACAGATAAAGCTAAGGCAACGATGACAAGAGAAAATACTGTTTTCAAATATAACAAAATGATATTAACTTAACAAAAAAATATATTTTTTGAAATATTGATTGCTATTTTCCTGATTTGTTTTGGATGTACTTTAAAATGTTTGGTTCGTTACCTTTCTATCCTTCCTGTGTCATTAGCGTGTCTTTGCCGGAAAACACTCTTTCTAACCTTTTGTACCCGGCCGTGTTCAAAATGCCTGATAACAAGGCTTGATTCCTTAATCAGGTAGGTAGAGTTGGTTTTACAGTTGCATGAAACGAGATACAGTTTAAATGATAGAGCATAAAAATACTGAACCGGACTTTGCCGGCCGGCAGGCAGATGGAAAACCCTGTAAACAGGTGAGTGTAAGATTCTCCCAGTTTAGAATTCCGCTACGTTTGTTACAAGGGGATACCCTAAATTCCCACAACGTTACACCCGTTTCACGCTGTCGGACAGGTTAGGTCATAATTACGCCTGAACCAGATGTAAATAAAGAGGTTTAGAATTAATTCAACTACGGCAATTATATACCTTTTTTAAATCTTTAAAAATCAACCAATTAATAAAAGTGTATAATGCTTTTGTTGTGCTAAAGAGCAGTAGGAATTCGGAATGTACCTATTAAAAAATTCAAAAAAGTAGAAATTTTATTTATACTTTTATTTGCGGAGTGATACCAGATTCAAATAAGAAATTCGCCACGGTGGACGATTAGCAATCAGTAAATTAGTGTAGGCCAGCCAGGTATCCTCCGCAATCTGTTTTAATATGGAACAATACTTCGGAAGTTTTTAGGGGGAAAATAGTAATTACAAGTTTACCATCCTCCCTTGCCAGTATTGGCTTACATTAAATAACAACTACCGAAGTATTGCGGAGTGACAGTAAAATAATTTTTACATAGATGTGAGTACATTGTCAATTATATTTTTAATTTCCAAATTTCGGCATGTGA
Organism: Chitinophagaceae bacterium; assembly: GCA_965246935.1. Classification (GTDB taxonomy): domain Bacteria; phylum Bacteroidota; class Bacteroidia; order Chitinophagales; family Chitinophagaceae; genus JAZKFT01. Next base: position 55,851 of record CBDFGC010000006.1, on the reverse strand, counting down.
GGACACAAACAAGCCGGGGCAACTTCAAATTTATTGAGTTGACAGTGTAGTAAGTATAGAAAACTATTGAAAGGTCATCCCCACTTCAACTCGCCCTTTTCATCAACCTCCAGCGTTACTTCTCTCCCGGCTTCTATTTCTTTACTGATTATTTTTTTAGAAAGGGGCCGGCGTATCTGCGACCGGATAACGCCTGCTAATGGCCGGGCACCATACTGCGGTGTAAAGCCCATTTTGGCCAGTACCGTTTTTGCTTCCGGCGAAATGGTGAGTGTAATGCCCTGCTTTTGCAATAAGCTGTATAAACCAGATAGTTGTATGTTCAGGATATTTTCAACCATCTCCAGTTTCATCGGGCTAAAAGGAACAATTTCGGTAAGCCTTCCTAAAAACTCAGGCCGAAAATGTTTGGCCATAATTTCCAGCAATTCAGTAGAGGAAGGTACGATGCCCTTGCCAAAACTATCCGTTACATACTGGCTACCAATATTGGAAGTAAAAATGACGATGGCATTAGAGAAGTCACCCGTTTTTCCCAGCTTATCATGCAGCTTCCCTTCGTCCATTATCTGCAGGAAAATATCAAATACGGAATGGTGGGCTTTTTCAATTTCATCAAACAATACCACGGCATACGGCTGCTGCCGTATTTTATTAATCAGCAAACCGCCCTCTTCATACCCTACATATCCCGGAGGCGCACCATATAATAAGGCTGCCGAATGTTCCTCTTTAAACTCCGACATGTCGAACCGGATCATGAAATTTTCGTTCTGAAACATTTGTTCCGCCAGTGCTTTTGCCAGTTCGGTTTTGCCGGTGCCGGTAGGGCCTAAAAAGAAGAAGGAACCGATTGGCTGGCCTGCTTTGGCCAAGCCCGAACGGGATTCCAATATGGCTTCGCTGATGGAAGAAATGGCATAATCCTGGCCTACTACCCGTTGCTTTAGGGTAGCGGGCATATTTAGCAAACGTTCAGTTTCCTGGGCCTGCAGCTTGCCAACAGGTATGCCGGTTTTATCGGCTACGATGGAGGCAATATCATGTTTCTCCAGCGTTTTTCTTTCAATGGGTAATAGTTTTTCCAGCCGTTCATAAGCACCCGTTAAATAAGCTTGTAATGGCGATGCCTCCGCAAATTTCAGCGGGTCTTCTTCTGTTGTTATTTCGCTCCACAGAATGGGGCTTAGCTTATTTCTTAACTGCAGGTAATGCCATTTCAGATCGTCTAATGTTATTTCCCCGGCAGTACTTTTTTCTTCCAGTTCTTTTTTATGCTGAGCGATGGTTTCAGCACCTGTATCAATCGCTAACCGTAATGCGGCCATGCTGCGGTCAGCCAGGTCAATAGCGGAGTCAGGCAGGCGGCGGTCTTTCATAAAACGGGTTGCCAGCCGGATAGCTTCGTGCAGGGTTTCGTCGGGCAACTCAATGCCATGATGCTTCACATAGTAAGGCATTACGATCTTCATCATTCTGAATGCGGTTGCCGCATCCGGTTCTGCCACGGGCAGCAGTTCAAAACGTCGGGCAAAAGCTTCGTCGGGTTCAATGTTCTTGCGGTATTCATCCAGCGTAGTGGCCCCGATCAGCGTAATAGCACCACGGGAAAGTTCGGGCTTTAATAAGTTGGCAGCACCAGCAATAGCGCCCTGCTTATCCAGCAGGGAATGTATTTCGTCAATAAACAACACGGCTTTATCATGCTCCTTTATTTCTTTGATGATAGATTTTAGCCGGTCTTCAATTTCGCCTTTGTACGAGGCACCGGCAATAAGGGCGCCGTTGTCCAGTTCAAACACTTTTGCATTGAGCAAAAATGCCGGCACCTGCCCGGCCGCTACTGCCAATGCAAAGCCATCTACCAGGGCCGATTTTCCTACGCCGGGTTCGCCGGTAATCATGACGTTGGGCTTGGAGCGGCGGCTGAGTATTTCACTCATCATCCGGGTTTCCTGTTCCCGGCCGGTAATGGGATCCAGCTTGCCCTGCCTGGCCAGTAGTGTTTTTTCAGTACAATATTTCAGTAATGCCTGCCCTGTTTTTTCGCCGGGAAGTGTGGTGCCAGATCCGTTTGCATGCCCATTTTCCGATCCGTTTGTTTCTAACAAATCATTCAGGCCAGCGCTTTCCATGGCGTGGCTCATTAAAAAATCCCGGCGTAGCGGATACGTTTTTAACTGATCAAAGCTAAAACCAACACCTGGTGTGCTGAGTGCGATCAACAAATGAAAAGGCTCAATTTCATTTTTGTTGAGCGAAAGCCTCACGCTGTCAGCTTCTTCCATGCTGGTATGCACATCTTCATGGGCAGGCACCGTTTCTTTTGGTGCATTGCTTTTCGGCATCATCTCTATCCGTACCTCGGCCCACTCTTCCAGGTAATATACATCGGCACTAATCTTCAGCAACAGGCTTTGCAGGCCAACGTCTTTATGTAGCAACGCCTTTAGCAGGTGCGGCGGCCCAAATGTGCTGCTCAGGTTTTCTTTGGCAATGGCCTGGGCAATGGAAATCGCCTTTTTTAATTCAGCAGATATAGAGATATCGGTAGTGGAGAAGGACATAACTGAATTGAAGTTTTTTAGTATACTAATATCACAAGTCTGAATTTCCAATATTTACTGGCCCTGACTTTTTTTTGCATATTACATTTAGCATTCTGATACAATTAGTTTCCCTATTTCTATTTATTTGAACGAAAAACTGGTTTTTTCTTATTTTATCTGCACTTCCAAGTTCATGTAGTTTATTATAAAAATGCTCAAAATCAGTAGGCTTATAATTAAGAGTTACCTGAATATTTAGATCGTTACATGTGTATCTACTAAAATACTCGATAGTGTACTTAGGATCATTATCAGCAACACCACGGAGTTCTTTTGTTAAATCTTCAGCACTGATTTCTATACCAGGTATTTGTGCAGGCGGCGGCTCTGCAGTAGCAGTATCTGTTTGTTGTTTAATTGATCCATGGCCAGGGCCATCTGGTATGTGATCCGAGGAATGACTTTTATTATTTACCAGTGTTTTTTGCGGAGCAGGGATTACAATTATAGAATGTGTCGTAATTCGATTTTTATCGCCATTGATCATCAGCGAAACATCATATGAGCCAAGAGTTTTGTAAGTATGGGAAGCCACTTGTAAGGTGTCGTCAGTATCACCTGATTCACTGAAGCGCCATTTTCTTTGGCTGACGAGACCCTTTGTACTATCTCGAAAAACAAACAGTTTACCGACTTCGATTGTTTTAGGGCAAGAAAAAATTGGTGCAAGTAGCGGGTCTATAATTATTGGACGCGGTGAAATAGTAATTACTACAGGTTCCATGCTTCTATCATTAACTAAAAGGGAAACGGTGTATTCACCTTCCAGTTCATAGAAATGCTCCGTGGATGTTTTACCGCTTTCCCCTTTTGTACTATCACCAAAATCCCACTGCAAACTTTTAAAGTTGTGAGCATTAGTCTCGAAACGAATTAAGTCGCCGGTGTAGGCCTGAACCTTCGATGGACGGATATCAAATGAAACGGGGGGGTCAGAATTTTTAACTTTGAAGGCAAGAATAATAAATGACATAATACTGACTGCCAGCATTGTGATAATCACATTTTCATCAATCCTAGTATTAAATAATCGCTTACGTTCCATGATAGTGTAATTTATGCGTTAATATATGTTCTTCTTTTTTGAAATGCAACAGCCATTCGGATTCAAATAAGTTTAAATATCGTAATTTTGAGTTTAACCTCCTGAATTTATTATAGGGAAATGTTTCATTTGTAATTTTTAATGGTTGCTTTCATTTTTTTGTGCTACGGATAGTTGATTTATATTATCATTTTTTATTTGTAAGGTTTATGAAAACTTTGTTTTTTACTAATGCAAAAAGGATAATTACAGTAATGCTGCTCGCTGCGATTACATCGTGTCACCGCCCACCAATTATTCCTGGTGTTATTGAGTATGATGAGCCTGCACCGGTGCAGCCGCCACCAGTCACCGTTGCAAACAGCACGGGTAATAACGCTCAGAGTATACAACTTAAGTATGCTGCCTTTCTGCGTATACCACCGGATAGCATTAGCAATATACGCCTGTACAGTTTTATTGATTCCTGGTTGAATACGCCTTATCTCTGGGGCGGCACTACTCGGAAGGGTATTGACTGTTCCGCTTTTGTACAACGCTTGCTGGCTGATGTTTACCATATCCATATTCCCCGTACATCTATTGATCAGTTCCACAATAATAATATAGATCTCTTTGGCAGCCGCCATTACCTTCAGGAAGGTGATCTTATCTTCTTTACCACAACATCTGAGAAGGAAGTTTCGCATGTAGGCTTATATTTAGGTAACCGTATGTTTGTAAATGCATCTACTCATTTTGGTGTATGTGTTGCCAATTTGGATACCAGATACTGGAAAAATATTTATGTGGCATCCGGAAGAGTGATTGTGAAGAAATAGCGAATTTGCCAGTTGATAGCAAGTCTTTTATTATGAAAGGTACGTGTCGGTAAGATATAATAGCACTGGCAGGTTGAAAAACAGAAAGAGGAAGTAGGATGCAGCATTAATTTGTTCTTATTTCATATCCTTAAAGGTTTCCTTTTTATACTTTACTTCTTTTTTTGATTTTACGTTTACCCGCCTATCCCTGTTAATAGTTCTGAGGATTCCTTGCCGTTGCGGCCGCATTGCACAGTTTTAGACTTGCGTCCGCTTTGTCATAAGCATCTTTTGCATCTTTATATTTACCCTGGCACTCTGTTAGCTCCCCCTTTAGTTCGGCCATACTCATATTTTCTTTAGTGGCTGTTAAGTACTTGAGATACACTGTCTCAATTCTACTTTTCAATCCACTGTACATACTACTATCCCTGTCCTGCAAACGCCTCAGATCTCCAATTCTGTCAGTTATATCATTGGAGATGGCAGTACGTGACTCAGGACTAACATCTTTTTTCATGAGTGAATCAAATAAGCCATTGACATCTTCCATTCCTTTCACAAATTTTTGTTGCTCCTTTGCCTGCGCGTTATAACGTGACACTTGTTTACGCAGTTTTTCATTTTCCTTAGTAGGTATAAAGACATCAAAATACACTGCACCTACGATTAAAGCAGTAGAAAGCAGGAAAAAGAAAAGAAATTTCCAGAAAGCCTGGTTGCGTTCCGGCTTGTTTAATACATGTGCCATAGGATAATTAATAATTAATAATTCAAGATTCAGGATTTAAAATTCACCATTTACGATAGGGTGTAGGTCAGATGCTTACAGTATAAACTACAGGGGTGTGGCTATTAATCTGCTAAAAAGCTCCTGCGTTTTGTTGCCTGTATTTCTACTTCAGGTATCAGCAGTTGCTCTTTTACAAAAATGCCGGCCTCCCGTTTCTTACCAATATAATCCAATGCTGCCAGGCTGGTAAACAAGGTAGAAATAATACGGGTAAAATGCAACACTTTATCCAGTGCTACATTGATGTCCAGGTGATCGTACCGATGATTGCAAAGAGAAGTGATAGCGCCTTCAAAATCGGCCTGCGGAATATTGCACCACTCGGTAAAATAGTTCACCAGTTCCTCTTTAAGGGTACCTAGGTAAATATCCATTGAATTTTTAACAAGCCTTGCAAAGCCGCTGGCAGAAGATACCATAAATACCGGTGGCTGAAACAAGTAGGTAGTGCGGAAATTAGAAAATTCGGTAGCGGTATACACAATCATGTTCTCACACATTTTACCTACTGCTTCTGACAGATCATTGGTTTGTTTTTTTACTTTTATTTTCTGCAAAATCTGTAAGGAAAGAGTTTCCATTTTACCAAAAAACTCTTCCAATCCGGCGTGTACATCCAGCAGTTCCTGGTGGCTGTTTACGGCCGCACAGGGGGGTATATAATCCTCATCAATCCGCACTGCATTTCCTTCGATAATTACTTTACTTACCGGAAGTTGAAACGGGCCAATGGTATCAATACTGGTTTCTTCTGCCGTTAGTAAATGCAGGCTATAACGGGGTAGCGTAAATGGTAGCCGGGGCGGTGTTTCTTCCAGGCCGGCCTCACCGAAAGGTGTACGGTTATAGGGGTCTACCGCAAGTACTACAAAATAAGATTGCCCTTTTCCGGCCAGTTGCGCATAGGGTACGCTCAACCCCGGTATTTGGGTAGAAAGATTATGGTTGTCCAACGCTGTATCGTGGCTAAAATGAATGGCATGGCCACCACGGGTTACGGCATCGCACTGCATGATGCGTACATATACATATTGTGCATTATCCAGAAACGCCACAATGTTACGGCGGCCTCTTTTTACCTCATCATTTGGCAGCAGCCCATAATTGTGGTGATTAAGAAATACCTGCGTTGCACTGGCCTGCCCATAGGTGACGGCATGGTTCTGTGCCTGAAAATGCGTCTTGTTAATCTTCATGCCGTCCACCCAATTCACCGGTAAAAATTCGTTCTTTTGATTCATTGATTATAGTTTTTTTTCACCACATAGGAACATTAGGAACACATAGGTTCACATAAGAATACAATAAATACAGGAAAGGGAAAAAACTCCGTTTTACTTATTTGAGTGGAATAAACATGTTTCATAATATTTGACTTATTGGCTTTACTTCTTAACTGTTTATTTTACTTCTGTATTTCTATGTGAACTTATGTGTTCCTTATGTGCCTATGTGGTAAATAACATCAGGTAATGCGGCTGCAAATGATGACATCGTTTTCCCTGATGTTATTGATAAATACTGTTTTTTCGGCATTGATGTAACTTGTAACAATGGTGAACCATTTTGGTTTTTTGTAAAATATCCAGCCATTGGGTTCCTGCATTTCGGTAGTGTAGTTAATGGTGCTGTTGGGATGCCTTTCATTATAATCGTTAATAAAGTAATAGAACAATTCACCAAACTCCATATCTATCGGGGCTTTTGCCCTGAAGTTAGTATAATATTTATCGCCGTTTTTTTTCTGAAACTCAAAACTAATGACCAGCAGGTTTTTGAGCTTGCTTTCATCCGGCTCCATCATACTTTGCTGGTTGAGCGGGTAAAACCACTGCCGCACAATTTTGGGTGGTATGGCAATAGCGGCTCTATACGCTTTATACACAAAAAAAGGTGGTATAAAAAAAAGAGCGGCAGATGCCATGGCCATTTCCAGCCCTTCCTTGTTAATGATACGGTAGGTCATAATAAAGCACAAGGCACCTAACAACGTGATAACCAGCGTTAGGATTAGTTCGGGCCAGAATGTATCGCTTCCTGTCCATTTTAATACCCGGTACATGGTGTACACATGCAGGCTGCCCAATGCAGCCATTAACACTTGGAAAAAAATGTAGTACTGCAGGCAAGAAGAAAACCAGGAAAAGTAAATGCCAAAACCTAATATGGCAAAGGCAGCACCGTAAGCCAATATGTAAAAAACAGTAGGCTTGGTAAAGGGTTTGAAGCTACCCTTGATTTTGGCGATCACAAAACCCATCACTACCGCCAGGCCAATAAAGCCAATACCCAGCATAGCCAGCATCCGTTGTACTTCAGGCGACATCCATTTTTCCATTTGCATTGCGTAGGAGCCCCCACCCTGAACTTCGTTCCCAACTTTTCAGTTGCCCCCAACGGGGGAGGAATGAGAACCGTAAAATTTTGGTTAGTGTATATTTTTTTTATTAGTCATTGTCTTCGCATCAGTAACGCTATATGGTAGTGCAAAACCGTAATAGTGCTAACACTGTATAAATTCAATAAATGATTGCCTTGTCTAAAAAAGAAAATAATCGAACCAAGTTACCCGTGATGTGAAACCTATAAAAGTAGTAATCAAAGACTGTCACCTGCAGACTACTTCACTGCCAACTAAAGAACCGACGTATATCCCAGGATCGGCTGCGATGTTTCGCTCATTTCCATAGAAACCTGGCTTCTTTCTATTTCTATCTGTACCGTAATATCGGCTTCCAGCGGCGCAAAAAAACGGTTGAATGTGTGGATGAGCAATTCATTTTCGCCGCCGGTAAGATAGCTGGTTACGGTTGAATTTTTCAACGGGCCGATTTGATATACCAGTACAGGGTAATCCTCCATAAACTCACTGCCGCAAACCATCGTGTCGCCCAAGGCCTGCATACCAAGCGGTTGTACTAATTCTCCAACAGGGGTTGGCTGTGGATGTCCGCTTTTTATAAATACCGCCTCCTGTAATAAAATGCTCAACGTCTGCTGCATCAGTGTTATGTTTCCGGCAATTTGGTGTGCATAAGGCAATAATAATAGCAACGATATGGAAAGCGATAGATCCAGTGCCTCCGGCAAATCCCAGAAGCGGAGAAAAAAATGGTTTAGCCGGCCCTCCCGTAAGCCATCCAGCAGGCGTATTTCTTCCCGTTCCAATTGTAGCTGCTGATAAAAAAATTCGTTTTCAAAGGGCTTAAAAAACCGGCGTATCTCCTTTTCTTTTGCTTTATTTACCCGGTACTGTGCTGCCATTTCAGCTACGCTCAGCACTTTTTGCATATCGGCTATTTTCGGCTGAAAGAAAAGCCCTTCCGGCAGTAAATCATACAAACCCGGCCTTGATAAATGCAACTCCAGGTAATCATTCAGCCAGCCGGCTTCCACCAGTTCAGTTTTACAAATATCCCGGCTGAATTCCCTTTCAAAAAACAAGTCGTTAGTTGCTACAAAATCACTGGATTCTAATCCGTTTTCCATAGCCTGATTTAGCCATACTTCCGCTTTTACATCGCCCTGCCGCTGTTGCAATTCGTCTTTTACTTTATTCAGTATTTCCTTGTCCCTCATGTTCAGGCTTTTTGTGGTTCATCAAAAAAAATACGATAGGGCAGTAGCGTTGCCGATCGTTCCGTAAGCTGCATGTTCAGCATTTGTTTCCGATAATCCAGTTCTCCTTTTTCGGCAGCCTCTTCATACGCTTTCCGTTCCAGCGAAATATGCACATCCACCGTTTTTTTGTACCCCTGCAGGTTATCGGCGGCTATCATTACGCCTTTACGCACCGTTACGTTTTCTACTGTATTGCCCAACTGTAGCGCACAAAAAAGCCGCACATCTTCCTGGCTGATAATCCTTTCGCGGCTTAGTACGGCACTTTTATAAGCTACAATACTTTCCGCCGACCCCAGCCGGGCCCGGCCGCCGGTAGTAGCCGTTATTAATTGGGTACGGTTATGATCTACACCGGCTGTTTTATAAGGCATCAGGTGTGTGCCGGCTTTTATATCGTTGGCATTGCTGCCTGCTACCGACCAGTAATTTACCAACAAGTTGCGGATGGCCGGTTTTGAGCTACCCCGTACAATCAGGTAAGAAGCCTTTTCAGTAGCCGGGTTCAGGCTAAGCATTTGTTGTTCCAGCTTATTCACCGTTTGCTGCAGCAGCTTGATTTCGCCGGCTATAAAATCTTTTCCCAGCATGGCAAATGAGGCACTTTCGTCACGCAGCAATTGTATCAGGTGTTCAATAATAGCAGCAGCATCCCGCTCATCAAAGCGGCCCACGCCACCACGGCGCAGCATAACATTGATGTCATTTTTACGTTCTTTTTTCAGATCTCTTACGTTTAGTAAGCGGCCTTCTGAATCGCTCACTTCATGCAAATCAAAAAATAATTCATCAGTAAGCAGCGGCAGAATATTTACGATATCCTGTATGCGGTGTGTGCTTTCGTGCAGGTGGCGGTTTACTACCGGAAAGGTGTTGATGCTGCAACTTACTTCTTCCAATAAACTACCGGTAATATTTTCCGGAAAAACCACTTTTATCCAACGCACATTGCTTTTACTAATCTCCTGAATAATAGCAGGCGAAAAAGAAATGGCTATTTCCTCCGGTAGTGGCTGTTGGGCATTGGCCGTGGCAGCATTATTATCTTTTAGGGTGATGAATAAATGCCGGTACAACCCATTTACCTGTTGCAGCATTTTATGGGTCAGGTTGTTTTGCTGCTTCAGCAATTGCTCAATGTTCAGTTTATCGGCATTCGCTGCTTCATCATTATAGCCAGGCTTATGCTGCAATACCTCATCCCCAAAAAACCATTTGGCATAAGGTAAATGATGATAAAATATCGTGTTTACTGCTTCGTTAAATAACTGAAAGCAAAACTGGCTGTTATCCAGGTTGATGCCCGGCCCATCAATGCCCAGCCATAAAGTAGAAGGAGGCAGGTTAGAGGCAGTGCTGATGGCCATTATTTCCTTTGATAAGCTGCTGCCCATCCGGAATAGCCGGCTGCCGGCTGCCAGATAACGGATGCTACATTTTGTAACATAACAATTAACAGCAGGTGTAAAAAAATAATCTTTCCATTTTTCCTGAACACCATTTTCGGTAGCAGCCACCTGCCGTACCGGTACAAAAAACTGATCCATCGGGCTCAGATTGGCCGAGGCATCAGTACTAACGGTATTGAGCAACGCATGGGAGGGCAACGGGCCGGTAAGCGCATCCGGCGCCAGTAATTGCACCATTTGCTGTAGTACCCTTGTATTAGACTGATGAATATCGTTCGATACTCTTTCGAACTCAGCAGCATTTACTGCCAGCATTAGGCCTACCAACGGATCAAAAGCTGTTTCCGCTTCTGTTTCGGGGTGGCCCCACACTTTAGCAGCAGTACGCAACATGCGGCTTTTGATCTGTGTTTGGTTCTCCTGCATTACAATAAATTAGTTGTAAGACAACGGGCTGATGAAAAAATTGTCCCTGTACACAATTGGTTCGTTTGTAGCTTTTACGGTAGCATTAATCAATACATCCAATCGTTTTTTTGCACGGGTGTTATTGGTATGGACCATTATTTCTTCCTGGTATAAAGTAGTATCAATCCGTACATTTTCAATACGCGGTTCATAGTGCTTTACGGCTGCCAGCAACGATTGCAGTATCACCTCTTTTTGCCGGCTGCGGTAATCCACATTATCAAAATCAGCATCCCAGATACTGCTTCCAAATTTCTCGTCGCACAGCAGTTCGCCAAATGATGTGGTAAGGAGTAAATGTAAATGATGTGCAATAGATTGCCGCAGGGAACAGCGGGGCAGCTCAACCTTTTTGGTAATTAAGCCTACATCAAATGGCAATGAATAATAACTTGCTGGCATAACCTGGCTTTTGTAAAAAACAGAAATTTTCAAAACGTTTTACGGAGAGAGCCAGGGTCAAAAGGGGTTGTCTTGAAATGGCTTTATAGACGGCCGGAGGGGCACAATTTCGGAAACTTATTTTGATTTTAAACTAAAATAATGCCGCAAATAGTTGTATTACACCTAATTAAAAACAGGAAATCATTTTGTTTAAAAGTATTTCCGGCAGGTAGTGTTATTTTGCAGATGGCCTTTGGCTTAAAAATTGGACTATTACAATAAACTATTTACCCGTGGACCAGCAGTCATCCGTTCGGTATATCGTAGTAGGGATTGATGGAACCGGCAGCTCCAAATGGAGGAAACCGGATGGCAGCAACAGCAGCGTGTATCGGTTTATTGAATCTTTTAACTATGGTGCGAAAGGGATAGACCGACAATTTTTTGATGGCCCCTCCGATACCACTTTTGGTATTGAATCCGAACCGGTATTACAACACGCCATTGATTTTATTTATCGCCGTCTTCAGTATCACTTTCCGCAGCTTACACAGCATCATGTAAGGCCACTTACTATGTTTGATGTAAACAGTTGCCATCAAAACGCTGAATACCAGCGGATGGCACGGGAAATGGAATACGGTTTTGTTACTACGCCAAGTGTGCATCTTCCGTTGCGGGTAACTACACAAATGCTGGCCGGGCAAATATTAACAACAAACCAGGTACGTATCGTAATTGTAGGACATAGCAGAGGCGGGCTAATTGCTACTTTGCTGGCCCGGATGCTAAGCCCGATTGTAAAAGTTTATTTTTTAGGACTGTACGATGCAGTGGACCGCCAGCCCTGCCTGGATGGTAGTATTGTTCAAAATGTAGCATATGTGATTCATGCCCGGCGCCATCCCGATGTTGGTTCCCGTTCCTATTTCAGTAATACTTCCACCTCTAATCCCTCCGGACACTACGAAGAACAATTTTTCTATACTTCGCATGGAGGAATCGGCGGGTCTATTATACCGGGACAGTATGATGAAGGCATTATGGCTGATTATTCCTGCCGGCCCCAGCCGCCTGTCCGTATCATTTATACGCCCAGAGGCGTACCGGTAAAGGTGGATAACATTAATCCGCTTACCCGTAAGTTTGGAAAACCGATTGACCGGATATGTGAAGAAGGTGGTCATTCAGCAGATGCATATATCCGGGCCGGTGCCAGGCGGTTGGGCTTGCCGGTGCAGTAATGTCTTTGTGGATGAGGTTATAAATGTTCACTGTTTGCCGAAGTCTGGGCAACAGCATTTCGTCAGCCGCTAATTCGGCAAGCAAACGTTGTGTGATCATTTATTTTAGCATTGGAAATCTGTTTGTATAAATAAACATCCACTGCCTGAGTCCTCTGACTTGGACAGATTTGTATGTTAGAGTCAGTTGCTCCTTTAATAGCTTTTGCGATTTCTTAAAGCGTATTGTCAAAATAAGTATTTGGGAACTGTCTTGGAATTGAACTGGAAGGATAAGACCTGTATGACCAATTGATTCATTTGACTTTAAATAATCATTATAAATGCAAGTGTCATTAATGAAAATGGACGTGCTATCGTCGAATCCTTCAAATAGCGAAAGAAATATGGTTTTAGGAATCGCACTTAAAGAAGAATCCAATGTTGTAATTGGTGTATCATTATCATACTGACGAACCGCATTAATCAAGCCTTGTCCAAAAACATCAAACTTAAATACTATCAAAAAGCTTAGTACTAATAGACTTTTAAGCATACAAATTTGAATGTGTTGCTAAGAATAACGCACAACATCGATTTTATTGGCTGTTATTTAGCAGGTGTTATCATTCGATCATATGGCGCAAGACTATTCATACTACCCGACTTCTTGCTACCCTTTCATGGTTTTATACAGTTAGGTATAATTTACCCATTGCAAAATTGCTTATTGCCTGCTTTAATTCATCCCTTTGATCTTGAACTTTTGCTTTTTCACTTTTTCGCCTGCTAATACCCTTTCAGCGCCTAAGCCTGATTCAGTAGCCGGACAACCCCGTTTTACTGCACAGGAAGCCACTGCCATCAGCATGACACCCGAAAAAACAAATGCCAGTCCGTAAGTAGTTGTTCTACGCATAGGGTAAATGTAGGAAAAATTTAGAAAAGTCCGGAAGACGGAAAGGCCGAAAGTCCGGAAGATAATTAAGATTAATGAGTTGTTTCTTATAAGACAGTATTCAGTTTTATTTTATGTTTTAGCTTTTATTTGGAAACCATAAATTCACTTGCAAACAATTCATTTACTTTTCGCTTCCTGTCAGCCCTTATTTACTTTTTGTCCTCCGGCCTTGTAATCTTCCTCACTTCCGATCTTCCGGTCTTTCCGACTTCCGGTCTTTTTTCTGCTTTTTTTCCTTACTTTCGCCGCCCAATTAAAATTTATAATGAAAACAATTACAATCGAAGGACAACTGAGGACCGAATATGGCAAAAAAGCCACCCGCCAGCTTCGCTCTCAGGGCCTTGTGCCTGGTGTAATTTACGGGGGTGCGGCAGAAATTAATTTTTCTGCACCGGTTACGGCTTTTAAACCCATCGTTTATACACCGGAGTTCAACCTTACCGAAATCGTTATCGACGGTACCTCTTACCGTACCATTCTTAAAGACCTCCAGTTCGATAAGGTAAGCGACGAACTGAACCATGTGGACTTTCTGGAACTGGTGGAAGATAAGCATGTGGTAGCTACCCTGCCGGTAAAATACACAGGTAGTGCAGCCGGCGTAAAAGCAGGGGGCCGCTTAATTACCAAACTAAAAACGCTGAAAGTAAAGTCGCTGCCAAAGGATCTCAGAGAAAATATTGAGGTAGATGTTACGGACCTGGAACTGAATGGTAACATACGGGTGCAGGATGTAAAGGCCGGTAATATGGAAATACTGAATTCGCCGCGTATACCGATGGCTTCTATTGTGCTAACCCGCCAGTTAAAGCAGGAGGAAGCTACCGTAGGCAAAGACAAAGCTGTTGCAGGCAAAGAAGAGAAAAAGAAATAAACGGATGTTTTTTACCAGACCCCGACCCTGCTTTGGGCCGGGGTTTTTTATGTTGTTGTGCATATGGAAAAATTTCTGATTGCCGGTCTTGGAAATATAGGGGTGGAATACGACCGTACCCGCCACAATATTGGCTTCGAGATTGCAGATATATTTACCGCCAGGCACAACGGTTTTTTTAAGATAGAAAGGCTGGCACAGGTGGCAGAACTAAAGCTGAAAGGTCATACGGTGGTATGTATTAAACCTACTACTTACATGAACCTGAGCGGGAAAGCAGTAGCTTATTGGTTGCAGAAAGAAAAGGTGAGCATTAAAAATTCGTTGACCATTGTTGACGATTTAGCCTTGCCGCTGGACAAGGTACGCATACGGCCCGGCGGAAGCGATGCCGGCCACAACGGGTTAAGGGACATACAGGCTACACTGCAAACCACAGAATACCCACGCCTGCGGTTTGGCATCGGGAACCAGTTTCCAAAAGGCAGGCAGGTAGAGTTTGTGCTGGGCAAATGGACAGCGCCGGAATGGGCGCTGGTACAACAGAAAATAGAAGCTTGTGTAACACTGATTGAACAGTTTATTTTTATAGGTATTGATAAAACCATGAATGAAGCAAACCGTATATCATTTAGCTAAGTCCCTTTTATGCGATGGGATTTTGTAGGAGTAACCTATAGGTAAAAACACAAAGGAAATAAACCCATTATCATGAAAATTATTTGTATTGGAAGAAATTATGTGGAGCATGCAAAAGAATTGGGAAACATTGTACCGGATGAACCGGTTATTTTTATGAAGCCTAAAAGTGCATTGGTTACACCGGGTATGAGCTTTTACTATCCGCCCTTTACAAATGAACTGCATTATGAGTGTGAGCTGGTCTATAAAATTTCCAAAAACGGGAAGTATATCAATGGTAAATACGCCTGGCAATACTATAATGAAATTACATTGGGTATTGATTTTACAGCCCGTGATATACAGTCCGAGTTAAAGAAAAAGGGATTGCCCTGGGAAAAAGCAAAAGCGTTTGATCAATCTGCGGTGGTAGGTACATTTTTAAAGACCAGCAATCTATCCTCCAATGGCAGCATCCATTTTCAGCTAAAAAAGAATGGCGAAGTAGTACAAAACGGTAATTCCGATCACATGATTTTTAGTATTAATGAAATCCTAGCCGATGCTTCGCAATATTTTACCCTAAACATAGGCGACCTGATATTTACCGGCACCCCGTCCGGCGTTGGCGAAACGGTGGTAGGCGATATGTTTGAAGCCTTTCTGGAAGGGGAAAAAGTGCTTGAATTTGATGTAAAATAAGCAATGGGCAAAAGGCAAAAATATAAATTGGCAAAAGGCAATAGGCAAATGTGCAAATACGACAACTTGCATATTGGCAGGCAGGTTAGCAAATGAATACAAGTAGCCAACACCTAATCCTTTTTTAAGGTAGGCAATGAATAGCTAAACTTTGCTTATTGCTAATTGCCAGTTGCTTTTTTACCTGTTGTTAATTGCCTTTTGCCAATTGCCAGTTGCCTGTTGCTTTTTGCCTCTTGTTCCCTATTCAACTATTCTTAATGATTGATCTGTCTGTATTACAATTCAACTATTCTTAATGATTGATCTGTCTGTATTACAAAAGGCTTACTGGATGATGTGTGCCAGTAAAAAAATGGCTGAAACCTACGAAGCCAACCGGCAAATATGCAGGTATGTACACTCCACCAGCCGCGGCCACGAGGCCATTCAACTGGCCCTGGCATTGCAACTTCAGCCTTATGATTATGTAAGCCCCTACTACCGCGACGATTGCATGTTGCTGGGCCTGGGCTTTACCCCATATGAACTGATGCTGCAACTACTGGCCAAAGGGGATGATATATTTACCGGAGGCCGCAGCTATTATAGTCATCCTAATCATAAAGGCGGCGGTAAGCCAACCATTATTCATCAAAGCAGCGCTACCGGTATGCAGGTAATACCCGCTACCGGGCTGGCACAGGCAGTACAGTATCTGGAAAAAACAAATAAGCTAACCGATTTTGAGGATAATCCGATGGCCGGCATGCCGGTAGTGGTTTGCTCAATGGGCGATGCAAGCATTACCGAAGGGGAGGTAAGCGAGGCCTTTCAGTTCGCCGTGCTAAAAATGCTGCCCATTATTTACCTGGTGCAGGACAACGACTGGGGTATTAGCGTAAGTGCAAAAGAAGCAAGGGTAATGGATGCCTATGAGTACGCAGGCGGATTCCCCGGTATGAAGCGCCTGCGGATAAACGGAAGCCATTTTGAAGAAAGCTATCAATCCATTACCGATGTTATTAAATATGTAAGAGAACGGAGAGGCCCCTACCTGGTGCAGGCAAAAGTACCGCTGCTGGCCCACCATACCAGTGGTGTTCGAAAGGAGTTTTATCGTACACAGGAAGATTTGCAGAAGCACGGCCTGCACGACCCCGGCGTAAAACTATATAGCCGCCTGCTGGAACTGGGCATGCGGGAAGATAGTGTACAGGGGCTACAAAAACATGCGGAAACGGAAGTACTGAAAGCATTTGAACGGGCAGTGGCGGCGCCGGAACCCGACCCGGCAACCGTGCAGCAACACGTATTTGCCCCTACTTTAATAACAGAGGAAAAAGGAACACGAACTCCTGCAGGGGCAGAGAAAATATTAATGGTAGATGCCGGCCTGTTTGCGGTAAGAGAAATAATGGAAGATTTTCCGGAAGCGATCCTGTATGGGCAGGATGTTGGACGGAGGCTGGGAGGCGTTTTTAGAGAAGCCGCCACACTGGCTGAGCAATTTGGCGATCACCGGGTTTTTAATACAGCTATTCAGGAAGCATACATTATCGGCAGTTGCTGTGGCATGAGTGCTGCCGGTTGCAAGCCCATTGTGGAGGTTCAGTTTGCTGATTACATTTACCCGGGGTTCAATCAGTTAGTTACTGAAATTTCGAAAAGTTGTTATTTAAGCATGGGCAAGTTCCCTATACAGGCACTGATACGGGTACCGGTTGGTGCGTATGGCGGCGGTGGCCCGTACCATAGCGGCAGCATTGAAACCACTTTACTATCTGTAAAAGGAATAAAAATAGTTTATCCCAGTAATGCTGCAGACCTGAAAGGATTAATGAAAGCAGCCTTTTTAGACCCAAACCCGGTGATTATGCTGGAGCATAAGGGATTGTATTGGAGTAAGCTGCCAGGCACGGAAGAAGCGAAAACTCCGGAACCATCCCGGGATTATATTGTTCCATTAGGCAAAGCGGTGGTTGTGCTGGAAGCTGATGCGGAAAGCAGTGAGAACGGGGAAAGCTGTTGCATCATCACCTACGGTATGGGTGTTTACTGGGCTAAAATGGCGGCTAAAACTTTTCCGGGGCAGGTTACGATTCTGGATCTGCGTACCCTGTTTCCGCTGGATGAGGAGCTGATTTTCGAAACTGTTCAGCAGCATGGCAAATGCCTGGTGCTTACCGAGGAGCAGCAGTATAATTCCTTTGCCGAAGCACTGGCAGGGCGTATCTCTTCGGCATGTTTCCGGTACCTGGATGCACCAGTGGAAGTGTTGGGTGCTTTTGCCCTGCCAGCCGTTCCGATGAACACCGCCCTGGAAAAAGCCATGCTGCCCAATGCAGAAAAGGTAGCAGAACGAATTAGGCTGTTGTTAGCGTATTAAAATAGTTGTCAGCATTCAGATATCAATTGTCAGCTGTCAGCAGAAATACAGAGAAGAAAAGCAGATAACTGAGTACTCATAGCTGAACGCCTAACCCATGAATATTTTCACCCGGTTTAAAAAAGAGGATGCAAATTATTTTCTAAGTATTATTATCCCTTCTCTTATTAAAGGGTTATCTATTCCGATATTAAGACATGTGTTAAGTGCAGCAGGATATGGCCATTACGCATTGTATTTTAATGCATTACTTATTGCCAATATACTCATCTCAGGATGGCTTTCCCAAAGTGTATTTCGCTTTAATGCCAAAGCGACTGATAAATCCCGGTTTGCCGCCCAAAGCTTTTTATTTCCTGCCTGTTCGCGGTGCCGGAATGTTTTATAATGTACCCCATCAAAGCGCTGCAGTCCGTTGTTAGCAGCAATCCACAGGTAACCGGATTGGTTTTGTATAATACTGAAAATTTCATTGGATGCAAGACCGTTCTCTATACCATAATGGGTAAAAGAAAAAGCAGGCGGTGCCTGACCGTAGCCCGGCTGTATATACACATATACTAAAAAATAAATAAGCAGAAAAAAGCGGTACACTCGAAAAAATTTAGGCTATTCAAATGTATGTAGTCCTGTTTATTTCTTAATACAGCTCATACTACGAAAAATGTAATTCATATAGCATATTGTATAATTGGCCGCAACAGGGAAAAGAGTATTTACGGTTTTAGCTATTCGCATAGGAGCCCGCTACGCAGCAAGCGTAACGGGCTCATCAAAAATGGTATTGCTTTTTATAAAAGGTACTTTCTATTCAACTGTCAGATCTGCCTTAGCAAAATAATGGTCGCCATTTACATTACTGTGCGTATCCGAATCATATTTGGTAGCAATATAAATCCTGTATTTGCCCGGCGTAGTAAACTCGTCGCATTCTTCATAATACAATTTGCTCCATTTTTCCCAGTCTACAGCCTGGTCTTTTTGGCTCACTACATTTTCTGTTCCATCGGCGCCTATTTTATAAATTCCCCAGCGCATTGGCCCCTCATTTTTTAATTTGTCTATGCTATCAAAAAATAGTGTTACGCAACTACCTGCCTTTATGTTGGCCGTTTGTCCAACGGCTTTCCATGCAGTTGCGTCAACGCTTTTGCAGGTCCATATTTTAAAGTGTGACCTGTTGTAACGAAATCCGTCTGTTGCTGCATTGGCTACTTTTGCTTCGTTGGGCTTCACCATAATTGTACGAGTTGCAAATACTTTCTCAGGCTCATCATTATCAACTAAACTGATATTATAACTGCCGGCTGGAAATGCATAATTCGCATATATCACCTGGTTTTTTTCCAGCGGTTTCCAGTACCAGTCAAACAAATTCCGGGTGTCGCTTTTATCCGCAGATCTAACCATCAGATGCAGCCCTTTTTGTACAGTTAATTTCTTGTAGTCAGTAACATTAAACTGGATGAACATACGCAGTGATTCATTTCCTACGGGTACCTGGAAAGTATTTAGTTCTGCACCGGGTTTTACATCAGCATTATTAGCGGCAGTGCTACTGGTTCTGTTACTTGTTCTTTCGGTAAAAGTGTAGAATTTTACGGGCAGTACCTGTGCATGACTATGTATGCTTAACAACGCAATGATTACGGTAATTACCAATTGTTTCATTCCTATTATTTTTTTAGAATGTAAAAGTGAAACATTGCATTGTCCGGAAAAGCAATACTATACATCCGGCCTCTTTTTCTGATAAACTGGCGGAAATCATTTTGCAGATGGTAAGCAAAGAAACCGGGTTATTGCTCTAACCGGATAGCTTCTTTCCTATATCCGGCATTACAAGTAGATAAGCGTTGCACCATCCTGACATCATGAGTTGCAATTTGTAAATTTCAAAAAAGGACAACCTGCTGTCATAAAACAACAACGAAAAATAAAAATGCCTCCGACATCAATAAGCCATACATGATTATCGTTTCGGTATTCATATTTATACTGCCGGTAATTTGTTCCGCAACACAGACACTGCTAAATAAAGGCATACTATTTACATTTGAGTTAGCAGGCAAATGGTTCATCTTTTCGGCTATTGGCCTCAGGCTTTTCATAGCAGGCATTAAACAAACGACTGATCCTGCATTTACCGCAAGACAAATTTTCCGTATTGACAGCCCCGACAGTTTTCCGATAGTAAGGGAGCCGGGCTTTGCCAATCTTTGTTTTGGATTGGTTGCCATTTTTTCTTTATTCTTATCGCAATGGCGAATAGTAAGTGCTTTAGCAGGCGGCTTATACTATGGTATTGCCGGTCTTCAGCACCTAATAAAAAAGCCGGCGGGTAAAAATGAGCAATCTGCTATGGTAACCAATGTCGTTATATTTCTTTTCCTGCTGGTTTATTTTGTACGAATGTTTTAAGATGGTAATACCCTTGCTAACCGGTTATAGCTATGCCGGAATACAAAACCGGCTGCGGCAGTCAGGTAAAATAAGCAGGATGAAAGAATGATGGTTGTATCAGCCGATACTAACAATATTCATTTTCCGCCCACCTGGATTTTCAGCATAAAGTTCCCGCTGCAACTGTATCATATCAGGAATCAGCATGTTTAAAATTATAAAAAACAGTGTTATATTACGACCAACAAAACAGATATGGAAAAGTATAACAGGTTGTGGCGTTTATTCTTTATTGTTTCGCTCATAGCAATCGCTGTTCAGCAACTGGTTTGTGCCGATTTCAGACCGGTCATTTTACCACCTGCCTACCCTGCGTGGTTGCCGGGCCGTTTAATATGGGTATGGGTTTGCAGTGCAGCCCTTATAGCAGCGTGTGCAGCAATCATCTTTGGTTTCAGGGCACGTTCTATCTCTTTATTAGTGGGCTTTGTATTGCTGCTGTTTGTTTTGCTCTTTCATATTCCTTTTCAGCTAAGCCATGATGAGCAATACCTTGGTTCCTGGACGGACGCCTTTAAATTGCTCACATTGAGTGGAGGGGCTTTTGTTGTTGCAGGATCATTAACACAAAAAAGCAATGCTTCATATAAGTTCCGGCTACCGGAAAAGCTGATTCCGTTTGGAAAGTTCTTTTTAGCTATCACCATGATTATATTTGGAATCATGCATTTTGTTTATACCGGTTTTGTGGCTACCCTGGTGCCAGGTTGGATACCAGGCCCTGTTTTCTGGACAAGGTTTGCCGGAGTTGCACTTATCCTGTCAGGCATTGCTATCACCTTATATATTCAGCGGCGCACAGCAGCCTTATTATTAGGTATCATGATATTCTTATGGCTTATTCTGCTGCACATACCCCGTGCCATTGCCGATCCGCATAGCGGTAACGGCAACGAATGGACAAGTGTATTTGAGGCACTGGCATTTAGCGGAATTGCTTTTCTGCTTGCCGGAAAAATGTTGCCTGCCAGGCAGATATCTACTCCTATTTAATTTCCCTGCTGTTCCGCCTGGCCCCGGTTCCAATATGCCGGATAGCCGGCCCCCTGTAATTATTCGGAAATGGGACAATTTCTCCTTTCCCACCGGGTATTTCTTTACACTTTTCCGCAAGTGGACAAAGCCTTTCAACAGTATTTCTGTATGGCATAATTTTTATGCCCATCCTGTTTCTAATCCTTATAACAGTCCCCCAACTCAAAAGATTGAGTATTTCCTAATCAATAAATATAACCATATGAAAGCAGCAAGAATTCACGGACCAAAATCGGTAACTTATGATACAGTAGATGATCCTGTTATAAAGGAAAACCGGGATGTTATTCTCAAAGTAACGGCTACCGCTATTTGCGGTTCAGACCTGCATATTTATTCGGGCGGTTTGCCACAGCCCCGCCCCATGGTACTGGGGCATGAGTTTATGGGCATTGTGGAAGAAATTGGTTCAGGTGTCAAAAATTTGAAACGTGGTGACCGGGTAGTAGTGCCTTTTCCTATTGCATGCGGAACCTGCTTTTTTTGCAACCATGACTTACCTGGCCATTGCGAAAACAGCAACCCTGAGCACTACGGTCCCGAAGGCGGTTTGCTAACCGAAAAAGGCGGTGCTTTATTTGGCTACACCGATTTGTACGGCGGTTATGATGGAGGCCAGGCTGAATATGTACGGGTGCCGTATGCAGACTATGGGCCACGCATTGTTCCCGAAAATTTAACTGATGAGCAGGTGCTGTTCCTGACCGACATTTTCCCAACCGGGTATAGTGGCATTGACTGGGGCGAAGTAAAAGGTGGTGAAACGGTAGCCATATTTGGTTCGGGACCTGTAGGAATTATGGCGGCAAAAAGTGCATGGCTGCGGGGTGCAGAAAGGGTAGTGATTGTGGATACCCTGCAATACCGCCTTGATAAAGCAAAAGCGACCGCCAATTGTGAAACCATTTTGTGGGAAGATGGCGCTAAAGATGTGGTACAGCAAATCAGGGAAATGACCGGTGGACGTGGCGCTGACGTATGTGTGGAAGCAGTAGGCTTTGAACCCGACCGCAGTGTACTGGATAAAGCAAAGGCTGTTTTGAACCTGGAAAAAGGATCCCCCAAAGTACTGGAAGCATGTATGAGTGCCGTACGACGTGGCGGTATTGTTTCGGTATTAGGCGTTTACCCTACTACGTATGATAACTTTCCGATTGGTCAGTTTTTCGACAAGGGGATTGTTTTAAAGGGCGGCCAGGCACCTGCACATAAGCATATAGATACCTTATTGAAATATGTAGTGGAAGGCAAAGTGAAACTGGATGACATTATTACCCACCGTTTACCGCTTTCTGAGGTAGCACATGCCTATGATATTTTTAAGAAAAGAACGGATGGCTGTGTAAAAGTGGTACTGGATCCCTGGAAACAAAAAGTGGCTGAGTAAAACCAGCTACGAATAGTCTTTAAAATGGTGATTTGTTTGCAGGACGACTTCATTAGAAAATCGTAGTAATCAAAAAGGCTCGTGGAAACATGAGTCTTTTTTAGTGTGTCAGGCATAGTTATAAACTACAGGGTACAATTCCCGAACGAGGAGTTCAGTACTTAACGTTTTACAAGGGATGCGAAAGGAGCGATAAAGCCCGAAACACATCAGCGAACTATGCAATAGCTATTGGGAAGGAGGTTAGCCGGTCTGTGATACAGTAAAGAAGCGACCCTGCGTAACAAAAAGAAACGCAGACAACATTATTTTGACAAACCGCCGTAGGCCGAACGGCACGTACGGTGGTGTGAGAGAACAGCAAGGGAATTAATCCCTTGATTCCTACTCGGTTTTACTGATTTAGAGAATAGCGTCCATCGTGAGCTATAATTAAACTCTGTTTACTAACTCACCTTATGCAGTTTTATCCATCGGTGCATTAATGATCCGTTAGGAGCATTTGGTGGGTAGAAAAAGCATAGGAATAAATAGGTTTAGTCTGCTCCCGAAAATATCGGAATATACTCCGGGAAACTTGGTGTACTATCAAACGTTCCGATAGAATGTGGAAAATCGCTACGCTTCTCACTTTTACCTGCCAGGCCTCCCTACGGGAAGAAAACCAGTTGCTTTGCCTGTTGAACCAGTAATTTATACACCCTCACTTTGCTTTAGAAAAGTTATCAAAATAACCTAAACATTTTATCAATCTGGCCTGGTCGCCCCCAAACCCTCCCGGCCTATCGGTACGGAACAGGCTCTAAGGGGGGCTTTTGGACACTTTCAAACTTCATAGGAACTTCAAAATACTCATAGTTGCCACTAATTTTTCAGGTAAAAACGAGTTCCCCTTTAGGGCAATGTCATTAAGTGAAGGATTGTAGTATCAGTTATGCGCCGTAGGTGCAACCTGTTTGTAGAAGATAGAAATCAATGATGTTGGTGCATGCCACGTAGTGGCTACCTGATCAGAGAAGAGGGATAGCCACTACGTGGCAATGATTCCCTTTGCCTCTTTGTTTGCTACAAACAGAAAGCCCCGATGGGGCTTAAATTAATGACATTGCCCTAAAGGGGTTAGGGGCGACCAACGCCGAATAAAATCCTGCTTCAATTGTACAAGTTATTTTGGCCACTTTGCTAAGGTTCATAACTCAGCCTAAGGTGAGTTACTCATTAAAACACCTTGCCTGTAGCCAGCAATCATTGTCTGCTATTGCATATGCTAACACTGTTTGTTAACTCAGGGTAGCGCTTCTGATAGTAATTAGCAGACCAGGATGTAAAAATGCTTTGACAGAAATTTTTTTTTGTAAAAAGTAAAATTATATTTGATATAATTTCATTACTGTAGCATTCAACTATCTTAAACCTAATTTACTATGCAAAAAAAGCTTTTGCTCTTTTTCTTCAGTACTTGTGCATTATCCGCTATTGCACAGCCCCGGCTTCCTAAAAACTATTATTGGCAAAAATTAGACAATGGCCTCGAAGTGGTGGTGATTGAAAACCACAAAGTGCCGCTTGCCACGATAGAAATTGCGGTAAAGAATGGTGCTTTTACAGAGGGGCCGGAATACAGTGGGCTTTCGCATCTGTTTGAGCACATGTTTTTTAAAGCCAACCAGGATTATCCTACGCAGGAAAAGTTTTTAAAACGGACACAGCAATTAGGCGCCATTTGGAATGGCAGTACCGGTGACGAACGGGTGAATTACTTTTTTACTTTTGACAAAGATAGTTTGGAAGCAGGGCTGAAGTTTATGAATGCAGCTATCCGCTTTCCCATTTACCGGGAGGAAGATATGAAAAAAGAACGGCCGGTGGTGGATGGTGAATTTCAGCGGGGGGAAAGCGACCCGGGCTTCCAACTTTGGATAGAAACCAGCAAACGGGTTTGGGGGGACATGTTTACCCGAAAAAATGCGATAGGCGACCACGATATTATTAATACGGCTACGCCACAAAAAATGATGATAATTAAAGACAAGTATTATGTGCCAAATAATTCTATGGTAGTTGTATGCGGTGATGTGCAGCCCGGCCAGGCATTCAATATGGCCAAAAATATTTTTGGCGACTGGCAGCCTGCATCAGAAGATCCACAGGTAAAATATCCCATACCACCATTTACACCTATTACCAAAACGGATTATTTTATCAAAGAATCATCTATTGCCCAAACGCCTTCTATTATGCTGGAGTGGCAGGGGCCGGAGTTTAGAAGCGATTCAACCGGAACCCTTGCAGCTGATGTTTTTACCAAAGTACTTTCACTTAACTCTTCAAAATGGCAACAGGCTTTAATTGACAAAGGGTTGGCAACATATGCATTTTTAGGCTATCAAACGTCCCGGTATGTAGGGCCTATCTATTTGAATGTATCGCCTATACCCGGTAAAATGAAGGAATGTTATGCGGAACTGATGAACCAGATAAAACAGTTTGGCCAGCCCGATTATTTTACCGACGCCCAATTGGCAACCGCTAAGCAAGGTTTAAAACGGCAACAGGTTCGCCGCCTGGAAAAACCTTCCAGTCAGGCATCGAACTTAACCTACTGGTGGTGCAGTACATCGCTCAATTACCTGACCGATTATTATACCGCTATGGACAATATTACAAAGCAGGATATAGCCAATTATGTAAACAGGTATATCATTAACCACCCGTACGTAGCCGGAATGATTATTAATGCCGATATGAACAAGCAGTATAAGCCGTCTGATTACTTTAAAAATTAAAACTCCCTGACATATGAAAAAAATATTAGTATTCCTTCTAACAGTTTGTACCACGGTTGCTATTGCACAAAATGGCAAGCCGTATGATATGATGGTGAATGGTGTAAAAGTGATTGTAGTACCCAGTGGTAATGATATTGTGCAAGTGGATATGGTGATGAAGGGTGGGGTACAAAATTATACTGCCGCTAAAGCCGGAATAGAACAACTGGCCATAAATGCTCTTACAGAGTGTGGTACCCAAAAAGACACCAAAAACAAGTTTAAAAATAAGCTGGATGAAGTAGATGCCAAAGTGTATGGCTACACGGGTATGGATGCGGCTCACTTTACACTCAACTGCATTAAACAGGATTTTGAAACGGCATGGCCACTCTATACAGATGCACTGACAGCACCGCTGTTTGATGCAAAAGATTTTGCCATTATTAAAGAAAATGCTATTACCAATCTGCGTCAGGAAGAATCGAACCCGGATGCTGCCTTACAGAAAATGGCAATGCAAACAGCATTTAAGGGAAAAGATTATGCGAAGTTGCCAGGTGGTACCATCGAAAATTTGCAGAAGCTCACTCCACAGGAAGCAAAAGCATATTGGAAAGAGGTGTTTACTAAATCAAGAATCTTTTTTGTGGTGGTAAGCGATTTTACAAAAGAGGAATTACAAAAAAGTTTAGAAATACTAACAGCCAAAATAGCACAAGGCAAACCTTTTGAGCTAAAAAGAGATGTGTATACACCTGCCGCTAACAGCTTTGTATCCACACAAAAAGAGGTAGCTACCAATTATGTGATGGGCATCTCAGGTGCACCGGCTGCCAACTCAAAAGACTATTTGCCAGGACAATTAGCATCGGATATGTTTTACAATAGGGCTTTTTTGGAAGTACGCAGCAACAATGGTTTATCTTATGCGCCTGCTGCCTGGATTAGTTCCGGCCTTACGCCTTATTCTGTAATGTACGTAACCACCAAAGAGCCTGATAAATATATTGCAGTAGCCAGGAATATGGTAGACTCAATTAAGAAAAACGGTTTCCCTGAAGATGACGTAAAAAATACGAAAAATACGTTTTCTACCTACCAATATTATAATAATGAAACCAATGCCTCGTTGGCTTATTTGGTTGCGAATAGCGAGGTAGAGCAAGGCGACTGGCATAAGGCTTTTACCTTAAAAGAAGATTTGATACCAGTAACAGCCGAAGATGTAAACAGTGCGTTCAAAAAATATATTGGCAGCTTTACCTGGGTATACCAGGGTGATCCGCAGAAAGTAAATTCAACTTTGTACACGCAGAAGCAAACGCCGCCACCATTAAAACAAGAATCAATGCCTGCCATCATGGGTACCCCTAAAAAGCAATAGTGAATTTTATTTCATCCTAAAAAGGCTGTTTCAGAAATGAAACAGCCTTTTTAGGTTACGTGACTATTCGTTTCAGATGAGAAACAGGTATTCGTCGTTTATGGTCTCCCTATTTTGCCGACTTTCGCCCATCTTTTAAAACACAATTGATTGTATGAAAAATGTAGCAGTTATTGGCGCCGGTACAATGGGTAATGGCATTGCGCATGTGTTTGCCCAGCATGGTTTTGCTACTACCCTTATTGATGTAAGCCAGCCCCAGTTAGACAAAGCGCTTGGCACCATTTCCAAAAACCTGGACCGTCAGATTGCTAAAGGTGCTATTGAAGCAGTAGTAAAAGAAGCAACGATTGGTAATCTCACTACGCAAACCTCCGTTACGGCAGGCATTAGTAGTGCCGATTTAGTAATTGAAGCGGCCACTGAAAATGTGGCTGTCAAGCTCTCCATTTTTAAACAATTAGGTGAAGAAGCCCCTCCGCATTGCATTTTAGCTACCAACACTTCCTCTATCAGTATTACCAAAATTGCAGCCGCCACGGCCCGTCCGGATAAGGTCATCGGCATGCACTTTATGAACCCGGTACCGGTAATGAAGCTGGTGGAAATTATCAATGGGTACAGCACAGGTGCAACAGTAACAGAAACAATTGTGGAACTGAGCCGGCAGTTAGGGAAAGTGCCTTGTGTAGCAAACGATTATCCCGGCTTTGTGGCCAATCGTATCCTGATTCCCATGATTAATGAAGCTATTTGTACCTTGTATGAAGGCATAGCCGGTGTGGAAGCCATTGATACCATTATGAAATTAGGGATGGCCCACCCGATGGGCCCTTTACAATTAGCCGATTTTGTGGGCCTGGATGTTTGCCTGAGCATTATGCATGTACTCCACGAAGGTTTTGGTAATCCAAAATTTGCACCCTGCCCGTTGCTGGTAAATATGGTGGCCGCCGGAAAGCTGGGCGTTAAAAGCGGGGAAGGGTTTTACACCTATACCGCAGGCAGTAAAGAAGTTGTAGTTAGCAGCCGGTTTAGCCATTAATTTTTTCGTTTTAAATAAAGCGCAGGCTTTACATTTGCCGCCGTTTCAAGTAGTCTCTGTAGCTCAGTTGGTAGAGCAGCTGACTCTTAATCAGCGGGTCCAAGGTTCGAGCCCTTGCGGGGACACCACGTAGAAAGCCAATACAGGTAAGGCTTTCAATAAAATAAACCCATACAGCTAAAACTGTATGGGTTTTTCATTTACCTGCAATTTGCATACAAAGGTGTAATCAAAAGGTAGCATTACTATTTTTTTGCCGAATGGAACTGATAAAAAATGATAAGGAATTAATAATAAGCCTTGCTTTTTTGTGATAGCGATGTAACTGCGGACGATGGCAAAGTCTTTGGCACCTTCTTACTTTTAAAACTGCCGGAAATCTTTTGCTTTACTTTCATCATCTGTACAAACCTACAATTCTTAAGAAAGAAGTAAATAGGTTTTCTGATGGACTTAGAAAAGAACCGCATTATCTTTACCGTTCCTCATTACTATTAGAGATGTGGGTTTGCACACCCATCTGAAGGGATTTGATTAGGTGAAGGTGTTTCGGACGGTGAACACACAAGACATTACCTTATTGTACGGCAATAATAATCAGCCCGCTACAAGTCTGGGTAGAGCGATGCTCAAAGAACGAAAGCAGCCCTGACATATAGAACCGGCGTTGCGGTGGTAAAGCAACCGGCATATACCAGCCACTTTTTATACAAAAAACAAAGGCAATGTAAACGTATGTATTTTGTGTATGTAAGGGCGTTGCAAAAACCTGCGTTGTAAGCAAAAGATGCGTTCATTAATCCATCTGCAAACTGCATGACCAACACTTCTTACCCGTTCATCTGCAAGTCATCGCTTACTTTGCGTAATTTTTATATAAATAAAACACCCGATGTTTTCAATTCCGGCATCAATCATCTAAACCAATAAATTTATCCATCATGTCTACTTCTGCTCAAAAAGTTTCATTTACGTCCCAGCTAATGCAGAGCTACCGGTTAGGAGCGCCTGTTTCTGCAGGTATGGCGCTGGCCCTTGCACCTAACGGCAACGGACAAACGGAAATTTTTTCTATTGGTGCTGATAAGCATACCTATAACATATATCCCGATACGGGCAGCGACACCGGATGGAGTATGACAGATATGAATTTTCCATCACAGGCAATTTATATAGCGGCTGCCGGTAATGCCGATGGCACCGTTACAGTTTACGCCTGCGATTCCACTAACAATATCTATTATATAAGCAGCCAAAGGTGGGGAACAGGCTGGCAAAACTTACCAACGGGTTATGCAACCGTTACTGTTGGGGGCTTGCAGGTAAGTTATGACAGTGGGAATAATCCTTTTTTGATATTACTTAATACGGCTTTAAATAATTTTGGCATTCTGCTATCCGATAATACCTGGGGATACTTTGGGTATAACCCATCAAACATTTATAGCTGGACAGCTGCAATGATTGCCGATAGCGGGCCGTTTGTTGGTATCAACAATATGGTTAATAATGGAATTTATGCTTCTATGTCCAGTATCGTTACGGAGGGTGACAGGGGCATCATCGGGGAAGTTTGGTATAACGGCGAATCTGATTGTTATGGTAAAGAAATAATCGGTTCGTACTCGGCGATTACCGTAGGCAGAAACAGCAACGGATACGATGAACCTTTTGTATTATCAACACAGGATAATGGTATTTATTATTTATACATAACAGACCCCGCTGCTCCGCAATTCCAGTCACTAAATATTAGCGGTGATGAAAGTTTCAGTGCGATTGCAGGCGGATTAAATGCACAAAACCAACTCGAAGTTTTTGCCCTTGATGCAACTGGTTATTTATACCACCTGCGCCAGGACACTACCAGTTCAAGCGGCTGGACAACCATTATACAGTTAAATAACAGCGTGCAATTAGCAAAGATCCAGGCTATTCATAACCCGGCAGGTTACTCTGATGTATTTGGCGTTACGTCAGGCAATCAACTTTACCATATATGGCAAGACCCGGTAACAACCGACTGGAATTTTGAAGAAATAGCGTTGGATACCCGTGGTGATATAGAAGAATTCAGTTCTTACAACATTCAAATGACTGTTTATGATACCAACGAGGTAGTTGTTCCCAATAGCGCTGTTAAAATTTTTTGTAATGACCCCGTTACGATTGACATTAACGGCAGTACCTGTTTCCTAAACGCCCAAATACCGTGGAGTGGTACCAGCAACGATTCCGGCCAGGTTACCATTACGCTGGAAACGGCTTCTCTTGGTATTCCGCCAATAAATGTCTGGACGGCTCTTATGGATCCGGAAGATCGGATAGCAGTAGACCCGAGTACAACTATACATAACACCCTTTCTTCAATTGATAATGAGGGCCAGGCACTGCTGGATGCAAACGTAACAGACAACCAGGGTAATCAAACGCCGCTCATTCAGGGAGCGGTTAACCGGGATCCAAAGGTAGTAGCTTCCGTTGCTCAGGCAATTAAAAGCGCTATGTCGTTGGCAGTAACAGCACCCGAAAAAAACATCCAATACCTGCACCGTTTTAGCAAACGGAATATAACAAGATACCAATCCGGGGGAAAAGCTGCCGGCCAAATAGACTTACCTGCTGTAAAGGAGCAACACTGGCAGGTTGATTTTACATCCGGCAAACCGGCTTTCCGAAATTTATCGCGGCAGGAAGCAGACAAGATGATTCAGGACAAACAAGCATTGCCCCCACTGAGCAGCTTTTTTGGTTTTGATGTAGACTGGGGCGATGTATTTAATTCGATTGAAGCCGGCATTTGCGCTGTTGTGGAATTTGTGGTGACTACTGTAGGTGATGGTATAAGTGCGGTTATTACATTTGTTGTCCGCGGCATTACGTATATTTATAATGCAACAATTTCGCTGATTGAGCAGGCTTTCGATTTGGTGGAGGAAGTATTTGAAAAGATAGAAGTTGGGTTTGAACAGTTGTTTGGCTGGCTGGGATTTATCTTTAACTGGGATGATATTTTGAGAACGCATGAAGTGATTGCCTACAGTATTAACCAGGTTTACGACTTTCAGAAAGCTGCACTTCAATATGTAAAGAGTAATGTAGATAACTACTTTTCAACATTTGAAAGCGGCGTTACCCAGGCATTCCAGCAAATGATACAGGGCGTGTTCGGCCAGCAGAATATGCTGGCTGTTCAGGCTACCTATGCCCCCAATCAGCCCCCGGAAGCAGACATCAGCAATCATAATATTGCATTTACAGGCCTTATCAATAACTTGTCGGGGGCTACTTTGAACGATAGCCAGGTAGCAGCCCGTACTGCCCAACTGCAGGCATCCACTGTTGATCTCATCAGCCTGTTAGGGCAGCAGGCAACTAACTTTCAATCGTCCGATGCATTTACAAACGCTGTTGCTTATTTTGAGGCGGCCGCTAAAAATCAGGATCAGCTCCTGGAAAATACGCTGGCAGGTATTTTAAGTATTGCTGAAGGCATTGCGCTTTTTATACTGGAAGGTGTTAACACATTGATAGATACGATCCTGGATGCCATCATCGGCCTGATAGATACGATTCAGCAGTTAATGAATACAAGCTGGGATATTCCTTTTGTATCTGATTTGTATAGGTATATAACAAAAGGTGCTACACTTACCACAACTGATGTAATTGCACTGGTGTTGGCCATTCCTACTACAGTGATTTACAAGATCGTAAATGGCCAGTCGCCTTATCCCGATGAGGATAGTGTGAATGCTTTTAAATCCATTTATACAACGCAGATACTTTTAACTGATTCCGGAATTAGCAATGGCACCGGA
Source organism: Chitinophagaceae bacterium (assembly GCA_965246935.1). Taxonomy (GTDB): domain Bacteria; phylum Bacteroidota; class Bacteroidia; order Chitinophagales; family Chitinophagaceae; genus JAZKFT01. The sequence goes on along the minus strand of CBDFGC010000006.1, from coordinate 24,061 downwards.
ACTGCAGCGCTCAGGCTTCCATCTGCAGGCAATGCTGACGATGGCCGGGCTGTTGCTCAAAAAGTATTTGGGATAGCGGGTGGGATTTGTACCTGGCTTTACGGGATACTCGATGCCATTTCAGATCTGATCCCATCGGCCGAAACAAAGTTGCCGCCTGCTAAAAAGATTTCAACCATACTGCTGGGCCTCGAAATAAATGCACAGGTCTTAGCTTGTCCCTGGCCTTTTAAGATTACCGGCACGGGCATTTCGTGTTCCGATGCCAGTGAATTTGAGAATCTGATATGGATATTACAATGGATAGGTATTGGTATGGATGCTGTTTTCCTATCGGCACAAGGCAGAACCACCAGACTTGCTGACGACGCCGGAGCTATTATCGCTACGCTATGGGGGGCTGCTAACGGCGGCATGTTAATTACGCTTGCTGTAAAAGAACAGGGATCAGATAATTGGAAAACGGTTCAAAACATATGTACATTTTTACCCCAGTCTTTAAAAATCCTTAGATTGAGCGTCATTCAGGGAAGCACGGAAGAAGTGTCACTATTTGGTTTAGCAGCTATTGACGGATTAAGTGCATTAGCAGGAGGTGTTATAGGATTATACAGAAGTATTGGTTAGTTACGAAGGGTTTGTGTAAAGGGAAATAATAAACCGGCAAAACAGGGGTTCGAATACCACCTGAAACCGTCCCAGTTATACAAGTACCACCGGTAGGATTTAAATAATTTTAAACATTAACACATTTTTTATATGTAGTTACCCTTTCCCAATTCTAATAATAACTGCTGCCTCCCAGCAACTACCTGGTACTTTATAAATTAATGAAGTACCAGGTAGTTGCTGACAGGAACATAGATGCTTCTGTGTAAAACAGTTGATGAAAGCAAACAGCAAGGGCAGCATACAGAAGTGCCCTGTAGGGAAGAATGCAAACCAGTTGCATAAACAGTATTTTAAAAGGGAGTAAATCGGCAGCCTATTTTTGATTAGTATACCGCACGGAGCCAGCGACTAAACATAAGCCAGCCTGAAAAACAATCAATGCCAGTGTACCATACCAGAACCATTTGCCACCCTTTGCTCTTACCGATCCGGCGTCATTGGCCATAGACAAACCGGCTCCGGTAAGTAATAATCCGCCCACAGCTTGTAGCGGACCTTGCATATTATTTTCTTTATTGTTAGCAGCATTTGTATTCATTGTAAAATTATTTTGTGTATCAGCAGCTATAAAATTGATGCCGGATTTGAACATGTTGATTTCGTTGATGAAAACGTAGCGAAGACGAAATGTATCCATGCCGCCCTTTAGAACTTTGGAACATGAACGACTTTTTACCTGCATACAAATAGTAAAGCCTACTTCATTTTTTCCGAACAATACTGGTATCCTACGCACCAATGCAGAGAAATGTTTTGTCAGTTAAATGATCTTAGTTAAACGACTGCCGGAATTTCAACGGCGAAAGTTTCGTCTTTGTTTTGAACAGTTTGCTAAACGATTGCGAATGCTCAAAGCCCAGTTCGTATGCAATTTCACTGACCGACAATTCGGTGGCCGATAGTTTTTCTTTGGCTTTTTCTATTAATTTAAGATGTATGTGTTGCTGTGCATTTTGTCCGGTAAGGGAGCGTAGCATATCACTTAAATAACCGGGCGAAAGGTGCAGTTGTTCTGCCAGGTATTGCACGGTCGGCAGCCCTTGCCGCAGGGCTGTTTCGCTATTGAAATAGTTATCTGTTATGTGTTCCAGCTTCTGCAACAGATCATTGCTTACTGCCTTACGGGTGATGAACTGACGTTTGTAAAAACGATTGGCATAATTCAGCAATAACTCAATCTGCGATATAATAACATTCTGGCTGAAATCATCTATGCGACTGCTTAATTCTTCTTCAATAATTTTAAAAAGGGTAATAACTGTTTCTTTTTCCTTATCCGACAGATGCAACGCTTCATTGGCAGCATACGAAAAAAAGCCATACTGTTTAATATTCTTTGCCAAAGGATAACCCAGTAAAAAATCGGGGTGTATCAACAATGTATAACCTGAGTTGTCTCCATTATTGTCGTCACCACTTCCGATAACCTGATGAGGACTGGCGAACAGTAAACCGCCTTCATCAAAATCATAGTAGCCCTGGCCATATTTTACCTTTCCGCTCAGTTTTGCCCTGTACGATATTTTATAAAAATTAAGCACATGTGGGTTTGGCATATGGCGTAAGTCAATTGTAACAGATGAGCTGTCAATCAAACTGATAAGCGGGTGCAATGGCTTGGGTAAATGGAGCAATTGGTGTACTCCTGTTATAGAATCAGTTTTGTGAGTGCTATTCATCTTTTCCATCGTTAAATTACGATTGTTAAAACCGGCAATAAAATTACTGGCGCCTATTAAAATGCTTACCAGGGGATTTCACCTGTTTTAGGGTTATATTCTTCACTGATATACTTACCTGTTGGCCCATCATTGCCAATCAACGCATATTTGGCTACACGTGCTGCGGCTTCCTTAATAGTACCTGTTCCCTGGTGATGATTGAAATCGGTTTTGGTAAAGCCCGGATCAACCATATTTACTTTAACGGGTGTATCCCGCAGTTCATACGCTAAAATAAGCGAGTACATATTTAGCGCCGATTTTGAGGGTTGATACACTGCTCCTTTATGATGATAGTATTTGCCGGTTGAATCATTGGCTAATGTAAGTGAACCCTGGCTTGAACTGACCATTACAATACGTGGCTCCGGTGAAGCTTTCACCAAATCTATAAAAGCCTGTGTTACCCTTACCACACCAGTCACATTGGTATCAAACACGGCGGTAAATTGTTCAGGCGTGGCCTCCAATGCCGCCTGCGGAAAGCCCCCGGTAACGCCTGCATTATTAATGAGCACATCCAGCACGTCTGTTTTATTGCCGATGGCGGTACGGGCTGCTTTCACGGATTCTGAGTTGGTAACATCTATTTCTATTGCTTCTACATTGGTTAGCCCTTCCGCTTTTAATTGTTCTACCGCTTCTAATCCTCTATTTATATCCCGGCTGCCCAGGTACACATAAAAGCCTTTTTGCAACAGCTGACGGGCGGTTTCGAAGCCGATGCTTTTATTGGCTCCTGTAATTAGTACTTTCTTCATTTTTTTATTTTTATTTACCCGGCAAAGCTCACCCGCTGCCAATTGCTGCTTGTAGGCTAATTGAGGGTATTTGTAGCCAAAATGAGAAAGGAGAAATAATGCTGAAGGTTTAGCTTTTGTACTTTTATACTGATGCTTACCTGATGCCTGTTCGCACGTTCGCACTTCGCACTGGTGAGTGTCCCACGCACCGGAATGATGAACTTACAACACTTCACCAATATCCGTCAGAATACCAAATTCATCAAATCCTTTTCGGTAAAAGTTAACGGATGAAAAGCGGTACTCATCTGCTGTTGGTGCAAGCTGCCATTTGCCACTTACAGGGTTGTTATGGATGTAATCCATCTTTTGCAAAATGAAAGATTTGTTATAAAGTATTTGCGCCAGTGAGTCTCGCTGCCAGAACTCGTGTTTTTTATTGGCGGCATTTACTTTATATTCTTTCAACAGACCCGGATTGGTTTCTAAAGGCATTTTACGGAAAGAGTGTGCTGTAAACTTTACACGGCTTTCTTATAAAAAATTAATACTAGCCATCCACTTAATAAGGAGGTCAAAATTATCTGCAAAATCTTCGAGTTTTGCCTTGATATTTTTGAGTTTCAATTTATTTAAAAACGTCAATGCCAGCGTCCTGCAACAAGCCATAACTTTAGAAATGACGGGCTCTTTTGTTTGTAAATCATCTTCCCTGAAAGTAACGTCCCTTATATGGTTATTGGTTTCAACAGCCCAATGCCCACGTACTGCCCCGAAAAGCTCCTTCGAATTGCCCTGTCTTACCACCTCATTTGACACGTAGTAAGATACCTCTTTACTTTCCACTTTTGTTTTGCATTGCATGGTTTCCTTTTTCACCTCCACTAACGTCTGAAAGTTAGCACCCGCCCATCTTTCATCAAAAAATTCATCCTTAATATCATAGCTTTTATACGTCCTTTTGTCTATTCGCCCATGCCCTTTTTCAAGCGTTTGGCGCTCACCTGTCGGCCGGTAGTTTTGGCTTACCTTAACCATATCGTCGTATAGTTGCTTTTGATTCTCCTTTAGCCCTACCAGGTAGATGCCCTGGCTGCCAGCTATTTGTTTAATGGTTTGGGGAATAAAATGCAGGGCATCCAGGGTGATTTTTTGATTGCCTAATCCTACCTCCAATACTTGTTGGATACAGGGGCGCTCACTTTCTTTCTGACCATTGTAAAAGCCCTGCCCATACACCTGCCGGTTGGCATGGTTAACAGCTTGCACGACTGCCTCACCCCGCTTTTCACCTTTGGCAATCGTGCCCCTCAACTCTTTACCATCGGCAGCAAACCACTGTTTTTCCTGCTCACTTAACACCATTCCTGCAAAATCAAAGAGTAGCTTAGCAAAAAGGTGCGGATCTATCTTTTTTAGTAGAATAGGCAGTTGTGCTCTTGAAATGGGCCTAGTGTTTTCTATACCTAAATAGTGGCACAAAGGGGCATGGGTATTTGTAAGAGAGCGGTGAATGCCGGACAAAACCCCGTCGCGGTTACGATACAAGCCGATGATAACCCCCATCAGCACTAAGCCCACACAATGCACTTTTCCACGATTATCCCGCAAATCCACTTGCTCACAGTTTTTTAGTGCTTCATATAATGTATTACTTTGCACCGGCAGTAGCGTCTCCATAACATCTTAGCAAAAAGGTGCGGATCTATCTTTTTTAGTAGAATAGGCAGTTGTGCTCTTGAAATGGGCGTAGTGTTTTCTATACCTAAATAGTGGCACAAAGGGGCATGGGTATTTGTAAGAGAGCGGTGAATGCCGGACAAAACCCCGTCGCGGTTACGATACAAGCCGATGATAACCCCCATCAGCACTAAGCCCACACAATGCACTTTTCCACGATTATCCCGCAAATCCACTTGCTCACTTTTTTGTTCCTCAGAAACTCAAAAATATTTGTTATTCAAACGCTACTGCTTTTTTATAAGAAAGCCCTGGTAAACTTTAGTAATGAACCTTGTGGTAATTCTTTTCCATTGTACCCATGTATTTGCCAGATGAAATGGAGATGATTGGGCATAATAACATTAAGCGTATATAGAAATCAGATTACGTTGTTTTAGCCATTGCAGGCATTGTATGATTTGCATTTTCATTTCATCTGATGCTAATAAATGTTTCCAGCTATGGATAGTGGCTGTCCAAAAGTATAGTTCACCTTTCGTAATAGCTGATTTGCGTTGTTCGTAAAGTGTACTCATTCCGTAAATGTAACAGTGCCATCATTCCGGTGCGTGGGAGTGCGGAGGGATCTTTTTAATAGTTGTTGCTTTGGTTTTGGAAAACAATTCCATCTTTAATAATTGTTTTGCTGGCAAGAAAGTTTTTATAATTGTCAAATGGGCTTTTGTTCCAAATAAGTAAATCTGCTCTCTTTCCATTTTCAATTGAACCATATTTATTATTCAAACCCAAAGCCGTTGCCCCATTGATGGTTGAAATCTGTAGAATGTCTGCAATTGTAAATCCATATTCTGATAAAAGTAGTTGCTCAGAAATGACGGCTTTGCCGCCACTTGGCCAATCAGTACCAATCCTAAGTTTTATTCCTTTGTCAAATAACTGTTTTACATAGCCCATCAATATTTTAAAGTTGTCCCTGCATCTGGCTATTTGCTCACCGGATAATGAAGTATCCGCTTTGGTATTGTTAGTAAAATAGGTTAAGCCAAACTGCTCGGCCAAAAGATGGAACCCTGTAGAAAATGTGGTATTATTTTTTGAAAGTTTGTCAATCAAAGAATCCATCACTGCAGGCTTTTTATCGTGAATAAAGCGAAACATTTCTAACCGCTCTACAAACTTCATTATTGGAAGATTTGCAGTGCCGGCATAATATCTTTGCATTTCCAGATTAAAGTCTTTGCCATCATTTTTCAAATGCAGAACACTGTTAGCAAGCGTTAAAACGTGTTCATAGTTACGCAAACCAATAGCTAATGTCGAATCAATATACATAATGTCCTGGTCAATATGCCCGTAGACTTTCATTCCCAGGCTATCAGCAGTCCTAAAAGCAGCTTCAAATTCTGGTCTTCGCAGTTTCCAGTAAAGCTTTATATGCCTTATGCCCAACTTGTAATATTCTATTACTTTTTGTTTGGCAGCCAACGGGGAATCCACAATAACGTGGTTAATATAAGGTTTGCGGCCTTCGTTTGAAATCAAGGCTCCTCCAACGGTGTAAATGTCTAAAAAATTGGGCTGAGGATCAGCATGCCAGCTAAGTACCGGCGGCAACCATTTTTCCGACTGCCCCATAATCATTGCGCATGTAACGCCGTATGGCAAATACGTGTCGGAAAGTCGCTTTCTATAAACCACTAAAGAGTCTTTTGAAAAATACTCAGGTAGCGCACCATAGTTGCGATAAACATCAGTCGGATGTATATGAGTGTCTATAAATCCCGGGGTTACCAGCTTTCCCCCGGCGTCAATGGTTTTCGTGGCCGCGTAATTCTTTTGACTACTTGTTACTTTAGCAATAATACCATCTTTAATTAGAATCGTTTGGTTTACTAAAAGCGATCCTGTTGTGCTTTCAAACACTTTTGCATTCTTTATAATAAGGTCAAATTTCCCTGCCTGCCCAAAGGAAGTAAAGGTGGCCAAAAGTGTCAGCGCAAACGTAAATAATTTCATAACCGGAAGGTCTATCAAAATGGTACACAACATTTGGCATTAGCGTTGGGCGGCAAAAACGGCGCCTTCGTCGGTTGCGTCTACCGCCTAATACCCATGCAACGTTGTACGCTGTACGTTCAATTTTCTAAAGGGGTTCTAACAATGGTTTTTTTTGAAGATACTTTTCTACAGAAACCGTTAGCAACCACACCATGTCCAAACCCACATCGGGCGTTGTAATCTGCTCCCTGAACTGGTGTATGTCTCCACACAGGAGCAGCGAGTATTAATTTTTATATCTGCATACCTGCATCAGCAACTATTTAGTCAAAATGGTTTACATTTAAAACATGGCATTTGAACGACCGCAGAACAATAGTAAGCCAAACGAAATCAGTTTTAAGGATCGGTTCTCCGCATTAGGCAACTTACCGCAGTTCTTTAAATTGGTATGGAAAACGAGTCCTTCTTTAACCCTTCTAACGGCCTTCCTTCGCATCATCCGGTCGGCTATCCCGGTAAGTATTCTTTACGTAGGCAAACTCATTATTGACCAGGTGGTTCAAATGAATCATGGCATTCCCATTTCGCACCAGGTATTATGGAAATGGGTAGCGGTAGAATTTGGCTTAGCCATCCTATCCGATGGGTTGAGCAGGTGTACCACGTTGATTGATAGTTTACTGGGCGATTTATTCTCCAATTACACGTCTGTCAGAATTATGGAACATGCCGCTTCGTTAGACCTGGAGCAGTTTGAAGATTCCACATTTTATGATAAGTTGGAAAGAGCCCGGCAGCAAACCATTGGCCGTACCATCCTGCTTACCCAGGTACTGACGCAGTTGCAGGATTTAATCACCATGGGGTTTTTAGCAGCCGGTTTGGTGGTATTCAATCCCTGGCTCATCTTACTGCTTATTGCTGCTGTGCTACCTGCTTTTTTAGGTGAATCGTATTTCAACGACAAAAATTATTCGCTTAGCAGAAGGCAAACACCGGAACGGCGGGAACTCGATTATATCCGCTATGTAGGGGCCAGCGATGAAACCGCTAAAGAAGTAAAGCTGTTCAATATATCTTCCTTTCTTGTTGACCGCTTTCGGCAATTGTCCAATCAGTTTTATGCTGATAACCGGCAACTGGCTATTAAGCGGTCGCTTTGGGGAACCGGCTTGTCGCTGGTAGGTACGGCTGGTTATTATGGGGCGTATGTATTTATTATTTTACGCACCATTCAAGGGCGGTTGTCTATCGGCGACCTTACCTTTCTGGCAGGCTCATTCCGGCAACTGAGGGGGTTACTGGAAGGTATTCTCTCCCGTTTTACAGCCGTATCACAAGGCGCTATTTATCTGAAAGACTTCTTCGATTTTTTCACCATTCAGCCTTCTGTAAAAACGGCTGCCCATGCACGGCCTTTTCCTAAACCCATTGTGCAGGGATTTTCTTTTGAAGATGTCGGCTTTAAATACCTCAACTCTAATCGCTGGGCTAACCGGTACCTCAGCTTTACTATTGGCGTAGGAGAAAAGCTGGCGCTGGTAGGTGAAAATGGCGCCGGTAAAACAACGCTGGTAAAGTTACTGGCCCGCCTTTACGACCCTACCGAAGGGCGCATACTGCTGGACGGGTACGACCTGCGGGAATACGATCTTACCGAGCTCCGCAAAAATGTAGGAGTTATTTTTCAGGATTATATCCGCTACCAGATGACGGTATCTCAAAACATAGCGGTGGGAAATATTTTGGAAAAAGAAAATGAAGGCCTGATAGAAAATGCAGCTAAAAAAAGCCTTGCTGATATATTGATCCAACGATTGCCGGGCAAATATGAACAGGCGTTGGGTAAACGCTTTAACCAAGGCGTAGAACTATCCGGTGGCGAATGGCAGAAGATTGCGCTGGCAAGGGCTTACATGAAAGAATCGCAATTGCTCATTTTGGATGAGCCGACCTCCGCATTGGATGCCAGGGCCGAGTACGAAGTATTTCAACGGTTTGCCGAACTGACCAAAGGAAAATCAGCCGTATTGATTTCTCACCGCTTCTCCACGGTACGCATGGCCGACCGTATTTTGGTGCTGGACAAAGGCGAGTTAGCAGAAATGGGAACCCATGAAGAACTGCTTGCCAAAGAAGGCCGCTATGCGGAACTATTTAACTTACAAGCGGTGGGGTATCAGTAATTGTTTTTGCGTTTTCCACGCAGAGTCTCTGGTATTCTTATGTTACCGGTAATAGTTATAAATCGCTGAACTTATCGACTATCGTATCTACCCAATTTTTAAATCTGGTACATTTTCTCAATACAGGCTGCATACCGTTTTCCAGTGCAATGATGGGCCCATGAAATGTTTTCTTATACCGGGAAATCAGGCTTGCCAGCCGTACAGAAGGGGCAGATGTTTTTCCATCGTTAATGAGTTCAGGGTTTGGGTAGTGATTGATGATATACCGGATAGTAGCTTTTTCTTTTGGCTTGATAGAGCGTATGTAATCAAACCCCCGGATGTCGCTGAACAACACGCCCTCAAATTCATGTAACTGAATATAAGGGATGAATCTATCGTTGGCAATAACAAGCCGTAGCTGGTCTTCCAGGTATTGTACGCTGTCCATTTTATTTTCTATAGCCATAGCGGCATCAGAGCCAGGAAAATCACTTCGCAACTCGTAATAATCAATTAGGGAAGTAACCAAACCGTTTGGTCAGAAAGGAGCAATTTTTCAGCATTCAACAGATAGCGGGCAAACGTAATATCTCCACCAAAGTAGCCAGGACTGGTTTCCAGCAAGATGGGTACGGCATTGTCAATTCCAAATCCTTTCAGGTAAGCCGCTAACGAACTATTTACAAATTCTTCTTCAGTGGGGCCTTCCACCATTATGTAAAGCGTTTTCATCGGGGGCGGCCTCCCAACACATTTTTCTCCCACAGTTCGCCCAATGCGTATTCTTCCAGCCAGGCTTTCAGCGTTTCTTCCGACTGCCGGGTAAAGGTTGTTTCATTGTTATCTTCCCGCTGCACCACAATTACATCGTCAGCACTAAATTCATTCACCACGTTCACCGACTGCGTAGAGATAATAACTTGCGTGGTTTCCGGCACACTCAATAGTAAGCCTGCTATTTTAGAAATGGCAAAAGGGTGCAACCCCAGTTCCGGCTCATCTATAATGATGGTGGCTGGTGGGCCGGGTTGTAACAACAGCGTTGCCAGGCAAACCATCCGTAGCGTACCATCGGAAAGGTTGTGTGCGGTAAAAAGGGAATCATACCCTTTCTCCCGCCAGCGCAGAAAAATTTGCTGCGGGTTAATTTCATCGGGCTGCAGATAAAAGCGGTCAAAAAAAGGAGCAATGGACTGAATCACTCTTTCAATGAGTGCGAATACCTGCGGTTCGGTTTCCTGTAGCCGGTAAAGGAAGGCAGCAATGTTTCCACCGTCTTCATGCAGGTAAGCATAATCCTGTGTGTTGGCAGGCTGTTTCATGGTAGCCGTAGCACTGGTGTCGTGAAAGTGAAACACCCGCAGCGACTTCATAGAACCACTCAGGTATTTCCACTGATGACCATCTCCTTTTAATTTGCTCTCCGTTGCACCGGCCGAAACTAAAGAAACCATATTCCTGCTATTATTACTCCACTCCTCAGAAAAAATGAGATTGCCGGCCTGATCGGGTACCAGTGTAAAAGCGTATTCGTTACGAAAGTCATTATCAAATATGAGCTGCCCGCTGATGAACTTCGATACTTTTCTGCCAAAGTGAAGGAAATTATCGGCCCGGCCATTGCGGGCTACATACAGTTGCAGTTCCCGGTTGTAAATGATATGCAGCAGTTTAAAGAACTGGATAAAATTGCTCTTGCCTGCACCATTGGCTCCAATCAACACATATACCGGCGTAAGCGGCACCTCACCCGAATCACGGATGGACTTAAAATTCTGTATGCGGATGGATGCAATGGACATGATTTGAAATTACACAAATCTAAGCGGTTCGGCATACACCTTCGTGAGACACGATGGTGGGCTGAACATTAAATGTAAGTATTCTATTATTCTGTTGCGTAAGATGCGCAAATGTGTGGAAGGCTGAATGATATTGAAAGCTTCATATTTTGCACCTTTGAAGAGAGGGGACACCTACCTATGCGGAGTGTTATTAGAAAATGAAAATCAATATCTTTTTCTCTATATTAGCCCACCTTTATAAACTTCATTTATAGAATTCTGTTTAATAAAAGTATTTATAAGCTGAACTGGGCCTGATAATATGAAACAGAAAATACGGATGTTTGATTTGTATCTAACAAGATTAAATTATGCTGAGTTTACCAAAACGAGAAAAAGAAGACTTATTTAATGTTCTTCGAAAAGAATCAAACGCATTTGGTCAAAACACAACAGATCTAAGTTACTTACCTTTTTTAAATTCTATTTGGAATTTGAGATCTATGCCTTCATTAGATCCAAGATTTACAAATGCATACGATGATATCAAACAGCATACAATCAACAATGACGATTGGGATGAAGACTTCCTATTCTTTGATAGATTAAAATTACTCGAAGACGATGACTCTTATAATAAGTTTGTAGAAGCTACAGTTAGTCCGAAGATTAGATTGAACGAAGATGAAATAATAAAATTCACTTTAACAATACTACCATACATTCAAAAATATGGCTTTACACTTGGTGTTAGTGACACTGTAAATGATCTACCTGTATACAAAATTCAATCTGGATTAGCAAATGAGAATGTTCCACTTGACATAAAGAAGAATACTATTCCCTTTTTTGTAGTTACCCAACCTACCGGTCGTTCTGATCATTATTCTTCACATAATACACCCTCAGTATTTCCTTCTTTTGTACTTGTCTTTAATAGTGGGTGGAATGATTATCAAGCAAGAACTTATTTCGATCTATTTTATTACAATTCAAAATCAGATTCAAGCAAAATTGGCCCAATAAAGATTATACACAAGAATATATATGTTACTTCTGATGTCATTTCTGATAAATTTACCAATTTGGATGAGGAATATTGCTCTCTTGGACAAACCATTGATTATTATAAGAACTTAAAAAAGGTTTCCAAAAATAACTTAAATGGAATATTGTTTGCGCTAAGAGACACTGCATTCTTTCCTGATATTCATGAAGAATTTGAAAGACATTCTCTGTTTATTAATTCTCTTCTTAGGAATGATAATGCTGAACGTATTATCAGACAAGCAAAGTATGAGGTATATGGCTATGATCTATCAAATCTTTATTCATTTAAATACCTATTCAGACCTAAATATTCTATACAAGATGTAGAAGTGTCGTTTGATTTTCAGAATGAGGACGTTACAAAAAATAATGTTCTTAATGTACCTAACAGGATATTTGCCTTAATAGGAGAAAATGGCACTGGCAAAACACAATTGATTACTTCGTTACCAATTTCAATCTCAAAGAAGGAGGATAGTAAATTTATTCCTAGAGCACCTTTGTTTAGTAAGGTAATTGCAGTATCGTATAGTATATTCGATAAATTTGAACTTCCGCAAAAAACTTCTTCATTTAATTACATTTATTGCGGGCTAAGAAATGAAACAGAAAGTATTTCAGAAAAGGGTTTAGTTCTACGGTTTCATGCTTCATGGCGAAAAATAGAAAAAATCGAAAGAGTGGATCGGTGGAGAAGCATTCTTTCAAATTTCATCAATGATAGTTTACTTGATGAATTTCTTCAAATGAAGGAGCCTGAAGAAATTACTTCACCATCCAATTCCTATAAATTTAAACTTGAAGAGTTTAGCAAAGTTCGCAGAAAACTCAGTTCAGGACAAAATATAGTTCTATACATAATGTCTGAAATTATCGCACATATTCGATACGACTCATTATTACTTTTTGATGAACCTGAAACTCATCTGCATCCTAATGCTATTTCCCAATTAATGAATACTATTTACGAACTGGTAGAAGAATTTAAATCTTACTGTATTATAGCAACTCATTCACCTTTAATCATTAGAGAACTTCTTTCAAAAAATGTTTTTGTTTTGGATAGAGAGAATGAAATTGTGGCGGTTAGAAGAATCGGATTAGAAAGCTTCGGAGAAAATTTAACTACATTAACGGACGAGGTATTTGGCAATAAGGAAGTTCCTAAGCAATATAAAAAAATAATACGTGCATTAGTAACACAGGGAAAATCTTATGAGGAAATAGTTTCACTTTTACAGTCAGACTTTGCGCCTCTAAGTTTAAATACAAGAGTTTTTATTAAAAGTCAAACTGTAAAAAATGGTTAGACTAAATTCTTATAGCGGTGATTCGTTTGAATTTCACCAAAACGTTATCAACAGCAAACATATTACGAAAAACGATTCTAAATATAAACAAAGAGTAAACTCACTCAACCCACGCATATCTATAGCATTTGATGAGTATCGTTTACAGTTTGAAGCTGACTCCCTAGAGTTGCTTTCCCCAATATTAGTAAATAGAGAAGAAAAAACTGACTTAGAGAACCTGTATGACTACTCAAGTTCAACTATGAGGAACTTAAAAATAAGTCTTACTACTACACCAGACAATCGTCGACGTTCGACTTGTGCTAATTGTACAATAAGCGAAGTAAGTTCCTTTGATCATGCTCTTCCTCAATCTGAATTTATTGAATTTGTGGTTAACCCAAAAAATTTAATTCCCAGCTGTACAATATGTAATGGTAAAAAGAATAGATTTTGGAAGGGCGCAAATGGAAGGCTTTTTATAAATCACTATTTAGATTATATTCCAGAAGAGCAGTATCTTTTTGCCGATATAAACTTTATAAATCCTCTTGATATTGAAGTTTCTTATCGATTAAGCAAGCCAGATGAAGTTGAAGAAGTTTTTTTTAGAAGGATTTCAACTCATTACCATAAATTAGGATTGCTTGCCCGCTTTGCAGAAAATCCTGATGATGTTTTATCAGAATTTAAAAATCAACTTAGATCATTAGCTGGTATACTTCCAAGACTTGAAGCCGAAACATGCATTAGAGAATCAATATCATTAGATCAAGGATTGTTTGGTAATAATTATTGGAAATGTGTTCTAAAGCTTAGTTTATTAGCAAATGAGCATTTCATGGCATCTACAGGCTTATAATTATTATTTTGTTTCTTCTATACAGCTTTAATTGAATGTCGTCATTATTTTGTTATCCATCTCCAACCTCCCTCCTCAACTTCGCCATCTGCAATTTAATCTTATACTGCGCTTCCCAACCATTCGCTACTGCTTTTGCTCTGCAGCATAACGCTGTTCTTCTATGCAGATCTTCCTTTTATCATCCATGTTCTAACCAAATTTTTCTTCGTAAGCATTCAGCACCTGCAGTAAAGTATACGCCTGCTGATAGCGCTGCTGTACAGCAATTAGTTTCTTTTCCAACTGGCGGCATTGGGCAGCACACCAGTCGGTTTGTAGTTGCAGTTCTTTTTGTTGCTGTGCGTTGGTTATCGGGTCGGCGGCAGGTCGGGTAGCCTTGGCCAGATTATGCAGTTTCATTACTTCGGGCAGGACCATGCGTGGCAGCACCCGTTCGGCACTACCGAACCGGGCCAGCAGGCTATGATGTATGCGCAGGAAATGAGTCAGGCTGCGAATGCTAATGCCGGGTTTTGCAGTTAGGGGTTAGATAAAGTTCATAAAAGATTTGCTGCAAGATAATTCTTTTTGACTCCGGTGACAGTGAGGCAGGTGACAAAATTTCTGTCGCCTGCCCTTCATTAATCCTACGCTGGCGCATGTCTCCTGACATGTGCCTACCTATTACTTTTTTCTAAATTTCATAATAGTCGCAGATAAGTAAGAAGCAGGCACATGTCAGGAGACATGCGCCAGATGGTTGTTTTAGATTCGCCTAATAAGCAACTACGCCGGGCAACAAAATTCACATATCAAAACCAATGAGCTTTATTTTTGGACAGCCACTATCAACGGATGAAAGCATTTACTGTAAGCTGATAAAATGAAAATGCAAATGCAAATCATTGAGTCGTTACAATGGCTACAGCAAAAAGGATTGTTTTCTGTCTACCCTCATTTTTCAGTTAAAAGACTGTCTGAATGCTAAAGGCGAAAAATTTGTTTTTGTCTTAAACAACTTGCTGAAGGATTGCAAATGTTCGAAACCCAGTTCGTACGCAATTTCACTAACGGACAGTTGGGTGGTCGATAATTTTTCTTTTGCTTTTTCAATTAGTTTTTCATGAATGTGTTGCTGGGTATTTTGCCCGGTTAGCGATTTTAATAAACTACTTAAGTACTTGGGCGAAAGGTGTAGTTGTTGGGCAATGTATTGAACCGTTGGCAGCCCTTGGTTCACCAAATTGCTGCTGAAATAGTTGCTTATCAGGGCTTCCAGATTTTGGAGGATGTTGTGGGCCGCTTTATCTCTTGTGATGAACTGGCGGTTATAAAACCGTTCGGAATAATTCAGCAACGTCTCCAATTGCGATATGATAATTTGCTTACTGAACTTGTCGATAGTAGAATAATATTCCTGCTCAATATTTCGGATAACATTGTTGATAATCATTTCCTCGTTATCAGAAAGGAATAAGGCTTCATGTAAAGCATAATCCCAAAAGTCGTACTGCTTAATGGTGGTAGCCAGCGGCGTATTCCAAAGAAAATCAGGATGAATGTAGATCACCCATCCTGATTTTTTGACTTCTTCATTTTTATTGTCAACTGAAATACTAAAGACCTGTTTGGGCGCCATGAACGACATAATGCCCTCATTAAAGTCAAACGGCTGCTGCCCGTAGGTGGCTTTGAAGTTGCTCATTCTTTTTACAGAAACGGAGTAAAAATCAAATACCATATTCATCGGCTCATCATCATGGAAATGAGGCACCGTTGCCACATCTACCACACTAATCAGCGGATGTTGCGGTTTAGGCAAATCCCTGAACTGATGAAATTCGCTGATCGTTTTAAAATGTTTCATGCCTGTTCATCTTCTTTTCTTATTTCCAAAATTAATTTACCACGTACATGCCAGGTTTCACTTTCCCGGTGTGCTTCCACTACCTGTTCCAGCGGAAATACGTTGCTTACAAGCACCTTTACTTTGCCTTCATCAATTAACTGTGCTATTTCCTGCAGCCATTCCTGCCTGGGCTGGTTAGGTGCCAGTTCCCCTTTTGCGCCTTTCCTGGCAAGGGCTTCTGTCACTTCATCATTAAATGGAAAATCTACATTCACGCTTACCAGTATTCCACCTTCTTTCAATACGCTGATTGATTTAATCCGCTCATTATTATCCCGAAGTGGCGAAGCCTCTAACACAAGGTCCATATCGTGCACCAGGGTTTCAAATTGCTGCGTTTTATAATCAATTACTTCATCGGCACCCAGTTGTCTAATGTACTCTATATTATTTGTGGAAGCCATGGCAATTACATACGCTCCTTTTGCTTTGGCAAACTGTACGGCAAAGCTTCCTACACCGCCGGATGCACCCTGAATTAAAATGCGTTGCCCTGCCTGTAGTTTTCCATGCGCAAACATACCCGTCCATGCGGTAAGGGCTGCCAAAGGCACACCCGCCGCTTCAATAAAACTAATACGCTTAGGTTTAAGGGCAAACTGAGATGCTTTTGCTGCACAATATTCTGCGTAGCTTCCATTACCGGGAAAGTTAGGAACGCCGTACACTTCATCGCCTTTTTGAAAGTCTGTAATGTTGCTACCCGCTTCTGCTACAATGCCTGCCGCATCCCAGCCTAACGTCATCGGTAAGGTCAGATAAGGTCTTAACGCATCATTTCCACCATTACGAACTACCCAATCGACAGGGTTTACACCACTGGCATATACGTGTACTAAAATTTCATCCGGTGCAGGAACAGGCCGTTCTATCTCTTCTAATTTTAATACTTCCGGTCCGCCAAATTCATTAATTCTTATTGCTTTCATATCATTTTTTTTGTTGATCAAAGGTTATGAATCTTTGATCAACAGATTTAGTCAAAATGCCTTTTGTTTTAGTCAAAATGATGAAATGCGTATATTGGTCACAGGTTGTAAGGCAAAGATCGTTTGTTCCCCACACTGGCGCATGTTTCCTGACACGTGCCTACCTATTATTTTTCTCTACATTTCATAATAGTCGCAGATAAGTAAGAAGCAGGCACATGCCGGGAGACATGCGCCAGATGGAGGGCGCAAGAGTAGAAGATTACGTGAGGTAAGGATTAAATAAATCATGCGGTTTAGGTAAAAAATACCCTTTAATAAATGCTGTATTCATCACACAAACCTGTATGTGTAACCGCTTACTAATGGTGGAGCCGGGATACATTTCGCCACCTTCCTGAAAAGCACACCGGATGGTATCGTACGCTGATTTGCCTCTGTCCCGGTTTGATTGATGTATGTATTTGAATACAGCACAATCCAGCGCTTTGTTATTGCCATTATTTACCGGCATTGGTTCACCAGCTTCTTTCATCAATTGAGAAAGTTCATTGTATGCTTCTTCTACAATTGCCAGTGATGCAGATTCTACTAAGTTCAGGCAGTTGCCCAATTCTATAATAGCACCTATTACAAAAGGAGTTTTAATAGGCTTTTTATTAAACTGCGTTCCTTTTGCACTTTCCTCAGCATAATGTAATGCTCTTAATGGATTCTCTTCCCAGAAATAAATACCATTGCCCAGCCAATCCCAGGCATTGTTGCTTTCAATAAGCTCTGCTTCTCCGTTCAATACTTTCAACCCTATCAATTTATCACAACTATGGAAAGCTGTTACCTGAAAGGGTTGCTGGTAGGGCACGGATTAACTTTTTGTTTGTGATTTGGCAGTTTGTACAGATGTACGCTTTATAATACCGGCATCCATCAAGAACTTACGGGCAGTCTCTTTTGATTTTGATGCTTCGGCAGTAGCTTGTTTAATCACCAATATTTGTTCTTTAATTTGGGTTTCTGTCATGGGAATGCATTAATAATTGGTATGGTAAATATAGTGGGTATGCTCTCTGTTGCTAATGATACTATTGCAAAATTTACCCACAATTAATGCAGCCCTTTACCTCTTACTTTGGCTAATAATGTTCAGGCTCCTTTCACCAGTTACTATTCCCCACGCTGGCGCATGTCTCCTGACATGTCCCTACCTATTATTTTTCTCTACATTTCATAATAGCCGCAAGAAGCAGGCATATGTCGGGAGACATGCGCCAGATGGTGAAAATGATGCTAATGCCAGGTTTGGTAGCGAGGTTTTCAATAAAGTTTATAGGAAAGAGTGTGCTGCAAAGTTCTCCCATTTTTAGACTCTGGCGATATTGGGCATGGTGACAAAGTTTCTGTCGCCAGCCCTGGCATTAACACGTTTTACGCTATCAAACAACCGCTTCTTTATTGTACTTGTCTTTGTATTCTAATGGCGACATGCCGGTGTACTTTCTAAAAACTTCCCGAAAGGCTTTCACATCCGCATAGCCAACTTCATACATTACTTCATTAATCGTTTTGCGCCTTGTTTCAAGTGCCTTTTTTGCTGATTCTATTTTAACCCGCTGCGAATATTCAATAGGTGTGTTTCCGGTTGCTTTAATAAATCGCCGGTCAAAATTTCTTCGGCCCACATTAAACTTAGCCGATAAATCTTCGATGGTGATTTTTTCTTCCAGGTTATTTTCAATATACACCTGTGCTTTTTGTATTACTTCATCATCGTGTTGTTTCTGGCCGCTAAAAATGGTGAATTCAGATTGTGTGTTTCTGTCAATTTCAATCTGAAAAACTTTAGAACAATAGATGGCCGTTTGGCGGTCATAATATTTTTCAATCAGGTAAATCAACAGATTTAAAAAAGAGTAAGCACCACCATTGGTGTAAATTCCTTTTTCATCTGTAATCAGTTTATCGGTTTGCAAATTTACTTTTGGAAACATGGCCCTGAAATTTTCAGCCACTGACCAATGCGTTGAACAAACTTTGCCATCCAGTATACCTGACGCAGCAAGTATAAATGCCCCGGTACATATTGAGGCAATTTCTGCTCCGTTTTTATATTGTTTATTTACCCAATCTATCAACAATTCATTTCCTTTTAATGCAAGTTCATAATTATGATTCAGGGAAGGAATGATGATGAGGTCTGTTTTTGCAATGGCTGAAATATTTGTGTGCGGTTTTACTGTAAACAAACCTGCATTAAACGCCACGTTCTCCGAAATTCCGGCCAGTTGAATGGTAAACAATCCTCGTTTCCTGTTCTCCATCCAATACTGATTGGCCTTCTGAAATATTTCATAAGTGCCGGTAATACTGCTCAGGTTATTTTCTCCATTAGGAATAATGATCGTTAGATGTTTCATTTCTTTTTTCTGCAAAACTAAGTACACAACATGTCCAAAACAACCCGTTATATTGTCTATTGCACACCCTTTGAAAGTGGAATTTAGGCAGTTCCTTTGAAAAATAGAATGAGATGAGAAGAGGGAACCATTAAAATTGAACAATCAAGTAGTGATATGCAATTACATTAGATTAATTTTTAGTCATTGCGAGATTGGGTTCTTGCCCAACGAAGCAATCTCCCTGCTAATGTAGGAGATTGCCACAGGCATCCGCCTAGGCGGACGCAATGACCCATCACTTTACCTAATTCCGCACGCATACTTAAAACAAAAAAAATGCTATGGCACAAATGACTGTGATTTACAAAACACCAACCGACGTAGAATTTTTTGAAAGGCATTATTTTAATGTGCATATTCCGTTAGCAAAGCAGTTGCCTGGTTTAATTAGTTATGAAATAAATGATGGGCAAATTGTTTCAATCACAGGGCATTCAGATACATATAGAATAGCCAACCTCTACTTTGAAACGATAGAAGCAATGATGAGCGCTTTTCAATCGGAGATTGGACAACAATGTGCTGCCGACAGAAAAATCCTGGCAGATAATGAATATGTTCAGATTTACCTGTACGATGTAAAAGCTACCTGATGCTTTTAAGTAATAAAAGCTTAGTTATTTCTTACCAATTAAAAGTTCAAAAATGAATTCAACTGAATTAGTAATCAAAATGCTATTCGACCGATGGAATGCGCTGCTTAAAAATTTTGATTCCATTTTAAACGCTATTTCGGATGAACAACTTCAACAGGAAATAGCACCCGGCAGAAACAGGGGAATTTATTTATTGGGGCATTTAATTGCCGTGCATGATGACATGCTTCCGCTGCTGAATTTGGGCGAAAGGGAACATGCGCATCTTTTTGAAGTGTTTGTAAAATCACCAGACAAGTCTGTCGATAACATACCTTCTGCACAGGAATTACGAACGATATGGAAAAATCAGATAGAAACATTGACTTCTACATTAGAAAGCCTTTCGGCAGATGAATGGTTTACAAAACACAATTCGGTTTCCGCTGAAGACTTTATTAAAGAACCTCAGCGGAATAAACTAAACATCTTAATTACCCGAACTACGCACCTGGCTTACCATGTGGGTCAAATGATATTACTTAAAAATAAAGCATGAATAAAATTGTCGCCTTACTGGCAGTTAGTGCAGCCATGTTAGGTAGCTGTAATAACAGCGGGCATCAGTCCTTTGAAGAAAAAAACCAAACAGAAACTCAAACAAAAAAAATGAACAACAAGGATTACACAACCAGTATTTTAGTTGATAAAACGTCTGCCACAGCTTTCAATGCTATTAAAGATTTCAGGGCCTGGTGGTCGGAAGAAATACAAGGTAAAACCGGCGAGCTAAATGAAACTTTTTTCTATCACTATAAAGATGTGCACTTAAGCAAAATCAAACTTATTGAAATCATCCCCGATAAAAAATTAGTGTACCAGGTAGTTGAAAATGAATTCAATTTTACCAAAGACAAAACGGAATGGGTGGGCACCAAATTAATTTTTGACTTATTGCCGGAAGGCGACTCAACTAAAATAGTATTTACCCATGAGGGATTAGTACCGGAATATGAATGTTACAATGTGTGCCATGATGCCTGGACAAGCTATATACAAGGTAGTTTGAAAAGTTTAATCACAACCGGCAAAGGAAAACCAAACGGTAAAGAAGGCGGGCTTAATGCTGAATTAGTTGAAAAATGGGGATTACCAAAAAAATAAAATCAGTCAATTATTATGAACCAGGAAAAGGAATTCACAACAGCAATTGTGGTGGATCAATCACCAGCGGAAGTATTTGATGCCGTCAATAATGTTCGTGGTTGGTGGCAGGGCGAAATTGTGGGCAACACCGAAAAACTGAACGATGCATTTACCTATCGAATGAGTAACATCCATTTCTCAAAGCAAAAAATAGTGGAGATGATACCCGCTGAAAAAGTGGTTTGGCTCGTCACCGAAAGTAATTTAAGTTTTGTTGCCCAAAAGGACGAATGGACAAACACCAGCATACAGTTTGATATTCATTCGGAGGGTGGCAAAACGAAACTTACATTCACACATCATGGTTTGGTGCCGGCATTTGAATGTTACGGAGGTTGTTCAGGAGCCTGGGAACAATTGATTCATAAAAGCTTGTTTAGTTTTATCACCACAGGTAAAGGCGTGGACGTATTTTAATTACCTGATTATAAAGATATAAGTACTTGCACAGAATTAGATAAGATTAATTACGAGTTATTGTGTCCGCCTAGGCGGATGCCCGTGGCAATCTCCAATAAAATCAGGGAGATTGCTTCGTTGGGCAGGAACCCAAGCTCGCAATGACTGCAACTTTAACCTAATGCAATTATGAATGACAACTTTAAAACATATTAAGATGAGTGATTATCAAACATTTTACAACTTACATCACCAGGAAACACCCTTGATTCTGGCGAATGCATGGAATGTAAAAAGTGCCCAATTGATTGAGCAAAATGGCTATGCCGCTATTGGCACATCAAGCGGAGCTATTTCCAATTCATTGGGGTATGAAGATGGAGAAAAAATGCCTTTTACCGAACTCCTGTATATGGTGAAAAGAATAAAAGCCAGCACCAGTATTCCTTTGTCGGTTGATTTGGAAAGAGGTTACACAAACAATTTAAATGAGTTAACTGACAATATTCAAAAACTGGTTGATGCAGGCGTGGCGGGAATAAATATGGAGGATTCGCAAGGCGAAGAAATTTATTTAAAAAAGCTTCATACCATTAAAAATCATTTGGAGAAAAACAACCAACCCTTATTTATCAATGCACGTTCGGATGGCTTTCTACAAAAACTCGATTCACCGCTTGCCTTAACTATTAAGCGGGCAAAACTTTATGAGGACGCAGGTGCGGATGGTCTTTTTGTTACCGCTGTAGCCGATGCTGCAGTTATCAAAGAAATAGCCTCCGCTACTACCCTTCCATTAAACGTCGTTGGCTCTCCTAAAATTCCTTCATTTAAGATGCTGTCTGATTGCGGGGTAAAGCGAATTAGCAATGGCTGTACTCTTATACAAAGCGACTTACAATCAGTTAGGCAAATTAATCAAGGCTGTTACAGCAGATCAAAGTGTAGAATCCTTGTTTTAGTTTCAAACATTTCGATAAATCCTGTTCACAATGAATGATTACAATAGAATTACTTAGGGCTTGCTCAACAACTCAGGGTTGAATGGATATTAAGGGAAATATCCCAGAGCGATTTATTTTAAAAATTTTCAATTAGGCCCAATAGTATTTGGTAATATTTATATATCAGGGACAAAAGTGCCCGCCTCGTCAGTCGGACGAGGTTTAGCACTAAGCTATTGAAGCAATCCAGGATTGAGAGGTTTCTTTAAGTTTGGCTTTGATGTTGTCCAATCCATAAGCAATCTTTGCCTGCCCAAACTTCCCTTCAATTGGATTGCGTTCGCCTGGTCTTAGGTGGACTGCCACTGCCGTTGAAGACGGTCGCCCTAAGGGCTTTGCTATCAACTTTATCCCTTTGCCTTTCAGTACCTTTCGGTTATCCCCGGGTGCAATAAATTTGATCGGCCAGCACCTCTGCCGGATAAAAACCAAACCGCTCTTTGTATTTTTCTATTGTATGTACTAAATATTTACTCTCATTAAATGCATCCCATGACAAATAATCAATAAAGGCAAAGCCTGCTACAAGTGCCATTTGAAGTTTGCTACCAAACTCCACTTTTTGCACCCTCCTTGCCCCGCACGATGGGCCGCACATGCGGTTGATGGAGATTTACGATGCGATCCTCAATGCGGTTGCTGTTGCTACGGTGCATTTGATCCTGCTGCTGATAAACCGTGTACAAAACCATTAAATATTTTTGCTCTCTGGCCTTCAAAGGAAATTTATCATAGGCTGCCCAACAACGTATCAATATGGTGCAGGTTCCTTTTTACATAGCGTAATTGGCTACCGACGGCTTTGTATATTTCTTTCCTTGTTTTGGCTTTCTTTTTGGCTGTATGTAAAAAGTTTTTGCGTGCAATTTTGCCGGTAGGTCTCACCTTTTTGCCATGAAGGAGCGGGTCGTGCAGTTGATCTATCAATTCCTCACTTTTTTCTCTTGCGGCATTGAGGAGTTTTAAATCAGTAGGATAGGTAATGTTTTGTGGGGCTACGGTGGCATCTGTTATAAGCTTGCCTTTGTTGAGCATTACGGGAGTCGATTCACTTTTTGTTTCCGCTATAAGGTTTGTGGCGCTGGCGTTGAGCAATCTTGTGTTATATTATTTTCTGATGTGTTTGTATTGATCAAGTGCGGTGTTTCCTCTTTTCTTTCAGCAACATCATTGGGTGGGGGTGAATGTTGTTGGGGATCCTCGGGGCTTTCTTTTATACAGTGCAGGACAATGACATCATTTAGTTTGGAAAGTAGTTCCAGGGTTAGCCGCTTTCTGATTTCTACAAATAGGGTGTCGCTGAAAGGGGCTTCATTGGTGAAACTGCTGTAACCTAAAAAATACTGCATAAACATGTTTTCCTGAATATGCGCTATGGTGCCTCTGTCGGTTTGGTTTTCTAAATGTTTGATCATTATGGCACCCAGCACCACCCTGCCGCTGATGGGCGGGCGGCCCTCTGTGGATTTGAACAAATTATCATAAGCGCTTACCAGCTTATCCCAGGGAATGGCATGTGCCATTTTTACCCAGCGATTGTTCTTGTTTAATTTTTGTGCAAAAGGTGTTTCAAAACCACAAAAGCGTTAGCTGGTTTGGGCTCACATACGTAGGGGTAGATG
>CBDFGC010000005.1:0-31618 GCA_965246935.1 Chitinophagaceae bacterium | reverse complement strand
AACCATTACGGAAAAAGGATATAAGTTATTAGATGGTCACATCGGCCTTATCTACGGCGACAGCATTACAACGGAACGGCAGCATGCTATTTTAGATGGATTAAAACAAAAAGGATTCGCCAGCTATAATGTAGTGCTGGGCATTGGCTCCTACACCTACGAATACGTAACCCGTGACACTTTTGGTTTTGCCATGAAAGCAACTTACGGCGAAGTGAACCACGTAGGCCGTGACATTTTTAAAGACCCGAAAACCGACGATGGCACTAAGAAATCGGCCAAAGGGTTGATGCAGGTGTACCGGGATGAAGCCACCGGCAAACTGCAATTAAAAGACCAGTGCACCTGGGAAGAAGAAGCACAGGGCGAATTGCAAACCGTATTTAAAGATGGTAATTTATTAATAGAATGGAGCCTTGCAGAAATTAGAGAAAAAGTAAAAGGGCAGATGAATGATGAGAAATCCGAAATGTGATTCGTATGCAAACAATAACACTATACCGGCCGGTAGGATTAAAAGAAATGGCGCTAATCATCAACGCTGATTATAAAGCATTTCCACCCCGGCTCTTTTGGCAACCTATTTTTTACCCTGTATTAAATGAAGCGTATGCTGTACAAATTGCAAATGAATGGAATACGAAAGATGAACTTTCAGGCTACTGTGGTATCGTTACGGAATTTGATTTAAATAAGGAATATTTGAGTAAACAGGAAGTGCAAAATGTAGGTGGCGAAATACACAATGAACTTTGGATTCCGGCAGAAGCGTTGGAAGTTTTTAACCAGAACATTACCGGAAGCATCAGGATGACAAAAGTGTTTTTTGGTGATGAATTTATACTACCTGAAAGCAAAGTGGTAGCGCAAAAAACTAATGGAAGTAAGAGACAAATTAAAAAAATGATTTTACACATAACCATGAGCAAAAAAAGTTCAAGAGCCATGTGGGCCGAAGAAACACTATCTATTATAAAAAATGGATACTATATGGTTAACGGAAAAACCATTCCGGTAAAAGAAACCATAGCAGATTCAATTGCAAAATCAGTATTGTGCAAGCCTGATGGATTTGAACAGGTGCTAAGCGATGCAGCAACCAAGACGGAGGCATTACAGTTTGATACCCAAATAGTAGTGAAAAATTGTACGGTATTACAGGCAGCTACTACTATGGTAGCATCCGGCGAAAAAATTGGTTGTCTCAATTTTGCATCTGCCAAAAATCCGGGTGGTGGTTTCCTGGGTGGCGCCATCGCCCAGGAAGAAAGCCTGGCGGTATCATCCGCATTATATCCAACGTTGATGAAGCATATGGAGATGTACAATTACAACCGTTCACAGCATACCTATTTATATTCTGACTATATGATTTACAGCCCCGATGTAATTGTGTTCCGAAATGATAAAGGCGAATTGCTGGAATCGCCATACCAACTATCCATTATTACCAGCCCGGCTGTAAATGTTGGGGCTATTAAAAACAATAAGCCTTCAGAAATGCAACAGGTTGAACAAACAATGCTACAACGGATGGATAAGCTGTTTGCACTATTTGTACATCACAATATTCAGCACCTGTTATTAGGTGCCTGGGGCTGTGGCGTATTTCAAAATAGCCCGGCCGACATTGCCCGCTATTTCGCACAGCACCTGATAAATGGCAAATATGCAAAATGTTTTAAAGAGATTGTGTTTGCGGTGTACGACAGAAATAAAGATGGTGAAAATATTACTGCTTTTCAACAACAATTTAATACCGTAGGATAATGCTGTTTATTCGGTTTAAAAATTATTAGAAATAGCCATTTAATTTGACTACCTAAGTTTAAGTAAAGCAAAGCTGCACAGAGGAATGGACGGGCTACAGCAGAAGCATAGTCATGATTGGCACGGCGTTATCCGGCCCATGGCATAGCAGGAAACAAGATAAAAAACAATAAACAAGAGCTTAAGCAAACGGGCCGGAGAACAGGCCTGCCATTCAAATGACTATGCGGTTCCGCCCAACACGAACCACAAATAAAATGAAACCGCCGGGCGGAATCTGCCTTAGCCCGTCCTTGAATTTTCTTTGGTTACTTTCTTTTTTTCAAGAAAAAGAAAGTGACAACAAATGAACAAAAAGAATAGAAGAACATGAACGACAATCAACTAAAAAACATCAGCAAATTTTTAAGCCTGATCCTGCGGCACAAGCCACAAACCATAGGCCTGCAGTTAGACGAAAATGGCTGGGCAGATGTAGATGAATTAATGGCTAAATCAGCAAAGCACCGGCAACATTTTACAAAAGCAGAACTGGAAATAATAGTGGCACAAAACGACAAACAACGTTTTGCGTTTAATGAAACCCATACCAAAATAAGAGCCAACCAGGGCCATTCCATTGAAGTGGCATTAAATCTGGCAGCAAAGCAACCGCCTGAATATTTATACCATGGTACGGTGGCTAAATTTATTGCAGCCATTCAGCAAACAGGTTTACAAAAAATGAGCCGGCAGCATGTGCATTTAAGTGCAGACCGGAACACCGCACACAAAGTTGGTAACCGCCGTGGCCGGCCGGTTATATTAAATATCCGTAGTGGGGCAATGCATCAGGATGGATTTGTATTTTATCTTTCTGAAAACGGTGTATGGCTTACAGATGCTGTGCCTGTGAATTATATTGACATGCAGGAGTCAGCTTCTGATTTTCTCAAATGACGGAACACACATAGCAAAGATGACCAGACTAAAAAAGATATGATGAAAAGGGTTGAGCATAAACAGGGTACCATTTATACTATTGATAATTTTTTTACAGCAGCAGAATGCCGGGAGCATATTGCCTGGAGCGAAAAAAGAGGTTACCAGCAGGCAAAGATTGATTCATTTGGCAGACAGGTAACCCGGACCGATGTAAGAAACAATTCACGTATCATTTTTAAAGACGAAGCCCTTGCTGAAAGGATCTGGAAACGGGTTGAACCTTTTTGCGTATCAACATTTGGATACATGTCTACTATTGGTTTAAATGAAATGTTCCGTTTTTATAAGTATGAATACGGACAAAAATTTAAGGCACATATAGATGGCAGCTACGAACGGAACGAAACAGAAAGCAGCTTATATACACTGATGATTTATTTGAATGACGATTTTATCGGTGGCGATACCTGGTTCGAAGATCTTGTAATAACGCCTAAAACAGGTATGGCATTGATATTCAAACACGATCTACTGCACGAAGGAAGAGAGGTGATAAAAGGAATCAAGTATGTATTGCGAACAGACATCATGTATAAATACGAAAGAAGTGAAAAATAGAAATGTTGTAAAAGGTGTTTTATTTGGTGTAGCTGTTGGCGATGCATTAGGCGTACCGGTTGAATTTAAAGAAAGAAACGAAATTGCCCTGCATCCGGTTACGGGTATGCAGGGCTACGGAACACATAACCAGCCGCCCGGCACCTGGTCGGACGACAGTTCACTTACCTTTTGCCTGGCAGAAATGCTGTGTAAAAAATTTGATTTGCAGGACCTAGCCAACCGGTTTATCAACTGGCGGGAGTATGCCTACTGGACGGCGCATAATCAGGTGTTTGATATTGGCATTGCCACATCTGCTGCTATTCACAACTTATCAAGAGGAACCACACCTGTACTGGCAGGCGGTAATACGGAAGACAGCAATGGCAATGGTTCGCTCATGCGGATACTGCCATTGGTTTTTTACCTGAAAAACAAACGGGTTCATGAACGTTTTAAATACATCAGCGATGTGTCATCCCTCACACACCGGCACATCCGGTCTGTAATTGCCTGCTTCATTTATTGTGAATACGCTTTGCAAATATTGGAAGGTGTGGGTACAATGGAGGCTTATACAAACATGCAAAAAATAGTACATCAGTTTTTACAGGAAGAGCCAATCTGTTCAGAGTACGAAATCAACAAATTTCATCATCTGCTGGAAAATCCAATCCATCAATTTCAGGAAGAAGAAATCTATTCCACCGGTTATGTTCTGCATACTTTGGAAGCGGCCTTTTGGTGTATTTTAAACACGGGTAATTACAAAGATGCGGTACTGAAAGCTGTTAACCTTGGTAAGGATACAGATACAACCGGAGCAGTTACCGGCGGTTTGGCAGGCATTCTGTATGGATGTGAAACCATACCGGTAGATTGGATAAATGTATTGGCAAGAAAAGAAGACATTGCAGACCTTAGCGAAAGGCTATCTAAAATGATGTATGGGAAATAAAACTTTTGCCATTGGCGATATTCACGGGGCATTGAAAGCATTGGAACAGATTATGGAACGTATTCCGGTGCAACCCGGCGACCGGCTGATTTTCCTGGGAGATTATGTGGATGGCTGGAGCCAGAGTGCCCCTGTGATTGACTACCTGATACAATTAGATGTAACCTATGAATGTATTTTTATAAAAGGCAACCATGACATTTGGTGCGAAGAGTGGCTGCGGGGCAAACCGGCCGATGAAACCTGGCTTTTTCACGGCGGATGGGCTACAGTAGAAAGTTACCGGACATTATCTGCTGAACAGAAAGAAGTGCATCTTCAATTTTTTGAACGCATGAAAAATTATTTTATAGATGAAAGTAACCGGTTGTTTATTCATGCAGGTTTTAGCTCTATGCACGGCCCCGGCAAGGAGCATCATGAAAGCAATTATAGTTGGGACAGAACGCTTTGGGAACTGGCATTGGCAGCTGATAGAAAAATCAGGATCGATTCAAAATATTATCCCAAACGGTTATTGCTGTTTCATGAAATTTACATTGGCCATACACCCACACTTTATTATGATGTGGACACACCGATGCAGGGCTGCAATGTGTGGAATATTGACACCGGCGCAGCATTTCACGGAAAGCTATCTGCCATGAACATTGATACAAAAGAATTCTGGCAAACTGATATCGTACAGGAATTATATCCGGGTGAAAAAGGTAGAAACCGATAACAA
This sequence comes from Chitinophagaceae bacterium, assembly GCA_965246935.1. Lineage (GTDB taxonomy): Bacteria > Bacteroidota > Bacteroidia > Chitinophagales > Chitinophagaceae > JAZKFT01. The sequence continues at coordinate 26,639 of CBDFGC010000005.1, read as the reverse complement.
CAATGTGTCCGCCACGGCGGATGACAATTAGTCTGCCGTGGCGGATGCAAATAAATACAAAAGCAAAGGCAACGTCCGTACATTGTAAATTGAATAAGCTACTATAAATCCTGAATTCAGTGAAGACTAACAGAACCGAACAACCTTGAACTTTAAACCTTAAACTTTAAACCTTCTTCTATGCCCAGTTTCAATCTCATCAACCCTGCAACATCTGATATTCAGTTTAAGTCAATGATTTTTCCTGATGGGCAGCCCCATCTGAAAATGGATATGCAAACCCTGCATTCAATAGACAGGAAAGAAAAACTGATACTTAGCAGCCGCATAACGAATGCTAATGATTTACTGCTGCTGTTACTCGCCAAAAACACACTGGACTACCTGGAGTTTGAAAATATAGAATTACATATTTCCTACCTGCTGGCAGCCCGTATGGACCGGGTAATGCTGGAAGGCGAACCTTTCTCCTTGAAAGTAATTGCTACTATTTTAAATAGTGCTACATTTAAAAAAATTAAAATATTTGATCCGCACTCGGAAGTATCCACTGCGCTGATAAACCGTTCCTACAGCATTCCCAATCACCGGTTTGTACAGGATGCACTGGATGATTATTTTCAGGGGAAAGAAAAAAAGGATTTCTGCCTGGTTTCGCCCGATGCCGGTGCGCTCAAAAAAATTCATAAGTTAGCAGAATACGTAGGGGTTGAAAACGTGGTGGAATGTATGAAGGAACGGGATCTGAAAACCGGAAAATTAACGCATTTCAATACCGCAACAGCCGATCTTACAGGTCTTACCTGCTTTATTGTGGACGATATTTGCGATGGTGGCGGCACCTTTGCCGGCACGGCTAAAATGCTCAAAGAAAAAGGTGCCGTTAAAGTGATTCTTATTGTAAGCCACGGCATATTCAGCAAAGGCACTACCATTGAATTTGTTGATAAAATTTACACAACTGATTCCTACAAAGTAGTAACAGAAATTAAATACTTTTCTGTTGAACAATACCTGTTATAAGTAATAAGTACGGGAACTATTTCTTTACCATAAAATGATTTCATTTTTATGATAAGTGAGCAGAAGGTACTATATAAAACTTTGTAATAACAACGGTGCAAAATAAACAGATCAATCATTTGCCGTCTTTTGAAAGCCTGGTTTTTCAGTTGCCCTGTCAGGATGGTTTAACAGTATATTCCAAATGCAACAGCCAGTAGCAAAACCAGCTAATCAACGCCATGAGTATGATAGTAATAATCAGTATCCGGTGCAGACATTTCCCTTCTGCGATGAGAGTGACGATACGTTTATACACGGCAGGGCGTTATGGATTTTGAATGAATCCGGCGGGTAGCTTGTAGCAAAGATTTATAAAATAACTTATTTTCCAAACAACAAACGTTTGCAAACAGAAGGACTATCAATCATTAGCGAACGGTAAGTACATTGAATCCGCTTTCAGCAAAACGATTTAAAAACTTGCCTCTACATGCTGCTGTTCAAACCCAGACTTTCCTTTTGGCAAATCATTAATATGAATATCGGGTTCTTCGGTATTCAGTACAGTTTTGCACTACAGCAAAATGCAGTAAACCCTATTTACAAATTCCTGGGCGCTGAAAACGGCGACCTTCCGCTCCTGCAAATTGCAGGGCCTATCACTGGTCTTCTGATTCAACCGCTGATCGGTGCCATGAGTGACCGCACCTGGAGCCCCCGCTGGGGCAGGCGAAAACCCTTCTTCCTGGCAGGTGCATTGCTTTGCAGTATATGCCTTTTTTTATTTCCATTCAGCAGCGCATTGTGGATGGCGGTAGGTCTGTTGTGGATACTTGATGCAGCCAACAATACAGCAATGGAACCCTACCGGGCATTTGTAGCCGATAAACTGGACGAAAAACAACAGCCCACCGGTTTTTTAGCGCAAAGCTTTTTTACCGGTTTCGGGCAAACACTGGCTACGGTATCCCTTTTTCTTTTTCAGTTAATTCCGTTTTTTAACCGGGAAAGCAGTTCGCATATTCCCTTCTGGGTTTTTGGTTCGTTTATGCTGGGTGCGGTATGCAGCATCGGCAGCGTATTATGGAGCATCAAAACCACACCCGAAATACCACCAACTGATGAAGAACTGGCAGCGATGCGTGCCGAAAAAACCACCTTCTTTACACCCTTCGTTGAAATCATACATGCCATTAAAGAAATGCCGACCAATCTATGGAAGCTATTTGCCGTTTACCTGTTTCAATGGTTTGCACTTAAATGCTACTGGGATTATAAAGACCTGACGATAGCCAAAACGATTTTTGGTGCAACAGATTACAGCAATAGGGATCCGGCCTACAAGGAAGCAATAGGCTGGGGCGGACTGCTCAGCGGCTGGACAAATATTGTTACTTTTTTATCCGCATTTGCATTGGTATGGTTTGCTAAAAAATGGGGTGCTAAAAAAGTGCATTTCATTTGCCTGCTGCTGGCAGCGGCGGCCTTTGTTATTTTCCCCCATATACAAAACAAATACTTAGTGTTTGTACCGCTTACGGGCTTTGGCATTGCCTGGGCCTGCATGATGGGTATACCTTATTTGTTAGTAGTAAACGATATTCCCAAAAGCCGGTACGGTGTGTATATGGGCATTATCAACATGATGATTGTGATACCCATGCTGATTTACTCGCTTTCGTTTGGAGCTATCTTTAAAAACGTGCTGGGTAATGCGCCGGTAAATGCCATTTACTTTGGTGCGGCTTTTTTATTAATTGCAGCGCTGCTCACCCTGCGTATCCGCGAAAAGAAACGGCCTGTTGACGATGCGATACTAATGCCTGCTGCACCGGTAAATCAGGTAGTATAAAGTTTTTTACCACATAGAAACACAAGGTATACATAGGTTCATACAGAAATACAAGAAAATAGAAATACAAGAGAAGGATAAAAAGATAAAAAAAACGATAAACAGGCATCACCTGATATAGATTTAATATTGAACAATACCAATGATAAGTATGTGGACACAATTACATTAGAATAATACCGGGGTCATTGCGGGATTGGGTTCTTGCCCAACGAAGCAATCTCCCCGATTTGCCTGGGGATTGCCACGGGCATCCGCCTCGGCGGACGCAATGACAAAATAATTAACCTAAACTAATTTTGTTCTTATACTTAGTATTTAAACAACACTTTTAATTTCAAATCACTTGTCGTACTATCTTGTATTTCTACTGGATTCCCTGCTTTCTAACCTTTCTCTTCTATTCTGTATTCTTATGTGAATCTATGTGTCCCTTATGTTCCTATGTGGTAAAAAATTGTATTTATGAAAATTCTCTGTATCGGCGAAGCCCTTATTGATATGATCTGTACGGATAAAGGCACATCCCTTTCTGACGGGCAGCACTTTTTAAAAAAGCCCGGTGGTGCGCCAACCAATGTAGCTGCTGCTATTGCCGCATTGGGCGGGCAGGTGGAACTGGTTGCCAAAGTTGGAGATGATCCTTTTGGCAGGCACCTGGTTGAAGTAATGCAATCCTTTGGGGTAGCTACAAAATGGATCATTCAGGACCCTGCTTATTTTACAACGCTTGCCTTTGTATCCTTAATGGAAAACGGCGAACGGGATTTTTATTTCAGCCGGGGCGCCGACGGACAGCTTACCCGTGAAGAAACAGATGCTATTGATTTAAGCGAATTTTCGATTATTCATTTCGGTTCGGCTACCGGCTTTTTGTCCGGCCCGTTGCAGACCGCTTACCAGGGCGTATTACAAAAAGCATTGCGGCAAAAACTGTTCATTAGCTTCGATCCCAATTACCGGCAGTTGCTTTTCCAAAATAACACACAAGCTTTTATCGACCACTCCTGGAACTTTTTAAACGCATGTCATTTTTTTAAGATGAGTGAGGAAGAAGCACTGATGATTACCGGCTGTAATACGCTGACAGATGCTGCTGACACATTGCTGAAAAAAACAAGTGCTGTGTTTGCCATTACGCTGGGTAAAGAAGGCACTTTGCTGGGCATTGGCGGGCAAACCTACCTGGTACCCAGCATTTCCATTGATCCAATAGATACCACTGGCGCCGGTGATGCTTTTGTAGGCGCTGTGCTATACCAATTGAGCCATTTGCACACTCACGAAATAAACAACCTTTCCCTACAACAATGGAAACACATGGTAGAAAACGCCAATAAAGCCGGCGCCCGTACCTGCCAGTACCTCGGTGCTATGGAAGCGTTCAAACATTTAAGCAATCAGATTTTCGATTAACACTATGCTGTATGTTGAAACAAACTGATGTACATACCAGCTTCTTGCAACCGTTGCAGCAACACCGTATTGCAGCAACCGATCCCTTTTACCAGCGGCTGATGGCAGGGGCGGTAGATATGCAAACGTTGTACAACGAACTGTATAGCCATCATCCTGTAGCAGAAAAAACATTTACGGAAATACTGCAAACCATCATTACCACACACCTGGCTAGGCCATCGGCCATGCAGCAAAAAGATGCAGAAAAGATACAACAGCAACACTGGTTTCTGAGCAATGAAATTACCGGTATGAGCCTGTATGTGGACCGGTTTTGCGGCAATCTGAAAAACCTGGCACAAAAACTTGACTATTTCACCCGGCTGGGCGTGAACCTCCTGCACCTGATGCCCATTTTTGAAAGCCCTGAAAATGAAAGCGATGGTGGTTATGCTATTGCCAACTTCAGAAAGGTAAGTAACCGCTTTGGTACGCTGGATGATTTAAAAGCGGTGAGGCAGGCAATGGATAAAACTAACCAGTACCTGATGCTGGACATTGTATTGAACCATACATCGCACAGGCACGAATGGGCCGAACAGGCAAAAGGGGGCAACCAACAATACCAGGATTATTATTATATGTTCGCCAACCGGCAATTGCCGGATGCGTATGAAGCAGCTATGCCGGAAGTGTTTCCGGGAGGCGCTCCCGGCAATTTTACTTGGGTACCCGAATGCAGTAAATGGGTAATGACGGTTTTCCATGGTTACCAGTGGGATTTAAATTTCAGCAACCCGGTTGTTTTCCGGGAAATGCTGGACAATATCCTGTTCTACGCCAACCTGGGGGTTGATATTTTGCGGATAGATGCCCCGGCTTTTATCTGGAAGCAATTGGGAACAACTTGCCAGAACCTACCGCTGGCGCATACGTTGCTGCGGCTAATTAAGCTATGTGTACAGGTAGCTGCACCAGGTATGGCCTTATTGGGTGAAGCCATTGTATCGCCTGAGGAAATTATTAAATATTTTGGCGCCGGCAATTTCATAGCCCGTGAGTGCGACTTTGCCTATAATGCCACCCACATGGCACTGCAGTGGGATGCGCTGGCTACCGGCAATACACGGGTAATGCTGGCCGCACAGCACCTGATACTTCAAAAACCATTCGGTACGTCGTGGATTACCTATACCCGCTGCCACGATGATATTGGCCTTGCTTATAACGACGATATGATTCGCCAGGCAGGTTTCGAGCCTTTGCAACACCGGCAGTTTCTGAAAGATTTTTACTCCGGCGCCAAGGATTATTCGATGGCGATGGGTGCTTTATTTGCCTTCAATCCTAAAACCGGCGATGCCCGCATCAGCGGTACATTAGCTTCACTTTGCGGGTTGGAAAAAGCTATTACACAAAAAAATAATATAGCAATAGATACTGCTATTGATAAAATACTATTAATGCAGGCAGTAAGCTTTTTTATGGGTGGCCTGCCGATGCTTTTTTATGGTGATGAATTAGGTTATACGAATGATTACGCTTACCTGGAAGAACCAGGCAAAAGCTATGATAACCGCTGGATGCACCGCCCCGAAATTAACTGGCATAAAGCATTAAAAGCAGACGAAAAAGGTACGATCGAAAACCGGATTTTCACGGGTACCCAACAGTTAATTGCATTGCGGAAAAAACTAACTATCGTAGCCGATTATAGTAACCTTACCTGGCTTACACCACACAACATCCATGTGGCCGGCTATTTGCGTCGCTACGAAAATAAAAAGCTCTACTGCCTGTTCAACTTTAGCAGCGAAGAAGCATTTGTAACCTGGTACATTTTTAAAGAACATGGCGTCGCAGGTGCAACATTATACGATCATTGGAAAGAAAAAACACACAACATAGGGCGGGATGAAGAATACCTGGTACTACCACCGTATGGGTTTTACATAATGGAAGCCCAATAAATAAACAGGAGCCGGACTCTGTCCGGTTTCTATACGTTACTTGAGCATAAAACGTAAGCTGTTCGAACGTAGATAACGTGTCAGCACCATGTAGCACTTATAAGTGCTGCGAAACTAAAGGCTCCTTTTCATAGCCCTGAAAGGGCGGCAGTATCATAGCACAGTCCGCCGCGGCGGATGTGTAAAAGAACATTATCGAATTGGCCAAGCCCTGAAAGGGCGGCATACCAAAAGCTATTACGCCCTTTCAGGGCTTGGATGTCGTAATCCATATTTGTTTCATAGGGCGTTGCCCTATGCTAAGGTATGGCCGCCCTTTCAGGGCTATAAAAAGCGGCGTCGAACACCTTCGGATAGCGTTCGGCGTTTAGGTGGTTCAAAGCAAGGTTGTCGTCGTATGGGTTTTATGTAATGGAGATGAAATAAAAATTTATATCAACTTGACGTATGCATAAATTTAATAACGTTTTTAGCCTTTTAGCAGCGGCCCTGTTTTGCACGTATTGCCAGGCACAAAACACCAGCCAAACCGGCCTGAATGATACGGCCCACACCTGGTGGAAAGAGGCCATTGTGTACCAGATTTATCCCCGCAGTTTTAAAGACAGTGATGGCGATGGCATCGGTGATTTAAAGGGCATTACTTCCAAGCTTGATTACCTGAAAAGCCTGGGTATTACAGCCATTTGGCTCAATCCGATCTATGCTTCTCCCAACGATGATAATGGCTATGACATCAGCGATTACCGCAGCATTATGAAAGACTTTGGTACCATGCAGGATTTTGATGAATTGCTAAAGGGTATGCACGACCGGGGTATTAAACTTATCATGGACCTGGTAGTGAACCATAGCAGCGATGAGCATGAATGGTTCAAACAAAGCCGCAGCAGCCGCACCAGCCCCTACCGCAATTATTACCATTGGTGGAATGCCGAAAATGGGAAACCACCGTACCGGTATAGCTTATTTGATGTGAACCACGACGCCTGGAAATACGACTCACTAACCAATGCCTATTACCTGCACTATTTTAGCCGCAAGCAACCCGATCTGAATTGGGAAAATCCGCAATTGCGGCAGGAAGTATACGGCATTATGAAGTTTTGGGCAGATAAAGGTATTGATGGTTTCCGGCTCGATGCCTTTCAGTTTGCAGCCAAAGACACGACGTTCCCGGCCTTCCCCAAAAACTTTGAAAAGAATTTCATTTTGTATTATGCCATGCAGGGAAACCTACATGGGTATTTGCAGGAAATGAATAAAGAAATGCTAAGTAAATACAATGTTATGAGTGTGTCGGAAGGCGCAGGCAATTCGTTTGAAGACGCACACAACCTGGTGGATGCAGGCCGCAAAGAACTGAATATGGCGTATGCTTTTGACGCAGTGGATATGGCAAAGCCGGAAGGGTATAGCCTGGTGCACTTCAAAGATGTATTTAGCCGTTGGGACAGTGCTTTTGGGAAAACAGGCTGGCTATCCGTTTTTCTGGCTAACCACGACCAGGCAAGGCTGGTAAGCCGGTTTGGAAACGATGCTCCTGCATTCAGGGAGGTTTCTGCTACTATGTTGGCTACTTTTATTTTATCCATGCGGGGCACACCTTACTACTACAATGGCGATGAACTGGGCATGACGAATATCCGTTTTAATACCGTTACAGATTACCGGGATGTAGCCGGCCTGAACGAGTACCAATATGTAAAAAATAATGGTGGCGATACGGCAGCGCTATTAAAACAATTTCAGTTTTCGCAACGGGACAATGGCCGTACGCCTTTTCAATGGGATGCCACGGCCAACGGCGGCTTTACAACAGCAACACCCTGGATAAAAGCAAACCCAAACTATGCTACCATCAACCAGGCAGCAGCAGAAAAAGATGCTAATTCAACGCTCAATTATTTCAGGAAAATGACAAAGTTGCGCAAGGATAACCCGGCGCTGGTATATGGGAAATATATGCTGCTGGATAAAGCCAATCCTAACGTTTATGCTTACACCCGTACCCTAGGAAACGTAAAACTGCTGATTGTACTTAACTGGAGTAAAATACAGATGAACTGGAACCTGCCTGCCGGCATTACACCGAAAGGAGAACCACTAATTAATAATTATGCAATTACCAACATGAGTCAAAATAGTATCCTATTAAAGCCATACCAGGCAATGGTGGTTTCATTACTTTAATAGAATCCCATTCATATAATTATGCCTTTTTAATTACACGCAGGTACTCGCTTACACTATTTATTTAGCATGTCAATTAAAGTAAAAAAGATAATAAGCCAGAAAGGCGAATTCACCAAGGTTCTTCTCATTCACGGGGAAAATGAAATGACAGCCTTAATCAAAAGCAAAATTGATACTTTAATTAATTTTATCGGTAGCCAAACTAATATTATCGTTGAACTTGATTATGAAAAGTTAATTGCCGCTAAAGTAATCAGTGATTTTGATAATTCAGATTCAGCAATAGCTACAAAAGACGACCATTATATTATACGTGGTAGTGTCTCCCAAATTATTAAAATGGAAAATGACACCTTGATTGATTTATACTTGTATACAGGACCTGAATTTATTACAATTTTAAAATCCGAAACTCATGGAATAGATTTCGAAGTCGATCAAGGAATAGAAATCGAAATAGCAGGATTAATGTTTTTGCCTTAGGAAAAATGGAAAGTAAATAATGTTTTTTCATTTTCAATTTTACTTTTAAAAGTTTCTGACTTTACAGCAAGACACTTTTTATATTCGTGAAATTACGGTATTTTAAAAATTATTATGAATGATCAAATCTATGGGTGCTCAATAGATATCCCTCACCTGAATGGAGCGTCGCCAATGTCGCTTCTTAATTGTACAACCGCTGGTTAACAAAAAAATAAATGTGTCGCAGACACTGACCTAATTATGTGACCGCAAAAATTAAGTATTTTTTTTATGAAATATAGATTCCTTATTGCCTGCTCTGTTTTCTCTCTTTTTACCCATGCACAAATGGCAAAAAAACCGGATGCCAAAACATTGGTCAGCCAGATGACGCTTGAAGAAAAAATCCATTTTGTGGCAGGCATGGGCATGAAGCTGCCGGGCAGTGGCGACAATGCTGCCATTGGCCAATCGGAAGACAAACTACCCGGTGCAGCCGGCACTACTTACCCTATTCCACGGCTGGGCATCCCTTCTGTTGTGCTGGCTGATGGCCCGGCCGGGCTACGCATTACACCTATCCGCAGAGGCGATAGCTCCAGGACCTATTACTGTACGGCTTTTCCGGTAGGTACGTTGCTTGCCAGTACCTGGGATACAGCGCTGGTACAGCAATTAGGAGTAGCTTTTGGCAATGAGGTAAAAGAATACGGCGCTGATATTTTGCTGGCGCCGGCACTTAACATCCAGCGCAATCCACTGGGTGGCCGCAACTTTGAGTATTACTCCGAAGATCCGTTAGTAGCAGGCAACATAACAGCAGCCATTGTAAACGGAATTCAAAGCAATGGCGTAGGCACTTCTATCAAGCACTTCGCAGCCAACAACCAGGAAACCAACCGCATGATGGTGAATACGATTGCCAGCGAACGGGCCTTGCGGGAAATTTACCTGAAAGGTTTTGAGATCGCTGTCCAGAAATCGCATCCGTGGACGGTAATGAGTTCATATAATAAAATCAATGGCGCATATGCTTCGGAAAACTACGATTTGCTTACTACTATTTTACGTAAGGAATGGGGCTTTAAAGGATTGGTGATGAGTGACTGGTTTGGCGGTAAAGACGCTGTAGCACAAATGAAAGCAGGAAACGATTTGCTGATGCCTGGTACACCGGCACAATTGACACAAATTACTAATGCGGTAAAAGATGGCTCGCTGAGCGAAAAAGTGTTAGACGGAAATGCAGAACGCATCTTACAAATTGTACTGCGCTGCCCGGCTTACGCTCATTACCATTTTTCTGATAAACCCGATTTAAAAGCACATGCACAGGCGAGCCGTACGGCGGCAACGGAAGGCATGGTGCTTTTAAAAAATGACAATGCAGCATTGCCGTTTCATAAAAACATTAAAAAGATCGCTGTTTTTGGTAATACCTCATACGAATTTATTAGTGGCGGTACCGGCAGCGGTGATGTATATGAAGCCCATACCGTAACCCTGGCAGAAGGACTAACTGCTGCGGGCTATACCGTAGATGCGGACCTGCAAAATGCTTACCAGCCCTACGTGGTAGCGGAAAGAGCGAAACTTCCCAAGCCCAAAAATTTCTTCGATCTGCCACCCATGCTTCCCGAAATGCCGATGGATAAAAACAGGGTCATGCAGCGTGCCGACGCAGCCGATGCAGCCATTATTACCATTGGCAGAAACTCCGGCGAATTCAATGACCGCAAGCTGGAAAATGATTTTAACCTGAGTGATGAGGAGCACATGCTCATTAAAAACATTACCAAAGTTTTTCATGCAAAAGGAAAAAAAGTAATTGTGCTGCTGAATGTAGGAGGCGTGTTGGAAATGATGAGCTGGCGTAACGACCCGGATGCGATTTTGCTGGCCTGGCAACCGGGGCAGGAAGCAGGCCATGCCGTAGCAGATATACTGAGTGGAAGGGTGAACCCATCCGGTAAACTGGCGGTTAGTTTCCCGGTGCGTTATAATGACGTTCCATCTGCTAAAAATTTCCCTGGTAAGAATTTGTCCGATCAGCCTGAAAAAGGCATTGGTGGTTTCCAGATTGGTTTTCCATCAGAGGTAACGTATGAAGAAGGCATCTATGTGGGCTACCGTTATTACAATACCTTCCATGTAAAACCGGCGTATGAATTTGGCTATGGCCTTAGCTACACCAATTTTAAATATGGTAACCTGAAATTAAGCAGCACTACTTTTAACGGCGCCATCATTGCCACTGTTGATATAACGAATACCGGCGGTATAGCAGGAAAAGAAGTGGTACAATTGTACATCAGTGCACCGGCTACGTCAACCATGAAAAAGCCTGCGGAAGAACTGAAAGGTTTTGCTAAAACCCGGCTATTACAACCCGGTCAAACGCAAACAATCAGCTTTCCCATTAAAGCTGCTGATTTGGCTTCCTACAACACTGCTGCATCTGCCTGGATAGCTGATGCGGGAACCTATATTGTGAAGGTAGGTGCTTCTTCATCCGATATAAAGGGTAGCGCATCATTTATGCTGGCGAAACCTGTTATCACCCAAAAGGTACATGATGTGTTGAAACCGCAGATGGAAATAGCGGAGATGAAGCAGTGAAAATGAACCAGTATCATGACGCTTTAAATGAATAATGGTAAGAAAATTGTTTCTCACTTAATTACTATTATATAAATTTTTTGCTCTCATTAAATCTTTCTACGATGTTGTTACCATTAATTGAAAATTGACAAATTGTATTTCAAAAAGGTTTTACTAATTCTTTGTGCGCAATGGTAGATTTATAAGGAAATAAATCTGGGCGCCGGTCCATCATCTATAATTTACTGAAATGCATACATCCACTGGTTTCCTTCTTAGCGCTTGTTTGTTATTGCTTGCCTGTGGTGAAAACCATAGCTCAGAACAACAAGATACCATTCACAAGTTTCAAAATAAAAACGATGCATTTGATACAGCGATGATCGCCGTTGTTTCGATGAATGAAGACAGTTCCTGGTTATTTAAAAATGCAAAGCCGATGAGTTTGACAAAAAATGATTTGCAGGTAGTTGATAGTCTTCTCAAAGAATGTATACAAACAAATAACGGAAATCTGGACACAGCAAATAAATTGTCTGAATACATTGATCTAAAAAAATACAGAAGGCAGTATGTGCCTTATATTGACGCAAAAGGTACGAAAAGGGTATATGTGAACTGCTTCTGTATACTTAATTCGAATTTCAAAAACTGGAAGAAAATACTTATTCAAAAGGGTAATGGCGGAAGTTGTTTTTTTCAGGTAAATATTAATCTGACAACACTTGAATATGACCAATTTCCAACAAACGGTTATGGCTAAAAACGATTAAGGAACCTGATTGTAAAATTATTAATAAACTAAATATACAGCGTAACCGGAACGCTAAGATGAGGGATTATGTTCGGCTGTGATTTATGTACCTTTAAACCAACAATTATCGTTTCTATGTTCATCCACCAAGTTTATTTCTGGCTAAAGAATCCCGGCAGTAAAGAAGATGCTGACCGCCTGTTGCAAGGTTTACAAACGCTGCGGCAAATAGAACCGAAGATCCTTTTGCACATTGGTATCCCTGCCGGCACCAGCCGGGAAGTAATCGACGGCTCGTACAGTTTCTCTGAACTGTTTCTTTTTGAAACACCCCAGGATCAGGAAGCCTACCAGGATCATCCCATTCACCAGCAGTTTATAAAAGACTGTTCCCATCTTTGGGAAAGAGTAGTGGTGTATGATTCGGTGAATGTTCCCTAATAGTGCTGGTTTTCATGCCCGTCCCAGGTCTTTTTTTGTCAATCCTATCAAAAGTAATGGGGGTATAGGCTGAGAAGCCACAATATTTGAGACCTTATGAAACACTTGATATTATTACGGCTTTCTGTAGGAACAAGCCCTGCGGCATGTTCAGTACTAAGGCAAATTTGATGATGAATTCCGCCTTTCCGCCATTTCAGAACACGCCATTAGGCGTGTTCCTACAGAAAACCGTAATTGATCTGAACAAAAACCAGTATTGTTTTCTACTCCTTTTTACCTTTCGTTGCCAACGGTTATATTCCCGTATTTTTGAATGAGTGCCAGCAGCACACCATTCGTCCAGCCGAAGCCGTCCTGCCCGGGGTATTCGCCGCCTCCTGCCTCCAGGCTGGCATCTTCCACGTTGTATTTTTCCATCAGCTTACCGGTTTTCAAATACACTTTTGTATTTAAGGCAATCCAACGGGTAGCAATTGTACGTGCCAGTGCAGGCTGGTTATATTCTTCCAATCCACGGATGGTCATCCATTGCAGGGGCGCCCATCCGTTGGGTGCATCCCACTGCTGGCCGGTATTAGCAAGCGTAGTAACAACGCCCCCGGCCTTTAAAAATTTCTGCTCTACAATAGCTGCTGCTTTGGTAATTGCTTCGGGTGGCGCAACTTTAAAAAAGAAAGGTGTCATACCAGCAATCGTCATGATGCTGCTCTGCTTTTTATCGCTGATGACATAATCATAATACCAGCCATCTTTTGTGTTGTAACAGTATTTATTAATAGCAGCTTTTCTTGCAGCAGCCGCTTTTTCGTACAGCGCCGATTGCGATGTATTGCCGCCTAATTTGTAGGTTTTTGCAAGGGTTAGTTCCATATGGTACAGCAGGCCATTCAGGTCAACCGGTACAATGTTGGTAGTTTGGATGGTTGATAAATTTTTACCATCCTTAAACCAGCGGCTGCTAAAATCCCAGCCACTTTCCGCACCGGAGCGCAGGTTGCGGTTTACCAGTGCCTGCTGTTGTTTATTCAAATCTTTTGTTATCTCATCATCCTGTTTGTAAGATTCCTGTCGGGGTACGCTATCCTGGTCGTAATACCGGGTTAGTTTGCTGCCATCGGGCATGATTACCACATGGCGGGTACGGGCCGTTTTATCCATCCAATAATTATACTCTTTTTGCAAGGCATCTTTATACCGGGCATACACGGTATTACCTTCCTGCTGTGCCAGTACATCTACCATCATCGCAAAAAAAGGTGGCTGCGAACGGCTCAGGTAATAGTTGCGGTTGCCATTGGGGATGTGGCCGTAGGTTTTAATAAGGTACGCAAAATTATCCAGCATATCCCGTATTACTTCTACTTCGCCACTACTTTGCAGGCCCTGCATGGTAAAATAGGAATCCCAGTAATACACCTCACGGAAGCGGCCACCAGGGACGATATACGGCTGCGGCAAGGGTAGTAACGTACTATTAGGCACTGTTTTATCTCCTTCCCTTTTTAAGGCACTCCACAAATTCCGGATGTGTGCCACTACATCTTTTTCCTGCTGCACGTAATTGAGTGCAGGCGGGGCAGGTGGCATTGTAAAGTTAGCATCTACAAAATGCTTCAGGGTATACCGTACTGCCGGATTATTTTTCAGCGCCAGGTAATCTTTTAAAATGGCTTTCGGATCCCGTTTGGGTGTGCAGTCCACAAAGGTTTTATTGTCGGGAAAAATGCCGGATAGTTGTACATCTGTAAATAGTTCGCCATACAGTTTATCAGGAGTGATGGTATTTTGTGCAGGACTCATGATAAAAGAAAAGAGAAGACAAAACAGCAGGCAATACTTTTTCATGAGTGCAATTTATTTCAGATTGGCATATGACGGCTAAGTAGCAAGGCAAAATTATGTTAGTTTAAACCTGCGGTCATTGCGAGATTGGGTTCTTGCCCAACGAAGCAATCTCCCAGATTTTGTTGGGGATTGCACGTGCAAGAACCCTCACAGTAACCCATAATTAGGACACTGTTAACCAACTTTTTTCATTTTTCTTTTTTTCCTGACACAAAAAGAAACAAAAAAGTCAAGGCCGGGTTAAGGCGCATCCCGACATCGTAAGTATGATTCATTTTTTAGTTCGTGCTGATGTCGGGACCGCAGTTGCCATTTGTAAGGCAGGAACATTTTCCAGCCCGTTCTTGATACTTGAGGTTTGTGTCTTATTTACTTAAATCTTGCTATTCCATGGGCTGGAAAACACCTGCCAAACATGGCCCTGCTTGCGCTGTAACCCAGCCTGCCTCTGTGCTACTTTGCTTTAAATATTTACCGTCTTGCACACTATTTACTAAACTTAAAAACATAAATGGAATTTGTTAATACTGTATTAGTCTAATCTAATTTTGTTCATGTACTTATATTTTTATACCAATCGTTACGTAAACATTTCTACCGTCGCTTGGCCAGATGCCAGGGCCGGGATAAAAAGTTGGCCGCTTGGTAAAATATTGTTTGTTGAACATATTACTGATGCCTGCCCGTGCCGTAAATACCGGTGTTAATTTAATACTTGTATTTAAATCCCAGATGCCGTAAGCCGGAGTAAAACCTTTTGCGCCACTTGCCGGCGCCACAACGGTGTTCAATGCATCGGAAAAAGAAGAGGAGGTATAATTGTACAGAAGGGTGCAGCTAAACCCTTTATACAGAACATCTAATCCATTTCTGCTGATCCAATCCGGCGCAGCTTCCACCTTGTTTTCTTTAATCGCTTTGTTAACCGTACCATTCGTTACCTGGCCATTTATATATTTTGCATTCATGTAAGCGGTAGAGGTAAACAGGCCTGCATACAGCGTATTTGTCAGCGGAAATTTATACTGAATAAACAACTCTACACCGTTGGTACGGCTGTCACCAATGTTTGTTCTGTATATGTACGAACTACCAGCGTTGTTCTGAAGCACCACCGTACCCATCCGGTTTTTATACAATAGTTGAAACACACTTACGTCATACTGCAAATGGTTGAATAGTTTTCCCCTGGCGCCTGCTTCCAGGTTATAACCGGCTGCGTCTTTTAAGTTCTTATCTATCTGCTCGTAGGTAGAAGCAGGAATAATATCTTTAAAAACAACAGGGCGATATGCCTGTGAGAATCCACCATAGAACGTGTTATCTTTATTCAACAGGTATTGGGTGCCAATGCCCAACGATACAAAATGATGATCAATGGTAACAGGCAATTCGTTTTCTGCATAATAACTGATGATACCACTCATTTTTGAAGATCCGTTTTCGTACCGGATGCCCGGAGAAACGATCCATTTGTTCGTTAGCTGAAAAGCATTTTCTGCGAACAGTGCAACATTGGTACTTTTAAAATGAAGATCCCTAACAAAAGGTGCAATTAAAGTCATATCATAATCTGATCCGGTTGTTCCTTTACCCAATTGCCGGCGATTCAGGTCATTATTCATATACATGATTCCGGTTGCCAGTTTGCCTTGTACACTGCCAATTTTATATTCATGTAATAAGCGGGCATCTACCGTATGGCTGTTGAACCTGTCAATATCCACCTGCCTGTTTTTATACATATTGGTTACCCGATCAATAGTATCAAGCACATTTGCAAAAGCATCTAACTGCACAGAACTCCTGGTACCGAAAACACCGGATGCCGTTATCATCATTTTTGTGGCAGCGGAAAGTTTCCAGTTTAATGTTACCGAAGGAACATAAATATCTGGACTGAAATAATTGCGGCTACGGGTGCTCATCCTTGGGTCGGCATTAAACATGCTGTCATTCAGCGGACCGGGTATCTGATACAAATATTTACTGCGGCCCAACTCTGTTTTTACACTAAGATTTTTGCTAAACTGGTATTGTAACCGAACGAATTGTGCATCCGCATCCGACTCACTGTTTTTCCGGTAGCCATCAGCATGGCGGCGATAGTAATAAGCCAGGTAACTAAATTTTTTAATGGTACCACTTATCGAATTATAACTACTTAGTAAACCAAATGAACCTGCTGTGTTTATGCTTTCGTAGGTAAATGTTTTTACGGTATCCGGCTTTTTCGTAATATAATTAATCATACCGCCAAACTGTGCACCATATTGTAAAGATCCTGTACCTCTTACTAATTCAATTTTCTCAAAACTTTCCATTGGCGCACTGTAATGGCTGGCCGGGTAGCCATACATATCGGAGTTAATAATAACACCATTCTGCCGTATGTTGAATTCCCAGCTCCGATGCGGATCAAGGCTGCGTGTCGCAATGTTTAACTGGTTGCCGCTGCCATCCATATCGTATACAAATACACCCGGTACTTTTGAAAATAACTGGCGGGCTGTTTTTAGTGCAACGTTTGCATTGGTACTGACAACCGTAATTGCTTCATTCTTTTTGCCGCTGTTTAAGTAACCATTTTCTTCGTCCGGCAAATGGTTAATATCCTGCCGCATCCAGGCTTTTATGATTACTTCCTGTATTTCTTTTGGTTTTAATGTATCCTGTGCAAAGCAGTTTGTAATTAGCAAAAGAGAAATGATAAATAAAACATATTTGATCATGTTGTTTTTTTATAGAAGTTCTTGTTCCTGATAATCGCCTTCAACAGTAGAAAGATGAATTCATTACACAAAAACCAATGCCTGTAATGACGGGTGGCTAATGCTTTCCATCATTACAGGTGTTTATCATTTAATTAATTTTTAGAATGTATGGACATAGCAATCACATGTATCATCAGGGAGATTGCTTTGTCAGGCACTACGAGTACTTGGAAGAAAGATTACTACAATTCTTTGCTTCGGAAAAGCAACCTATCTGTAGCATTATCCATTACCATCCAGTCTGGGTTTTCTGCCCCGGATAGCCTGTCCCGCCTTTTGGGAGGGCAGCCCTGATAGCGTATAAATCTATACACATGTAAGGGTTACCCCACCCGGGGTAAAGCCTGTTGGAATATATACAATTCTACAGATAGGCTGCCTCGCTGAGGCAGAAAACCGTAATTAATTCATCTTCCAAACACCGGTGGTCAGGCAGGAGTCTGCTACGTCATCACCGAGAACCTTACTCGCAATAATGGAAGCTTATTCGGCACCATCGGTAAGTGCACGTTGTACCGCATAGTTACCTACGTTTTTACCTACCACTAATCCAGCCTGGCAATCGCTTCGGAAATGAATACCACCATACATTCTTGACATAGAAGCTTCCTGAGCCATAGCATCATAAGCAGCCGCTCTTTCGGGATTGATATGTGAAAGGATCGTAGCCGCAGCACCGCTAAAGGTAGAGTGGCCAGATATGTAAGATGGGAAATTCGGAATCCCGGTAAGGGTTTTGATGTCAGGATTTAACTGCGTTGGCCGTGGATTAAAATAATAATATTTGGTATCCCAGCATACGATAGATGCATCCATCAGGGACATGTTCAGCAGTGCCATGTTTCTTGCCCAACGCACTTCACTAAAATTTTTGGCAATAAAATCTTCGGCTGCAATGGCATCCCAATGGCCCGGCGGTGTATAGGTATTTGCACCATCTGCCCAAAAATGTACAATGGCCGTACGTTCCCTTGTCGGGGTTTTTACAAATTGATAAATCTCCTCTGTTTCCTGCCGCATTTTATCGCTGTTAACAGGGGGCGGTGGCGGTGGACGCAGTGCAATACAAGCCAATGAATCAAACAGAAACGCTTTTACTTTTCCAAATACGGGCAGCATAGGCGGTCGTGCCGGTGACTCAAGACTGTGCCAGGGCGTTTCGCCTTTAGCAATACAATCCGTTTCTAATTGTGTCCAGATGGTTTGGTTGCCAACGGCGGCACCTGCCCTATCGCCTCTTGCTCTTGTTGCAAATTTTTGCGCTACCGATTTACCCAATAATTCTCCGGCTTCCAGTTCGCTACGAACGTTGGCCCCGGCAATTAATCTTGCCCGTTTATGCTCCTCCGCTTTTTGCTGAATAAAATCCTGGTCGCCGGGAAATAACAGTTTCAGCATTTCCACGGAAGCACCTTCCACTACCGCATCTTCTGATGGGTAAGAAGGCAATTCAGATTTAGGGATCAGCACATTCACCGTGGCATCTATTTTATAAGGAGCAGCACGGTTGTATAGTTTTTTGTAATACCAGGCTGCTACCAACGCATCGTATTGTGCAGCGGCTATATAACCATAGGCCCTGGCTGCATAAGGCGGATTGGAGAACGGAAACAGCGGATAAGCCAGCGGATTATTGGCACTGGGAATTGGATAGGTTCCATCCGCATTTTGGTAAGGCGGAATATTGTGCCTGGCAACCAGTTCCCGCAAAATTTCATTCCAGCGTAGCACAGCCCCGGCACTCCAGTATTTTACCATTTGCCTTTCTTCAGCCGTGATATTGGCCTGCCAGGTTTTAATTTCAGCCACCTGCGCAATGTAGTCAGGCGAGGTAGTAGCAATGGGTGCAACCACAGGAAATTCGGTAGGCCCTGTAAGCAAAACAGGTTTCCAGGCGCCTGCATTCAAATCAATATTGGCTGGGGTTAGCGCAGGCGTATCATCCGTTCTTCCGGTAATATCTTTCGAGCAGGAAAGCATAAAAAGTACCGGGGTGGCAATGATATAGAAATAGCGCAAATATATTTTCTTCATGACCCTTATTTTTTATCTGAATTATTTTTTTTGAAATAGAATGCATAAAAAGCACCAGCCGTAAATGCGTTTGCCTGGCCCATATTCCTGCCACTGATAGTGGTATTTACAGAACCTAAGAAAGAAAGATTTGTAAAACTTTTCAACGTATATTTTACATACAAACCAGCCGTAGTTGCATTCATGCGGTTGCTGGGGAAAGGCATATTGTTTCTGCTAATATCAAAGCCGCCCTGTGTGGTCCAGTTGGTTAGTAATGCTTCTGCAATTACATACCTGCCGCGGTAGCCGGTTCGTAACTGGAATTGAGCCGCATCAGGCATTTTCACTTCATTGGTCAGGTGTAATTCCGTATCGTAGTAAGAGGTACGGTCAAGCTTTACATTGCTGCGCCGAACGTACGCTGCCGAAGCGGTAACAGTCATTCTTCCATATCTGTAATCGATCATTCCACGCCCAATATAATTGGTGGTACCCAGGCCAATAGCCAATGGCTGAAAGTCGACTACGTAATCAGATAAGGGTGTAGAAAAACCGCCGATCGCATACAGTGTGATTTTGTTTTTCCCAAACAATTTGGTAAAGGGAATCCACTTTACAAACAGCGATGCGTCCTGTACGCCTTTCATACTGTGCAGCGTACCGGCGGAAGCCTTCGTCCAAACATAGGGAGCACCAGCCATAATGTTCAGCTTTTTGGTGATGCCATAGTTGGCCATGTACATTACTGATTGTGTGGTTACTGTTCCCAGGTTTTCGTTGTTACGTTTCAGCGTTCCTTCCCAGTAATTATCCCAGGCGGAATGATCATACATAAAGCCCGTACAGAATTGATTTTTATTCATCATGATAGCATCCATATCTGTTTGGGCTTTCAGCCATGCGGGCAATAGCAGGATTGCAAAAATGATCAGCTTACTATTGATTAAACTTTTTTGAATTTTCATACATTATTTTTGGCATTAATACCACCAGGCAAACAGTTGAGAACAATACAGCAGCAATCAGGTTAAATGAAAATGCATATTGTTGTTGCCTCGTGATAAGGAATTGCTGTGCGGCAAATAAAAAAATCAGAAACGGACGCTCAATCCGAAATTGACGCTGTAATCAGCAAAAGCTGCATCTCCCTGATAATAGGTTTTGGTCAATTCTGTTCTGATTTTATCCGGTACACTTTGTGTCCGGTTCCGCTCAACAGCCACAGGTACAATGGCAAATAAGGTTGTCTTTTTTATTTTATAAGTAACTCCCGGTTCTGCAGAAATAATGTAGCCCGGCCTGCGGAAACCATTGCTGCCGCCAACTAAATCTTTAACAGGAATACATTCTTTGCGTACGCCGGCAGACAAACTAAAATTGTGCAGCGAAGCAGTTACACCGGCCCGGTACATATACTGGTCGGGCACACTCATTACATCCATGCCATATTTCAGTTGTGCAGCGGTTGGCGTAGCGCCACGGGTAGCAGAAACACCGTTTTGTTCCCGTGGGTTCAGCAGGTAAAAGAAGTTGCCGTAGGCCGCAAAGGTTTTATTGAAATTATAATACGTATTTACTTCTGCTGTAAAGCCTGTACCACCATCACCCAATTGAATAGATTGGTCAACCGGGCCTAAGCGGCGGTTGCCGGCAGAATCTGTAAAAAAGTAATCCTGGTATTTGTAATCGCCGGTAGGTAGTTTAATACCAAGGCCTAATTGTACATTAAAGTTTTGATGGGTAGATGGGTTCAGCAGCATACGATAAGCACTGAGCCGCACATCACCAAGGCCAAATGAATGGGTGGTTGCACGGCGGGTATTGGCATGCTCGTATAAGGAT
Organism: Chitinophagaceae bacterium; assembly: GCA_965246935.1. Classification (GTDB taxonomy): domain Bacteria; phylum Bacteroidota; class Bacteroidia; order Chitinophagales; family Chitinophagaceae; genus JAZKFT01. Next base: position 5,477 of record CBDFGC010000005.1, on the reverse strand, counting down.
GAACGGGAATTGCTGATAACGGGCGCCATAAAACCAACGCTCCAGTATTTATTAATGGTGTAGCCTAAAGAAAGTTCGCCGGTATAGGTATGGTTAATTACCTGTGTGCCCATAGCCACCCGTTGCTTTTGCTCTTCGGTGCCTACAAAATGCTTATAGCTATGGTAATAACGATTTACAAAATTGAACTGCCATTTGCTGGCATCTTCGTGTTTGTTCAACATGCACACGCCGGTACCGCGTACCGCTACGCAACCCTGTCCAAATGATATTGTATGAATGGAGATAAGAGCGATTACAATGAAAAAGATATTTTTCATATAGAAAAGAAAATAAAGTGAATTGAATAGAAAATAATAGAATAACCGCCGCATATAAAAATGCGGGTTAAAAATTCATTACTGAAATACTATCCAATTACTTCGGGAGGCTGCCAGGCCATTAGTGTTACCCCTTTTAACAATGCGATTGCCTGGTAGTACTTATAGGTAGCAAGGGGTGCAAAAGCGGTATTGCTGAACCGGGGCCGGCTCACTTCCTCGTATTCAGACAGGCCAGCTTTGACAACTTTTTTCACGGCGCCGGAAGCTGATTCATTTTGCGGCAGCCCATTTGCCTGCGCAAATAATTCGCTTACGTTTTTCTGAATGGTTTGTTGCTGCGGATTCGGCAGGCATTTAAGAATTAATTTACCATCCTGCACTTTGCGCTTTACATATTTGTAGGTAAGGCCATTTACCAATACCTCGCCATCATAGCGTTCAAAATCTGTCCAGTTATTGTAATAGGGTAAGGAAAGCGGAACAGCAATTTCTATCAGCGATGCCTCGTCGTAATCTGCATTGTCCAGTTCTTTTTCAAGATTTGCATTTTGGGTCTGCTGCATCCACTGTACGGTAAAGCGGTAGCCGGTAATAGTAAATACCAGCAACAGCATTAGTAATATGGCAGCAGTTTGTTTCATTAGCAGTTAACCGATGGAATAATGCAGGCTTTGATCCCTTGATGCGACATTAAAACAGAGAGTGAAGGTATGATTTAGTTTTATAAATAATTGCCGTTTTTATTACGATCTATAAACCTGCTTGCGATGATCAATTTCGATTACTGTAATTCGCAGAATAGCATCGTGAATTTCATAAATTATCCGATAGTCTCCTACTCTTATCCGCCAGGCATCTCTTTCCGTAAGTTTTTTGCAGCCGGGTGGCCGGGGATTGGTTTTAAGGGCTATTAATTTCTTATCAATAGCCTCTAAGTATGGGCTGCTGATTTTTTCCAGTAGCTTTTGAGCCTTTCTCTCAATTATTAAACTATACTCCTTCATGTTTGCGTTTTTCTCTGATTTCTGCTATAGCCTGCTCATAAGGAATAAACTCTAAATCATCCCGGCTTTTAGCCTCATCATACGCTTTAATATCTTCTAATTCCTCTATCTCTTCCAGCAATTTATTAAAATCGGCAGTTGTAAGAAATACGCCTAATTCGTTTCCTTCATTATCTTTTATGGGTTGCGGATGAATGGTTATGGTACTCATGTTTAATTTTTAAACTGTTAGCTGCATTAAAACCGGCATTAATTCGACATCTGTATTTCCGGCAACTCAAAGATAAAGCAATCGGGATTTGACAGATTACTCAAACCATTCACTTTCATCAGCCAGTCAATTCTTTACCACATACGTTTTCTTTTCCCGGCCTATACCGGTAATGGTCAATGATTTCCAGGTTTTGGGCAGCACCGATTTTATTTGGATGATGCCATTGGGGGTAATATCAAGGCCACCGAAGCCCATCATTACGCTTTGCAGAATACCACCGGCTCCGGTGGCAAAGTAAGGGTTGGTGCCACCCTTTGTTTCCGCAATTACCCGTAACGGCGGATTCAGGTTGGGTATGTAGGAATCTTTAAACCAGTAGTATGCTTTATCGGCATTGCCCAGCCTGGCATATAGTAGGGAAAAGATAGCCTGCGTCATGGCTGGCGTACCCTCATTGGGTACCCTTGTTTCGTAGTACTCCAGGTCTTTTTTTATTTGTACCGGGTCGGTAATTTCTTTTAACGGGTAGGCCAGCAGGTTTACATCGCCCTGCTTAATGCCTTCGCCATTGTAGGTGGCATGTTCCTGCGTAACACCGTTACTCATTTTTAAAACCGGTATATTGGAAGCTACCGTTGCCCAGCCGGCATCCGGTGCTATACCAAGTTGCTTAGCAGCCTGTGTGGCAGCGTTTAAATTGGCTTTGGCTGCAGCATTCGTCCAGGCGTTATTATCTACATTTTCGGCCCATTCATCGGCAGCTACCACATTGTTAATATCGTATCTGCCCGGTCCGTTACGCTCTACCCGGCTGGCCCAAAAATCAGCGGTTTCTTTCAGTATAGGATAGCCTTTTTCCCGCAGCCAATCTTTATCCTGGGTTACACAATAGTAGTTCCAGGCGGCCAAGCCTACACAGGCAGTAATGTGATGCTCAAACGGGCCGCTAAGTGCCCATACCGGTGTTTCTTCCACACCGCTGGCTGCACTTTCCCAGGGGTACATAGCGCCTTTAAATCCTTTATTGAAAGCATTTTGCTTAGCTGCTGCCAATCGCTGAAAGCGGTACTCCATCATGCTTTTGGCCAGTTCGGGATGCAGCACCAGTATGGCCGGGTACATCCATAAATCGGCATCCCAGAATATATGACCGTTATAGCCCAGCCCACTAAGGCCCATGGGTGATGGTGACAATGCAGTGCCTTCCCGTGTAAACGAATACAGGTGGTACATCATGCTATGCACATCCTGTTGCGCCTGTGCATCACCTTCGATGGTAATATCGCTTTTCCAGAGCTCGTCCCAGGCTCTATTATGAAAATTCAGCAGGCGTTCCCGGCCTTCCAGCTTTGCATAAATGGTCAGGCGTTCTGCTTCGTTCAGTGGGTCGTCGTGATGGGCCGATGTAATGGAACTGCCGGCAATGGAAAAACGGTAGGAGTCGCCGGCTTTTATTGTTTTACCAAACTTCATCAGGTGCATGTTATTGTCCCACATTTCATGAATCACCCGTGGTTCCTCGCCGTGTTTTTCGCTGAATAAAAAAGTATTGGATGCACACATTTGCAATTTCCCGGTTGGGCTTCTGGCCGTGGAAGTCAGCAGGCTGATGACTACATGAGGCCTGTCTATTTCGTTATAATAATTCTGCACTTCTTTTAGGGCGTCTGGCGCTTCCATTATGCTGGCAGCGTTAATAGCGATGTTCTTTTTGGCGGTAACGGTTACATCCATCAGTACGGTAAAGGGAAGCTGCCGCAGCGAATAATACGTATAGCTCACTGTTGCTTTGTCGCCATACTCGAAACTGGTAGTAAAAGAAGCATGGTGCATATCCAGTTCCTGCTTCATGTTGGTAGTGCCTTGCGCATCTATGCGTTTGCCATCTACCTCTAGGTACATATTCAGTAAATTAAAGCTGCGTAAAAAATTACTGACGCGGCCACGGCCATACAAATCGTAAGCGCCGGCTAATACCACATCTTTTACCTTGAAGGGTTCCGGTGAGGATACCACGCCAATCATACCGTTGGCTACGGTGATGCCATAGTAATTTTTAGGGTCGAAATTAGCAGCGGTTATTTTCCAGGGGTCGGCAGGTTGTGAAATACCTTTCATAATAAACAGGCAGCTAAAAATAATGATCAGTTTTTTGTTCATGTGGGCAATCGTTGTGTAATGATGTTCTGTGTTTTAGGATGATCTCAACACTTGGTCTTCTAATTTAGGTCGGTACATTAATACACTGTCACCTAAATAAGTTTAAAGTTTTCCCGGTTCGTGTCCGCACTAATCAGAATTGAAAAGTTTAAAATGGTTAGGTGATATTATAATCGATTCTACTATCTTAATCTTTTAATTGTCACTTTCTTTTTCTTGATAAGTAGAGTAGGCCCGGGCATTACAGCCCGAGCCGCTCACGGAACCGTACGTGATAGTCTCCCATCATACGGCTCTTGTTATCTAATCTTGTTAACGATTTTGTCTTTTCTTTCTCCATCATTCCATTGTTTTACAACGGTTGTTTTAAAATAGTAAGACCAGATAACCGAAGCCCTTCGCTCCATGCCCGTTACAGGCACTTCCTCACTACTATGGCTTCGTCCGACGCTTGCTGCTGCATCTTCTGCCTGTGGCAAAATTGAGTTGCAGTATGGGCTTTATGTGTTCTGACATATCGCCTCCCGATAATAATCGGGATTCCGCAAAGCACATCGGCACATCAGCAGCAAACCTCTCCTGTTCCCAATGAAAGCCTGTGTAGCACTCCTGCCGTCTTTATGCCGGTTGGCCTGTAACCAGTAAGCAGCTATCCGTTACAGTCTGTCCTGCCAGCCTTTCTTTGCCGGCAGTTTTGCCAACATCTAATGTTTTTCGACACATTACGTAGACGGTTCACTCTCGTTCAGCTTTACTACACCCACCTGATGCCTTTCGACACCTTTTAGCCCAAACGCTCAATACCTTACCTTTTGAATAAAGCACCTTTGGGTGGTTTGCACACCTCATCTGCATAACGTGTGCGGCAGGCCGGCTGCCATCTCTCATTCAGCATTGATTAATGATTTTACTCATTTCTCATTCAGGACACACAGAAAGTAACCAAAGAAAATTCAAGGACAGGTTAAGGCAAATTTCGCCCGTTAGTTTACTTCTGTTTTATGTTCGTGCCGGGCGGAACCACATAGCCTTTTGAATGGCAGGCCTGTTCTCCGGCCCATTTGTGAAACATTGCCTTTAAAATTCATTTATCTGACTTCGCTCAATCTTATGGGCCGGATAACGCCGTGCCAATCAAGGCTATGTTTTTGCTGTAACCTGTCCAATCCTCTGTGGAGCTTTGCTGCGGCTGAGTTTTGGTTTGTTCGTTATTAAAAATTTTCAAAATATCTTTACGTTACGGAATATCCTATTTGAGAATTATTACGTTGAACTTGTTTAGTAATTTAACAATCAGGTTTGCCAACAGTAAGAAAATGCGGATGTCGAGGTTTTCTTATGTGTATTTACTGTCTGGTAACTTCCAGTCTGTATTTCTATGTAAATCTATGTGCTCCTTATGTTCCTATGTGGTTAATGGTCAATACTAACTTACCCCCTTCCTATCACTTTAATTTTATAACCACTGCCTGCCAGGGTTGCAGCTTTGCCGTATTATTTTCGATAGTTGTTTTCTGCGGATAATTATTGATCCATTCATCACCGGCGGTGGTTTGCTGCGGCAATGCTGCCTGCGCCGGCGTATTGCTGAAATTCAGCATGACTAAAACCTTTTCATCATTCAGTTCCCGGGTATAAGCATATACCTGCGGATTGGCTTTGTCCAGCAACGTGTATTTGCCATACACCAATACCAGATTATCTTTCCGCAGCTTCACCATTTTTTAAAATAGGTTAATACCGATGTGTCGCTCTTTTCTTCGGCTGCTGCATTGA
>CBDFGC010000004.1:0-394271 GCA_965246935.1 Chitinophagaceae bacterium | reverse complement strand
AATCTGGCCTGGTCGCCTCCAAACCCGCTAAAGGGGGCTTTTGGACACTTTCAAACTTCATAGGAACTTCAAAATACTCGTAGTTATCACTAATTTTTCAGGTAAAAACGAGTTCCCCTGTAGGGCAATGTCATTAAGTGAAGGATTAATGTAGCAGTTATGCGCCGTAGGTGCAACCTGTTTGTAGAAGATAGACATCCTTGATGTTGGTGCATGCCACGTAGTGGCTACCTGATCAGAGAAGGGGTAGCCACTACGTGGCAATGATCCCCTTTGCCTCTTTGTTTGCTACAAACAGAAAGCCCCGATGGGGCTTATCTTAATGACATTGCCCTAAAGGGGTTAGGGGCAACCAACGCCGAATAAAATTCTGCTTCAATTGTACAAGTTATTTTGACCACTTTACGTACATAAGCTCCGGCTGAATACTGAATAATTTTGAAAAAGAAATGTTGATAAAGCCACCGGCGCTTAATCCGGGTTTCGATTTTACGTGTATATCATCTGCTAACTGATCACCGAACGACAAATTAGCCAGGTTAAAATTGGCCTTTAATCCAAAACTTACTGTTTTGGTGGCTTGTGCCATTGAAGTTACCGCTAAAAATGCCATACTTCCAATAAGAAATATTTTTTTCATAATGTTTTTTAGTTGTAATAAAAGGATCGATTGACAATCAAAAATAGCCCAGAAACGCCTTTCCATATAGCGTTTAAAAAAATGAGTTAGCAAATCACCTGTTCAAAAAGTATTGGTTAGTTATCCGTTTTTACACCCTCCTTTGCAACCGCTGTCTAATTTTAATGCGTTTGCCCGGTAAAAAAAGAATTTGAATAGTTTAAATAAAAAGCCTGGCCCATAATACCTGAATTTCATTCACTCCTGCAAAAAAAATGGCCGGCATTCAGCAAATTCAGAACATGCTGTTGGGCGTGTTCCTACGCCGCTGTTAATTTACGCCTGCAACTCGTTTGCAAACCTTCTCTCCCCTAATTCTGTTGTACTTTTACGGCTGTAAAAAGTCTGTAAAAAATTATATCCCATGATATCAGAAATCAGCAATGTTGCCATCATTCCCCTGTTACCAATCATCGAAAATATTTCCAACCCTGCTCACAAAACCTTATCCCAGAAAATCATTAGTGGCCAGCGCATTACGAATGCCGAAGCCCTGATGCTGTTTGAAGAATTTCCGCTAAGCCTTACCGGCGCTTTGGCTAACTATGTGCGGGAAACCCGGCACGGTGATAAAACCTATTTCAACCGCAATTTTCATATTGAGCCAACTAATGTGTGCATCTATGCCTGTAAGTTTTGCAGCTACAGCCGCCTGTACAAGAACAAAGAGGAGGGCTGGGAACTAACCAAGGAACAGATGCTGGACATTGTAAAAAGTTATGACGGTAAGCCAATTACGGAAGTGCATATTGTAGGTGGTGTTCACCCCAAAATGGATTTGCATTTTTTTGCCGACCTGATCCGGCAGATAAAAGCCCACCGGCCGGGCCTGCACGTAAAAGGCTTTACGGCAGTGGAACTGGATTATATGTTTCGCAAAGCAAAACTTACCACCGCACAAGGCATGCACCTGCTGCATGAAGCCGGGCTGGACAGCCTGCCCGGTGGTGGCGCCGAAATATTTGACCCCGAAATACGTAGCCAGATTTGTGATGATAAAGTAGATGGCACTGGCTGGCTGGCTATTCACCGGCAGGCACACATAGAGGGTATGCACAGTAATGCTACCATGCTGTACGGCCATATTGAAAACTACCAACACCGCATTAACCACATGGACCGCCTGCGGCAGCTACAGGACGAAACCGGCGGTTTTAATACTTTCATTCCACTTAAATTCCGTAACCGGGATAACGATATGAGCTATGTACCGGAAAGCATATTGACCGAGGATATGAAAACCTACGCCGTAGCCCGGTTATACTTAGATAACTTCCCTCATATGAAAGCCTACTGGCCTATGCTGGGCCGCCACAATGCGCAAATGACATTGAGTTTTGGCGTAAATGATATTGATGGAACCATTGACGACAGTACCCGAATTTACAGTATGGCTGGCAGTGAAGAACAAACACCGGCTATGAGCACAGAACAACTGGTAGCCTTAATACAAGGGGCTGGCCGGTTAGCAGTAGAAAGAGATACGTTGTATAACGAAATCCACGTGTTTGATAAGCTGTCGGCGGTATCGGAAGCGCAGAAAAATTAAACCAATTCCAGGGATTAAAATCCCTGGCTACAAAATGGTCCGCCTCTACGAGGCTTCAAATGAATGGGAGTTACTGTACAGTGCCGTAGGCACGATTCATATTGTAGCGCAGGGTTTTAACCCTGGGAAAATAGAGGCGGCCTATATACAATCCGTTGTATCAGGTGTTATTATGGGGCTTAACCTGTTGTGTAAATAATCGCAACGTATTTTAACCCGTTGTTCCTTTAATTTTATCCTTAAATCATTCGCTATTATGAAAAATGTCTCCCGCCGCAGTTTATTAAAACTGGCAGGTGCAACCGCTGCTACCACAGCTGCTGCTGCCTTTTTACCAGCCACGGCTGAAGCAAAAAAAATGACCGGCAAAACCGGACAGTTGGTACATATCGTTTTCTATTGGCTCAACCGTCCTGAAGACAAGGACAAGCTAATTGAAGGGTTAACTATGCTGGTAACAGCTAAAAATATCAAGTATTCCTGGGTAGGGCCGCCACAGCAAATCAAAGCCGATGTAATGGAAAAATCGTGGGATGTAATGCTGCTGATGGTGTTTGATAAACCGGAAGGGATTGATGCGTATCATAAAGAAGAAGTGCATCAGAAATTTGTAGATGGGTACGGTAAGCTTTGGAGTAAAACCTTAAAATTCGATTCGCTGAACGTGTAATGTCAGAATCACGGATTAAACGGATTACACAAATTACACAGATGAGTACACATAGATTCAACACCGGACTATCCGTGTTATCCTTTCATTCGGCTAATTCGTGATTCAGATAGTGATTTATGGTTCAAATCTTTGTTATGCCGGAAGCTATTTTTATATCCTCCCCCGTTGGGCTGCTTCAAATTATCGAAAAGGATAATTGCATTACGGCTGTTCAATTTGCTGAAGGCAATTCGCCGGAACAAACGCATATACCAACTGAATTACAGCAGCAATGTATTCATGAGTTGCAGGAATATTTCAACGGGCAGCGATTACAATTTACTTTTCCCATGTTGCAAACAGGAACGCATTTCCAGCAACGGGTATGGCAGCAACTACAACAAATTCCGTTTGGCAAAACCATTTCTTACATGCAACTGGCTATTCAATTAGGAGATGCCAAATGCATTCGGGCAGCAGGTACGGCTAATGGTAAAAACAATTTGGCAATTGTTGTACCCTGCCACCGGGTTATAGGCAGCAATCAATCACTTATTGGATATGCCGGCGGCCTTGCCCGCAAGCAATGGCTGCTGCAGCATGAGGCCAAATGGGCACATGGGGTGCAGCAGTTATTTTAATAATTAACGTCTAATATGTTTGTTCCGGTTTGTGTGCAAATCACAGAGTCGGTTCTGCTATTTACTTGTATACTATTTACTATTTTACCTGACAGCACTTTTGTATAGACATTTGCCGCTGTTTTAAAAATAAGTGTGGTATCACGGGCATTTTGCTGACCTGCAACTGTGTAATATCCTACGCTAAAATTATCCGTAAATAATACGCCTAAATTATAATAACTGAAAACATCATTTTGTGAACGATGTAATCTTATTTTTAAAAAGGTTTTAGGAAAGTACTCAAATCGAACTTGCTGCAAAGCATTTACGTCAAGCGTATAAAATCTTTCCTCTAAATTATTTATACCACCACTGCCAGGAATTGATAGGTAATTAGTATCAGTAGGAATTCTAACAGCTAAAGCATAATTTTTGAAAAAACCGGAATCAATGGTTTTGGTAAATTCAAAACTTCCGTCACTTTTCGTATTTCCTTCAGCTACTTTGTAAGTAGTACAGCCAATACACGGTTTTAGCCATTTTACTTCAACAGGTACATCTTTAAAACCTACACCGGTCGTTTTATCATATACCCTGCCGCTAATGCGAATGCTTACGCAATTGCCCGTGCAATCTGGTTGATCCTTTTCACAGGCGTTGCATAAAATGCAGATAGCGATAATGATAGAAATACCCAGTATTTGTTTAGTACGAAACAGCATAAAATGTATTTACATACAAATAAGGACACCCTAAACTATCATCCTGCTGCCTCCTCATTCATCTGCCGCGGCGGAACGATTCACCATTCACGATCCTCACCAGTTATACGTTATTACCTGTTCCACATCCGGGTGCAGGCTTTTGGCTACGGGACAATTATTGCCAATATTTTCCAAAAATTGACGCTCTCTTTCCTCCAGGTGCAGTTGTGGTGCATTTACCGTTATATCAATTTTTACAATACGCCGGGGCGGTTCGGCACTCATATATTTTTGTACATTTACTGAAGTTCCTTTTAATTCAATGCCTTTGTCAATCGCTTTAATGGCCATGGTCGTAATAATACAAGTTCCTAAGGCGGTACATACCAGATCGGTTGGACTGAAGCTTTCGCCACGGCCCCGGTTATCAGTTGGGGCATCGGTTTGCATTTCGGTTCCGCTCTGATTATGGGTGGCCACACAACGAAGTTGCCCATCGTACGTTATTGATGTAGTCATACACTATTTTTACGCTAAATTTACGGTCATAAGTTATCCTATGAACAGAAATATTTTAACGGGCCTGCTGTGGCTCCTTTTGCCTGCCGCATTACTGGCGCAGCCCACCAATAAACAAAAAAAATCAGAAAAACGGGAAGCATCCCGCCAGCGGATTAACAAACTGATAAAGCAAGAGGAAGAAGGCGCCCTCATTTATCAGAAGCAAAATTTATATGGTATCAAACTGTATAATGATGGATACTCAATCATGTTTGAAAAAGGATTTTTAAAAACAGCCACCCGCACTACTTTATTTTCCCTTGAAATTGGTGAGCACAAGCACCCGAAAGAAGAACGGGTAAGCAGTGGCCTGCAGAGCAGTCTTTTTGCCTCTAATTCCTTTATTTATGGCAAACAAAACAATTTTTATTTTGCCAAGCTGGGCGTTGGCCAAAGCATCCTGATCGGCGGCAAGGGAAACCGCAACGGGGTAGCCGTATCAGCTGTGGGTAATGGTGGCTTATCTATTGGGTTGCTAAAACCGTATTATCTCACTGTATTTGACCAGATTAAAAAACAGGAAATAAAGATTAAGTACACAGGTAATACACCTGCTACCGATTCGCTGTTTCTGGACCCTAACTTCATCGTAAAGAATTCAGGTGTTACCAAAGGCTTGAATGAGTTAAAAATAAAACCCGGTGTATTTGCGAAAGCAGGCCTGCGGTTCGATTATGGCCACTATAACGAAGCCATTACTGCCGTTGAAGTAGGCATCAATGCCGAATATTATTTCAGTAAAATTCCACAAATTATCCAGGCTAAACAACGCAGCCTGTTTTTAAATTTATTCATCGCACTGGAGTTTGGGAAGCGGAAATAAATGCAAATGTGACAATATGCAAATTAGCAAATGTGCAAATGGCAATACCAGACGGCATCACTTGTTCCGGACACTATTATTGAAGGAATTGATAGCGATGCCCTCCTTTAAATTGCAAATCCAATTGCTCTGGTAAATACCGAATATCAGGAAAGGGAAGTATTATTCTCATAACCGAATAGCAGAACTTTAAACCTTGAACTTTAAACTTTAAACAGTTTTATATAATGAGCTGTGGCGTAATAGAAGAACCCGTATCAGAACAAAGAGTAAAAAAGCCAAACTGGCTGCGGGTGAAACTGCCGATTGGCGAAAGCTACCGGCATGTACGTGGCCTGGTGGATACGCATAAATTGCACACCATTTGCGAAAGCGGCAACTGCCCGAATATGGGTGAGTGCTGGGGTGCCGGTACTGCTACGTTTATGATACTGGGAAACACCTGCACCCGCAGTTGCGGCTTTTGTGCTGTAGCTACGGGACGCCCCGATCCGGTAGATTGGGACGAGCCGCAGCGGGTAGCCGAGGCTATTCATTTGATGAAAGTGAAGCATGCCGTAATTACTTCCGTTGACCGGGATGAATTAAAAGATGGCGGCAGCATTATCTGGTACAATACCATCAAAGCCGTAAAGGCGTTGAACCCCGGCACCACGCTGGAAACCCTGATCGGCGATTTTAAGGGAGATGTAGAATGTATTGGCCGGGTGACCGATGCAGCACCGGAAGTAGTAAGCCACAACGTTGAAACAGTAGAACGCCTTACCCGGAAAGTACGCATACAAGCTAAATACTGGCGCAGTATGGAAGTATTGCGAACACTGAAGCAAAACGGTATGCGTACCAAGAGCGGCATCATGCTGGGCCTGGGAGAAGAAATAAGTGAAGTAGTACAAACATTAAAAGACCTGCGGGCAAACAAGGTAGATGTGGTTACGATTGGCCAGTATTTACAACCAGGTAAACGCCACCTGCCGGTAGTGCGTTTTGTGCACCCCGATGAATTTGCTGAATTACGTGAAATTGGCTACAACTTAGGCTTCGATTATGTAGAAAGCGGTCCGCTGGTACGTAGCAGCTACCATAGTGAAAACCATATTTACAAAGGCTATGGCCGCAAAGTGTGGGAAGGGGAGAAAAACCAATTAGCAAATATGTCCGCCACGGCGGATGACAATTAGTAAATCTGCAAATTACTCAATCGCTCAATGAATACAAACAGGCAATAAGCAGAAGGCAATAAATACAAATTGAATACAAAAATATCAGTTGTATTCGCCCTGAAACTAGTTCCGTTCGTCCGGGAGGGCAGCCCTATTCAGGCATAGGGCAAAACCCTATGAACGCTATCATATTTTATGGATATCCGGGTGTTTCATAAACTGAAAAACGGAGCGTTGAAAGAGTAGATGGGAAGATATGGGAAGCTCACGTATAGTGCTTTATCATTTCCATCTGGTATTATTGTATACTTATTTGATTGTATGAAGCAACGCTTAAAACTGTGCTGGCTGTTTCTGCTACTCACCGTTCACTATTTACCATTTGCCGTTACTGCACAACTCCACTGGCATACTGTTGATTCCGGTTTTGGCCCACTACCTCAAAATGTGCACGTGTTTACCACTACTGACAGCCTGGATGGCAAGCCCAATATTGCTTATTATGTTGAAGTGTGGTTGAAAGAGCCATCTGTCAATTTTACAACGGCAACCGGCAATGGCCAGCGTTTTACACCTATACAGTATTACACCCGGGAAGATTCGCCGCTGCTGGTAGTGAACGCTACCTTCTTCAATTTTGATAAAAACCAGAACCTGAACCTGATGATGAAGGATGGCAGGCTGGTGGCTTACAATATGCCGGTGCTGCCGCTACGTGGGCGGGATACCGGCTCGTATTATTATCTTACCCGAAGTGCCATTGGGATTGATAAGCATCGGAATGCCGATGTTGCTTTTACGTATACCGACACGGCTCATCGCTGGCCATACGCCTTGCTGCAATATCCCGAAATCATTAAAGGCCTGAACCCTGACCCGTCCTGGAAAGATATTAGAAAAGGGCTAAAAAGCAACAATCGTAAAAAATTAAAGTGGAAAATGCAAACGGCTGTTGGTGGTGGCCCAAGTTTGTTGCGGCAAGGGCAAATTACCATTACCAATAAAGAGGAGCGCCTGTTTATTGATGGCGAAGCGGACAGGCATCCACGAACAGCGATGGGCTATACACAGGATGGTCGCTTACTTATTTTAGTTGTTCAGGGTCGTTTTCCAAAGCTGGCTGAAGGCGCCACGTTACAGCAGGAAGCGCAAATTCTAAAAGACCTCGGATGCTGGGAAGCATTGAATTTAGATGGGGGTGGCAGCAGTTGCCTGCTGGTAAATGGAAAAGAAACCATCCGGCCATCGGAAAAAGATGGCGAACGGCCCGTACCCGCCGTATTCATCATTCAGAAAAAGTAATAGCAGGAAGTAAAAACAGGCAATGGGCAACTGGCAATAAGCAATAAAATACAAAATCCAGCATTTTTTAGTTTAAACCATGACTGGAAATAGTTTACAAGTACAGGCTGTTACTTTGCCAATTGCTTTTTGCCAGTTGCCTATTTGATTCTTATTTCTGTTCCCATACCAGTGCACTGGCTCCTAATATGGCTGCATCACTTTCCCGCAGCAGGCTAAAAAGCAGCTTTACTTTATTTCTGAAAATAGGTAGCAGGTTTGCCTCCATGTGTTCCTTAACAGGGTCTAACAATAAGTTACCGGCACGGGTAGGGCCACCAAATAAAATAATGGCTTCCGGCGAAGAAAACATCACAAAATTGGCCAGCGCCATTCCTAAAATTTTACCGGTGTAGTTAAATACTTCTTTCGCCAGTTCATCGCCCTGTACCGCACAATCATACACGTTTTTACTTTCCAGTTCCGCTTCCGGAATGTCCCGCAGCAAAGAAGGATCGTGGCTTTTTTCAATGAGTTCCAGTGCCGTGCGGCGTATGCCGGTGGCTGAAGCGTAAGTTTCAAGCGACCCGTGTGCACCGGTGCTGTGGTGCAGGCGGCCATCCGGTATAACGATGACGTGCCCTAGTTCTCCGGCAAAGCCATCATGTCCATAAATCAACTGGCCGTTGGCTACAATGCCACTCCCCACACCGGTTCCCAGGGTGATCATAATAAAATCCTTCATACCACGGGCGGCGCCATACATCATTTCGCCCACAGCAGCAGCATTGGCATCGTTGGTAAGTGTAGCCGTTAACCCAAATTTTTCGTGCATCAGTTTTGCCATCGGGATAATTCCTTTCCAGGGCAGGTTAGGAGCATACTCAATGGTGCCGGTGTAATAGTTGCCATTTGGCGCACCTACGCCAAGCCCTTTTATCAACTCAATGCCGCCAATTGTTTGTATGGCTGGTATCACGGCCTCATGCAGTTCGTCTATAAAATCTTCTACATGCTCATGCTTAGCCGTTTTGATAGCGCCGCGGTAGTGTATTTCGCCACGGGGATCTACAATCCCAAATGTGGCATTGGTGCCGCCGATGTCAATGCCTAAAGCATAGTGTACCGTTTGCGGGGAAGGAATCATCGTTGAGGATTTATGATGTAGGAATGATGATTTGTGATTTGTGAAGATTAGCGATTCATAACTCATCAAACACATTCCTTAATGAATGGAGTATTAAGATTTATTCACAATGTAAGAATCTGACTTTTAGTTTGCGATTGAGATTGTTTACATCATAAATCCTACATCACAAATTAAAAATCATTTGCTTTAGTGCCCGGCGGTTACCGGCTGATCAAAATTAATTCCTTGTTTTTTCAGTATTCCCTTTACCCTAAAAGCAAAAAATGTTAAATAGGCAAAACAAACAAGGGCAACCCAATAAGACTGGTGTATCCCATAACCTGTTTTTGCCGGAGCAGATGATTGAAGCAGATCCGCCAGCTTACCCTGGATGGGCGGAATAATAGCTCCTCCCAAAATCATCATTACTAAAAAGGCAGCACCCTGCGTTGTATATTTTCCAAGCCCTGCAATGGATAAAGAAAAAATGCTTGGCCACATGATTGAACAAAATAAACCACCACTTAAAAATGCATATACAGCTATTTTCCCTTCTGTCATTATACCAATAAACATAGCGGCGATACTTAATATTCCAAATACCAGCAGGGTGCGTACAGGCTTGTCTCTGCTTAAGAAAAAAGCGCCTATTTGTATAAAAACACAAACAATATAAAGATAAAGCGGCGACATATCCTTCTGAGCTAAAGTGTTCACACCTATTACTACGCCAAAAGCTACAACCGGCACCACAATCAGTAGTAGCTTCTTTAAATTTTTTGACGGGCTAAAAACTTCAATGGCGCCTGCCCATCTGCCAATCATTAAACCACCCCAATACATGGATATAAAAGGTGCAATTTGAGAAGACTGGTATCCCCCGAATTGTGGTTGCTTCAGTAATTCGCCTAAGTTGCTGCCTATGGCTACCTCAACGCCTACATATACAAATATGGCAAGCATACCTAACACCAATTGGGGATATTTCATAGCTCCCCACCCCTCGCCTTTTTTAGAAGCAGCCAGATTTGCCCCGATCAGTACAATGACAATTACAGCCAATGCACCAAAAAGCCATTTCATCCTGTATCTTTCAAGCGGCTGTTTCAGTGAATTGATTACTGCTTTTTGTGGTGCAATCGATAATTGCAGCGATTCTTTTAACTGCGTGTTTTCCGTAGTAACCTGTGATGCCGGCAGATGTGTTATATTATCAATTCTATTTTCTACCGGCGATATTTCATTGGAAAGGGATTCTATTTTTTTCGACTCATCAGATGTGTAACTTTTAAATACCGGTGTAAACATCATCACTAATAAGCCTGTCAGGATTAAAAGCGTGGTTAATGCTTTATTTGCAGGCTCCTGTTTTTCGAGGCTGATACCAGCAGGAACTTTTTTTGAAAAATAAAAAAGGGCAGCGGCAGCAATAAACAATGCACCTACACAAGAGTATAACACCAATACTTTAGACAAACTTAATGCAGCAATCTGTTCATCGGTTATATCGGCAGCGCTGCCAAATAAGGCAAGGCCAATTACAAGCGGGCCAATAGTAGTTCCAAAAGAATTAATGCTGCCTCCCAGATTAACCCGGCTGCTACCGGTTGAAGGATCGCCTAAAGAAATAGCAAACGGGTTTGCGGCGGTTTGCTGTAGCGAAAACCCTAATGCCACTATAAATAAACCAAGCAACATTCCGGTAAAGGTGTTTGCATTTACAGCTACGATCATAGCCACAGCCCCGAGGGCACTGAAAAGCAGCCCGTACACAATACTTTTTTTATACCCCCATTTTGCCACGAGGTCTTTACCTCCTAAAGCGCCGTATGCAAATAAGGCCAGTGCGCCTACATAATAAGCCAGGTAAAAAGCAAAGTCAATTAACTGACTTTGAAACTGGTCTAAATGGAAATAGTGCTTACAAAAAGGAATGAAGATGCTGTTACCAGCTGCAATAAATCCCCAAAAAAAGAAAACAGTAACTAAAGTGCTTAACGCACCTGTATTGGTTGGCTGTTTTGTAGCAATCATAAAAGGAAGATTAATAAGTAGAAGGGCTTAAAAGTAAAGGCTTTGCTGCTATCCTTTACATTTATTGTTTACTAATTTCAATATCGTCTGAACCTGGAAATGCAGCAGCAGCGTGTAAAAAAACGGATAAATCCGCAGCAATTGCTCATATAGTTTCAGGTGTGTTTATTTTGGTGACAAAAAAATATTGACTGTCAGTAACCGAATCAAAAAAATCCCACTACTTTGTTTGCCAATATATAATCAACGATTGCATGGAAATACTTCACGTAAGTGCTGAGTGCTACCCAATGGCAAAAGCCGGCGGGCTTGGTGATGTTGTGGGCGCCCTGCCAAAGTACCAGGCTAAGCATGGGCATATCGCTAAAGTGGTAATGCCCATGTACCGTACCAAGTTTTTGTACGATAATGAATGGGATGTGGTACATGAAAGCGGTACGTACATGGGTGGCGAATGGTTCCGGTATGCTGTTATCAGGGAAAGCACCAACAAACTGGGCTTCGATTTGTACCTGGTGGATATTAATGGCCTGCTGGACAGGGAAAAAATTTACGGTTACGCGGATGATACCCGGCGCTTTGTGGCATTCCAGATTGCGGTGATGCACTGGATCGGGCAGTGGGCACACCAGCCGGATATTGTTCATTGCCATGATTATCATACCGGTCTGCTGCCTTTTATGCTGAAGTTCTGTTATGGGTTTGACCATTTGCGAAATATCCGCACGGTACTCACCATCCATAATGCACAATACCAGGGCTGGATGGGCTGGAACGAAGCCTACTTAATTCCACGTTACGACGACTGGAAAAATGGGATGCTGGAATGGGCCGGCACCATTAATCCACTGGCTTGTGCTGTACGTAGTGCCGATAAGGTTACAACCGTAAGCCCGAGCTATATGGATGAGCTTCGCGGTAACGCCAACGGGTTAGAAGCCTTATTTGAATATGAACGCGGCAAATGCAGCGGCATACTGAACGGTATTGATACAGAGGTATGGAACCCGGCCAATGATCCTTACCTGGAAACCCATTATACGGATGAAGATGCAGAAAAAGGGAAAGCACTGAATAAAACCTATTTGTGCAACCGCTTTGGGCTGGATGAAACCAAGCCATTGATTGTGTTTATTGGCCGGCTGGTAGGCGAAAAAGCTGCCGAAATTTTACCGGCTGCTATCGGGCTATCCATTGAGGCGGCTGACGGCAATGTGAACTTTTTAGTATTGGGGAATGGCGACCCGCATATTGAGTATGAACTAAATAATCTCCTGCAAATTGTTCCGCGGAATTTTGCCTGCTTTATTGGTTACAATGAGCAATTAGCCCACCGTATTTATGCAGGAGCCGATTTTTTACTGATGCCCAGCCGGGTAGAACCCTGTGGATTAAACCAGATGTATGCCATGCGCTATGGTACCGTACCCATGGTGCGGCGCACCGGCGGCCTGCGGGACACCGTAACTGATATTGGCGAACCGGGCGGGAAAGGTTTTGGATTGTGTTTTGATAATGCTTCCGTAAACGATGCCGTATATGCCGCCGGCCGTGCCATAAGCTGGTACCATAATACGCCGGAAATACTTGCCGAAGCCCGTGTAAGAATGATGCAGATAGACCATAGCTGGGAAAACAGTGCACAACAGTATATTGATTTATACGAATCGCTGTTGTAATCACACATTCGGTTAATCCGCGGCGGATCTGGCCCGCACACTAAGTTTTGTCTTTGCTCATTGCCAATTGCCTGATTGTATTGTTGTATTTATTGAGTCATCGAGTCATTTGCTAATTTGCACATTTGCTTTTCTACTCTTAAATCATAAACTTTTGCCCTATGTTTCTTTCCACTGTCAATCATAAAAGACCAAATAGTTATAAAATGGCACAATCTACTGTCTCTATTATTTTAGGTGGGGGAGCCGGTACAAGGCTGTTTCCGCTTACCGCCAGCCGTAGCAAACCGGCTGTGCCCATTGCCGGTAAATATCGCCTTGTTGATATACCGATTAGCAACTGTATCAACAGCAATATTAACCGCATGTTTGTACTTACGCAGTTCAATAGTGCATCGCTCAACCGGCACATCAAAAATACGTACCAGTTCAGCGCATTCAGCAGTGGCTTTGTGGATATCATTGCTGCCGAGCAAACGCCTGATAACCCCGGCTGGTTCCAGGGAACTGCCGATGCGGTAAGGCAGTCACTCAGGCATGTTACCCAGCATGAATCAGAATTTATTTTAATACTCAGCGGCGACCAGTTGTACCAGATGGATTTTCAGGAAATGATTGAAAACCACATAGAGCGGGGCGCCGATATTTCAATAGCTACGATACCCGTACCCAGCCGGGAAGCACCTGAGTTCGGAATTATGAAAGTAAGTGACGAAGGCCTGATTACTTCGTTTATTGAGAAGCCAAAAGCCGAACTGCTTCCGGAATGGGTAAGCGATACCGGTGAAAAAATGCAGCAGGAGGGACGGCATTACCTGGCATCTATGGGGATCTATATTTTCAACCGTAAGCTGCTGTATCATTTATTAAATGAGAAACATGCCGACGCTACTGATTTTGGAAAAGAGATACTACCTGGATCCATTGACGAGTATAAGGTAGCCAGTTACCAATACGATGGTTACTGGACCGATATTGGAAATATTTATTCTTTCTTTGAAGCCAACCTGGCACTAACAGATGAGGTGCCCCCTTTTAATTTATTTGATAATTCCAAAGCGGTTTATACACATGCCCGCATGTTGCCCCCGGCTAAGATTAGTGGCACTACGCTGGAAAAAACGATCATCGCCGATGGCTGTATTATAAATGCCTCCCGTATTGAAAACAGTGTTATTGGTATTCGCAGCCGTATAGGCCGCGGCTCTACCATTGCTTGCTGCTACCTGATGGGAAGTGATTATTATGAAACCATTGAGGAAATGACGGATGCCGTATCCAAAGGGATTCCTAAAATTGGTATTGGCGAACGCTGCTACTTAAACAATTGTATTGTAGATAAGAATTGCCGTATCGGGGACAATGTGCACATCAACGGTGGCCGCCATCTGGAGAATGCCGATACACCGTTATACACTATAAAAGATGGTATTGTGGTATTTAAAAAGAATGCACAAATACCTAATAATTTTACCATATAAATTTTGTAATCGGGCCACTCAAAAAGTGGCCTGATTTGTTTAAAAAGATAAGCAATAATCTATTAGTCATTGCATCCGCCTAGGCGGATGCCCGTGGCAATCTCCAAAGCAGATTGGAGAGTTCAATTTATTTTTTGCAATCCTAAATCGACCTCCGGGAGATTGCTTTCCTGTTCAACGGGACAGGCTTTCGGGCATCCGCCTAGGCGGACGCAATGACGGGGAGAGTATGTATAATAATCATTGACTAACTACCGGCAAATCACAAATCACAAATCCTAATTCACAAATCATAAATTTCGATATGTTTCCCAATATTAATCCTACCACTACTGCTTCCTGGCAGCATCTGCAACAGCATTACACCGAAATGAAAGGTGCTCACATGCGTATGCTGAATGAAAATGATCATGACCGCTTTCATAAATTTTCTCTGAAAACAGAAGATATACTGTTTGATTTTTCCAAAAACATTATTACAGAACAGACCCTTGATTTATTATTACAATTAGCCAATGAATGCGGCCTCCCGGATGCTATTAAGGCTATGTTCAACGGAGAAAAAATTAATGCAACAGAAGGCCGCTCGGTATTGCATACAGCTTTGCGAAATGTAGGAGGCAGCCCTGTTCTGGCAGATGGAAAAGACGTAATGCCCGAAGTAAGAAAAGTGTTAGAGCAGATGAAAAACTTTTGCGGAAAAATTCACAACGGCGAGTGGAAGGGCTATACCGGCAAACCCATTAAGTATATTGTAAATATTGGTATTGGCGGCAGCGACCTGGGCCCCGTAATGGTTACGGAAGCATTGAAACCTTATTGGGTAGAAGGCATAGAGGCACATTTTGTAAGCAATGTAGATGGTACGCATATTGCCGAAACCTTAAAACTGGTAACGCCGGACGAAACACTTTTTTTAATAGCCAGTAAAACCTTTACCACCCAGGAAACCATGACCAATGCCCATAGTGCCCGGCACTGGTTTTTGGATAGTGCAAAAGATGAAAGCTACATTGCCAAACACTTTGCAGCGCTTAGCACAAATGAAAAAGAAGTAACAAAATTTGGTATCGCACCGGAAAATATGTTTGTATTCTGGGATTGGGTAGGTGGCCGCTATAGCCTGTGGAGTGCTATTGGATTAAGCATTGCTTTAACCATTGGATACGACAATTTTGAGCAATTATTAAAAGGTGCTCATGACATCGATAACCATTTTAAGGAAACTGCTTTCCGGCAAAATATACCGGTAATAATGGCACTGATAGGCCTTTGGTACAACAACTTTTTTAGTGCAGAAACAGAAGCCATCCTTCCATATGACCAATACATGCACCGCTTTGCCGCTTATTTTCAGCAGGGAAATATGGAAAGCAACGGCAAGCATACCGACAGGCAAGGCAATAGGGTTAGTTACAACACCGGCCCGATTATCTGGGGTGAGCCGGGAACCAACGGCCAGCACGCCTTTTACCAGTTAATACACCAGGGCACCCGTATTATTCCCTGCGACTTTATTGCACCGGCCATTAGCCATAATCCATTAGGCGATCATCACAACAAACTATTAAGCAACTTTTTTGCACAAACGGAAGCTTTAATGAATGGCAAAACCAAAGAAGAATTAGTGAAGGAAGGCGTACCTGAAAACCTGTTGCCCTACAAAGAATTTGAAGGCAACCGGCCCACCAATTCTTTTTTAGTGAAACAGATAACACCATTTGTATTGGGGCAATTAATAGCCCTGTACGAACATAAAATTTTTGTGCAAGGTATTATCCTGAACATCTACAGCTTCGACCAGTGGGGCGTGGAATTGGGTAAGCAATTAGCTGGTAAAATACTACCTGAGTTAGAAAAGGACGATTTTATCAGCAGCCATGACAGTAGCACGAATGGATTGATTAACGCCTATAAGGATTGGCGGTAAATCTTATATCATATTATTCTTGAAGGGAAAGGCTCCCGGATTTCTTTGAGGTTTCCGCTAAAAATCCGGATTTCTGATGTCCAAAAGATAAAATTTATTCTTTTAATAAAAGAGAATAGGGAGTTCACATTTTAATTGTGGTCAATAATCCGCAAGCGTATCCCAAAACTTACGTCTTCAAAATGAGCCGGGAAGACAGCAGCCGGCTGAAAGATATAATGGAGGAATTCTTTGTAAACAAGGCCAATCCCTTTGGCATAACGCTCCACGCTGTAATCACGTTGATGGAAGTCAATGCCATTAAAAGCGACATCCGGATATCTTTCGTCCCTTTGCAACACTTTGATGGTGCTGTCGTAGGTTTTTCCGAATAAAGTATAAGGTGCGCCAATGCTATCGTACCGGTAGGTCCAGTCGGCATAATATGCAAGATTGATATTGGCACTACTGCTCTGCGGATCAATAAAAAAGGAGTTGCCCTTCCACTCCATACCTTGCCGGATGGGAAAACGCAGCTTCATAAATTTCAGGTTATTATCAACATATTCCACCCAGTCCGTTCCGTTAGGGATGGCCAGGTAAGTAGCAGCCGGGCGGTAAGGGGCAATGCCATTAGTATCGGTGATGGTGCGGAAGATGCGGTAGGCTTTGCGGCCGGTAGCATCTGTAACCTCTGCATCTACCACATCTTTAGCCCGGTAGCTGTGGGTAACAAGTGATGTACCAAATGGAGCTGCTATAGTAGAATCCAGGCGGTATATGATGTATTTGCCTACCTGCAATGGAAAATACCCGGATAAAGGTGGAGAGGTCAATTCAATTTTTTCTTTGCCGCATGCTGCCAGCAGCAATACGCAAAGGCAGCCGATCACCAATTTTCTCATAGCACAAATTTAAGTAAGCGATTCGTTCATTTGGAAAAAGGGTAACGATTATTACAAGATTGTATTGTAAATCACAACCTTTGAATTTATCTGCTGTAAGTATCTGACTCCTTGCGCTAAATAATAATCGTTTTAATTTGAGATGGCTGTAAACGCCAAAAACCAACCAGATTTTATAAATATCATTTTATGACTACAGGGTGTAGGTCAAGGGTCAGATCCGGCACGGCGGATAAACTCAGTGGGCGTGAATTATGGAGCCAGCAACGAATACACCGCTTTGCTGATAAACTTTCCTTCAAAAAACTCGCTTTCCCGAAACAGGCCTTCCAGCATAAAACCTGCCCGTTCCACTACACGCCGTGATGCAGTATTCTCCGGTGAAATGACCGCTTCAATCGAATGTAGTTTTATCGTTTCAAAGCCGTACCGGATTACTTCCGTGATGGCTTCGTGCATAATGCCTTTTCCCTGATGTTCTTTTGCCAACATATAGCCGACCTCCGACCGGTAATGTTCCTTTTGCATCCGGTAATAGCCAATCGTACCAATCAGGAGATCGCTTGTCTGTAAAGTAATCGCCCAGTTAACAAGATCATTTGCCATTGTGCCGGTTTGTATTTTATCAATCAGTTCATATACATCCTCTACACGGGTAGCTACTGGCCGGGCAATCATGGCCATCATTGTTTTATCACTACGCATTTCGTACAAGGCAGGTGCATCAGCCCGGGTAACAGGCCGCAGCACCAACCGTGGCGTTTGCAGTATGGGAAACGGATCAAAATTGGGTTGCAGCATAAATTTTTATAAACGTTGAATAATACCACCACCTACTACATCAGCTCCTTCATAAAATACAGCGCTCTGGCCGGGGGCAATACCTTTTACATGTTCATAAAAACGAACCTGCACCTGGCCGTTGCCTGCATCGTATAAATTGCTGAGGGCACCACTATCCCGGTAGCGGATTTTGGTTACTGCTTCCTGCCCATCGGTAATACCATTGTATTTCAGCCAGTTAATACCTGCTACAATGGTTTCACTACGTTCCAGGTCGGCTTCTTCACCCAGCGTTACAGTATTGGTTTCGGGATCAATGTGCGTTACATAAGCAGGTTTACCTAAGGCAATTTCCAACCCTTTTCGCTGGCCAATGGTGTAAAACGGGTAACCTTTATGTTGTCCTAATTTTAGCCCGTTTTTATCTACAAACCAGCCGCCATTCACACTGTGTTCCAGCGTTGGAAGTTTGCGTTTTAAAAATCCACGGTAGTCATTATCGGGTACAAAGCAAATTTCATAGCTCTCTGCTTTTTTTGCCAGTTCGGGGTAGCCGTAATCCAGCGCCATTTGCCGGATCTGTGTTTTGCGATAATTTCCCAATGGCAACAGGGTACGCTGTAATAAATCCTGTTGCAGGCCCCATAGCACATAACTCTGATCCTTGGTTTCATCCAACCCTTTGCTGATGAAATGCCGTCCATTGTGCTGCCCGATATTGGCATAGTGGCCGGTGGCAATGAATTCGCAATCCATGGCATCGGCCCGTTTTAGCAAAGCCCGCCATTTAATATGTGTATTACAAAGCACACAAGGGTTTGGGGTACGGCCCGCAATATATTCATCTACAAAATTATTGACTACAAATTCGCCGAACTCTTCCCGGATATCCAGGATAAAATGCGGAAAGCCATGCTGTACCGCCGCCATCCGGGCATCGTTAAAACTATCGAGGTTACAGCAGCCGGTTTCTTTTTTGCCTTTGGCGCCGCTGCCGCTGGTGGCATAATCCCAGGTTTTCATCGTAATGCCTACTACTTCATATCCTTCATGGTGCAGCATCAGCGCTACCACGGTACTATCAATACCGCCGCTCATGGCTACCAATACTTTTCCTTTACGTGACATACTTATTTATTTACCGCAAATCTTCCTGCTACTTATGGCGCTATGCGTTTGATAATATCATCAGCCAATGAAAAACCTTCCTGAATAACAGGAACACTGGTAACACCGTCATAGTAGCCTGCCAGGTGCAAAATATCGTAGACGTTTTTTAACTCTACGTTCAGTTTTTTATCCAGTTTGGCAATGCCGCTCTGGTAATACTCAATTCTTTTCCGCCGCTTTGGTTTGCTGATACCTTTCAGCAGCAGGTACCCATCCAAAGCTTTCAGTACACCATTATAAGCAATTCCACAAGCAGTTTTTACGTACTTTTCATCGGTATAAAACCGGCCATCCTTGCCTGCTTTTTTCAATGTGTCACGGGCATTTTCCATGTACCGCACCGCTTCGTTATAGTAGGTTTCCTTTACTTGTTCCTGTGCTATATTATCCATGAGATTTTAATTCCTGTATGATGAAAGTTACAGCATGTACATCCTGTAAACCTTTTTACCTGTTACGCAAAGATAAATTATAGAAAGCAACAATTACCTTCCCCTGTTTTCTGCCTGCCGGAGGTTACTGCCAACTACCAACTGCTGACTAATTCCTACATTTCAATTCCAATCTTTTTCATCAGCACAGAGGCATTCAGACTTTGGCAAATACCGTCTTTCAGTTTATAATCAAAATATAATTCTTCACCTGCTACCTGCACGTCAAAATGATAATTGGCTATTTGCTGCGCATAAGTTTTTATCAGATCGGCTAACGCCAGGTCATGCGTGGCAATAATACCCGCCGCTTCATGTTGTATCAATTGTTTCAATAGTGCTTTGGAGCCGGTATGCCGGTCAAGCGAGTTGGTGCCACGCAGTATTTCGTCTAATAAAAGAAACACCGGTTCACGGCGGTTTACCGCATCAATAATGTCCTTTAGTTTTTTCAGTTCGGCATAAAAAGTAGAAGTGCTTTCCTCCAGGTTGTCGCTTATTCGCATGGTGCTCATTACCTGCATGCAGGCAAACCGGGCTTCGTTGGCACAAACCGGCCCACCCATTTGCCCCATTACCAGTGCAAGCCCGATGCTGCGTAAAAAAGTACTTTTACCCGCCATATTGCTACCGGTGATAACGGCTATTTTTCCGGTGCCTTCAGTGGAAAAGGAACTGTTTACCCGTTTGCTGGCAGCTATTAGCGGATGGCCCAGTTCTTTTGCTGCAAAGCTGCCTTGTGCCGGTACTATTTGCGGGAAGCACCATTGCGGATGATTGAAGGTTGATGTTGCCAGGCTTGATATGGCTTCCATTTTTCCTGCGGCTTCAAACCAGCTATCAATACTACCCCGATTGGATATTTTCCATTTTTCGAAATGAAGCATTTGCTGCAAATCCCAGAACAAAAAAATATTCAACGGAATAAATACAACAGGATTTAGCCGGTAATCGAGCCTGCTTAAGATGCGGTTGAGCGTTTTTACCTGTGCCGATGCTTTTGCACCATTATGCAGAAAGGTTTGTTGTAATTGCTGCAGCCAGCGGCTTTCAAAATGAGCCTGTTCTATGTGTTGGATAACGGCAGAAAGCGTAGCCACTTCAGGCGAAATTTTATTAAGTGTACGGTAAGCAGGGGTTGCTTTTTTACTGATATAACCGGTAACAACAAAGAAGAAAATCAGCAGCAGGTTGAACTGCGGTGTGCTAATGAAATCAA
The DNA here is from genome assembly GCA_965246935.1 of Chitinophagaceae bacterium. Taxonomy (GTDB): domain Bacteria; phylum Bacteroidota; class Bacteroidia; order Chitinophagales; family Chitinophagaceae; genus JAZKFT01. The sequence continues at coordinate 373,496 of CBDFGC010000004.1, read as the reverse complement.
CGATATATAGCACTAACACAGTCAGCGAAACAACAGGGCCTGCATACCGTATCCATCTCCAGAACGGCTTGCTGAAATACGCATCTTCATCCTGGAGCGACTGCTGTATTTTTTGCTGTGTGGCAATGGTAATGCTGCTGGCCATACCGTGCGATTGTAACTGCTGCCGCCAGGCTACCTGTGGCGCAAGTTCTTTAGCCGCCTGCTGCCGAAGGATAATCTCTGCTGCATTGACCGGATGTAATAGCCAATTAGCCAGCAGGCTGCTACCTTGCTGCGAAGCGGTGCGGTTGATGAACTGAAACAGGGAAGCCCGGCCAAAAACATCCAGGTCGTAAGCATAGGAATGCAACGGCGGTAAGTATTGTGCGCCATCGGGCAGGTGATGATAGTTGCCGGCAGCAATGGCTGTTTCCTGCTGATTAATGGCAATGAGGCGGTCGAGATTGTTTAGCTTTTGTGTAGCATTGAGTGCTAATACAACCAATCGGAAAAACAAGGCAATGAAAAGAATGGCTGCAAGAACAGCCAGTACCAGGTGACTGTTTTGCAAAAAGTAGAAGGAGAGAACTGCCCCTATGATGGCTGCCAGCCGCCCCCATGCAATACGGTTTTTTTGCCTGGCTGCTATAATCCGCTCTGACGATAAGGTTACAATCTGCTGTTGATACGTTGTTTCGGGTCTGGTACTGTTCATTCGGCGGCGAAACTAATACATTGTCTGACTCATGATTTACAGGATGAAAGGATTGTAGGATGGGTTTAAAATAGCCTGACATGTTATATGATTCGCAGGGTGGGTATGTAGCACCTCAATATTCAGTACTTTCCGGCTACTTTCCAGCCAGACATTCAATCTAAATGCTGTCTGAATAAACAGGCTGGTTGCTGGCGTAAAATTTGTTCAGGCCAATAAATGCCGGCTATTATTTCCTTGTTATTCCAGCCGGCAATACTTTCCATATCAAAAAATCAGAAAATATGAACCTAAAGATGATTTCGCCAAAGCTGCACTGCACCATTGATTATGTCTTATCAACTATACAGATCGTTGTTCCCACATTACTAGGCCTTCCTAAAAGCGTACAGAAAACAGGACTTGCAGTAGGTAGTTCCGTACTTACTTTAACATCCTTAACAGATAGCCCGGTAGCAGCAAAGCCGTTGATCCCTTTTAAAACACATTATGCTTTAGATGTACCCGCAGTAGCCGGACTTGCCCTTCTCACTTTTACCAAAGATATCCGTACAAATAAAAAAGCACTCATTTTCCATCTGGGTGTTCTTACAGTGGCTACCCTGAATGTGCTGCTTACAGATACAGGCACCGCTAAATTAAAAAAGACGGGTCCTGTTAGTATGAATGCCATCAAGAAAAGAGGATACATTTAACGGATACCTGACACATGGACAACCTGCTGATATATTATAACGTCCGGTCTGGCAACTGAAGCCGATTTAAAACAGATGGTTAGATAACGACAAATACTGAACAGAATTCCTTATACCCGATATGAACTGAATGACAATTTAAAGCTGGTTTTTACATCCAGCCAGCATACCAGCAAGCCGTACATGTAACTGCATAGTATTTTAAAAGAACAATTAAGATGTAGGGGTCCAATAGTTATGAGACAGAATAATTAAACCCAGCATTTTTATACTGTTGTCATAGTAGTCAAAATCTTTCAATTTGAAATTAATGATGTAATCCCATAGTTTATTCAGCCACACCTGGTTTTTAACATCTACCATTGCAGCTATCGAAAATGACGTAATGAAACTCAATGCCTCGAAATTTCTTTTTTTTATGTCGTCTCCTGCTAAGGAAAGTTATCAAAATAAGTTCCCGAAAAGTGTTGTAATCTTGTTGAGCAAAAAAGGGATATGAAATTGAAACCATTTTCCGATGAGATAGTACAATTGATGCAGTTGCATTACAGCCGTTTATCAGAAAAGGATCGCCGGCATTACGCTGCCCTGGAATCGCTTAAATTGGGTCGTGGTGGTGTGGACTATATCAGTGAAATACTGCTGATTGATAAAAAAAACGCTTTGGCAGGGACGAAAGGAGCTATTGGAACAGCAGCCTGTTGAAGTGGGCAGGCAGCGTCGCAAGGGCGGTGGCAGGAAAAAAAAAGATGGACAAATATCCTGATATTACCAGCCAGTTACTTGCCCTGATAGAGACGTATAAAGCTGGCAGCCCAACAGCAGCCGAGGTGTATTGGATAAGCCTGAAACCCTGTGCCATTGCTGCTTTGTTTTATGAGAAGCATCAAATCAGGCTGAGCCACCAGTTCATCAAACGTCAGTTAAAGGCATGGGGCTATGCTTACCGCAAGCAGCACAAACAGTTAGCTACCGGTAGTTATGGCAAGCGGGACGAACAGTTCCGCATTATTTGTTCTTTGATATTAGTAATGAGTTGTCAAAGCCCTGTACTTAGCATAGATTGTAAAAAGAAAGAACGCCTGGGCAATTTATACCGTAACGGCAGGTGCTTTTGCACAGAAGCACTGAAAGTATACGATCATGATTATGAACATCTTTCGCAAGGCAAAGTGATACCCCATGGCATCTATGATGTGCAAGCCAACAGAGGGTACATTTCTATTGGCAGTAGTAGTGAGACAGCCGATTTTGTAATAGATAACCTACTATGGTGGTGGTATGAATATGGCATACATCATTATCCGGATGCAAAAAATATAATGCTGTTGTGTGATGCGGGTGGGGCTAACAGTTACCGGCATTTTATATTCAAACACCGGTTGCTGCAATTTGCCAAAGAAACGGGACTGTCGGTTATTGTGTGCCATTATCCGCCCTATTGTTCCAAGTGGAATCCAATTGAACACCGCTTGTTCTCGCAGGTACACAAAGCCATGGAAGGAGTAGTGTTTTGCGATTACCAAACCGTTCAAAGATGCATAGAGCAGACAGCTACTAAAACAGGATTGACAGTCGTAGTCAGACTTAATCTTAAAGAATACCAAACAGCAATAAAAGTTGACAAAAAATTGATAGATCAAAAACGAATTACCCATCATCCCCAGATACCTGAACTCAATTACAGAATTTACCCTTAATTCAGGGTTTTATTTTGACACTTTTACTAATGTGTATCCGGCTGAAATATTATCGGGATTATTTTCGGTTGTCTGTCTTATCCATTTGTTTATGGGGTCTACAAATAGTTTAGCACGTTTATCACCATTTACAATATAATCTGTTGCTACCCGCCAGGGAACTCTGCAAGCATTGTAATTGTACATCCCATCGTATTTACTTTCCAAATAAAATTTCTTTGCCGGCCTTGGCTTAGTATTAATGTTTTGAATAAAATCAGGAACCAATCCTATTTCTTTACTGTACGCATTTTGTAAATAAGTAAAAAGCTGGTAGTTATTATCAAGTACTTTGTTCCAGGTTTTATTATCTGTAAACAAAAATGCTCTTATTTCAGCAGGAATGAAATCAGATGAACGCATATCAACGTAATCTTTGCTATCATTTTCTATTGAATTACTCTGTAAAATATGTAGTGTTCTTTTATTAAGCTCTTGTTCCTTGATGGCATTGATAATGTTGTTTGCCTCTTGTATATAATTTATCTTTCCTTTACTTGTCCATTGAGAATTTGCCAATAAAAGAGAGAAAGCAATATCAATATCTCCGTCTGCTGCGGAACTCTCCTCAAATTTTAAACAGTCATTACTTTGTGCCCACGACATTAGATAGTTACTTCTCTTGCTTGGATGTTCCTTATAATAGCTGAATAAACCATCAAATATGTTTTGCCCTGTTGTATCATAGCCTGACATTAAAGCAACGATGATCATCCCGTAGCCTTGTCCTTCAGAAACACATTGATGGTTTTTACCTGTATTTTCGGCCCAGATATAGTAGCTGTTGGAACAGGTGTTTTTTTTAAGATATGTCCCTTTCCATTGATTATAAAAAGAGGTAACACGATCATCTAAGTCCTTTTGCAAAATATGGCTGGGTATGATTACGCTATCATGATATGTAGCATGTTGAGGAAATGGTCTCAAGGAATTTTGTGAAAAAAGGGAACTGCAAACAAACAATAAAGCCAGTAGAAATTTTTCTTTCAAATTTTTCTTTTATTTGTCGTGAAGTATCTGAATAGGTTTGCAGCTAACTATTTGTCTCAGGCTTTTCATTAGCGTGGTGAACCATTTACAATTGAAGTACAAACCAGGTGAGCTGAGTGATTTTGATTACTTCATTTCCGGGCATCGGTAGCGGTTGTTTCCCAATTTAAAACCGATGCCTACCGATATGCCGTAATAGCTATCCCGCTTGTTTGGATTAACAGCGTATTTAAATCCGTCGAGGTAGTCAGTAAGTGTAATGCGGTACACAGCCTCAGCATTCAGCGAAATAGAATTACTCAATTGATACCGCAGTCCAGCCCCTACCGGAAATACAGGCGTTATACGTGGCATTGAATGCATCGTATCCCGGCCCAGGCCAACAATTGTCCTGGATTTGGCACCGAAATAATTTGTATCAATCCTGCTCCAGTCTCTTTGTACTTTCAGGAAGCTAAGGCCGGCGCCACCCATAAAATAGTAATTCAGTTTGTGGCCCGCATTATCGCCGGCTACGTTCCAAACCAGCATTGCAGATAATTCGGTTACCGGCGTGGTGAATGTAAAATTGCGTAATTGCTTATAAGCCGGGTTACTGATTTTAGATTCGTCAGCGCCTAATCTGCCAAAAGTTAGATTGCCCCGCAGGGAAAAATAAGGATCAATCACCCGGCTTACAGATAGCCCGATGGCAGGTTTCAAATTTTTGGTATAACCCAGCCGGGCAGCCGATAAATCGCCCTGGTAGATTAATGTACCAATGTTTAACCCTAACTCATATTTAGAAGGACTGTATTGAGCAGATACCTCTTTTTGTGCTGTAAATAAAACAGCGCCGGTAATAGTCGTTTTCCAAATCCAATTCATGTGAAATGTTTTTTAGTGAGCAATAAAAACAGGTAGAATTGTATGGAATAAGGATGTGGATTTTGTTGGCAGTAATAAATGGAATGGAAACCGGAATGCCGGTACTGCTTTACAAAACGGTAAATTTGTAAGTACAAATATGTGAGACTTGCTAATGAAATCTTAAAACAAAAAACAACGGATTAAAATCCGTTGCAATGCGTGAATACAACGGATTAAAATCCGTTGCTACAAAATGGGCCGTGCCTACGGCACTTTGAGGGTGGTTAATTGCGTGTAGTGCCGTAGGCACGATCCATTTTGTAGCGCAGGGTTTCAACCCTGGGACCGTAGGCACGATCCATTTTGTAGCCAGTGATTTTAATCCCTGGAAGTGTTATTTCAATATCTCATCAATCTTTCCTAACTCTTCCGCACTAAATACAATATTACTCAGGCACTGTAGCGAATCGGTGATTTGCTCCGGTTTGCTGGCGCCGATTAATACACTGGTAATACGATCATCTTTCAGTAGCCAGGAAAGGGCCATGTGTACTAATTTTTGGCCACGCTGTTGGGCCACTTCATTCAGCCTGCGCACCTTGTCCAGTTTATCCGGTGTCAGGTTACTTTCTTTTAAAAAGATGCCGCTGGTAGCTACCCGTGAATCGGCCGGAATGCCGTGTAAATATTTATCCGTCAGCAGGCCCTGAGCTAATGGCGAAAAGGGGATGCAGCCAACGCCTTCATTGCCCAGCACATCCAGCAAACCTCCTTCCACCCATCTTTCGAACATCGAATATTTTGGCTGGTGAATAAGGCAGGGCGTACCTAACTGCCGAAGTATGTTAATAGCTTTTTGGGCTTCCGGCGCCTGGTAGTTAGAAATACCAACATACAATGCTTTACCCTGTCGGACGATTAAATCCAGGGCACTCATCGTTTCTTCCAGTGGTGTGTTAGGATCGGGGCGGTGGTGGTAAAAAATATCCACATAGTCCAGTTTCATCCGCCGAAGGCTTTGGTGCAGACTGGCTACGAGGTACTTTTTCGATCCCCATTCGCCATAAGGCCCTTCCCACATGTAATAGCCGGCTTTGCTGCTAATGATTAGTTCATCCCGGTACTGTTGAAAATCTTTTTCGAGAATCTTCCCAAAGTTCTCTTCGGCGGAGCCGGGTGGCGGACCGTAATTATTAGCCAGGTCGAAATGGGTAATGCCATTGTCAAAAGCGGTGCGGATAATGTTTCGGCTGTTTTCAAACATATTTACATCACCGAAGTTGTGCCACAGTCCCAGCGAAAGAGCAGGCAGTTGCAGGCCGCTGTTTCCGCAACGGCGGTAGGGCATGGTTTGATAGCGGTTTTCCGCAGGCAGGTAGGGCATGTATTTAGAAATTAAGGTTTGTGAATGATGATTTGTTATTTTGGATGATGAACAACAGGCACGGACAACAGATTGATAAAATTTTAAATTTATAATGAACTTCGGAAGTAGCTGAGTAGAATTCATGTTGACCCCGCAAAAGGCGGAACGATGCCAATGAAGTTTAATAGCACCGGTGCTTGTTTTAAAAGACACTTATACCCTTAACTACCCATGACGAATCAAAAATAAGCATGCATAGCATCCATCGTTGAACTTGAATTATATGCTGATATTTATCAGGAAACGTGGCAATTAAAATGATTTGAAATATTAATATTAAAGATGAAGAGAAAAATTAAAATCTGGTTTACATTCTACTGATGAAGCAACTGCTGACATTAACTGACAACTAACTGCTTCTCCTTCAGTTTGCCTGCTGCTAAAAACCCGTAATTGTTATGTGCAGCCAAACTAATCTTCAATTTTAAACCCCAGGTCTTTGTCCATTTTTATTCGCTCTTTGTTATTCATTTGATTTCGTACTTCCCGAATTGTATAGCCGCCTCTTAATACATTCTTGTCTAAATACATCCAATCAGAGATTTCGTTTTTTCGGACAATTACCGTATCCCCATATTTGACTTCAACTGTTTTTTCAGCATCATTATTTACAAATCCTTTATAGTCTCCATTTCCGAAATCAATTATAGCAATCCACATATGTTCGCCTCCTCCGTCAATAGTTTTATATCTTTTTTTAACTGCAAAATTAGTATAGGAAGAATTATTGCTTTTTAAAGCTAAATCAAATTCGGTAATCGTTTTTTTTGCTCTATTGATTGCCAAATTCATTGAAGAATCTTCTGCTGTAACATAATATGTATCAGATGCAGTGTCTAAGCCTAATCTATCTGTTTTTAAAAATTTATTAGGTTGCCTGGTACTGCAACTCAAACAAACCGGTAACAATATTATAAGTACAATGAGCTTCATGATATGGCAAAATATGTTTCCTTCTTCGCTAATCTATTATCGTATCAAAACAGTGGTTCCCTGTAATTGTACCTTTTTCCCGGTCTCTTTATGGGTGTAAGTCAGGAACCAAACGTACGCACCCGTGTCGCCTACGGTACCATTTACCCGTCCATCCCATTTGCGGGTCCAGTCGGTGGTTTGCCAAACCAACTGCCCAAATCGGTTGAATACCTTAAACTCCAGCTTATCTGCCTTAAAAGCGTTTAACGGATACAGGTAATCATTCAGCCCGTCGCCATTAGGTGTAAAGGCTGTGGGCACATCAATATAGCAATTATTTACAACGATTACTTTTTTGGTGAGTGAATCACGGCAGCCGATACTGTCTTCTACTACAAGCGTTACGGGGTAAGTAGCCTGCAGGTTGGTTGGCGGATAAACCTGTACAGGCGGCTGTTTTTGTACGCTTGTAGCGCCATTACCAAAATTCCACTGCCAGAATCGGATTTTGCCCAGGCTGCTATCGGTAAATACGGCTGAGTCCTTCGGGCAAAGCACCTCCGGCCCGCCAAACCCGGCTTTCAAAAAATTATCAAGGTTAATGGATACCGTAGCAGAATCGCTGCACACACCGTTACTGACTGTAAGTTTGGCCGTTTTAACGCCGAATACCGGGTAGCGGATGACAGGACTTGGTATGATGCGGCGGTTTCCACCATCGAACAGCCAGTTCCAGGTAGTGATGCCATGGCGGCCATCGTGGACATAAATAATAGAATCCAGCTTGCAATCTAAAAAAACGGTGTAGGTAAATGCTGCTGATACCGTATCCTTTACGGTAAAATTAATGACTGAATTTTCCGGTGTTTCCTGATTACAAATATCCAGCAGCGTATTGCCATCTGTACCACGATGGAGCGTAAGACCATACATACCGGCCACCTGTAAACGCTGGCTTAGCGTAATTGTAATACTGCTGGTTTCGCCATTACTATTGCAAGCACCTGCAATGCTGGTAATGGTTACCGGTTGCGTTCCGGCGATACTAAAGTCGCTTGCATCGCTGGCAATACTGCTGCACAACACTGGTTTTCTAAAAACTACTTTCAGTGTTTGCGGGGCACAGCCTACCGGGGCCAGGCTATCAAAAGGGGTTGGCTGGTTTAAGGCTATTACCAGTGGCACCTGGTTGTTAACACTATTACCGCAATAATCCAGTATGGTATTGGCGTCGGTCCCGTTTTGCGCAATCAACTGGTAGTTGCCTACCGGCATTGGGTTTTGAAGGGTCAGGATAATAGAGTCGGTATCGAAGCCGGTGCTGCAGCCAATACCGGATACAGATGTAAATACCACCGGCACATTTGGCGAAAAACCAAAGTCGCTGCCATTGGCTGCCAGGCTGCTGCACTTCATTTTCTTATTCAGCTTTACCGTTAGTTGTTTTCCATCGCAGGATGGGAATACGCTGGATAGTTTAGGCGGCGTGGTATCCGTAATACTGGCAGTGCCGCCACCAAAGGAAAGATCGTAGCCACTTTGGGAACCGCCGCTGAAATGACTAATCATTAACAGGTATTCATGGCTTACAATAAGGGTAGGGGCTTTACTGAAGATAGGTGTACCGCCGGCGCAGGCTGTATTGTTAGTAGCCGTGAGGTTAGTACCGGTAACACCGCTTGCCCCGCTCCAGTTGCAGCATACAAAAAGGGTGGCATCAGTATACACATCAGCCGGATTGCGGCCGGTAATATCAAATAATTGCCAGTCGTAATCGTCGCTCAGGCTATGGGGTGTAATTTTAAATACCAGGTTACCGGCAGTAAAACAGGTGAATTTGTACCAGAAAGGATTTTTGTCCTCGTACTGGGCGCCATCATTACAGGGTACAATCATCGTGTGCGTACCACAAACAGGCACATTTTGCTGCACAAACGTATTAGTGCCACATACCGGAAAGGCTGTGCCGGGATTTTGCCCCAGGGCAGTGCAGGTTTGAGCCTGTGTACCGGCAAAGCACAGCAAAAGCAGCAGTATGGTTAGGATTTTTACAGGCATCAGTCATCAAAAATAATTGATAACAGCGGTATTTGTGATGTAGGAATCAGGATTTATAATTTGTTGGTAAGCGGTTTGAAAATAAAAAGGAAATTACGTTTACAGCATCTCTTGTTTGTTGCCTGTTACAACTGCCTGTTACTTTCATCTCAAAGGACGATGTCGCCGGATGTTCATTCAATTGCAATGTTCTAAACCAGCGACTCCGTCCTCTTTGCTGATTTTAGCATTTTCCGTTTTGCGCTGCTGGTTATGTTTGCAATACATGAATAAAATTGTATGGACAATGGCACTATTGCTTTTAGTAGTAGTGATGCTTAGTTCCTGCGCCAATATTGTACCACCGGTGGGAGGCCCCAGGGATACGCTGTCGCCGGTGGTACTGCGTTCCGCTCCTGAAAGCGGCAGCCGCAATTTTAAAGGCAACCGTATTACGCTGCAGTTTGATGAATATGTAACGGTGGAAAACGCTTTTGAAAATGTAATTGTCACACCCACGCAGGAAAATTTCCCGCTGATTGATTCCCGGTTGCGTACGGTTTCTATCCGGTTAAAAGATACACTGGAGTCCAATACCACGTATGCCATTCATTTTGGCGATGCCATCAAAGATGTAAACGAAAGTAACCCGCTCCGGAATTTCAATTATGTGTTCTCGACAGGTAATTACATTGATTCCTTTACGCTTTCCGGCAAGGTAAGCATTGCACAAACCGGAAAAGTTGATTCCACACTGATCGTTATTTTGCACCGCAACCTGGATGATAGTGCAGTAGCAAAACAGCGGCCCCGCTATATCACCAAGCCCGATAATAAAGGCAATTTCACCTTTTCCAACCTGCCTGCTGGTGTTTTTAGATTATATGCCCTGAAAGATGAGGGCTTTAAACGCTATACCGATGTTAAGACCGTATTTGCTTTTGCAGATAGTGCTATACGAATCGGGGCGGATAACAAGCCAATAGATTTATACGCATTTGTAGCCCGTGATACCCTTCCGCCAAAGCCTGTTGCACCAGCGCCAAAAGATGCCAAAGCTGATAAACAGATAAAATTCCAAAGCAACCTGCAAAACGGCGAACAGGACCTGCTGGGCAACCTGCAATTAAACTTTAATAAAAAGCTGAAAACAGTTGATTCGACCCGTATTGTACTAACCGATACCAACTATAGGCCGGTACCGGGCTACACGCTGCAAATCGATACGGGACGGCAAATCATCACAGTACAATATGCCTGGAAAGAAGACCGGAAATTCAGGCTGGTGATTCCTAAAGATGCACTGACAGATAGTGCCGGCTATACGCCTGCCAGAAATGATACGCTCCGTTTCCGCACCCGTTCGGAGTCGGCTTATGGAAGTCTTGAACTGAGCAGGATAAACGGTGTTGACCTCACCAGGAATCCGGTGCTGCAATGGGTACAGAACGACCAGGTGGTACGAACGGCTGTATTAACTGCTACTACCTGGAAAGCGCCACTGTTTGCCCCCGGCAACTATGAACTGCGTATTTTGTACGATACCAATAAAAACCAAGTTTGGGATACCGGTGATTTCTATAAACACATTCAGCCGGAAAAGGTGGTTACTGTTCCGCAAACCTTTAATGTGCGGAGTAATTGGGACAATGAGTTTACAGTAAGTCTGTAAATAAGTAATAGCTAATAATTTCTGATGTATCAAAAAAGCCGCATTACTGCGGCTTTAATAAGATTGACCAGAGATGTGTCCTACCTTTTAGAGGCTGACCAGAAACATGTCCTATCTTAGGGGTACAAATCTACATCATAAATGATGTTAACCATACAAAAAAGGTACAAAAATATACAAAACTGTTCTCTCCCATCCCTCTGGCTGAATTTCATCGATGCTTTAAATACTCGCAATTTCAGTTACCCTACCTCTGAAAGATTGAAATAGGACAGAGTTGCCTTGGCCCAAAAGTTCAATCATGTATTGGCCATCACTTAATCTAAATTCATCATTTTGCATAGCCGTAATTATTGTAATCTCGAAAAGATTAACCTCATCGGCATGTGCTTCTACGACAACATTCAACTTCTCTTCTCCTATCTCTTTCTGGCAAACAACTCTAATTGCACGGCCACTACTTGGATTATAGTTATGATTGAGGAATGTAAAGCTCTTTACTGACGCACTATAAAACATTAGATGTCTGATAGATTCCTTAACTAAAGTGTGAACTTTCTCCTGTTCAATACCGCTTCTTATTCCGTTATTGTCTCCGTGTTGGTTGCGGATATGGTAATGCTTATCAATCCAAAAATCAATGTTTGTACTTTCAACAGTGTATCCTATTTTTCTTGCATTAGGTGAACATTTGTTTTTAACAAAAGCTAATTCATCTTCTATTACAGGTTCAGGCTTTCGCACTGGAATTCTTTTTCGCTTTGGCCGCTCATCACTCATAATTCAATGTTTTATAAAAGGTGTTGCGCAAATGTAGTTAGGCTTTCGCCATGATATTAAATTGGAAATGCCCAAAAAATTATCCTGTGTTGATTGCTGGAAGTTATGAAAATATTGAGCATTGAAAAAAATTGGATTAATGGAGGCCACCTGTTTTTCTGTCTGTTTTATGCAAAACTTTGCATCATAATTAGCAGTTTTCAAGCCTGTTTGCATCTTCTGTATTCTGCTTTCTGTCGTCTATTTCTTACCTTTACGACATGATTTTTTCGAGTACGTTATTGGAAAACGCAGTCAACGAAATTTCCAGGTTGCCGGGCATCGGCAAGAAAACAGCCCTCCGTTTGGTCCTTCATTTATTAAAGCAGGAACAGCCACAGGTAGAAGTGTTAAGTGAATCCCTTTTAAACATGCGGCGCAACATCCGCTTTTGCAAACGCTGCCACAATATCAGCGATCAGGAATATTGTAATATTTGCATTGACCGTAGCCGCAAGCAGCGCCTGATTTGCGTGGTAGAGAATATCCGGGATGTAATGGCTATTGAAAGTACGCAGCAATACAGCGGATTGTACCATGTGCTGGGGGGTGTTATTTCACCACTGGATGGTATTGGCCCCGATCAATTGAGTGTAGCCCCTTTGATACAACGTGCAAAAGATGAAGAAACCGAAGAAATTATTTTTGCGCTGAGTCCTAACATTCAGGGCGATACCACGCTGTACTACATTCAAAAACAATTACAACAGCAGCCGGTTAAAATTACAACCATTAGCCGGGGTATTGCCTTTGGCGGCGAACTGGAATATGCCGATGAAATGACACTGGCCCGCAGCATTGCCAACCGCCAGCCGGTAGAGCAATATGTCAAGGCATGATAATTTGTGATTTATGAATTTCATAGTTGCCTGATTGGGATGCACATTTGGTTATTTTGTAATTCTTAATTGATAGCTTTCCATTTGCTAATTTGCTAATTGTCGTATTTGCACATTTGCCCTCCTTCTTATGAAGCCTGTCTTTAAAAAAATATTGTTAGTTGTTTCAGTAGTGATAGCAGCAGCCATCTGTTATACGCTTTACCAGTGGTATAAGCCACACCGCAATGTGCAAAGTGAAACGGCTGTTACGATTTCTGCCGCACAATTATACCAGGCTTTCCAGGCCAACGAAAAAAATCCTGCCTATCTGGACAAAGCAGTGCAGGTAAGCGGTACGGTGGCCGAAACAAAAACTAACCAGGCCGGCAAAACAGTTTGTTACCTGGATACCAATGATCCTGCTGCCATTATCAATTGTACATTTACGGATAGCACCACTATACAAACCGGACAGCAGGTGAGCATTAAGGGCCGGTGTGTAGGGTATACCGGAGGCGATTTTCCGCAGGCAACTATTGTGGAATGCCGACTAATTAAATGAATTTTTCTTTGCCGGGTTGTGTGCGGCAAACCAAGAAGCTGTTAAATTGCTGGTTAGGCCTGTTATATCATACATCTTTGCGCAGGCACTCCGTTCAACATGTATCAACATCTTTTTTGCTGACAAAACAGGTACCTCAATCTACTATCGCATGAAGAAAACAGTTCTCTTATTTACCATTGTTGCGCTAACGATTACTTCCTACGGACAAACTTTTTTTACCCGTAATGGTAAAATATCTTTTTTTTCCAGCACATCAGTACAAGATATTACTGCTGAAAATAATGAAGTGGTTTCTTCAATGGATATTAAAAAAGCGGAACTTTCCTTCCAGGCACTTATTAAAGGTTTTGTATTTCCCAAGGCCTTGATGCAGGAACATTTTAACAATGCCCAATATCTGAACAGCGGCGAGTTCCCGCAGTCTTCTTTCAAAGGCACCATTACGAATGCGAAGGATATAAACATCGCAAAGGACGGTACCTATAAAGCAAAAGTGCAGGGTAATCTTACTTTACATGGCGTTACCAAACCGCTTACAACGGAGGGTACGATTACGGTAGCCAAAGGCGTAGTAAGTGCGAAATCTGTTTTCAAAATCAACCGGGAAGATTATGGCATTACCGTCCCTGCTTATGCAGGCAGTAAAATTGCCAAAGAGATTGAATTAACGGTTAATTGCACCTATACGGGTAAGAAGTAAAAGCCTTCCCAACCCATTCAACAGAGGGGCTCAGATCGGGCTGGGTAGCTTCGCCATTTTGAATGGTTGATTAGCAAATTGCTTACTATTTATTTGTGCCTTCGTATAAAGAAGCCCCTCCTTTGGAGAGCCTGTCCCGTTCGTCCGGGAGGTTGGGGAGGCCAGGTTGGGAGGCTGTAGGTTTCTTCATATATTTGTATCGCCGTGGCGGATTTGTTTATTGTTCAGCCCGGCGGCAGCTTGGCAGCAAAATGCTTTCTTAACAGCGCTGTAAATTGAACTAATAAACGAATTTGCCCGCTACCCTTTCTTGTGTAGCACGCTTCGTTTACTACCTACTTTTTATTGCAGTATGTTTTGTTTGCATTATTCCGGGCAAAGCCCTGGTAATTCGTGCTGCCGGTATTATTTAACAACGTAAACATTTCCCGCCCGGCGGGAGAAAACAAGGAGGATAGATTATGCTTAGTTTAGAAGACTGTTTAGCCCAACGCATCCTGGTTATTGATGGCGCCATGGGCACCATGATACAACGGTATAAACTACAGGAAGCCGATTACCGCGGCAAACGTTTTGCCAATTGGCATAGCGATGTGAAAGGCAATAATGATTTGCTTAGCATTACGCAGCCCCAGATTATTGAAGCCATACATCGCCAATATTTAGAGGCCGGTGCTGACATTATCGAAACCAATACATTCAGTAGTACCGTAATTGCCCAGGCCGACTATGACATGCAGACCATTGCCTACGAAATGAATGTAGCCAGTGCTGCCGTTGCCCGTAAAGCCGCCGATGATTTTACAAAACAAAATCTGCAAAAGCCACGGTTTGTTGCCGGTGCTATCGGCCCGCTCAATAAAACCCTCTCTCTTTCGCCGGACGTAAATAATCCCGGTTACCGGGCCGTTACTTTCGATGAAGTGGTGGCAGCTTATGCTGAACAAATAAAAGGGTTGGTAGAGGGAGGCGTAGATATATTGCTGATTGAAACCATATTTGATACGCTGAATGCAAAGGCGGCTATTTATGCCATTAAGAAATTTTTTGGAGAAAGGCAAGCCCCCACCCCGAACTCCGTTCCCAACGTACCGTTGCCCCCAACGGGGGAGGGAAACTTAGAGGATCGAAGGGAAGATTGGCAGGATTCATTGAAACAAATTACAAAGAACCACGGTTCTAAAGCCTCCCACGTTGGGGGAGGTTTGGTGGGGGCTTTGCCGGTGATGATATCCGGTACGATTACCGATGCCAGTGGTCGTACGCTCAGCGGCCAAACCCTGGAGGCATTTTACACTTCGGTCATGCACGCAAAGCCATTAAGCATTGGCCTTAACTGTGCTTTGGGCGCCCGGGAAATGCGGCCACACATTGAAGAGTTAAGCCAGATTGCTGCCTGTTACACTTCAGCCTATCCCAATGCCGGCCTGCCAAATGCCATGGGTGAATACGATGAAGCTCCACACCAGACTGCCCATTTTATTGAGGATTGGGCAAAGGAAGGTTGGGTAAATATTGTAGGTGGTTGCTGTGGTACCACCCCTGATCATATTGAGCACATAGCAGCAGGTGTTAAAAATGTTCGGCCCCGACGGTGTCCGGTAACGGAACCGGAACTGGAACTGGTGTAATAATCAGTAAGAAATTACTTTGAAGGTAGCAACAAGTTTACAGGTAGAAATTAATGTAAAACAGTTCCGGTTTTCTACTGTGCCCGCCGTTTTGGGTTCGGGCCTGGTTCCGGGAACAAATGGCAGGTCATTGTTAAAGTACAAATAAGAGACTATGTAAGATTTGGCATATAGCATCTATCGTTTACTTTTATAACTTTCCGTTTTCATACTAATACCAGAAATAGCAGTATTCAAAATTTTCCTAAGAATGCTGTGTATAAACTGTAAACTTTGAATTGCATTAAACCCTAACTCCAAAACTTCGTATATACGAATAAGAAAAGGAAATCACCGGATGCTCAATCAACAACTCATATCAACCAGTATCACTCCGCTGAATGGCGAACAGACGGTAGAAGAAGCCCTTGCCCTAATGGACGATACGGAGATGCACCAGCTTCCGGTAGTGAATGAGGGCATATACCAGGGAATTTTGAAGGAAAATGATTTGCTGGAGGCTGATGCCCGGCAAACACTTAACGAATTGATTTATGAGTTGCATCCGCTGTCGGTAAAGGCTGAAGACCATATCCTGAATGCAGTTAAGCTTTCCGCCGGGCACAACCTGGATGTGATTCCGGTAATAGATAATGAAAAAAACTATATCGGCACCATCGATTCCGCCGATCTTTTCAGGCAACATGCCCGCATTAGTGGCGCCGAGGACATTGGTGGCCTGATTGTGCTGGAAATAGATAAGCCCCAATATTCTTTTGGCGAGCTAAGCAGGCTGGTAGAAACCAATGATGCCCATATTACCCAATTGAACACGTACACGGATGAGCTTTCCGGCAAAATGACCGTTACCCTCCGTATCAACAAAATGGAAGTGTCGGATATTGTAGCTACCCTCCAGCGTTATGAATACATTGTTACTTACTTTTTTGGAAAAGAAGAGTACGAAAATGAGTTGCAGCACAATTTTCGCAACCTCATGAATTATCTTTCTATCTGATAGCTGTACTTTTAAGGTATCTTTTCCCGTTTATTACTTTCCTGCCAATAATTAGTCCGTATGATGATAAAGGTGCTGACTGCCTGGGTGCTGCTTTTGCTTGCAGATAACTGTATGGCACAGCAGGATAGTACCATTCGTGCAGCCAGCGACTCTACACAAAACGGAATTACCGTACGCACTTTTACCATAGCCGGTGCTAACCGTACAAAGGACTATATGGTAAAGCGGGAATTTGCTTTTCAGCTAAATGAAACCTATACCATGCCCGATCTGCTGGGGCGTATGGAACTCACCCGTCAGCAATTAATGAACACCTCTTTGTTTATAACGGTGATGGTAGATACTTTTTATGTAGGCATGAACGAAGTAGGAATTTCTATAGATGTAAAAGAACGCTGGTACATTTTCCCGATTCCTTTTTTTAAAATAATAGACCGTAACTGGAATGAATGGATCAAGCAATATGATGCTAACCTGAACCGGGTAAACTATGGCTTACGGCTTAAACATGCAAATTTGAGTGGCCGCAACGACCGGCTAAGCCTTTCGCTGGTGAGCGGCTATACCCGTGAATTTTCGGTTGGATACAGTGCGCCTTACATCGATAAAAAATTACAGCATGGCATTAATATAGGTTTTAGTTATGCCCGTAATCGTGAAGTAAACTACATGACCAGCTTCGATACGATCATTAATAAAAAACTGGACAATTTTGCTTTAACCCAGATAAACGGCTATATCGGTTACTCGTACCGCAAGGGAAGTAAGGAACGGCATAATGTGCGGTTGGAGTACAATCATACTGTGATAGACAGTCAGATAATGAAGCTAAATCCCAATTTTTTTGGTGACGGCCTGCAGCATGCTTCTTACATAGATCTTCAATACAGTTTTCAGTATTTCAATGTCGATTTTATTCCTTACCCGCTTACAGGCTGGTACACGGATGTGTATGCCGGCCAGCGGATTGGTAAAAACCTGAATTACTTTACGATAGCCGGGAAATTTTTACAAAGCTGGAAGCTGGCATCCGGCACCTATTTTATGTTTCAGGCAGCTGGCAGTATTAAGTTTCCATTCAACCAGCCTTACTATAACAGCCACCTGATGGGCTATGGCGACCTGACGATGCGGGGCTTGGAATACAATATCATTGATGGCTCGGCAGGAGGGATGTTACGGGGTACGCTACGCAAAAAAGTGCTTCATTTTACCCTGAAAACACCTTTTAAAAACCCGGCTTACAACCGCATTCCATTTAATTTTTACGCCAAGGTATTTACCGATGCCGGTTATGCGTATAACCAAAATCCGGGTAACAGCCGCCTGGCCAACCGCCTTTTGCATACGGGTGGTTTTGGGCTGGATATCCTTAGCATTTATGATGTAGCCATTAAGCTGGAATTCAGCTTTAACCAGTTAGGCGGCCGGGGCTTATTTGTTCATAGCTCCAGCGACTTCTGACAGGGACATTGTCTTAAAATGGGATAGAATGGGATGATTGGGATAATATATGGGATGAATACAGGTTTAGTTGTCTGTTAATTAGTTATCTGTTGGCAGTTACTTAGTCATCCGTGGTATGCGGTCTGTTGTCCGTGGTCGGTCGTCTGTTGTCTGTATTTAATTGTATTCATTGAGTCATTGCGCAATTGTCAGATTTGCACATTTGCCCATTACATTTGCCCCCCGATGAAAGTAGCTATCTACAGCCGGCGGCTGGACGAAGAAACAGAGCACCACCTGAAAGCGCTGATGCAGGAGCTGCGGCTGCAACGGGCAGAGTGTATTTTGTTCGAACCGCTGGTTACTGAATCGCTGGCCCGCAGTATGCGTTCCTTCAACTTCGAAATATTTAATACTGCTGCGGATCTTACTCCTGAAGTGGACTGCATGATTAGCCTGGGTGGTGATGGCACTATGCTGGATGCCGTAACCTTTATCCGGGATAAAGAAATTCCTTTACTGGGTATTAATTTCGGGCGGCTGGGCTTCCTGGCCAGCATTGCTAAAAACGAGCTTCGCCCTGCAGTAGAATCGCTCATTAGCCGCACCTTTTTAATTGAACAGCATACCCTGATTCACGTAGATGCTAACCTTCCTTTATTTGGCGATGCACCCTTTGCACTAAATGAGTTTGTGGTACACAAACGGGATATAAGCCCTATGATAAAAGTGCATGCTTATATGAACGGCGAGTTTTTAAATACCTATTGGGCCGATGGGCTGATTGTAAGCACCCCTACCGGCAGTACAGGTTACAATCTTAGCTGTAACGGCCCCATTGTTTTCCCCGAAAGCCGCAGCTTTGTAATAACCCCGGTAGCTCCGCACAACCTGAATGTGCGGCCATTGGTTGTAAGCGACGACAATATTATTTCCTTTGAACTGGAAGGCCGGGCGGACCAGTTTATCTGTAGTATGGATGCCCGCCGGGAGCTGGTAGATAAGAATATACAGCTTGCCGTACGCCGTGAAAATTTTACCATTGGTCTGGTTCGGCTGAATGAAAACACCTTTTTAGAAACACTTCGTAACAAGCTTACCTGGGGATTGGATAAAAGAAATTAAGAGCAGTTGCAGGTTGTTCGTTTTCTACATAAAGCCGACCCTCCCATTACTTACCCAAATCAGCCCGTTAATCCATCGAAATGCAGTAAATCTGCATTGGCCCCTATTTTTATCCCTATTATGCAGCAGTTTCATCAGTCCTTTTTATCAGGGGCATACCTTAACAGCCAAAAAGGATTTTTGGATTCTTATTTTCTGTCATTATCTTGATCTTCAAATCAGTACTATGAAACAACTATTGCTGCTGCTTTTTTTATTTTTTACGGTGATCATCTCTGAGGCACAAACGGCTGCTAAGGATAGCATAGCCGTTGCCGATAGTGTAGCTAAGGCAAAGTCAACAGCAGTAAGGGATTCCACGGAAAAGGCGATGCTGGCAAAAGCTACTTACCCATATATCAAAAGCAGTAAGTGGTCAGGGGTAATACCGGTAAGCAATATTGATGAAAAGCCGGATGTAACCCGGCGTTACAAATTATTGATGGAGATAACAACAGGTATAAAAGATACCACTCAGGCAAAAGAAATAAATAATGGGCTGGCTGAGGTAGGCAGATTGTTGAACCTGCACATTGCCGCAGGTATTCCCAAAAACAACATCGACATTGTAGTAATTGCCCACGGGGGTATTTTAAAATCTTTTTATACTGATTCCATTTACAAAGAAAAATACAAGATTAAGAATCCAAACGATTCCCTGCTTCATGAACTGTTAGGGGCTGGCGTTAAATTTATTGCCTGCGGACAAGCCATGAATTTTATTAATATTGATAAATCACAAATGTTCCCTTGGGTAAAAGTGGCCCTTTCCGCACAAACCGTTATTACCGATTACCAGCTCAGGGGCTATATCCATAGAGATTTATCCAATTAGAAAGTATTGTAAACAATCATAACCAAAAGGCAAACTGTTTTGAAAAAAGGATTACATGCCGCTTCATCTGCAAAAGCCTTTTGGCCGTTTGGGTACTTATTTATAACGACTGTTTCCATCTCTTTTTCCTGCACCACTGTTTCCGAAAAAAGGGTATCCGGCAACCAGGAAACGAAGAATGATAATGATAAACATGTAGCAGCAGAAAAAGGGGTTTCTTACAATACAGATAATAAAGATTTAATTATTTACGGAAAGGAATTAATTGCCAATACAGCTCACTATTTAGGCCCCGGCGGGTCGGTAGCGGCTTTAACCAACGGTATGAATTGCCAGAACTGCCACTTAAAAGCAGGAACGCAGTTGTATGCCAATAATTATTTTGCGGTAGCAGCAAACTATCCCAGGTTTAGTGCCCGTAGTGGTGGGTGGGAAACCATCGAACATAAGGTGAATGATTGCATGGAGCGAAGCCTTAATGGGAAAAAGTTAGATACTGCCGGTAAAGAAATGCGGGCTATTGTTGCTTATATTAAATCGGTTGGTCATATGGTACAACAGGTTTCTGTATCGGCGGCCAGTGGCACACAGGCGCCGGTATTTCTCCAAAGGGCAGCCAGTCCGGCAAATGGCAATGTATTGTACCATCAAAAATGTTCCCAGTGTCACGGACAAAATGGTGAAGGCTTGCCATCTGCTAACAATCCATTTTACATTTATCCACCGCTTTGGGGCCCGAATAGCTACAATGTAAGCGCAGGCATTTTTAAACTTTCCAAACTGGCGGGGTTTATCCAAAACAATATGCCGTATGGTGCCACGTACCAGGCACCCCAGCTAACAGCAGCACAAGCCTGGGACCTTGCTGCATTCATTAATTCCCAACCCCGTAGTCTTAAAATGTTTCCTGCTGATTGGCCGGTTATTTCCCAAAAGCCATTTGATTACCCGTTTGCGCCTTACAATGATGGTTTCTCCGAAAATCAACACAAATACGGCCCCTACCAGACCATTGTAACAAGCAAAGAAAAGATCGGAAAGAAATAATAAAAAAGCTTTATTCATTTATAAGTAAAGTGGTCAAAATAACTTGTACAATTGAAGCGGGATATTACCCGGCGTTGGTAGCCCCTACCCCCTGTAGGGCAATGTCATTAAGTTAAGGATTGTAGTAGCAGTTATGCGCCGTAGGTGCAATCTGTTTGTAGCAAACAGACATCCTTGATGTTGGTGCATGCCACGTAGTGGCTACCTGATCAGAGAAGAGGGGTAGCCACTACGTGGCAATGATTCCCTTTGCCTCTTTGTTTGCTACAAACAGAAAGCCCCGATGGGGCTTATCTTAATGACATTGGGCTAACGGGGAACTCGTTTTTACCTGAAAAATTAGTGGCAACTATAAGTATTTTGAAGTTCCTATAAAGTTTGATGGTGTCCAAAAGCCCCCTTTAGAGCCTATTCCCGTACCGATAGGTCGGGAGGGTTTGGGGCAACCAGGCCAGATTGAAGAAATGTTCAAGTTATTTTGATAACTTTCCTAAGCTGTGTTCACGTCAAAAGCGCAACTATCAATCTTAAACTTTCACATCGTCCCGTTTATTTAGCTTATCAATGATGGGGATTAGATAAAGGGATTAAAAAGAGTTGTAGGGTACCACTTTTTCAGCAGTTGCAACTTTTCCCGCAACCGCAGGCCTATCTACGGTACTGATCGTTTAATTCTCTTTCAACACTCATTGAGTTTTTTATCATCCTTTCTGCCAGATGGTAATGTCTTCCTGCACTTCCCTGTATGGATGCGAGTATTTAGGGGCTTTGGTATGTTTATTTTCCTCAATCGATTGTAAAGCTAACTCACTAATGAGACAGTAGGTTGAGGAAAAAAATTATATATTCTTATGCTGTTTTACTAAGGCTAATCAATATGAAAAACAGCAGTTCAAACTCAGCGTGTTTAAGCTATTTTTTCTTCGACAAAAGTTTGCTGGTTTTCTGAGGTTACGATTTTGTTTCAACATCCTTTATCAGCTGAATTTATAAATTTAAGAAATATAACGAAATATAAAAATCATCTCAAAATACTTAACCCAAATTCAAAACCAGGCAACACTTCTTCTCCACTCAATGTATTGTCAAACCCTTCCACTTTGCTAATAGTACCATCAGCCCGGTAAATAAATACGGTTTCGGTTTTGGGGTCTATTAGCCAGCTGAGGCGTACGCCATTGTCCCGCCACTTTTCCATTTTTAGTTTTAGCTGCGTTATACTATCTGAAGGAGAGGCCAACTCTGCAATGAAATCCGGAGTAATGTAGGCAAAGCCTTTTCGCTGATCTTCTGTCAAGGCATTCCAGCGTTCGTTGCTTATCCAGGCTGCATCCGGGCTGCGCATACTGGTATCCGGAAGATAAAAACCTGCCGAAGAGTCAAAGGTCCGGCCTGATTTTAATTTTAGGTTCCAAATAAACAGATAACCATTCAGGCTACTATTTTTTTCGGAAAATTCACTGGTTACCGGAGGCATAAAAAGTATTTGGTGGTTTTCGTCCCTTTCTATGGGTAGGTGTTTATTTTGCTCGCAGAAATGCAGGAATTCAGTATCCGTCATGTTTTCAAAAGGAGCATACAGCAGGTCAAAGTCGTATTGAGCAGTCCTGATTTTTGCCATCTTATCTGAAGATTTATAAATTGCAATTTATACAAGTTTTTGTTGTGGCTAAAGTCATTTGGAGGAATTGTTTTCTTCTGTAAGCTTTAGTCCAATGTTATGTGGCTAAGCAAAATGAGCATCACCCTTGCTGTATTGTTATTTTAATTGCTATGCACTTTAGTGCGTGGATAAAATGTGCCTTCACTGTATTGGCTTTGCCACATCTGCCACCAATCATTCGGCTAAAGCCAATACAAAATCTCAGTATCACCCACCACGCCCGGCATGGCAATTGACTGCATCCCTCAACTAAATAACATTGCGCTAAAGCCAACGGCAATGGATACCATGCCCATGCATCGGCATCGGGTGGAACCTTACTATTTCTGTCATTCCTCCAACTATCACTCCATTCGTATAAAATCCACGAAACAATTCGGATTCGCTTTATCTTTCGTCATTAAAATACGCCTGATTACATGATGAAAAAAATAGCAACGGCACTCGCTGCCGGCCTGTTTGCCCTGAACAGCTATGCCCAGGAAAGCCCGCTGTGGCTTCGTTACCCTGCCATTTCGCCGGATGGCAAAACCATTGCCTTTGGCTACAAAGGTGATATTTATAGAGTAGAGGCAGCCGGTGGTGTGGCTGTGCCACTAACCATACACGAGGCACAGGATATGATGCCCGTATGGAGCCATGACGGTAAGCAGATTGCTTTTGCCAGCGACCGCTACGGCAACTTCGATGTGTTTGTAATGCCGGCCACCGGCGGCACACCTGTCCGGCTTACCATGAACAGCGCTGGTGATTATCCCAGCGATTTCAGCAACGACAACAAACAGGTTATTTTCAGCAGTGCCCACCAGGGACCGGCTGCCAGTGTACGCTTTCCCAGTCCACGGCTGTTTCAAAACTTGTACACCGTACCGGTAACCGGCGGAAAAGCTATTATGATCAGCGCTGCCGGGCTGGAAAATGCACACTACAACAGCAAAGGCAGCCAGTTGATATTTCAGGACCGCAAGGGCTACGAAGATCCCTGGCGCAAACACCAGACCAGCGCCGTAAGCCGCGACCTGTGGACGTATGACCTGAACAATAAACAGTACAAAAAAATCAGTGTGTACCAGGGCGAAAACCGGGAGCCAGTGTACGCTGATGACAACAGTTTTTACTACCTCAGCGAAAAGGGTGGTATTTCCCAAAACCTGTTCAAAGCATCATTTATCAATCCCACCGATGCAAAGCAATTAACCACGTTCGATAAAAACCCGGTGCGGCATCTTTCCAAAGCTACTGATGGCACTTTGTGCTTTACCTACAACGGTGAAATTTATACGATGCGGGAAGGTAGCCAGCCCAAAAAAGTAGCCATCAGCATTTATAATGATGGCCGGGCCGGTATAATAAAAAATGTATCTATTAATGGCAACGTAAGCGATTTTGCCCTAAGCCCCAATGGTAAAGAAATAGCTTTTGTGAACCATGGCGAAGTATTCGTTACCAGTCTGGATGGCGTACAAACCAAACGCATTACCAATACGCCGCAGCAGGAACGCATGATCCAGTGGAGCCCGGATGGTAAAACACTGGTGTATGCAGGTGAGCGCAACGATAACTGGGACATTTACAAAGTGACCATTGCCCGAAAAGACGAGCCTTATTTTTATACGGCAACGGTATTAAAAGAAGAACCGCTGATTGCTACCAAAGCCGAAGAATACCAGCCAAAATTTTCGCCGGATGGCAAGGAAGTAGCCTACATCGAAGACCGCAATATTTTAAAAGTATATAACCTGGCTACCAAAGCTACCCGTACCCTATTGCCCGTCGGGCACAACTATTCGTACAGCGATGGCGACTGGGATTTTCAGTGGAGCCCTGATAGCAAGTGGATGATAATGGACGATAGCAAGGGCTATTTTGGCAACAGCAATGCCGGCCTGGTAAAGGCTGACGGCAGCGGCGAGATTAGCTACCCTATCAACAGCGGCTTTGGCGAAGGCGGTAACAAGTGGGCACTCAATGGCAAAATGCTTACCTGGCTGACGGCCCGCAATGGCCGCAAAAGCCTGGCTAACCAGGGCAGCCAGGAACTGGATATTTATGGGGTTTTCTTTGATAAGGATGCGTACGACCGCTTTCTGCTGAACAAAGAAGAATTTGCTTTACTGAAAGAAAAAGAAGAGAAGGATAAAAAGGATACCGCCCTGATGGCCGAAAAGAAAATCCGGGATAAAAAGGATTCCCTGGCGGGCAAAAAAATGGTGCTGGATATGGATGGGCTGGATAACCGTCGGGTTCGTATGACCATCAATAGTTCCAGCATTAGCGATTATGTGCTGAACGACGATGCCAGCAAAATTTACTACCTGGCCTCTTTTGAAAAAGGCTACGACCTGTGGGTAACCGACCCCCGCACCAACGATACGAAAATATTAGCAAAACTAGGTGGAACACCCAGTGGCGTTGAGATTAGCAAGGATGGTAAAAGCCTGTTTGTAAGCAACAGCGGCAGTCTGGTGAAAGTAGATGCTGAAAGCGGAAAACTGACACCCATTGGCATCAACGGCGAAATGGCGCTGGATGCCGCCGCCGAAAGAGGCTACATTTTCGACCATGCCTGGCGGCAGGTAAAGGAGAAATTTTATGATCCCAAAATTCAGGGTGTTGACTGGGCTTATTATAAAAGCAATTATGCCCGGTTCCTTCCACATATTAGCAACAACTACGATTTTCAGGAACTGCTGAGCGAATTGCTGGGCGAACTGAATGCCAGCCATACCGGTGGCCGCTATAGCCCCCGCATGACTATGCCCGATGTAACGCCTTCACTGGGGTTGCTGTACGATGAAACCTATGCCGGCAAAGGCTTAAAGATTGCGGAAGTGCTGAACAGCGGCCCGGCAGATAAGGCCAATAGCAAACTAAAAGCCGGCCAGATAATTACGAAAATAGATGGCAACGATGTAACAAACGATGCCGACTGGGCTATGCTGCTGAACCGCAAAGCCGGCCAGAATGTGCTGGTAACGGTAATGGATGGAACCACTGAAATAGACGAACGGCTGAAACCGATAACGGCCGCTGAAGAAAATGAACTGATGTACAAACGCTGGGTAAAAAAGATGGAAGAGATGACCGATAAACTGAGCGGTGGAAAAGTGGGCTACATCCACGTGCGGGCTATGAACGACGAAAGCTTTCGGGAAACATTTGACAAAGCCATGGGCCGCAACCTGGACAAGCAGGCACTGATTGTAGATACCCGGTTCAACGGCGGCGGCTGGCTGCACGATGATTTGAATACCTTTTTGAGTGGCAAGCAATACCTGCAGTTTGCCCCGCAGGGTAATTTGCTAAAAGGCGGCGAACCGCTGAACCGCTGGCAAAAACCAAGCTGCGTGGTCATGAGCGAAAGCAATTACAGCGATGCGTTCATCTTCCCCTACATCTACAAACAAAACGGTGTAGGCAAACTGATTGGTATGCCGGTAGCCGGTACGGGCACGGCTGTTTGGTGGGAAACACAAATCGACCCCACGCTGGTATTCGGCATCCCGATGGTAGGCACCATTGGTAAGGAAAAACGCCCTACGGAAAACCTGCAGGTAGAGCCGGATATACGGGTGCCGCTGAAGTATGAAGATTTTTTAGCAGGCAAGGATACACAGATAGAAGCTGCGGTGAAGGAGATGCTGAGTGAGATTGTAGCGAAGCAATAAAAAGCAGTAAAGAAATTTTGAACATGAAACAGTCCCGTCTCTATTTTGTAGAAACGGGACTGTTCTTTTAAGGGATGTAAAGACTACAAACTTTTTAAAAACTCAGCAGCACTGCTTGGCTGTAATACGGCTTTAATTATTAATGAGCATATCTAAAACGCTTCATTTTTGTATGGATAATAACTTGAGCCCCATTATTAATGCCTCGCAGTTTACATTCTAATTACTTGTCTCCAATACTTTCATTTCTACTCTCCTGTTTTTTGCTTTTCCGGCTGCTGTTTTGTTGCTTTCGATTGGCAGGTTAGGGCCATAGCCTTTTGCCATTAACCTTGTTTTGCTAATTCCACTTTTAACCAGATAATTTACCACGCTGTTTGCACGAAGCTGGCTTAATAAAATGTTGGAAGCAATACCTCCCACATTATCCGTATGGCCTTGTATTTTTAATTTTGATTGCGGGTTATCTTTTAGAAATAAAATTAATTTGATCAAATCGGCGGAAGATGCTGGCTGGAGCACAGATTTACCGGTGGCAAAATAAATTTTATTTAAAATAATAGTTTTGCCGGCAGCGGCTTCCTCAATGCCTAATTGCAGTTTTACATACAGGGTAGTGCTACGATTGAGACCAATAGTGCTTATGCTTTCGATATTAGAGATATAATCCAATTTTTTGCCGGAAATGGTAAAATTGCTGGCCGCTTCTAATTGTGTGCGAAACTCACCATTTCCGGCTGCGCTTGCAGCAAAAGCTGTGCTGCTGCGGGTGCTATTGGTAATAGTTACTTCCGTATTTGCTACCGGCCTGCCAGAGATTTTATCTACCGCATTGCCCACTAAAGTAAACCGGGGATCATTATGGGTGATGGTTTTTTTAATTATATTCCCTATAGAATTAAATTCATCTTTTGTAATCATTGCAGTTGTTGCATCAATTAAATTTAGCCGGCCTGTTACTGAATAATTATTTGCCGCAACATTGCTGAATAGTGCTTTGCCATCCGTATTGCTGATAGCGGTAAAAATAATACCATCCTCCGTTTTCAAACTAATTTCAGCATATTGCAAAGGTTGTCCGGTTGCTTCATCAGTAATACTGATGTAAATTTCTTTAGCCGTGATTTTTATTTCTTCGTTTACAGTTTCGGGTTCTTTTGCTACGACTATTTCCGGCTCTTTTGCCACAGGCGGGGGCAGTTTTTCTACCAAGGGCTTTACTATTTTCGCCTTCTTTTTCCCGATATTAGTTGCAATGCCTGTGCTGTAATATAATTGATTGCTCAGGTTATTGCTCAATGCTGCCCGATATTCAATTGTAGTAATAACATAGGCTTCATTAAATAAATTAATTTGTATACCTGCCCCAGGCTGGAGGCTAAAACCACTAATATTTTTGTACGATGTAAAGCCCACTTTTGTAATTAAAAAAGGATTGAATGTGTAATTATCCCCGAGCAGTTTTATATGAGCACCGGCATTCATATCAAGCAATAAATGGCTACTGCCGAAAAAACCGCCGCCAGGCAGTGCATAATTAACCCAACTTGCATTTACGGTGCCCACAACATCTGTTTTACGGGTAACGCCTTTAAAAAAATCCAGCCCAAAACCACCTTGCATATTGTGCGGCTTATTCCACTGGTTATTTTTTAATACGGTGCCCAATCCATTTGCTTTTAACAGCTGCGGCGTTGCAAAGTCGTTGTAAAAAAAGTACAAGCCAATAGTAGATTGTTTTTTATAGGAAGAATCCTGAGCCTGCCCCATATAGAAGCAACAGGTAAAAAGGAAAGAAATAACTGTTTTCATTTGAATAAACATGGGAGGCATTTTTTAAGAGTGCAAGTAGAGAAACCAGTAACAGAGCAATATTATTAATCTGATGCCGCAGGCTTTAGCGTGTTTATGCTAAATTCGGATGACTCGCTACGGCCTTGGTTGTTTTCATCGGATGATGGTATAGGTACACCGCGGCTATCAAGTGTTTGCACCGTCCAGATAAATGGATGGATTGCAGAATCTTTAAAATATAATTGAGGCCTCCAGATATATTGTGTCGTTCGCCTTATGTCTGCCAATAATAGGGGCTGGTTGCTGCGCAATGCCTGCATAGATGTTTGTGCCGTTAATACCTCGTACACCTGTAGGCGGTACGTAACGTTTTCCTGTGAAGCCGGTACTAAACTGCTCCACCGGAAGGTGATAGCTGTTTGTGAAATAGCAGCATCAAGCACGGCCTTGTTTACTGGCGTAAGCAAATAAGGCAGTTGATAATTAACCTGTGTAAATGGATGCTGGATAACAGGTGTTAATACACTGTCATTAATGCTTAACAACTGCACCGTTAAAGAATACTGGCCGGTCGGTAATTTTCCACTGGTAGCCAAACTATTTCCCCCGCCAGGGAAACGAAGATTTTCTAATTGCAAAACTCTATCTATGCGTACTACGTTGGGGCCGGTATTTATTTGCAGTAATTGTGCGGTAGCATTATTGCTAACGGCAAAAGGATTACCGCTGCCATTCTGCAATTGCGTGGTTAGTTTTACCCTTGCCGGCGCCTGGCCCGTGTAGGTAATAATTAATTGACCGGCCAGCCCGCTATTCCAATCGCTTAAATAAGAGGGTGGCCGGCTGTTCAATAATAAATTAGCAGAAAACTGCGCATTGGCTGCATGGAAGAAAATGCAATTAGCAAATAACAGTAGGAAGTATTTTTTTAGTAAATATTTCATATTGAGGTTAAAAATAATTTATGCCATACTTTTATTATCTGCTATTTCCCAAACCTGTACTGAAGTGCTGTGCGCAATGTGCTTTCTAAATAGCGTGCACCGATTAAAGAAGTTGGTGGCGCTAATTCATTTCCATATTTATTGAGGTTAGCAGTCATGCTGCTGTTCCAGCTTAATTTTTTTGACAGCTTCCAATCAGCGCCTAGGGTAGCCAGTAAATTATTACTCGCAGTAAAAGGGTTAATGGTCGTGATGTTATATAGCAATTGCCCCCTGAGATTAATTTTCTTTTTAGGGAAATCCCAGCCGAGGCTGCTGCTAAAAGAAATGATGCGCAGTTTGGCAGGTACCGAAGATGCGTTGCTAAAATACATAGCGCTTATATTTGTACTGATATTGGGCTTGCTAAAAAAGGTGGGCACATATAAGAGCATAGCGGTGTGCGTATTGTTGCTGGTAAACAGGGACGGAAATGGGGCCGTTTCTGTGTATTTGCTCCAGTTATAAGTAAGGCTAAATAAATGACTTATTTTGGTGGTGCTCCACGTATACGTGGGATTAATTCCTAAATCGTTTCCTATATTTTTAATTCCGCCGCTTATTGCCGGTGCAGTAAAACCAAAATTATTGTAACTGGCGTTCAGGCTAAAGTGGTCGTTGAATTGTGCAAACACATTGGCATTGGCAATAATTTGTTTGGTACGGTTAGGGGTTGTTGTTTTGCTCCAGTTGCCAAAGCGCTGCCCCAGGCTTGCCGTAACGTTCATTTTATTTTTCCAGGCGTTAAAGCGGGTATTTATTGCATATTCCAACCGGTCGTTTTGGGTAAAAGGATAGCCCATGGTGTAATATCCGGCACCCAGCCATTTGGCAGTTGCGCCCACATCCCATCCCCTGCCTTTTTTGCCAAAACCGGCCTGCACGGCGTGGTCCCGGTAGCTGCTGCTGTTTGTGTTTAATAAGGGTTTAAAATCTTTTACCAGCGGGCTGGGGCTTGGTGCTGTATGGTCCCGTGATGTAATGGTTGTAGCTAATTCCGTTTGCCCGTACCAGCCTTTTTCTGTATTAAATTTTGCAGCAAAACTGATGATGACATTTTCAGCAGGCTTTGGCGTAGGTGTTAGATAAGAAGGATTAAACAATAGTACAGCAATACTGCCTGCATCGTCCTTTCCTTTTATAATATTAAATCCCGCAAAATATTTTCCTTCTTTTTCCAAACCAATTTGCGCCATGGTAATGGTGCGTTTGTAAGCGCCTGCAAAAACGGGCAGTGGTGTGCCGGTGCCAATAAAAGGCTGAAATGCCTGCTGGGTAATCCCTCTAAAAAATTTGAAACGGTATTTGCCAGGTTGTAAGCTAAAACCATAACCGAATGCACCAATGTCGCCGGTGCTTAAATCGCTGTATTTTAAATATTGCGTGCCCAGTAGCAGCTCTGCCCATTTATAGGTTGGGTTAATGCCAATGGTATTTGCCGGGTTGGTAAGCCATTGCGAAAAGCTTTGTTTGGGGAAGCCGGGCAGGCTGCCAAACCCAAAAGGCGGGCTGCCAAAATTATTGCGCATGGGGCTGACATTAAAATTGAACGGTAGCTTAAAGTTTCCGAAATTCATGACAGGCTGAAAATTGAACCGCACTACATTCCAGGGCCGACGGGCTGCGTAAAACGATGGCGTATGCGGGTTAGTGGTAAGGCCATAGCCATCGTAAGAAATGCCGGCGGTGCCGGAGATGGAAAATCTGGATTTTGGCGCCTGCGCATTTAGTGAAACGCAAATATTAATAGATAAAAATAATAGTGTAAATTTTTTCATTGCTTACTGTTTTGAAATAGTGACAGGAAAACTAAATAGGTTGTTTTTCTTATTGCTTTCCTTATACCAATGGTGAGGGTCAATTTCTATTTCCAAAATATAATCACCATTTTTTAATCCATTTGGCAATTGAAGGAATTGCCCCTCGTACATCATTCCATAAGTATCATAGCCACCTACAGAAATACCTTGTTTATCGAAGTTGCAGGTTGGGTAATTTCCTAAGCCATAATTGGGCATTCCTTCACCGTACTTTCTTCCATTAATTATGCTAAGGCTGTCGCTGCTGTAAAATATGCCCGTAGTAAACAAACAGTAACTCACCTTGCTTCCCCTGGTCACCACTGTTCTTTTTCTTTTATTTATTTTCACCAACCTGAATTCTACCCAATCATCCACATGATAATGATTGTGACCTGGCATATTCTCAAAATACATAGTACCGGCATCCTTGTCTTTATATGTTGATGAATCACCAAATTTTGAATATATGCGCTGCTTTACTTTTAGGCGGCTCATTTTTCCGTCCGGGCATTTTTGAGAACTGTCTACGCTTTCATTTCCACAAATCCAATCTTTAGTTCCCTTTATTTCCATAGGTCCGTAGCCAATATTGGCAATGGTAGCGGCCAGCCGCAACTGACCGGGGTAAGATGAATCATTCCAGCTATATTCATGTACCTGATTTTTAGTGAAGAATGGCACAATCACCAAATCTGGCAATAGTTCACAATCATTTGTTCCATTAGGACAATTACATAATCCCAAATTCTGCATATCACATTTTTTATTGATAGTAATATGAGCTGGCCTTTTGCTAAATACTAGCTGAATGCTATCCAGTATTCCAGCTTCTTCTTTCTTTAAATCCTCAATACATAATTTCCATTCCCCATTAGGGTTTTGCCGGTTATTGAAAAATTCCAATTGTCCGTCTGGCCTATAATCACCGGTAAATGGTGCTACCGCTGCGCTTATCAGCCCATCCTTCCCATATTGCGAAAACCTCGTTTTTATATAATTTTTTCCACTGTCTTTCCCATTTCGGTTCGTAAGCCACATACTTGTGCCGTCCGGGCTTTGAAGCGTTATTTTTAAATCGCTTACCCGGTTATGATGCAGCGTTATTAAAACAGATTCTAGCCCGTAGTTACTGTCAATTATTTCTGGCAAACTACTTACTCCAATAGTAAATTCCTGTTGGTAATAATACCCATAGTAATCATAGAGAGCAGTGCCTTTGGTAGTAAAATTTTGTGCCGGTACAGTAATTATAATTGTTTGTAAAACCAGCAGCAGCAATAGTCTGCTGCCGGTTTTACCAGATTTTTTAATGGCCAATGTTAAAGATTTTAGTGTCTATTGTTGTTTTGTTTGAAATGGATTGCGGGTTACCCGGTGTTCCGGTTGGCGCCGGTGGAATTAATTTAATATTTCCGCAGACCATTTGCACACATTCACGGCATTGCGCATCTTTAAAAGTAAATTTCAGGCATACGTAAGCACTCACTTCGCAGCACGATAGTTCGGTAACCTGGGGAAGTGAAAGCATGAGAAACAGTGCTGCGGAAGGCGGGTTTATTAAACTGCCGGTACTATAAACTGCTTCTCTATAATCAGCTTGCAAACTATTGCTGGGTGGAGTGGGTATGGGCGGTTGAGCGGCTGTTGCGCTGGTGAGTGTCATGGCATTTCCATTTAGGGTCGCCCTCAGTATATTGCCCCAGGTTACGGGCCGGTTGCTACAGTTTAAACAATTGGCCGAATTAGCGGTGAGTCTGAATTCTTCAACGCTTACCCGTATCTCCGTCATGGGAACATCGTAATTAATATTGTAACTAAGGTTAGCAGTTGAAAAACCACTGCTGGTATTGATGTTTGGCAATGCATGTATATCGCTTTTAACGAGGCCAATATTAATAACGGCCTTACAGCAGCTAACTGGTTCGCAAATAATTGTAATGGGAATGGTATAGCTATCGCAGCTATTGCCGCCACAGGATGCTTTTATTATTAAAATATACTTACCGCATTTTAGTTGATTATTATAATTTTCTAAAATAACTGGTAAAGCTGTTCCGGTAAGAATGGGTGTAGTGGCGCCGTTTTTAGTGATGCTCCAGGCAAACGCTGCGCTATCTTTACAGCCCCTGCATTCATATTGAGCATTAATAAGGCCGCTAATATTCCCCTGCACAAATTGAACAGGATAATTTTTTAATAACGGCGCTTCGTTGCTGTTGTAATCACCGGGAGGTATGGTAGTGGGCGGTTTTAGCTTATTGCCTGCCTCTTGTTTATTTCGTAATAAGCTTACCTCGGCTGCATCTTGGTACATCAAAGGGACTCCGGGAATTGGTTCACCATTTAAGGACGGTGTAGTTAGCCATTTGCCGCAGGCGCAGGTAATGCATTGCATTGGTTTTTTATAAACTTCCACATCGCCTAGGTGATTTTTATCATAAAAAGCTAAATCATCATCAGCATCAATTCTTATTGAGTTATCAACATTGCCGCCATCCGAGCGCATCCCCTGAATACCGTACACATAATTAGCATTGTAATCTGTGCTAAACCAAACTGTAGTATCGCAACTATACCCTGAGTCTTTTCTTAAAATATTATTGGAATAGCTAATACCACCAGTACAATTAAAATTTGTACTTGCGGATGTATTTACACAGTTTAATCCGAAAATTGAACCTCCTGAAGGAAACAAGTCTCCGCTATTGTCCCATTGTCCTGTAGATAAATTAAATTTTATTTCATAAACACCGGAATTATGTGGTGCAATACTTCCAAAGCTTTGCCACGATTGTTGCCCAATTAACATTTTTGCTCCATCCGATGTAAAGGCCAGGTCGGCTATAACTGGTAAAATTGTGCATGTAATGTCTAGGTCTGGCGGGTTGGTTTGAGATGTGTAACCATCCCATTTAGCTCTGTCCTTATTAAGAATTACATTGATTTTTTCTTTCTGTTCTGTTCCGGTAAAGTTCCCACTGCCATTAAGCCCTATAGAATATATCTCATTATTTCCGTAAGCTCCGGCCAGATTACTATTTGGGAAGGTGGAAATTCTCGCATAATAAAGACGGTAATTACCACCACCCACGTTTCTTACTCCCAATCCATAAGCCATATTGACATACGGCTTAGTTAGCGTGTCAGAATCTGGAAACATTGGTTGGAAAGGTTGCTTCAAAGACCAGGTAGATATTCCTACTGAATTACCGGTGACCCTTTGTATTTGACCAGTTTGCCAGTCGGAAACATATATATTTTCGACACCGCCAATTCGAACATACTTTAAATTACCTAATGATCTGCCAGCATTTCCAAAATCATATACTAATGACCTGCTGCCGGTGGTGTTATTTAATTTCCATATTTTTCTTTCGAAGCTGGCGCCAGCATTATATATTTGAGTTGATGATACATATATATTTGGATTAAAATTATCATCTAATGTTATCCCAAAAACAGTGCCTAAGCTGTCAACGGACCATCTACCCTGCGGTGCTGTCCAGTTAACTGGTTTTGTACCGAAAGGTGAAATATTCCAATTACTACTGCCAGGCCCAAATGGAGCAGTAGATGTATTGGCTGTTTTTATAACCCTTACAACAATTCCAAGATTTGAGGAACCCGTACTTAATTGCTTTGTCGGGCTATGTGTTATTACAGCATCTCCATAATTTAATGGCAGCTGTGCCTTGCTTTCGCCTAAGATATTTATTAAAAAAAATAATATGTATGTCTTGTTTATTATATTTTTCATTGTAATTTATTTAAATGTTAATTATTTGTTTGGCGATGGGTTCTTTTTACCGAGTAGCATTTTACATAGCTGCAGGTTTGACACTCTGCATTGGTAAAACTGTAGCGGATGCAGAATTGTATCTCATCATCGCAGCAGCTTAGCGGGTTAAATGGAGGCGCCGTAAAACTTAAGTTTAATGCCTGGCCTGCTAACGGTATAGTACTGCTGTTTGCACCAAACCAACTAAGTGTATGATGGGTTGT
Organism: Chitinophagaceae bacterium; assembly: GCA_965246935.1. Taxonomy (GTDB): domain Bacteria; phylum Bacteroidota; class Bacteroidia; order Chitinophagales; family Chitinophagaceae; genus JAZKFT01. Next base: position 338,536 of record CBDFGC010000004.1, on the reverse strand, counting down.
ATTAGTACCATCCAGCGGAAAGACCCCATTGCCCCAGCTACCAAATGTGCCACCGGTAAAATTGCCAAACGTATTGGCATCCTTATTACATCCAAAGCATTCTTCCTTGCCATTGTGTACAAAACTTACCAGTTCAGTTTTAAATGATTTGATAGTTGCAACAGGGGCAGTGATAGTTGCAGTTACATTTACTGAGTTATTAGGGGCACTGCCTGTGGCTGTTGCCTGTTCGGGCCTAAAGGACCATTCTTTAAATTGATCGCAATACACGCACGGGCAGGCGGGCAAGGTTATCGTCGTATCAGCCGTAGCCGAACCAGAGCCTTCGGCAGCGGAGCCGGAGCCGGTAGCACACAAAGCGTAAGCATTAAATTTAGCAGTAGTGGCCGTGGCAACAGATGGGGTGTATTTAAAACAAATCGTATTTCCTGTCCCTGTTTTTAGTACCGTATTTGGAAATGTGCCAATATAAATTACGGTGCCGTTAGGGCTTTTTAAAAGGTCGGAAACAGATGTAGATGCACAACCTGTAAGCGTACCATTTGCGCAGTTGAAGGTAAGCGGGTCATTGAAATACATGGTAGTGCCACTAACGGTAGTAATATCTTTTACGGTTGCACAAAAGGTGTAAAAGAGTTTGCCGCTGCTGTCTTTTGCACAACTGCTGCTAGTTATTTTAAAATCCAGCTGGCAGCCTCCTGTTTTTAACTGTGGATTTTGGCTGGCACTGCTGCCTAAACTAAATACCGTCACCCCACTACTGCCCAAACTCTTGCCTTGTTTATCCGTTGCCTCTACATACCAACCCAATTTGGAATCACTATTTATTTTATTAATAGGACCATCAAACACACCACCAAAGAATAATTGTGTTTGGTTTACTACTTCTTTTTCCAGGATAGGGGTGTTAGTTTTCATCGCCTCCGTAGCCGATAGCCCTTTGCGTATTTCCAATACCCGCACTTTATAAATGACATCTCCCTGCGGCTTTGGCACCACCGGTGTCCAGCGAAATGTAAGGGGTTGTTTGGCTTCTGTTTCGGAGAAAATTTTTCCTTCGGCGGGCATTATATTTTGCGGCGGCGTATATGTGTTAGCATCGGTCCCTTTTATAGAGAACTGTTTACATATTTCTTCGCTCAATGCTTTTTCCTGACCGTTGTAATTGCCAAAAAATTGTACGCATAGCATGTAGGCACCGGGCTGCAGCATACAGGTTTGCCAATAGTTTTTCTATTTCGGCACCGCGGTAAATCTTTACAGGGCCGTTGATGCCCGCAGATGGCGCATTGGTACTATTAAATGCACCACATACTTTACTGCTGCCGTTTTTAATAGTTACCAATACCTTGCCTTCCCGAACGTAGCCGGGTATGCTGCGGCTGCTATCAAGCCTTGCACTTGCCTGTATGGTTACAGGCGGCATGGTACTAGCCCAATCGCTAATGCTACCGGGCATTACAGCGGGCATGCTAATGCTGATGCTGCTGATGGGGTTTTGTGCCATGCTTCTGAGCGCCAGCGTAAAGGCCAGGAACAATAATTTCCATTTCATAATTGTGGGTTTATAATTTAAAATTGTAAGCGCTATTTTTCTTCCACCAGTAGATAGGGCATAAGCTGGCTTATGTAAACAGCGCATATAATTGGATATATATTTTGTTTATTTACTATTTATAAATTTTATTTTATTTAAAAATTACATTATAACTGGTAATAATTCAGGTAGCCGGAGCTGCATGGCAATCAATTAGAAAAATAAAAGTTAAATATCTTTTTAGGCTAGCAACATTACATGGGCCATAATTTATAACACAAAAGTGGTCACTTATATGCAAAAAAAAATCCCCAAATCTAATGACAGGGGAAAGAATTAATTGATAAAATAAGCGGCAGTTAGTTTTTGTTTTTATAAAACCAGGCAATGGCTTCACCCAGGGAGGAAATATGTAATTTATCGTAAATGCGTTTAGCGTGAGTGTTTACCGTATTATGGCTCACCCCTAATTTATCGGCCACCATTTTATAACTTAAGCCTTCCGAGAGGAGGCTCAATACTTCATTTTCTTTTGGGCTTAACGGCGATTTTTTCTCTATGGGTTTAAAATAATCCAGCACCTTTTGTGCAATGGCGGGGTTCATCACGGCGCCGCCTTCAAACACTTCATCGATGGCCTGTAGTATGCGTTGGGGTTTGTCGTTTTTCAAAATATAGCCGCTGGCGCCGCTTTTTATACTGGTAAATATTTTCTCGCTGTCGTCGTAAGCCGTCTGCATCAGCACTTTTATTTCAGGATGTTTTGATTTTATAAGGCGTAACCCTTCTATACCATCCGCTTCGGGCATGTTTATGTCCATAAGCACTACATCGGGATAAAACTCATCCATTTCAGTTAATACGTTTTGACAATTCCCTGCCTCGCCCACGAATTTTATATTTTCATTTAAACAGAACAGGGCCTTTAGGCTATCCCGCCTTTCTTTATGGTCATCATATATAAACACCCTTATCATCATCGTACAAACTTAATGTAGCTATGCCAAAAAATATTGTCATTAAATTAAGGGACAGCAAGCGGCACTACTACTTTTATAATAGTACCGTTTCCGGTACTTGAATCAACAAAAAATTCTCCGCTTAATTCTTCTGTACGCCGACGCATGTTAGTAATGCCGTTTCCCAAGGTTTTATTGATTGCAAATCCTTTCCCGTTATCTATTACCGAGAGTAAAATCAATCCCGGTTTGCATTTTAAATGAATGAAAACTTTTGTTGCCTCACTATATTTTACGCAATTATTTATAGCCTCCTTCGTAATAAAAACAATATTTTTCCGGGCTGTAATATCCGTTATCGAGGTATCGCAGGTTTTGTCAATATCCAGCTCATAGTCTATATTAGTTGCGCCTAGTATATCATTCGCAAAGTTTTTAATACGCATGCTCATTGTCATAAATTCTTCCTTGCCGGGCTTCATGCTCCAGATAATATCACCAATTTTGTCTGCCAGGTCTTTCGCCTGGGCTTCTATTTTCCCTAATAATGTTTTTGCTTTTGCTTTATCTATATCCAGTAATCTGTTAGCCACCGCACTGTTTACCTGCAGGCTGCTGAGCGATGCGCCAATATCGTCATGCAAGTCGGCAGTTATTTTAGTGCGCTGCTTTTCTAAGGCTAGCTGTTGCCTAAATACGACCTGCTGTTGCATAAGCTTACGCCTGTTTATTAACCAAAAAATAATACCTGTAAGCAGGACGGCTATTAATGCCCAAAACCAGCTTTTTTTATAAATGGGAGCAGCTATGGAAATTAAAATTGTTTTTTGTATTCGTTCTTTCTTTGCATACTTGTCGTAATAGCCTAGTTGCAAGGTATAAGTGCCGGGTGCCAGGCTTTTGAAGGATATATTGCTGTAGTTAGGTATGTATTCCCATTTATTATCTGTTGTGCGAAGCCGGTAAATAAGTTGTTGAATGCCCGAATTGTCCAGATCTTTAATACCCGCTTTAATCACTATATTATTTTCCGTAAAAGGCAGCGCCAGTTTTGTTAAAAGGTTAGCGTTAGTATCCGGATAAAAAGTTTTATTGTTCACTAAAATCTCATCAACATATACCTCAGGTTCATAAAAAGAATACGGTTTTAATGGTGGTTTAAAATAATTATACCCACTTACACCGCCAAAAAACATGGTACCATCGCTGGCCTTAAAAAAGGAGCGGTTATTAAAATCCCAGTCTTGTATGCCATCGCTTTTGTCGTAATTTATAATTTGAAAAGTTTGGGTATTAATGCTGCTAAGCCCCCGTTGGTGACTACACCATGCATTTCCTTCCTTATCCAATAACAATCCATAAATATAGGTGCCGGCCAGGCCGTTATTGGCATCAAATAATTTAAGAGTCTTTAAGTTTTTATCTAACAGGTACAACCCATTATTTGCTCCAACCCAATATCTTTGTCGCAAAGTATCTTCCTGTATGTAAAAAGATTGTATGCCCGGCAATATTTTTTGAATGGGCATTACATCATCATTTGCCAGTACTTCGGCCAGCATCATATCATTATTAAGGTAGCTTACTGCCATCTTGTGCCTGGCTAATAGATTGATGAAAAAGGCATTGGGCAGCCTCAGTTGCTGTATTTTGGATAGGGATTTTGTTTTTTCAACGAGTCGATAGAGTCCCGTTGTGGAAGCGAAAAATACCCGTCCGTCAGGCATCACTTTCACATCCTGAAGCACGCCCAGGGTATCGGCATGCATGCGGGGAAAAACTATAGATATTTCATCTTTCTGATCAAGAAAAAAAATATTGGCATCTTTTTTTTCAGGTGCAACAGCATTGTAAAACCAAATACCTTTTCTAAAATAGTCGGTAGCGGTTTTATAAAGATTTTTACCCTTTAGGATTATATTTTGGCTGTGGCTAAGGCGATGCGTATTTTTATTCTGTATAAATTTATTTTGAATGAGTATATCACCGTTGGGCCATTCCGCAAAACCGCCAACACCATTAGATATCAATTCCTGAAAAGCCGCTTCGTCCCCAGGCTCTTTGTTTAATAAAGGAGGTTGAAAATTAAAAATAATCTGCCCCTGGCCATCATCGCAAAACCAAAGGCGGTCGCTTTTATCAAAAGCAAACTGGAAGGAGCGCTTATATTTCTCTCTACCATCAGGTTCTATCCACCGGCCCTGTGCAAAATCTTTAGTAGTAAATGCCAGGCCGCCGCGATCGGTTTTAAGCACAATAAAGTGGCCCCCAACGCCTATCTGGCTTAAAAGACCTATATGCTCACCGGCCAAAGAAACTATTTCCTCAACGTTGTTTTCACCAATATTATAGCACAATAGACCATTGGCAGTACCTAACAAAATATGATTAGTGAAAGCATCATAAGCAGAACCATAAATGGTTGCCTTTTTTTTATACAAGTAGGTTTCTAAGGGGTAAGTAGTCTTTTTTAAGGTGATGCTATATCGGGCTATATTGTTATTAGCAAACAACCAGCAATTGCCTTCTTTATCTATAAAAGGGAAATGATAATAAAAAGCGTTGGCTTCTAATTGATACACATGCACCGAATTCAAAGGCAGTAAAGCCACTTTGGTAATCAATTTCACTTTTTTAGTAACTACATCATAAGTGGCCAACTGCCATTGCCTGTTAAAGCACCATATTTTACCATCTTTATAGCCAAATGGCATAGCTACTTCATCCGGAGAGTTTGTAAATATTTTTTGCAGGGAAAATTTATCCTGATTGCGGTGATATAGATAAAGTCCTTTTGTACTCCCAATGTAAATATTGCCTTCTGCATCTTCCGCAAAGCCATACCCCTGCTGAAGTATGGGGCAGTTTTTAAAATACGTATTAAGGTTATATACTTTTATTTTATTACCATCGTATCTGTTAAGGGCATCGTTGCAGGTAATCCACATGTAGCCTTTGCTATCTTCGTAGCGGAAATAGTTGCTGCCTTGCGAAAGGCCATTGTCGGGTGTTATTTTGGAAATGGAAAATTTGTCCCAAATAGTTTGTTGCGCAAAGCCGCGTACATTTATAAAAATAAAGAAATAGACCGTTAATTTAATGGATATATGGTAGGACAATGTTTTGACTATTTATGAATACACTTCTAAAGATATAAGGTAAACACATTAAAACATACCGTGGCTATAGTAGACGGTCATTTAGAGATAGGAAGAGCGGTAACTGCCATGCTAAAATGTGTTTGATAATTACCAAGTATTATATTAACCGGGCAATGGCAAAGAATTACAAGAAAAACATAGATAGTGGGCATCCTGCCGGATGTGCTGTCTTACGATACGTAGATACCGGTGATAGACGGTGTTGAGACCGCCTAAAGCCTGGAAAAAACATCTGGCAGTAGAAGGGATGGCGCTCTCGATGCAGGATGATGCCACCCTGATTAAAATGATTAAATGCAGCGCACATGGATACCTGCGTAAAAACGTTCACCCGCCGGAACTGGAAAAGGCACTGGATGCCTTGCTGGAAAAAGGCTTTTATTATCCTGATTCGGCCACCAACCGGGTACTGCACAATATCGGAACAGAACAAAACGAAGCTGAGCCTGCCATAAAACTAAGCGAAAGGGAGATCAATTTTTTACGTTATGCCTGTATCGAATTAGCTTATAAAGAAATTGGCGAAAAAATGCTTGTAAGCCCTCGTACAGTTGAAAGTTATAGGGATGTACTCTTTGAAAAACCGGGTTTAAAAATCCGGGTAGGCCTCGTAATGTATGCAGTACGGAACGGGCTGTCAGAAAATTAAATCTTGCAGCGTACTTCCGGTAACCCCGGATTTGTACATTTGGCACCCTTTATTATTTTTAGCCGTACCGGAATACATTTTCATCCATGCTCGACTTTTATTTAATCAGCGAAACGTATCAGCCCTACCAATCCTTATCGAACCTGGATTACGTAGGCAGCATAGACTATAGCACTTTTACACACCTGCAACAACTAAGTATTATTGAGCATTGGGTAGATTACCGCAATAACTACCGCTGGACAAACGAGCAGGTACACCTGAAGTATCAGGAACTACGCAAAATAAACAGGCCCTGCCGTTACCGCCGCAGCCGTAGGGCTAAACCAGTGCCATTAACTCCGGAAGCAACTTTTCTGTCTATTTTACGGGAAGCTATCGAAACGGATAATGAATTGATTGCCTATAGTGATTGATGGAACGCTTCAAGGGTTCCCAAATCCCTTGAAGTGTTTTTGCGGTACCGTCACTTTGTGACCCTTGAAGGGATTTGGGAACCCTTCAAGGAATGGAAGAATTCCTTAAAGCGTTTTTGCAGTACCGCCACTTTGCAACCCTTGAAGGGATTTGGAAACCCCTCAAGGAATGGAAGAATCCCTCGAAAGCTTTCGTAGCAACATCGTAATTTCCAAAGGCACCGACAATCCTATTATCTTGCTCTTTTTAAATTGTTTATGCCAGATTCTTTTATCCAATCGATTCCTGCTTCGTTTACTATTATTGATGCGGCTACCGACGAACGTTTTAGCTGGCAACAAATAATAACAGATCAGCAAAACTTCACTGGCAGGCTTGCATTTTTGTATGTAGATAATTCTATCCATTCACTACACCATTTTTTTCGCTGGTACCAAAGCGGTGCAGCCTTAGCCCTGCTACCAAAAAGTTTATCGAAAACACAAAAAAACACATTAGAAGATAGTTATAGCCCGGTCATTATTTATGATGAAAGCCGGCTGGAAATAAATGGCTGGCAACAACAGGATAGTTATTTTTTACAAAAAGAAAATGCAACGGCTGTTCATCCGGCTATTAAAATTTTAGTAAGCACCAGTGGCAGTACCGGCTCACCTAAGTTGGTGAAGTTGAGTGAAGAAAACCTGCTGGCCAATGCCCGTTCTATATTGCAATATTTACCCATCAATGAAAAAGATACTGCTCCGCTGAACCTGCCTGTTTATTACAGCTATGGCTTATCCGTACTCACTACACATGCGTTGGCCGGTGCTACCGTTGTTTGCGGCCTGCCCGATATGGTGCAAAAAGCTTTTTGGGAGGCCTGGGAATATTATGAATTTACTTCATTAGCCGGAGTGCCCTTTACGTATGAAATACTGAACCGGCTGGGGGTCTTTACCAAACATTTCCCTACGCTAAAATATTTTACACAGGCGGGTGGCAGGCTACAGAACGAACTGGTAAAAAAAGCCGCTATGTATGCACAGAAAAATAATTCGACATTTTTTATAATGTATGGTCAAACGGAAGCGACTGCCCGCATGGCTTACCTGCCGCCGAATCAGGCATTATACAAATCAGGTTCTATTGGCATGGCTATACCCGGCGGGCAATTTAAGATTGACAACGCTACGGCGGAGCTATTGTACACTGGCCCGAATGTGTTCGGCGGCTATGCCGAAACAGCCGCAGACCTGCTCACGTACGAACAGATTCAACCGTTACATACAGGCGACCTGGCCCGGATGGATGAGGATGGCTATTTGTATATTACCGGCAGATCAAAACGGTTTATAAAACTGTATGGCAACCGCATGAGCCTGGATGAAATAGAAACATTGCTTCATCATTTTGCATTACAGCAGGTTGCCTGTACCGGTATTAGAGATAAGTTTCTATTGATTTCTTTTACAGAACCGGCTGATCGCAATGCTATCGCTGTTTACCTGTTTTCGCAATTGGGCATTCATCCTACGGCCATAAAATGGAATCCGCTGCCGGCATTACCTTTAACCGCTAACGGAAAATGGGACTATCCAAAAATTGCCAGTGATTATGACAGCAGCACCGCTATTTAAACCTCCGCCTTTCTCCTTACCTAAAGCGGAGAAGCAGGCAATGCTGCTACCGATGTTGCAGTGGCTTACCCAACATCACCGGCAGCAAAATTCCGGTTATGCAAGAATAATAAAAGCAGCAGGGTTTACAGATGATTTTTCTGTAATCGCTGATGTTCCGTTTTTACCGGTATCTGTATTTAAAAACCATGAGCTGAAAAGCATAGCTGATGCTGATATATTTAAAGTGCTGACCAGCAGCGGCACCACCGGGCAGCAGATTAGCAAAATTTATTTAGATAAAGAAACATCCGCACAACAAACCAAGGCACTGGCACACATCATCACCAGCATTATTGGGCAGGAGCGATTGCCTATGCTCATCATTGATAGTAAATCGGTACTACGTAACCGGGAAAGCTTTTCAGCACGTGGCGCCGGTATCGTAGGGCTAAGTGTTTTCGGTAAGCAGCATACCTACTTGCTGAATGATAACTACAAACTGAATATACCCGAGATAGATGTATTTTTAGATAAATATAATGGCCAGCCGATGCTGCTGTTTGGATTCACATTTATTGTGTGGGAATACCTTTTACAATTGGCTCAATATCGCAAAGTTGATTTAAGCAAAGCTGTTTTATTCCACAGCGGTGGCTGGAAAAAGATGATGGAACAGCGTGTTACAAATAAAGTGTTTAAGCAACGGCTGGATCAGGAATTTGGCCTGCAACAGGTATATAATTTTTACGGTATGGTGGAACAAACCGGCAGCATATTTATGGAGAATACAAACGGTTATCTGCACTGCTCTAACTTCTCCGATATTATCATCCGCAACCCATCCGATTTTACCGAAATGCCACATGGACAAAAGGGCCTGATTCAGGTAATCAGTGTACTGCCGGAAAGCTACCCGGGCTTTTCTTTACTAACAGAAGACATCGGTATTTGCCACGGCGAAGATGATGCAGCCAACGGCTGGCAGGGCAAATATTTTGAAATATTGGGAAGGGCAGCAAAGGCAGAATTAAGAGGATGTAGTGATACGGCCCTCACCCCCGTCCCCTCTCCACAGGTGGAGAGGGGTGCCTCTTACGAACATTTATTACAGAAAACATCAGGGGGTTTAAAAGAATTAAATTCTCAAAAGAATCAGCAACACTCAAGCAGCATTAACCCGCTCTCCGAAAGCAATGAGCAAAGTTTGAATAGTAGGAATCCGTTGCCCGAAAAAGATTTACAAATTTCCACAGAGGCACCCTTCTCCACTTGTGGAGAAAGCCTGTCCCGGACCCCAGTCGGGGGGCCGGGGATGAAGGCTGAGGTTCAACAACTTTCTCCCCAAAACATTTTGCTTCCAATAACACAGCTTCCCTGCTTCTTACCCTTAAGCGAACAGTTGGATTGGTTTGATGATCGTACCATATCTTTTTTAAATATGGTAAGCAGCAACATTTTACAAACAGAATTGCGGCAATTACCAGCCGTGGTGGCATTAGCTTATTGGCTGAGAAAGGCAAATATTGAAACCTTAAGAAAGGAAAAAGTTGAATCAGTCAGTAGCCAAACCATTTTATATCGGCAGCCGATAGGTACTGTTTTCCATGTGTGCCCCGGCAATGTGGATACTATTTTTTTTTATAGCCTGGCTATTAGTTTATTAGCCGGCAACCGTAACGTATTACGCATTAGTAACCGCACCGAAAGCTCTGCATTGAACCGCTTATTCACATTGATGAATGAAGTAATGCAGCAATCTGATTTTTATATTTTCAACCAATATATTTCAGTTATTTCCTATGGGCATGATGAAGATATAAACCGCTACCTGAGCCTGCAGGCCGATGCACGGTTGCTTTGGGGCGGTGATAAAACCGTGCAGCTATTCCGTAGCCTGCCTACCCATCCCCGTTGCCGGGATATTGCTTTCCCCGACCGGCTTTCGGTAAGCATTATCAAAGCAGAACCTTTATTGCACCTGAACGAAAAAGATTTTGCAGAAACAAGCCGGCTGTTGTATAACGATACATACATGTTCGATCAGTTAGGCTGTTCATCGCCACAGGTTATTTTCTTTTTGGGTGAACCTGCAATTGCTTTACAGGCTGAAAATAAATTATACGGCGGACTGCTTCAGCAAACTGTTTTGAAGTACCGGAATGACATAGATGGCTTAGCTGCTTTAAAGCTTAATAAGCTGGCAGACGATGCATTAGCAAACACCATATCCGGTAGTAAGAGAGATAACAACCTGCTGGTATTTGCCACCCTGCAAAACATTCAAAATAACCTGCATACCTGCGGTGGCGGCTACTTTTACACCAGTACCATTCAAGGCCTGCAGGAACTCCACAGTTTCTTTTCAAAAAAAATACAAACAGTTGCCTATTCCGGATTGGATGAAAATGAAAAGCAGCAATTGCTACAAGTTGCTGCTGGTAAAGGTTTGGACCGGTTAATGCCTATTGGGCAGTCGCTGACTTTTAGTAATTACTGGGATGGCTACGATTTACTGGAACAGCTAACGCAATTAACAGCAGTTATCTGATTTTGATTATCCGAAACTATTTTCATATCCCGGTAAACGATGCGTAGGATGACAGAAAATTTATTGGTAACATCCTGTGCTTTTACCAGCCGCATAGATTGCAGTTGTTTCACAATCGCAGCTAAACGATCTATCCGGTTCATACAATGGTTGATGATTAAACAGGAATGTACTTATGGTTCGCAGGTAGCAGATAGTATAAAAAAATTGTAAGATAGGAAACAGATAGATTTCTTAATCTTCACTTTCAAAATAACCTTCTCCTGTTTCCAGGTTTATCAAATAGGGAATAAAAATTATTTTTACTTTACTACCAACAGCTTCAAAACCACCTAAGCCAGATGGCGTTCCATTGACATAAGGAACCGGAATAATTGCAGGTATTATTTGGGTTCGCTGATCGTATTCCGCTACACCCATCCAATAAAAAGCATGGTTATTCCGGTACATATTACAAACCTTCCCATCCTGAATTTTGTATATGTTTTTACCATCGCATACTGCAAACAGGTTGCGTTGCAGCACTTCATTACCGTTTTTATTTTTAGTGTACAATAAAGCCTCATCACCATTACGCTGCACGGTAAAAACCTCATTTTCAGGCTGATTATTTTTAAATTGATCCCATGTGTGATAGACACCTTTCCGCATACTATCAGCCGTAAGAGCAGCAATGGCAAAACGACTGGTATAGTTTTCGGTTACCTGTTCTATAGTAGCTGCTTTACGGGTTCTATATTTACCCGTGTTTATAGCTTGTGTTATCTTTTTGTTCAAACAGTATAGCATACTGCCAGTCAGTATTTCTACTGCTTTACCTGGTTTTTTTCTATCCGTCAGTAAAGTATCAAGTTGAACCAGCGGAAAATATTTTCCTTCACTTACCACAAATACATCAACCGTAATTTTAGATAAAGATGAAATAGGAATACCTGCATTAATTTTATCCAAATGAAGCCGGTTAATTGAATCCTGTTTTCTTTCATTACTTTTTTTTAATTTCATCCTATTTTGGTAGAAAAATGTATTTGCCTCGCTTATCCACCAGTTCCTGATTACCAACAGAATGGTGTGGCCGGATGAATCAAAAGCCAGCTTACTGTTCATAAAAGTGTTTACCGGCATACTTAAAACAATTCCGTTCGGTATACTGTTTTTATCGCTGTAAGCACCAATATATTCATTGTCAGGCCTAACATCCAGTACTTCAATGTGCCTGATTACATTACTGTCTTTTTGAGTTGCTACCTGGTCTTTATTTACAGAATAGGTACGCCAGGTTTGCTTCCACTCCTTCCAACTTTTAGGGGTATCTTTTGCATGCAGGAATAAAGAAAAAAGAAGAAAAACAGGTAATACCCAATAACGGTAAATCATGGTTTTAATAATAAAAATTTTAATAATGGGACAACAGGCTTTCAGGTATTGTTTAGAAATGACAACGTTGCTGAAAGCAGCGCTGTCTTTATAAAGCAATTCAAATAGATGATGATTTTGTAACTACTGCCCTTTTTTCAAACTGCATGTTGTACAATTTCGCATAATTCCCACCTAACGCCAGCAGTTCTTCATGGTTACCCATTTCTTTTACTTCCCCTTTTTCCAACACTAAAATACTGTCTGCCTTGCGGATAGTACTAAGCCGGTGGGCAATAATGATAGCGGTGCGGCCCCTGATTAATTTCTCCGTAGCCTGCTGAATTAATTGTTCGCTTTCAGTATCGATGCTGCTGGTAGCTTCGTCCAAAACCAAGATGCTTGGATTGTACAGCAGGCAGCGGATAAAGCTAAGCAACTGTCGCTGGCCTACACTTAGCGTAGCGCCGCGTTCCATTACGTTGTAATCATAACCACCCGGCAATTGCATAATAAAATCATGTAATCCAATTAACCGGGCAGCATCTTCCACCTGCCGGCGGCTGATGGCATCATTGCGAAGCGTAACATTGTCCAGTATGCTTCCGCTAAAAAGAAATACATCCTGTAGCACTACGCCTATCTGCTGCCGCAGGCTTTGCAGGGTAAAGCTTTCAAGGTTGGTATCATCTAACATAATGGTGCCTTTCTGTATTTGGTACAGCCTGTTCAGCAGGGAAATAATGGTGGTTTTGCCACTGCCGGTATTTCCCACAATGGCCAGCGTTTGGCCGGGGTTAATGGTAAAGCTTACATTTTTGAGTACATAGTTCGCTTCATTGTAAGCGAACCATACATTTTTAAATACTACTTTTCCCGTAATATGTTTTTCAGCCTTTCCGGTGTCCGGCATTTCATCGGTATTGTCTAAAACCTTAAATACCCGTTCGCTGCTGATCATGCCCATTTGAATGACGTTGAACTTATCAGCAATCACCCGCAACGGACGAAAAATCTGGTTGAGGAAAAGGATAAAAGCAATAAGTTTACCTGCTTCTATTTGCCGGAAAGCTACCCACCATACCAGCATGCCAATGCTTACGGCCAGGACTACTTCTACAATCGGAAAAAAAACAGAATACGCAAAAATGGCTTTGATATTGGCATTACGGTGCTCCTTGTTAATGGCATCAAATTTTTTCATTTCCCTTTCCTCCGCAGCAAATGCCTGTACAATCTGCATCCCGGTTAAATGTTCCTGCACAAATGCATTTAATCCCGCAACAGCATTGCGTACCTTGATGAACGATTTATTGACACTGTTTTTAAAATAATAGGTGGCTACAATCATAATGGGAAAAGGAATCAAACTGATCAGCGTTAGTTCCCAATCTATCCAGAACATGGTACCCAGTGTAAATAAAATCGTCAACAGGTCGGAAATAATCGGGATGAGTCCATCGCTGAAAATATCATTAATGCTTTCAATATCGTTAATGGTGCGGGTAGTCAGCATACCAATTGGCGTAGTATCGAACTGCCGCAGGTTCAGGCCCAGCACTTTTTTATAAACGGTTATCCGCAGGTCTTTAATGACGTTTTGCCCCAGCCAGGAGGTAATAAACGAAAAGAAAAACCGCATCGTTGTTTCCACCATTAGCAGCACAATCTGGATGATGGTAATAATGATGATAAACCGGATGACGGGGTTAACTGAATAGCCGGTGAAAAAATGGTTCGATAAATAATCAAAGGCCCGGTTCAGCCACGAAGGCATGTTATCACTTTTGCCTTTAATGCCTTTATCAACCGTGTATTGCACCATCAGCCCCCGCACCGGGCTTAATATAGCCAGCAGCAGTGATAACGTGAGGGAAGTGTAAAATTGTTTGCGGTACGGCTTCACAAACCCGTAAACCCTCCTGAGCAGCGAAATATCCAAAGCCTTTTTCTTAGCCTGTTCCAACATGGATGCGAAGTTAGTTTTTCACCACATAGGAACATAAGATGCACAAAGGTTCACATAGAAATACCTTTAGAAGGTAGAGAGCAGAAGGCAGCGGACTAATGTCGGTAGAGTTATGATAAGGTCGGCATCGCTGATTAACCATCTTCCCTTAACACGTTCTTTGGGCAGCCTGTCCCGCTATTTGGGATCCTGAACCAGCGATGCCATCCTCTATGTTTCTATGTGGTAAAATCCCCTTTCCCTTGAAAAATATCTAAAATATAATCCTCCTCTTTAGACAAACCGGGTTATTATAAACAGGAATCCTTATTTTTCACCACCAAATTAGTAGACTTATGGTGAAAATAGAAAAAACAGAGCAGGGATTGTATCGTCCCGAATACGAGCATGACGCCTGTGGGATTGGTTTTGTGGCCCACATTAAGGGCGCCAAAAGCCACCAGCACATCAGCGATGCACTAACCATTTTGGAAAATATGGAACACCGCGGCGCCTGTGGCTGCGAAAACAATACCGGCGATGGTGCAGGCATTATGCTGCAAATGCCACACGAGTTTTTCTTTGATGAATGCCTGAAGCTGGGTATTCGTTTACCGGCATTTGGTAAGTATGCCGTAGGCGTATTATTTTTCCCGGAAAACCTGCGCCTGCGGGAAGATTGCCGGGCCGCTTTTGAACGTTGCGCCAACACGCTGGGCATGGAAATAGCCGGCTACCGCAGAGTGCCGGTCAATACCGATGGCATTGGCCCGACTGCCCTTTCCGTAGAGCCGGAAATGGAACAGGTCATTATTTTTTGTCCGGAACATATTAAAAGCCCCGACGTTTTTGAGCGCAAGCTTTTTGTATTGCGCAACCATGCCACCCATACCATCAACAGCATCATAGCACAGGAGGATGCCGTTGAATTTTACATTGCTTCACTTTCCTATAAAACCATTGTATATAAGGGCCAGCTTACCAGCACACAGGTTCGGGCCTATTTCCCCGATCTTAGTAATCCCCGCATGGTATCGGCCTTTGGGCTGGTGCATAGCCGCTTTGCCACCAATACCTTCCCCAGCTGGCGGCTGGCGCAACCCTTCCGCTACATCGCCCACAACGGCGAAATCAATACGCTTCAGGGCAACCTGAACTGGCTGAAAACGGCAGAGAAAAACCTGACTTCTTCTTATTTTTCTACCGATGAAATGGCGATGCTGCTGCCCATTGTAAGTGGCCGCCAAAGCGATAGTGCCTGCCTGGATAATATGATTGAACTGCTGACCCTCTGCGGCCGCAGCCTGCCCCATGTAATGATGATGCTGATACCCGAAGCCTGGGACGGCAACGAAGAAATGAATGCTACAAAAAAATCCTTTTACGAATATCATGCATCTATTATGGAGCCCTGGGATGGGCCGGCCTGCATTTCCTTTACCGATGGAAAAATAATTGGCGCCACGCTGGATCGTAATGGCCTGCGGCCTGCCCGCTATGTAGTTACTGCCGATGACCGCGTAATTATGGCTTCCGAAGCCGGTGTGCTGCCTATTCCGCCCAATATGATCGTGAGCAAGGGCCGCCTGCAGCCGGGTAAAATGTTTGTGGTAGATATTGAACAGGGAAAAATTATCAGCGATGAGGAGTTAAAAGGACAGATCTGTTCGCAAAAGCCATATGCTGATTATTTAAACCAGTATAAAATTCAATTGGAAGATTTGCCGGAGCCGAGAATCATGTTTACGCATCTTTCCAAGGAATCGGTTTTTAAGTACCAGCAGGCATTTGGCTACACCTCAGAAGATATTGAGAGCATCATCAAACCCATGGCACTGTACGCCAAAGAACCCATCGGCAGTATGGGTACCGATGTGCCGCTGGCCGTACTCAGCAATCAGCCACAACATTTAAGCAGTTACTTCAAACAACTGTTTGCCCAGGTAACCAACCCTCCTATTGACCCTATACGGGAAAAACTGGTAATGAGCCTGGCTACGTTTGTGGGCAACAACGGCAAGCTGCTGGAAGAGGATCCGGAACATTGCCACTGTGTTAGCCTGCCGCATCCCATTTTGCACAGCAGGGAACTGGAAAAGCTGCGCAGTATTGACACCGGTATTTTTCAGGCCAAAACGCTACAAACCTATTTTGTGGCTGATGGCAACCCCGGCTCCATTAAAAAAGGAATTGACCGCCTGTGCCGCTATGCAGTGGATGCCGTGGAAGATGGATACGAAGTAATTGTGCTGACCGACCGGGCTATTGATTCCGAACATGCATCTATTCCATCCTTATTAGCAGTAGCTGCGGTTCACCACCACCTTATTCGTAAGGGATATCGCAACCGGGTAGGCATCGTAGTAGAAGCAGGTGATGTATGGGAAGTACACCATTTTGCCTGCCTCATTGCCTTTGGCGCTACAGCTATCAATCCGTATTTAGCGCTGGCCACCATCCGTACCCTGCACGAAGAAGGCAAACTGCAAAGCCCGGATGGCTGGGAAGGGCTTCGCAAAAACTATATTAAAGCGGTAAACGATGGGCTGCTGAAAGTATTTTCCAAGATGGGCATCAGTACCCTGCAATCGTACCAGGGCGCCCAGATTATTGAGATTCTCGGCATTAACCTGAATGTGGTAGAGGAATATTTTACCGGCGCTATCTCCCGCATACAGGGTATGGGCCTGGATGATATTGCCCGTGAGGCACTGGTGAAGCACCGGCTGGGTTTCTCCAAAAAAGAAATACCGGTGCAGCGGCTGATGCCGGGTGGCCTGTACCAGTGGAAACGGCAGGGTGAGTTTCACCTGTTTAATCCCGATACCATCCACCTGCTGCAGTATGCTACCCGCCGCGGCGATTATAATGTTTTTAAAAAATACAGTAAACTGGTAAATGACCAGGGTGAAAAGGCCTGTACGCTTCGTAGTCTGTTTCAGTTTGTGCACAAGCGGCCTTCTATTTCTATGGAGGAAGTGGAGCCTGCGGCAAACATTTACAAGCGCTTTGCTACCGGTGCTATGAGCTTTGGCAGCATTAGTTACGAAGCCCATACTACGCTGGCCATTGCCATGAACCGGCTGGGCGGCAAAAGCAATACCGGCGAGGGTGGCGAAGATGAGCGCCGTTATGAAATAGTTGAAAACGGAGACAATATGCGGTCAGCTATCAAGCAGGTAGCTTCGGCCCGCTTTGGCGTAACGGCGTATTACCTCACCAATGCCGATGAACTACAGATTAAAATGGCGCAGGGCGCCAAGCCCGGCGAGGGTGGCCAATTACCCGGTGATAAGGTGGACGAATGGATCGGACGGGTACGCCATGCAACTCCTGGCGTTGGGCTAATCTCCCCGCCGCCGCATCATGATATTTACTCGATTGAAGACCTGGCACAATTGATTTTTGATTTGAAAAATGCCAACCGTGCAGCCCGCATCAACGTGAAACTGGTGAGCAAAGCCGGCGTAGGCACCATTGCCGCAGGTGTTACCAAAGCAAAAGCCGATGTGGTGCTGATTTCCGGCAACGATGGTGGCACCGGTGCTTCACCCATTAGTTCTATTAAACACGCTGGCTTGCCCTGGGAATTAGGCCTGGCTGAAGCACACCAAACCCTGGTAAAAAACCGCCTCCGCAGCCGCATTGTGCTACAAACCGACGGGCAACTTCGCACCGGGCGGGATATTGCCATTGCCACTTTACTGGGCGCTGAAGAATGGGGGGTAGCTACGGCTGCACTCATTACTGAAGGCTGCATTATGATGCGTAAATGCCACCTGAATACGTGCCCGGTTGGCGTGGCTACACAGGATAAAAAATTACGTGATCGCTACGATGGCGATGCAGAATATGTCGTCAATTTATTTAAATACCTCACGGAAGAATTACGGGAAATAATGGCTGAGTTCGGCTTCCGCACCATTAACGAAATGGTAGGCCAGGCCGATTGCCTCCAGATGCGGGAAGGCGTTACACATTGGAAATATGCCAAACTGGATGTAAGTGCCATTTTGCACCGCCAGCGGGAAGGCGAAGATGCCGGTCTATATAATCTGTCAGCGCAGGACCACATGATGAGCGACATCCTGGACTGGAAGCTACTGCAATTGTCGGCGCCTGCACTGGAAACGGCTACACCTGTGCAGGCCAGTATGGAAATAAAAAATACGGACCGTACCTGTGGCACCCTGCTGAGCAACGAAATCACTAAGAAATACGGAAAGGCCGGCTTGCCCGATAATACCATCCATTTCACCTTCCGCGGATCGGCGGGGCAAAGCTTTGGGGCGTTTGCCGTACCCGGCCTTACGCTGGAAATAGAGGGCGAAACCAACGACTATTTTGGCAAGGGGCTAAGCGGCGCCCGCCTGATGGTGTACCCCGACCGCACTGCCGGTTTTGTACCGGAGGAAAACAGCATTGCCGGCAACGTTGCCTTGTATGGTGCTACTTCGGGCAAAGTATTCATCCGCGGTAAGGCTGGCGAACGCTTTGCCGTACGCAACAGCGGCGCCGTAGCCGTAGTGGAAGGCGTGGGCGACCATGGCTGCGAATACATGACCGGTGGAACGGTTGTAATCCTCGGCAGCACAGGCCGAAACTTTGCCGCCGGTATGAGTGGCGGGCTTGCTTTTGTGTACGACGTGACGGCTGAGTTTGCCCGCAACTGCAATCCTGAAATGGTGGACATTGATCCTGCTTTTGAAGATGCTGATTTACTCCGTGGCTTATTGCAGGAACATCTGGATTGTACGGGTAGCAAAGTTGCTTCCTTTATCCTGAACGATTTGGATAACCAGTTGCAGCATTTTAGGAAAGTATTTCCAAGGGATTATAAGAAAGTGCTGGCGAATAAGCTGGTAGCGATGGAAGGGGTGAAGGTGTAAAAAGACCATTCTGTAACATCTTTGAAGAGCTATATTTATCCGGTATTTAAAAGGTGCCGGATATTTTTTTATTATCACACTATGAAACTTGACCATTATGAAATCAGGGCAGGCAGTCAAAGCCTGAGTTTTGAATTTATAAGTGAAGGGCCAAAAGGTCAAATTCAGAAACTTGTTCAGTTCACACTTATTGACCTGAGAGGATATTATAATCTGGCTTTCGGAGACAAAGATTTAATGACCGGCGAAATAGATGATACTATAGTAACAGATAATGGTGATACAGATAAAGTACTTGCCACTGTTGTTGCCGCCGTTTATTCATTTTGCACTTTACAACCTATGGCATGGATATACGCAACGGGTAGCACACCTGCCAGAACACGGCTTTATAGAATAGGTATCAACAAATATTTTGAAGCCGCAATGGAACACTTTGATGTTTTTGGAGAAACAGAAGAAAAGTGGAAGCGATTTATAAAAAACGAAAAATATAAAGCATTCCTGGTGCGGCTTAAAAATGATAAATTTGATTTATGAAAACAAAACAGAAAACTGTAAAAGCGAAGCTTCCTGTTATACCTGTACGAATTGACAAGTCGCTGGATAAATACGACAACATGATACTTTTCCCCCAAAAAGTAGAAAAAGCGAAAGAGGCATTTGCAAGACTTGGCGTTCCTGATTTATCTAAAAAGAGTAAAGGGTAAGATCGTCCTTTTTCGGAACAGCCACTTCGCCGCAGCTATGGTAAAACTGCGTTTTCCGGTACGGTATGCCAAATAGCAATAGTTAATTCATAAATAACAAGTATGTCAACTTATGGAAGAAGACAAAACGACTCACCATCCTAACGATGAAAAGGGTACGCTGAATGAAATATTTGGCTTGTGGAAAGATAAAGAGATTGATCTGGACAAGTTCCGGCAGGAACAATGGGGGCGGTTTGCCGGAATACCAAAGGCATCGAACAAATCGAACTGGAAGCTGCAAAAGAAGGCTGGAAAACCTGAACACCCTGGCAGCTGCTCAAACGAAAGAAACCGGTGAAGCCCAGGAAGCCACTGCCAAACGGGATGCCGCCTACGACACCTTTGGCGAATGGATGGATGAGTTTTACGCTACGGCGGAGATTGCACTACGGAAGACGTCACAGATGATGGAGAAGCTGGGATTAGTGCAGGGGTAAAAACCTTTAGATTGATGCATGGTGTGATCTGTGCACCTTTCATTTAAAATAGTGCGTATGCCGGATAAAATGTTTCCTTTTATTCTGGTGATTTGGACAACCAGTTGTGGCAGTTTAGGAAAGTGTCTCTGGGGATTATAAAAAGGTGCTTGCCAACAGGTTGGTGGCGATGGAGGAGTGAAGGCGTAGAAAAGATTTAAAGTTTACTTGTATATTTAACATTGACTTACATATCCATACATGATCAAGATTATTCACTTTTCAGATTTGCATCTCAACCAACAAACCTTAAGGGATTGGAAGAATTACATACAAACAGCTTTTATTGATAAACTAAAGGAGATTAACAAAGAAAAGGAGATAACATTTATTGCCTTTACAGGAGATTTAATTGATACTGGTGGTAGTGATTTCGATAGTACAGCTAATGCTTTCAAAACTTTCAATAAAGAAGTAATTACTCCGATCCTATCTTCAATCAATTTAGGAGTAGACAGATTTTTTATAGTACCAGGTAATCATGATATTGTTAGGTCGTTAGATCATAAGAGAATCGAACTCGGAAATCGATCCTACTTTAAAGAAGGCTATAAAAATATATCCGAATTTATAGTAGGTGCTCTTAAAAAAAACGAATATGATGGGATGGAAAGAATGAGACCTTTTAAAGAATTTGAAAGCCTTTTATATGCTGGTGCTAGTGATTGTAAGTTGACAATGTTTGGATCTTCATTTATTCAAAATGTAGATGAAACTTCTGTAGGAATAGCTTGCTTAAATTCATCTTGGCGTTGTTATGATAAAAATGATTCAGGTAGGTTAATAGTTGGGGAGGATCAATTAAATGACAATATTAAATTCATTTCAAAATGTGAAGTAAAGATTGCATTACTGCATCATCCGCTTGATTGGTTAGTTGAAGAAGAAAGGGCAATAATTACTAGCCATTTAGCAAAAGATTTCGATTTGCTGTTAATGGGACATGTACATGAAAGTAAAACCTCTATAGCAACTGGCTTTACCGGAACTTTATTTAAGAATATTGCACCTTCAGGTTTAAATGATATTAGATCAGATAGCAGAACCTTTTCAAATGGATTTACGGTTATAGATTTCTATCCAGAATCAAAAAAAATTTTTAACACTTATTGGCGATACAGTCATCAACATAAAAATTACGTTTTAAATTCAGATTTAGGTAATAATGGTTTTTTTGAATACCTAATACCATCCCAACAGTCAAAAAAAAGTATTTTATTAGAAAATTCATTAATTGAAAATATTAAAGAGGATTACTTTCAAAAAATGAATAATCATCTTATAACTACAAAAAGTTCTTCTTCATCGCTATGTATTAAAGAAGCATTTGTTTTACCTCCAATTGATGAAGGAATATCGTTTGAAGATGTGGAACAGGAAATAAACACTATAACACTAGAAGAGATAATGGCTTCAACAGCTAATCTGATGTTCTTCGGGAGTCAAGAGTCTGGCAAAACAGCTTTACTTTTTAGATTAATTAGACAATATGTAGATGAATATTCCTATTTACAAAAAATACCTGTATATATAGATTTCTCTGACTTGGGTAATAAAGAATTTACTACCGCTATAAAAGAATATTTACGTTGCAATTCTGAGGAAGTTAATAGCTTATTAAAAAGTAATAAAATAGTATTAATAATTGATAATCTGAATTTTAAAAAGATTATAAATATTGATCAACGAAATAAATTAATGAAGCTTTACCGAGAGAATAACTCTTTAAAAATAATTGCCGCAGCTGACACACTTACGCCGGGTATGCTACCATTGGAATACATCGAGCTCTGCAAAATACCTTTTCGAAACCTTTTCCTAAAAAATTTGGGAGCAAAAGAAATTAAATCTATAATGAAAATGTGGTTGCCGGAAGAGACAGAGTTAAATTCAGAAATACGATTAGATAAGCTTGTTACTAGTTTTAATTCATACGCTTTACCAAGTTCGGCAATGTCGGTATCGCTATTCTTATGGAGTATGGAATACCCAGAGAGAAAGCCAATTAATAATTCTGTTCTTCTGGAAATTTATATTGAAATTCTTTTACAAAAATTAGGTCAATTCAATGTTTATAGAGAACATTTTGATTTCACGAATAAGCTTCAACTTCTCTCCAAGATTGCACAAGAAATGTTTGATTCTACTGAAGTAAACTATTCCATTACATTTAGCCAATTTCAGTCTATAATTGAAAGGTATTTGAGTGAAGAAGTTTCGTTTCCATTTGATGCAGAAGTAATTTCAGATTATTTTATTGAAAGAAAAATTTTTACTAAATATCAAAATAATAAAATAAAATTCTCACATTCCTGTTTTTTTCACTTTTTCATTGCAAAAAGAATGATTTTTAGTTCAACCTTCAAAAATCATATACTAAGTAAAGTGGTCAAAATAACTTGTACAATTGAAGCAGGATTTTATTCGGCGTTGGTTGCCCCTAACCCCTTTAGGACAATGTCATTAAGATAAGCCCATCGGGGCTTTCTGTTTGTAGCAAACAAAGAGGCAAAGGGAATCATTGCCACGTAGTGGCTACCCCTTTTCTGATCAGGTAGCCACTACGTGGCATGCACCAACATCAAGGATGTCTATCTTCTACAAACAGGTTGCACCTACGGCGCATAACTGATACATCAATCCTTATCTTAATCACATTGCCCTAAAGGGGAACTCGTTTTTACCTGAAAAATTAGTGATAACTACGAGTATTTTGAAGTTCCTATGAAGTTTGAAAGTGTCCAAAAGCCCCCTTTAGAGCCTGTCCCGTACCGATAGGTCGGGAGGTTTGGAGGCGACCAGGCCAGATTGATGAAATGTCCAAGTTATTTTGATAACTTTTCTAAGTGAAAATGAGTATTTTAAATATCCTAAGGAAATTGACTATTATACTGGTCTTACGAGAAGCGATGAAGATTTCTTTCAAACTATACTAGATAGATTTAACGCGAAGTTTAAA
Source organism: Chitinophagaceae bacterium (assembly GCA_965246935.1). Classification (GTDB taxonomy): domain Bacteria; phylum Bacteroidota; class Bacteroidia; order Chitinophagales; family Chitinophagaceae; genus JAZKFT01. The sequence goes on along the minus strand of CBDFGC010000004.1, from coordinate 315,284 downwards.
CCAACTGATGCTCTTTATGATTCTATGGATTTTGACAAATATTTTACTGATCAGATTAAATTAGGCAATAAGGAACATGAATATGTTGCAAAAAATGTAGATGAAAAGAAAATTAAAGACAACAGGCCTGATGAAAAGGCAATGGAAACCTTTTATAATGAGCGGTTAAGCCAAATACCTGATACAAGTGTTATTTACAAAAATGAAGAAGGTGCAACTCATGAAATGTTGCTTATCATTATGGCTAATGTTCTTCGGAATTCGGAAGGAGTCGAAAATAAAGCATTAAAAGCAAAAGCGTATGCTGCATTAGTAAAATATAGTTTAGTTTGGACAATATTATATCATGCGGCTGTAATTAGATATGTTGTTGAGTATAAAAAATTGCCTCCTTCGCTACCAAATAATATTGATTTTAAAACTTTTATAACTTACTTCCCAGTTAGTGTACAAAGTGGTATGAATAATCATGTTGGCAGTTCAAAACTTTCACAAATTGTATTAGAAAAGTTTAAAAGTGACTTGACAAGTAGCTCTATATCTGATTTGGAAACTTTTTTTAGTGCACTTTTATACGCTGATATACAAGGGAATGATTTTCCTAAATACCTAAAACAATTCGTAAAAAGTTTAAAGAAAAATGTTGTAAGGGATTACACATTTTATAAGTTAATTGATTACTATTACAGACGAACCAGACCTAATTCTCCAAATGAACAAATTTATTTAGATTTATTAACTGATTTAAGAATCCGAACACAAAAATTACCTCAGCGACTAAAAATGTCAGTTATGCGAGAATTAAAAAAATCTAAGGAATCGTTTCAATTCACTCAATCGTAATATCATATTATTTAGTTTAGGTCTATTATTTTCCATTTTATGCTTGACTTTTTTAATTTTTTTCCTGTTCTTATCAACAAAACTTTTGAAGCTATCATTAATTACCACTGTTTCAATACTCTATTCATAGAGCATAAAGTTCGCAGTTAAGTAACAATTGATATCGGAAAAATTGCAGCACAAGTTTCCACAGTATCCCTTGTAACTTATCGCTAACCTTTGTATAGCATTGGTTTTACCGGTAGTTACCTGCTTTATTTTTTTAGTTGCAGTTCTTAAATAGGTAGTAGCAATACACCGGAAAGGAATCTGTGCGGGCAATTCAGGCATTCCAACAGCAGCTATTATAAAATATGAGTACCCTATTGAAAAGTAAATATGAATCCGGCAAACAACGTTATCCAAAGCAATTATGCAGATCTCCGATGCTATTCGTCTTATTCAATCCGCAGCTATAAAAGAAACGCCTGCCCGTTGGGCCGATTTAGGGTGTGGCAACGGTGTATTTACCAGGGCATTAGCAAGTTTATTACCGGCAGGTAGCCATATACATGCAGTGGACAAAATGGGGCAGCACTTACAACCGGTTCCTGAAAAAACTATTCATTTTCACCTGGCAGATTTTTCAAAGGACCCATTACCTTTTTCTTCCGTGGATGGTATCCTGATGGCGAATGCCCTGCATTATGTAAAAGATAAATTGCCATTACTGGAACAATTGAAAAAAAAGCTGCTGCCGGATGCAATACTCATCATTGTTGAATATGATATTACACAGGCCAATCACTGGGTACCGTATCCAATTAATTATATTCGGATGCAGCAATTATTTTTGGATGCAGGTTTTAGCAGTTGCAAAAAGCTGGGTGAACGGCCATCCGTTTACCAAAGGGGAAATTTATATGCGTGTCAGGCAAGCAGTATGTAGCGTATCACTATAAAGATCAGGTAGCATCACATTCATTTCGACTTGACTTAAAGATTGAACTTGTATCCTACACCTGGTGCAGTGGTGCCGCTTTTAGCCAGCCAAGCGATGAAGCGAAAGCACAGTTTTATAAAGATTGTGAAAACGGTATATCAGCAGAACAATTCCGCCAAAACACACTCCAATTTGTAAGGCATCTATTGTAAGAGTGGTTTACACAACTGGCATCGAAAGCAAACTACAACAGCTTATTCATGCTTTATAGAAAGAGGAATACTTTGGATTTTTAACTGATGCTTCAACATATGTACATATTATCTATTACTTTATAGATTCAATTTCGGTGTAAAGAAAACGGCTTTGTAACAATCCGGATTCAGCAAATGTTATTTCTTCTTCCATACCTCAACTATAAACAATTCATGCCTGTTTGCTTAACTCAAAACGAGCCTGGTATTTTGGCTTCATAATTTCCCTGTTCTTCTTAACAAGGCGATCACTATTCATTTTTTAACGCTGAGTCATCACTCATTCTCCGCTTTTATACTGGCTTGGACTTACCCCGGCATATTTTTTAAAATACTTACTAAAAAAGAACTGGTCACTAAAATGCAGTTCCTCCGATACCTGGCCGATAGATAAGGCATGGTTGTTCAGCAAAATTTTTGCTTCCGTAATTACCATATCATCAATAAAGGCACCGGCTGGTTTGCCAGTCAGTTCTTTCATGGTGGTAGTAAGATGCTTAGGCGTTACAAATAATTGCTCTGCATAAAACTGTACGCTTCTTTCTTCTTTATAATGCAGGGGTAGCAGCCGTAAAAACTGCATCAACAAGTCCTCTTTACGGTTCAGTTTTATTTCAAATGTATGGCTACTCCGAAAGGCTTCAGCAACCTGCAAAATAAAGGCTGCAAAGCTGTGGCGAATGATTTCAGGCTGGTACATGCCTGCCGGGCTTTCCTTACGCTTGGTATGCAATACCTGAAGCAGATGACAAAGTAAATCTGCATTTTCCTTCGTTAGTTTTACCACCGGGTCATTCTGTAAAGCAAAGATTTCTATCGCATCCATATTCTGCTGGTGCAGACCGGAATTCATTAAAAAATCCCTGGAAAACCCGGCGGATGCTACCGCACAATCAAACGACAGGTTTTTGTATTGCTGCACATCATTCGGCGCTGTAATGAGTAATTCATTCGGGTGCAACACATAATCAATCAGGTTTATCTGCAGGTGTGCCCTTCCTTCTGTTATTAATAAAATAGTAAAGTGCGGAGACCGGAATGGATATAATAACGGAATGGGTTTTCCGCCTTTTTCGATGAACAGAATATTGAATTCATTATCACCGCTTTCATCTCCGGCTACGGCCATCAACTCATCCATCGTATGCCGCCTCACCGCAATGTCTTCCACTGATTAAATGCTTAATGATAAATAGAGTGTAGCTAAGATATGTATCTACATGGTAAACTTTTTCAAATGTAAAATCTATTGGATGTAGCTGTTCTTTAAATCTATGGGCAACCTGTTTTACTATATGGCCGGTTCAAATTCTTTTTTTCCAACGTACAGGGCAATGAGGGCTGTACCAATGTTTTCCGGTGTAAATTCAGATGGTTTTTCTGTAACCTGCTTTATTTCCTGTTGGCCGCTTTCGGCTACAAATAAATGATAATAGCGGATACCATTGTTTTCAGCTTCCTCAGCAAACTGTTGCAGCAACTGCATCTGCACGGTGTTAGCCATTTTAGAAAGGGAACTGCATGTTTTTGTATGCACTGGTTTTTCGGTGATGCTGATATACAAACCCTGGTGCTCCTGCTTCATGATACCAATAATAATCCGGTTCATAACAAAGCAGGGTGTGATGCTTTCATCCAGCATGTTTTCCCAATCGCACATATCGGTTTCACTCAGGCCGGTATCTTTCTTATTAGCTACCATTACGTTTACGGCCATATCAATGCGGCCAAATTTCTCTACAATGCTTTCCGCAATATCACTGGCCTTTTCAAAATCCGGCATATCGGTTATATGCGTCATTAGCCTGCCGGTTGTTATATGGCTTGTTGCTTCCTTTAACCAGTTAGCGTGTTGCAGACTTTTTACCGGCGCCATCACCACGGTGCCCTGCTGCAACAAAGCACTTACAATGCCTGAGGTAGTACCATTTATAGTACCAATTACCATTGCCACTTTTCCTTCCAGCACATCATTCATATTCAAGCAATTTTTATAAAGAAGCCGTCAGTTGACGTAATGGGGTTAAATATCTGATTTATTATTTGTATTCGTACCATGTATTATTTCAATTATCCAAAAGGATGGCATTTCCGAAGAATCGGAACAGGCTGTCCAATAAATGTGAAATTTAATGTTCGTAATCAGCGATGCCATCCTGCCATGCATTTATCCCATTCTTATCCCATTCATACCAAAAATCTCAGTTCAGGACAATATCCTTGTCAGAAGTCAAACTTTACCCTGGCCCGAATACCCAGTTTCGATACGCCGGGATTGTCAAGATAGGTAAGCCTTCTTACTACATCCACCCGAAGCAATTTAAAAATATTACCAATACCGGCACTTACTTCCACATACGGTTTCCTATTCAGTGCATACGTAATTGGCAGGCCGGTAGCATTATCCACCGGGAACTTCAGGTTGTTATTGCTCTCTGGGTTTACCGGTGTATTCGATAAAGCACCCGGCTTATTTTCGTCCCGTACCCCGCCGAATAAAACCTTGGCAGTCACAATTTCCCGCAGCTTCAGGTTTTTCAATAAGGGTATGCGGTTTAAAATAAATCCGTTAAAATAATGGTCCACATTCAGCCCGGCATAACGGTCACTTACAAACTCCATAAAGTTCATAAGGTTGTAACTGTTTAGCTGGTAGAAATAAGACTGATTGGCCCTGTGAATGGTGAGCAACGGGTAAGGCACTTTGCCAAAAATATAGCCCCCTTCAGCAGAGATATCGGTATAGCCTAACTGAGGATAATAAAACCGTTTGGTAATGCCTACGTTCAGGTTCTGGTAATTGAATTCGCTGCCAAACAAGCCTTTTACACCGGCTATTAAACGTAGTTTAAAAATCGGGTATTTATTAATGATTGGAATCCGGTATACTTTACCCTGGTAAAATTGTTCGTGCGGCGCCCAGCGTAGTTCTGCCGATAATTCGGTAGTGGTAATATCCGGTACCGTTACCGCCGTATTAGCCACTTCTTTGGTAAATGATAACGTACCTGCCGGCGATTGTTGCCAGTTTTTAAACCCTAACGTATAGGAGAAATGGTTATTAAATTCTTTTACGTATTCAGCTTTGAACACATTATTATATGTCCACTTATCATTGTCACCTCTTTTAAAAGAAAGCAGGAAATTATCTTCGGCAACAAACTGAAGTTCCTGGCCGGGTATCTTGGTATCCCGCTGGTAGCTAAGCCTTACATAATTCAGCGGAAAGGCGTAGATAGATTTATGATTCAACGAATACGTAGTGCTTAAAAAATACTTCCACTTTTCATCCTTAAAACCGTACGCTGCATAGTTCTCGAAATACAATGTTTTACTGAGTTTGGGTGTACTTCTGCCGCCGGCCCGCAACCTGAACCCTTCTACCGGGTTGAAGCTATAGAATGTGCTGACAGGTCCTACTTCATATTTGCCATCACCAATCGATTTATACCCTGCAAGGAAAAGGGTAGCATAACTCATGAGCCGCTTGTATGATTTCATGTTCTTCATACTGTCCACATTGTAATACACATTGGATTCTGCTGCACTCAGCGGCTGGTGGCGGGCTGCTGCCCAAAAGTTTTCGTTGGTATTGGCAGCTCCAGCCGTAGTTACAATAGCAGCACCGTTAAATACAGAATCGGCAGCAGGCACATTTTTAATGTAATTTTTATACGATACCGACCGCTCACCCATAATACCGCCTTTGGAAGATTTGGTAAAAGCAAACTCAGCAATTACATCGCTGTTGATTACATGAAACCGCCCGTCAGGTTCCTGCTCAAAACCCTGTTTAATTTTCAGGCCATTCACCCAGTTCAGGTTTGCATGCTTGCTGATGCTCATATCTATTTTCCGTACAGCATATTTACCATCCAGTGTTACCAGCATAAAGCCCCTGAACAGCAGATCATTCAGATTCTTAGCCGAGAAATTTACCTTCATCACTTTAGCACCGTCTATCTCTAATGTATCGCCCAAATAAAAGCGATAAAAAGTGGGTGCACCATCTGCCAGCGGGCTAAGGAAAGAATTGCTTAGCAGCGGAATGTTGTTGTTGTAGATGTCGATATTTTCATACATGCGGTCGAGGTACGTCTGAATGCCTTTGTTGTCAATGTATTCGCCAAAGTCTACCTGCCGGTCTGCCAGTATGTAGGTTTTCTTTTTATCGGGATTGTTCCGTAAATATTTTTGAGAAATGGTTTCTTTCATATACACAGGTATCAGTGCTTTGCCTTCTATTTTAGTAGTATCTTTATTTTCCAGCAAAAATTTGTAATTGCGTAAGAGTTTGCTGTTCACCAGTTTTTCCGGTGCTTTCGTTAATGCAAGCTCCATCTTATCATACTCTTCGTATTGCAGATGTTCGAAAGCCGAAGCCCTGTTTTCAGCTTTATGGTCAATCACCAGCCGGATGAAATCGACTGCCGGGTTATTTTTATTGGAATACTTAGCCCTTTTGAGGTTGGTGACCATTACTGTATTGGCATCGGCTATCAATGGCAGGCTAATGTTTAATTCCTGTTGTTTTCCAGGCTCAATCTGGCGGCTAATGGATTGATAACCAACATAAGAAAAAACAACGGTGTTGAATTGCAGGTTGATGGTTGAAAGGGAATAATGACCGTCTTTACCGGTGGTAACGCCACGGCTGCCTTTAAAATAAACAGAGGCAAAAGCCAAGGGCTGCTGCGTTAAAGAATCTTTCAAAAAACCGGTTACTACGGTTTGTGAAAAGGCACTGATGCTACAAAAGAGCAGGAGTGTAAGGGTGATGGTTTTGGTAAATGTTTTCATGCTTTACTTACTTAATAATGAGGCAGCAAAGCTCCGTTAGCGATCGTAGGTGGCAAATGCCTGTACTTCGGCATTATATGTCTGAATTTCCCCTCAACATTGTTTTAATCTTTATCCTGTTAAACTTCCTCTATCCACCCTCGTCTGTCCAAAACAAATTTTAACTTAGCTAACTTCAAACGCCTAAAATTTACACCCGTTCTTACTCCTGCCTCAATTCTATTGTAAGCTCTTTATTTCAAAGCATTCCATTATGAAACAACAGATCAGGTTTCTTTTTATAGTCTTGGTATCTTCGGTCATTCTTATTTTATCCTCCTCTTTTTTTGATGCTGCCGAAAAGCCGCAATTCAAATTTCCCTACAGGCAGGCAGGCCTTACCGATAAGCAGGCAGCCGCTCACCTGATAAGCCGTTTTACATTCGGCCAAACTCCCGGCCAGATAGAAGCCGTGACAAAAATGGGTCTGGAAAACTGGTTTTTACAGCAGTTAAATGCCGGCTTGCCGGACGATTCGCTGAATATGCGGCTGAAAGACTACGATGCACTGAATATGACCAACGAGCAGATTGCCAATACCTTTCCCCGTGCAGGTGAGGTGGTGCGGATGGCCGTAAAAGAAGGAATTATTGATAAAGATTCCATTAATAAAGGGGGTGATAAGCAGGAATACCGCCAGCAACTGAAAGCGTTGCTTGATAAAAACAACATGAAGCCCGAAGCAGAACTGATGCGTCAGCTCGTCAATCAAAAAATACTACGGGCTGCTTATTCCAACAATCAAACCCAGGAATTGCTTACCGATTTCTGGTTCAACCATTTCAATGTTTCCCTTACAAAAAGGGATTGTTCGCCTTTTGTACTGGCTTACGAACGGGATGCCATCCGGCCCAATGTAACGGCTACGTTTGAAGACCTGCTGGTAGCCACTGCTAAAAGCCCGGCTATGTTGATGTACCTGGATAATTTCAGCAGCATGGCCAACGAAGGTTACGGTCCTGAAGATAAAAACAGGGATGGCCGTGAACGCCTGATGAAGCAACTGGCACAAATGAATACTGGTAATATAGATACTGCCCGCAGAGCACAAATTATGAAGCGACTTTCCAATGCTAAAAAGAACGGTGGATTAAATGAAAATTATGCACGGGAAGTAATGGAACTGCACACGTTAGGCGTTGATGGCGGCTACACACAAAAAGATGTAACCGAAGCAGCAAGGGTACTCACCGGCTGGACGGTTTTTCCGGTAAGCGATTACGGCCCCGGCGGCGCCATGAAAAAAATAGTGGAACGTGTAGGAGAAGACAAATTAAAAGACCAGGGGTTTGTACATGAAGGTGATTTTCTGTTTGCCGCCAACCGCCACGACATTAAAGAAAAAACAATTTTAGGAACCAGCTTTCCCGCTAACGGCGGTTATGCCGAAGGCCGGAAATTGCTCCATATACTGGCACATAACCCCAATACTGCTGCATTTATTTGCCGCAAATTGGCTACCCGTTTTGTGAATGACAATCCGCCACAGACACTCGTAGATAAGATGGCTAAAACCTTTTTAGACAGAGATGGCGACCTGAAGGAAGTATTAATTACGATGGCGGCAGCGCCGGAATTCTGGAGTAAAGAAGCCCTGCGTGAAAAAACGAAATCGCCTTTTGAGGTAGTCATTAGTGCGGTACGCAGTATGAACGCCGATGTAAAAATGCCCTACCAGTTGTACAACTGGGTAAATAAAATGGGGCAAAAACTATATTACTACCAGGCGCCCACCGGCTTTCCTGATAAAGGCCAGTACTGGATTAATACCGGCAGCCTGCTCAACCGCATGAACTTTGGATTAGCTTTTGCCAGCCAGCGCATTCCCGGTATACACATCGATTTGTTAGCACTCAACCACAACCATGAGCCGGAAAGTGCCGACAGTGCCCTGATGCAATTTGGCAAAATACTGATGCCCGAAAGAGACCTTACCCAAACCGTTAAACAGCTTACGCCGCTGCTGAACGATCCTGAATTAAATAATAAAGTAGATGCAGCCGCCGGCAAAACAGCAAGCACCCCTGACAACAACATGATGAGTGCAAACGATAATGGGAATGATGCCACTATGACCATGGCAGATGGAGATGATAAACAAATGAACCGGAAGACGCTAAAAGAAAGGCCCTCAAAAAAGAACACTTCTGAAAGCCTGCCAATGCTAAAAGGCCAGAACAACATGCTCACACAAGTAGTCGGCATCATCATTGGCTCACCGGAATTTCAACGAAAATAATGAGGTCGGCATCGCTTTTCACGAACCATATCATTCATGAAATCTTGGGCGATGCCGTCCTTTCATTCCGCAACGTAGAAATACAGGATACCGATCTTACATTCCTCACAAATCATTACGGGTAGCCCGGTTCAGGCGTTTTCTTTTTATGAAACCAGCAGTAGTTTTTCACCAGACATCGGCATAGGCGTCGCACTCTTGTACGGTATATTTTCATAGCATCATTTCAGATCCAATCATAAAGTAAACACACACTTTCACACAATCAGAATTAATTTTTATAACCAACATTAAAACATCCGCTGTACAACATTAGAAACACTGTTGTACAGGGGTACCGCCTCTCCTTTGGAGAGGAGGACAGGAGGTGAGGCTATGGCAAATCGCAGAGCATTTTTAAAAGGTGGCGCATTAGCGCTGCTCGGTATTGGCGTAGGCGGTGTTCCTACATTTATTGCACGGGCCGCCGGCGACGAAAAAAAGACCGGTCCTTACAAAAAGAAAAAGATAATGGTCTGCATCTTTCAGCGGGGTGCAATGGACGGGCTGATGGCCGTAACGCCATTCGCCGACGAATACCTGAGAACAGCAAGGCCAACGTTGTTTATTGATGCCGCAAAAGGGGGCAATGCCAATCCACTGATTGACTTAGATGGCCGCTTTGGCCTGCATCCGTCCATGGCAGCGTTTGAGCCGCTTTTTAAAGATAAAAGGCTGGCCATTGTGCACGGTGTAGGCAGTCCCAATGCTACCCGCAGCCACTTTGATGCACAGGATTATATGGAAAGCGGTACCCCGTTCAATAAGGGCACTGCCACCGGCTGGCTCAACCGGGCCGTAGGTTTGTTGGGTCACGAAGCGGCTACACCCTTCCAGGCAGTAAGTCTTACTTCTTCCTTACCCAAAAGTTTTTACGGCGATAACCCGGCGATGGCCATCAGCAACCTGCAGGATTTTGCCATTCAGATGCGGGGCAATCCGCTGGCCGCTAACATGGCTGCCAAAAGCTTTGAAGAACTATACGATCAAACCTCTAATTCCCTGCTGAACAAAGCTGGCAAGGAAAGCTTTGATGCTGTGAAAATGTTACAGAAAACAGATTCGAAAAATTATAAACCGGCTAACAATGCGGCGTACCCGGCCAGCCAGTTGGGCAATGCCCTGAAGCAGGTAGCACAACTGATAAAAATGGATGTGGGATTAGAAGTTGCCTTTACGGAATGTGGCGGTTGGGATACCCACTTTAACCAGGGATCTGCCAATGGCGTATTTGCCCGAAATGTGGACGATCTGAGCAAAAGCATCACTGCTTTTTGGACCGACATTGATGTCTATCAGGATGATGTGACTGTAATGACCATGACGGAGTTTGGCCGTACCGTGCGGCAAAACGGCACCGGCGGTACCGACCATGGCCGCGGCAGTTGCATGTTTATTTTGGGTAATGACATCAATGGCGGCATCGTACACAACAAAATACAAACCCTTGCCCTTGAAAATTTAGAGGATGGCCGTGATCTGGCAGTAACTACCGATTTCAGGAGTGTATTTAGTGCAGTAGCCGATAAACACCTGTTATTGAAAAATGATAAAGTTTTGTTCCCGGAATGGGCGGGTGAAAAGCTGGGGGTCATGAAGCTGGCTTAACTGCAAACATCCGATACTGAAAGCCCCGGCAATTGAAAAGAAATGAAATTCAATTGCTGGGGCTTTTGCTTTTACACATTCTGGCACTGGACTCCGTCCGGTGCCGGCCTGTTACTTAATTTTGCCCTGTTTTAAGCTACCTATCACAAGTGAAGTTCAACATTTTTCGCCGCTTCGCTGCTGTTTACAGGTAAGTAACAGCAATACACCGGACGGAGTCCGGCGCAAGGAAGATGGCTTAGCTACCATCAGCAGCTACCAAAAGCCCCGCACAATTGAAAAAATAGAAAATTCAATTGCCCGGGGCTTTTGCTTTTATACCAGATTGCCTTGGGTGTGGACTTCATTTCAGATGTTCAAACCTGATTTGCTTATTGCCAATTGTCTGTTGCCTGTTTGAATTGTGGCCTGGTGTATGCCTGCAAAGCCAATACTCCATATTTGCAGCTATGAACAATACAGGTATTACGAAAACCCAAACGGGCATCATGGCGGTAGCAGCAGGTGTATGCGTAGCAAATATTTATTACAACCAGCCCATCCTGAACGACATTGCCCGCAGCCTGCACGCTACAGAAAGCCAGGCAGGGCTGGTAGCGGTACTATCGCAGGCCGGTTATGGACTGGGTTTGTTCTTTATTACGCCTCTTGGCGATAAGCTGAACCGTAAAAAACTGATCCTTTGTTTACAGGTGTTACTGATCATTACGTTGCTGGGAATCAGTTTTACCAATAGCCTGTACGGCGTGTATGGCATTAGCCTGCTGATTGGTCTGTTCAGCGTAGCCACCCAGGTAATATTGCCTATGGCTGCCAGCATGGATACGGTGAACCGGGGCCGTACAGTAGGAATTGTTTTTACCGGGTTGCTGGTGGGTATACTGGCGGCAAGGGTATTTAGCGGCTACATTGCCGAATGGTTAAGTTGGCGGTATGTGTATGGCATTTCAGCCGGCATGGTAGGGGTGGTAGCGCTCCTTTTGCAATTAGCTTTACCCGATGTACGCTCCAACTTTGACGGCAATTATGTGCAACTGCTTACATCTACCATCAGCCAGTTCCGGCGCTTTGCTGTGTTGCGACGCACCGCACTGTTAGGGGCACTGGTATTCGGCGCTTTTTGCTCCTTCTGGACCACCCTTACTTTTCATTTCAGCGGTCCGCCCTTTCATTATCGCACAGATACCATCGGGCTATTTGGCCTGCTGGCAATTGGCGGCGCATTGGTAGCGCCTTATTTTGGGAAACTGGCAGATAAGGGCAACCCGGTACGTTCGCAAATACTAACCACTGCATTAATTATTGCCAGCATTGTGCTTATCAAAGTATTCCCCTTTAGTGTGCCGGCATTTATAGCGGCTGTACTGTTGCTGGACGTGGGCGTACAGGCCACGCAGGTTACCAATATTGCTACCATTTATTCGCTGGATGCCAGTGCCAACAGCCGCATCAATACCGTATATATGACCTGTTATTTTATTGGTGGATCTATTGGCACATCCATTGGTATTATCTGCTGGCAGGCTGGCGGTTGGGCGTTGGTTACGGGGCAGTTGCTGCTTTGGAGTGTGTTGGCGTTGGTGGTAGCAGCCACCGGTTTCAAAAAAAGGGTAGGCAAAGTAATTGAAGCTGGAAGTCTTTGATGCTTTGCCGATTTTGCTTTCTAAAATAATTAATAGCCTCTCTTCTACATTTCTTATGTGAACCTATGTGAATCTTATGTGTCTATGTGAAAGAGTCAAAATAACTTGTACATTTCTTTATACGGGCCTGGTTGCGCCCAAACCCCCTTTATGGCAATGTGATTAAGATAAGGATTGATGTATCAGTTATGCGCCGTAGGTGCAACCTGTTTGTAGAAGATAGACATCCTTGATGTTGGTGCATGCCACGTAGTGGCTACCTGATCAGAGAAGAGGGGTAGCCACTACGTGGCAATGATTCCCTTTGCCTCTTTGTTCTCTACAAACAGAAAGCCCCGATGGGGCTTAAATTAATGACATTGCCCTGAAGGGGGCTTTAGGACACCATCGTACTTCATAGGAAGTTCAAACTTCCCGTTCTTACTGTTCATTTTAAAGGTAAAAACGAATTCCCCTTTGGGGGTTAGGGGCAACAAGGCCGGGCAAAATGTTGTTTCATTTGTACAAGGTATTTTGACAGCTTTCCTATGTGGCGAAAAAACTTCAAACCTATGGAATACAGACAATTAGGCGCTTCCGGCCTTTATGTACCGGTGCTCAGCTTTGGTACTGCTACGTTTGGCGGCAGTGGTTCTTTTTTTGAGAAATGGGGTAGCACGCAGGCGGAGGAAGCCACCCGGCTGGTAGATATTTGCCTGGAAGCAGGCGTTAATTTGTTTGATACGGCAGATATTTATTCCGATGGTATGGCTGAGGAAATGTTGGGCAAAGCCATAGCGGGCAGGCGGGATAAAGTGTTGATCAGTACCAAAGCTACCTTCACTTTCGGTGAAGCGCCGAATAACCAGGGTTCTTCCCGCTTCCATTTATTGAAGCAGATTGAAGGCAGCCTGAAGCGGCTCGGTACAGATTATATTGATATTTACCACATGCATGGTTTCGACGGCAATACCCCGGTGGAAGAAACCCTGCGTACCCTGGACGACCTGGTGCAAAGCGGCAAAGTACGCTACATTGCCTGTTCCAATTTTTCGGGCTGGCACCTCATGAAATCATTGGCTGTTTCCCACAACTATGGCTGGAACCGCTACGTGGCCCACCAGGTATATTATTCCCTGGCCAACCGGGAATACGAGTGGGAGCTAATGCCGTTAGGGTTAGACCAACAGGTGGGAGCCATTATCTGGAGCCCGCTTGCAGGCGGTAAATTAGGTGGCAAATACCGGCGCAACCAGCCGTTGCCAACTAATAGCCGGGCAGCACAGGGAGGTAGCCCGGTACCTGATGCGGTAACCAATGAAGAAGTACTATACAAGGTGGTAGATGTGCTGGACGAACTGGCTGCTGAAACCGGCAAAACGGTGGCACAGGTAGCGCTGAACTGGCTGCTGCAGCGGCCCACTGTATCCAGCATTGTTATTGGTGCCCGCAACGAGGAACAGCTTCGGCAAAACCTGGCTGCTACCGGCTGGAACCTCACCAAGGAACAAGTGATAAAGCTTGATGAAGCCAGTGAACAACCAACTATTTACCCGTATTGGCACCAGCAGCAGAATCTTACCCTGAATCCGCCGCCTGATTTTTATAGAGCCTTGTAGCGGGTAATTGCTTTTGAGAGGTAAATAGTACCTGCTGAACAAACACTTCCGCTTTTTCAGTAACCCTTATTGAATAGTGATCGTTTAAAGGGTGATGATTGGTGTGCAATAGTTTCCAAGTATTTTTGAAACAGGCAGCAGTTTTTAAAGTAATATTAGTTTATATAATGCTACATTGAAATAGGTTGCGAAAATGTTCAGTTCGGTTTTAATCCTTTCACCGGGTCTTCCCCTGCCTGATTTCCTCAATAGCCTTCCATAGTTTTTCAATTTCACGACTGCTTTCCTGTCGGTATTTATGTAAATCACTGCTATGCACCTGCTGTACTTTAAACAGCATTTCAATGCGTTGTACGTGCCGGTTATAGGGTTTGTAATCATTGTTATCGGAGACCATTTGGAACTGATCGTCACCGGCCCGATAAATGCGCCTGCAAATAATACCATCGTCTTTGTCGAGTGCTACGTAAATATGACCCTCACGAAGGCCTGCAGGGCCTTCCGGCACCCGTGTAGCGATAACGATATCCTTATCTTTTATCCGGGGGTGCATGGAATCCCCTGTAATCTGTATGCGTATATGCTGGCCTGGTCCCAGGTTAGGGAGGTACAGATTTGGAACATTTCGCAGCTTATCTGCTTTTTGTAGTACTTGCAGTATCTCCGCCGTTGCTTTGCCTTCTACATCCAGCACATTTGGTGCATAAGAAACCGGTGCGTCGTTGGCAATCGTCAATATATCATTCTCAGTGTAGTTTTTTGCCGTACTCCCAACAGTTTTACCCGCAATTACCTCCTCGATAAAAGAGCTATCCTCTGCATTTTCAAAATCTTTATTCATAAAATCCTCAAATGAAACACCAAATAAGTTGGTTATTATAAGGAGTTGGCCTAAATCCGGTGTGCCTATTGGGTTTGTTTTACTTTCCCAATTGCCAATAACCTGTTGAGTGGTAGCTAAAGCCGAAGCAATATTAGATTGTGTTTTACTAAATTTTTTTCGTAGTACTCTTAAATTTTTTCTCCAAAGATGCCTTTGCATAAATAAAATTTTTACAGAAAATTTGGTTTTACCATTTTGTATGGTTTATATTTATGGCTGCATATGAGGGATAACATATAAGCCCTGAAATTATGCCGAAAAGAAAAACAGAAGCTAAATAAAAGCTGCAAGTGTGCAGCATCATTTGAAGAAAGCAAGAAATAAAAATAAAAAGCAGGAAACGAAACATAATATTTTATCCTGGGAAGAAAAGGAATAAGAATTGCAATTAGAAGAGAGATACTGAACAATAAAGTACATAGAAAGTATTAATTATAAATGCTATCCAGGCTTTGATGTCGGAAGTTCGATTGCGGGTGGCCGGAAACTGCTAACTATTATTTTTTTGTTTTGCGCTCTCTTCTGATTTCAGCTTCCATAAACAATCCTATTATTTATGGCACAATTAGCCGGCACTCAAATCACCATCGGCGGCAATGCGGTGATGCAGTACTCCTCCTTTCAGCTCTCCCAGGGTATCTTCGCTCACCATACCTTCCGCCTTGTTTGCCCCGCCGAATCCATCGACGGCACCACCGGCAATCTCTTCAACCAATCCAAAAACCTGATGGGTGCCAATCTCACTGCCCAAATCAACTCGGTTGGCACAGAGGGCATCCTCAAGTTCAGCGGTATCGTTACACAGGTAGAAACAGCCCGCTTCAGCGGCCACTCCGGCGACGTCATCCTTACCGGCTACAGCCCCACCATCATCCTGGATAATGGACCCCACTGCAAAAGCTGGGAAAAGAAAGCCGTCAAGAACATCGCACAGGATGTGCTCAAACATTTCCCACAAAATCTGCTCAACCCAAAAGTAAGCACCACCTACCCGGAAACCCTTGCCTACACCGTACAGTACAAAGAAACGGCCTGGCAGTTCCTCAGCCGGCTGTGTGCCACCTACGGAGAATGGCTCTGCTACGATGGACAATCCCTCATCGCAGGGCCACCCGCCGCTGCACAGCCCGTACCCCTCACCTTCGGCAGCAACCTCAGCCGTTTCAACATGGCTTTGGAAGTGCGACCGGCAAGGAGCCAGAGCATGGCGTATGATTACCTCAACCACGATGTGTACAAAAGTGAACCCAGCAACATAGAAGGCAAGGCCGGGCTGAATGAGTTAGGCAAGCATGCCCTGCAGGCCAGCAACACCGTCTACGGTACGCAGCCCAAACTGTGGAACAACAACTTTGTCACCAACAAAAAGCAGTTGGATGATGTGGTGAATATGCGTGCGGCCATGCAAAGCAGCAACGGGGTACGCTTCAACGGCAGCAGCGGCCACCCCGGTGTAAAGGTAGGCGGAGGGGTAAGTGTGCAGGGCCAGAATGTGTTCAGCCTTGCGGAAGAAAGCTACGGAGATTACACGGTGATAGCGGTCAATCATTTCTGCGATGGGCAGGGCAACTACAACAACGACTTTGTAGCCGTACCTGCCAGCATCAAGGTACCGCCTGTAAACGGCATCACCGAACCCAACAGTGAAACGCAGAGTGCGCTGGTAACGGACAACCATGACCCCAAAGGCTTAGGCCGGATACGGGTAAAGTTCCACTGGATGAACGGGGTGGAGAAGACGCCGTGGATACGGGTAACGAGCCCGCATGGCGGTGGAGGCAAGGGGATGTTTTTTATACCGGAGATAGGGGAGGAGGTGATCGTAGGCTTTGAGGGGGACAGTGCGATAAAGCCGTATGTGATCGGCACGGTGTATCACGGCAAGGCCAGCAACACGTACAGTAATGCTGGCAACGATGTAAAAGCTTTACAGACAAGGAGTGGTAATAAAATAATCATGAATGACAAGGATGGTAGTGTGTTTGTGGAAGATAAAGATGGTAACAGTATAAAGATTGACGGTGCCGGAAACATTACGATGAAGTCGAATAAAACCGTTTTGATTGATGCAGTAGAAGAGATCAAATTCAAGACAAAAAAGATTACCATGCTGGCTGATGATAAAATTTATATGAAATCTAAAGTATACGATGGCCAGCTTTCTGAAACAGCAACGCTTTTCGGTAAAAATAAAGTGTCTGTAGAATCAGATACACTGATTAATCTTGAATCGAAAAACAAAGTAGTAGCAACTGGTCACACAGAAGTTGATATTACCGGTAGCAGCAAAGTGGCGGTTAATTCAACCAATGTGGAAATAAATGGTTCTGCGGCGACCAATGTACGCGGAGGTGTCGTCAATTTGAATTCGTAAATGTATGAGCGGGCTGTAAATTTTTTTAGATATAATTATTGCTTTTCATGATACATACACATAACCCAGTAATGCAAAGGCTGGAAGAGATGGCAAAGTTGTGGCAACAGCAGGTAAAGTCGCATCACCGCCTCACCCGCTGGATGCTGCAACCAGAGGAAAGCCGCATGTACGAAGGTTTTTGCAGATGGGAAGCATCCCAACATGGTTTTCTAGATAACCTGTTCCTGTTTTTTTACACACCATTTCAATCTTCAACCAATTACAGCTATGCCATTATGCAAAACTGGCTTACGGAGTGGGATGGTAATGAACAGCAGCGCAACATGCTTCATGCAGCAGGTGTGCAGGGGGCCTGGGATGTAGCCATATACAGGGAGGCAATCAATAATAATTATTTCGATGCATGTAATGTTTTATTGCCGCAAATGCTACAGTCCTACCGCACCTGGTTAGGCGTTCCGCAAACCGATATGGTACTGGCACTCTTGCCGAAAGAAATGGAATCACCTGCAGGATTTAATATATGGATCAATAACTGGATGCAACAGCAATCGTCACAAAAGTTGCAATTGCTATTGCTGGACCATACCCGGCAAAATTACTGGGGCAAAACCTTTGAAGCATACAGAAATGAAAGTTGTAGCCTATACCACGACCTGCGGATGCAGCAAGCCGTACAGGAAATCTCCACAGCCGGTGCTGCTACTGATCCGCATGCGTATTTTAGAAAATGTATGTTTGAGATGGGAGATGCTGCCGGTAAAAGAGATGTTGAACGCCTGCATGAATGGGGGCAGAAAGCAATAGAAGCTGCTAAAAAGAACGGGGATAAAAATTTATTGGGTACGGCTTACATCACTTATGCAGGTATGCTATTTAATTTTAAAAAGCATGAAAAAATAAATGGGTTGCTGGATGAAGGGTTGCAGTTATGCCATAGAGAAATAACTGCCGGTAACGAGGCTATGAAATCATTGCTGCTACAATATTATGCGTATAAGGGGGCACACTGCCAGTTAAAAAAAGAATACCAGGAAGCGCTGTATTGGTTTATGAAAATGGGAGATGAAGCTGTGCAATCAGGCTTATATGCACAGGCTGTCTCCTCCTATTATAAAGCCTTTGTTTTTGCTGATTATAAAAACAGGCACACAGAAAAAAACAACGCATTACTGGCCGCTGTGCAGCTAACCGGTCAATTACAGAAAGAAGAAATCCAATCTTCCGAATACCCTTTTATAGCATATGCTTTTGTACAGGAAAATATAAAAGACGATAGTCGTTTGAAAGAAGTAGTGGAACAAAAGATGATCGCTGCATTTGGCAGTGACTGGATGGATACCGTAGCAGAAATGAAAGAG
Source organism: Chitinophagaceae bacterium (assembly GCA_965246935.1). Lineage (GTDB taxonomy): Bacteria > Bacteroidota > Bacteroidia > Chitinophagales > Chitinophagaceae > JAZKFT01. Next base: position 296,678 of record CBDFGC010000004.1, on the reverse strand, counting down.
AATTATACAAAGAAAAAACGAAGGCAGGCAGAACATGCCGTGTTAACGGAAGAATAGTACAGGAATATATGGCACCAGTCAAGTATATGAAATTGTAATGTAGGCGGCGAAAAGCAGCAAATATGTATGTAGCCAACACCCATTTAAAACCAGTCATTGGGATAGACATTCACTTTGTGAATACACCTATCCCTTTTGTGCCATTACCGCACCCTTACATCGGGCTGGTGATAGATCCGTTTGATTACATTCCTTTTATTGGCGCTACCGTAATGGTCAATGGTGTACCCCGTGGCAACTGTACTACCATGGGCATGATCATCACTTTTACCCATATTCCTTTTGGCCTTGGCTTTACCTTGATGCCAATGATTGGCCACGACAGTCAGAACTTTTTTGGCAGCAAACGGGTAATTGTTGACGGGGCACCCATGAGCGGAGCCGGCTACATGCTCATGACCTGCAACGACATCGGCCTTCCGCTTACAGTCAAGCCAGGCCATAAGTTTATTCCTATTCCCTCCTTGTACCTGCCTACTTCCTTTTGCATACCACTGCAATGGGGCCCGCCGGTAATGGTAGGCGGGCCATTGGTGCCGAACTTTAGCCTGTTGGCGTTATTAAAAGCTTATGTATTTGGCTGTTTCCTGAAGATTGCAGGTAAATTAGGAAGCAAATTATTGAAAAAGCTAAAAGGTAAATCATCCTTATCATCCAAAGCATCCGCCAAGGCATCCAAAGGTAAAGACTGTGGCGACCCGGTGGATGTAGTAAGTGGCCGGGTTACCTACGAATACACTGACTTTGAATTGCCCGGTCCTATTCCTTTGCAATGGCAACGGGTATGGGACAGCGATTCTGACCTGACCGGCATACTCGGGCACGGCACCCATTTATGCTATGACCGGTATGTAACCCTGTATCCTAAAGACTCATATCTGACGATGCTGCTGGCCGATGGCCGCGAAGCCACTTTTCCCTATTTGCAACCTGGTGAGGAATTTTACCATCCGGAAGAAAAAATGCAGTTACGGCGAAAACAAAACGGTCATTTTATACTGGACGATTTCAGGGCATCGTTGTACTACCATTTTAACCAGCAAACCGATGTCAGCACCTTCCACCTTTCGTTCATCGAAAACTATAGCGGTCATCGTATTCAACTACACTACCAGCGAAATAAGTTGTTTGGCATCACCGATAGTGCCGGCAGGAAAATCCGGTTGCATACCAACCAGCAGGGATCTATTACACAGGTTGAAATAGAACACCGGGATGCAAAACAAATACTGGTAAGTTATGCCTATAACGAGACAGGCGATATGGTTACCGTTGCTGATGCGTTAGGTCAGGCTACCCAACTGGTATTTGAAAACCATCTGATGGTACAAAAGACAGACAGGAATGGAGCAAGCTTTTATTGGGAATACGATAGTCAGCAAAGGTGCATCCACACCTGGGGCAAAGAAGGGCTGCTGGAATACTTTATCGAATTTTATAATGGATACACCATTATTACCAACAGCTTATCGGAACAGACTACTTACTGGTATGATGAAAACAACTTAATTGTTCAGGAAACAGATCACTATGGTAATAACCGGTATACGGAATACACGGAAGATCTTGACCTGTATCGGCAGATAGATGAACAGGGAAATATTACCGGTTATTTGTATGATGATCAGGCAAGGCTAACAGAAAAGATATTGCCGGATGGCGCCACTATCAAGTACCAATATAATGATTACCACCAGCCTGTACTCATCATCTATCCCGATGGCAACAGCGAAACCTATGGCTATGATGATGCCCGGCGCCTGCGCTTCATCAATTATCCCAACGGGCAAACCCTCTCTTACGAGTACAATGAAGAAGAGCAGTTAACAGCCGTAATAGAAAACGGTGTGCATCAAACCAGCTTTTCCTACGATGATGACAGCAACCTGATACAGGCAATACTACCAGGCAATGTAACAGCCGGTTGGAAGTACGATGCACTGGGCCGCTGCATACAAGCGGTAAATGCCGAAGGACAGTTGCGGCAGTTTCACTATGATGCACTGGGCAGGGTACGTAATATGTACCTGCCGGATGGCAATAAAATAGAACTCGAGTACAATGCGTATGAAGAAGTAACAGCAGCCACCGATAAGCACAGCCAGATACAATTTGAATACACGGCACTGGGCAGCATTAAAAAAAGAAAGCAGGCCAGCAATGAGGTCAGCTTTATATACGATACCGAAGAACGGCTGCGTACCATTGTGAATGAAGGCGGCAATCACTACCGCTTTGGCTACAACAAAAGAGGCGAGATCATTAGCGAGAGCGGCTTTGATGACCTACAGCGCACTTACCAAAGAGATGCTGCCGGTAAGGTCATTAAAACAGAGCGGCCCGGCAACCGCTACACCCGGTACGAATACGATAGCAACGGCAGGATCATCCGGGCAGAATACCACGATGGCAGTTGGGAACTATTTCGCTATGATAAGAATGGCAATCTGACGGAAGCCACCAATGAAGCCAGCCAGGTAAAGCTGGTGCGCAATAAACTGGGTGCCATCACCACTGAATGGCAGGATGACTATAGCATCAATAGCAGCTATGATAAATACGGCAACCGTACCGGCATCCACTCCTCATTGGGTGCCGATATACAAATGCAGCGCAATGAGTTGGGACAGGTTACCAACATGCAGGCAGCCGTGAACGAACTGTTGTGGAACTGCCAGATCAAATATAATAAGGCCGGCCAGGAAGTAGAAAAGCTAATGCCGGGCAATCTGAAAAGCGAACGGAGCTACGACCATGCCGGCCGGCCAGCCGAACAAAAGTTAAGTAGTAACGGCGTGGTACAAAGCTGGAAGAAATACACCTGGGATAGCAATGACCGGCTGACACATGTATTTGAAACGCTGCAAAAAAGCGGTACCCGTTTTAAGCATGATGCGGTTGGCAACCTGGTGTGGGCACAGTATGCCGATAACAGCATCCTGCACCGGCAGGCCGATGCTACCGGTAACCTGTACGAAACCAGCGATAAGAGTGACCGCAGGTATGGCCCGGGCGGAAAGCTGCTGGAAAGCAAAAAGTACCTGTACAAATATGATGAAGAAGGAAATCTAACGAGTAATTGGGACAAGCAAACCGGTAAGAAATGGCAGTATGGGTGGTATGCCAACGGTATGCTGCAAAAAGTAGTGCGGCCCGATGGCAGGGAAGTAACATTTAAGTATGATGCCTTAGGCAGAAGAACAGAGAAGTGCTTCTCTTCACCTATTGGGGGAAGCCGGAAGGGGGCCGTTACCCGCTGGGTATGGGATGGCAACGTACCGCTGCATCAGTGGCAGTACCCCGAACAGCAAAGACCCAAACCGGTGGTAGATGAATATGGCGGCATCAGCTATGACAAACCAGAGCCAATCGACCAACTCACCACCTGGGTATTTGATGCAGACAGCTTTAGGCCGACAGTGAAGATTAGTAATGGGCAAACACAAAGTATTGTTTGTGATTACTTAGGTACCCCGCAGGAACTGTATGATGAACAGGGCGCAAAAGTGTGGGAAGGTACATTGGATATATATGGCAGAACTGTAACTTTGAAAGGCAGCAGGAGCGATTGCCCGTTCCGCTACCAGGGACAGTATGAGGATATGGAGACGGGCTTGTACTACAACCGGTTTAGGTATTATGCACCGGAAGAAGGTATGTACATAAGCCAGGATCCTATTCGGTTAGCAGGGGGTAAAGAGTTATATAAGTATGTGAGGGATACAAATAAGTGGGTGGATCCATTTGGATTAAGTGAATGTTCAAAAAAGGATCTTATTGCATTTGGAAATAAGGAGAAACCTAGAAATCCAAGGGTTAGTGATTTTGAAGGGGTTATGGACGAAAATGGAATAATAAAATCTCAAGCATCAAGTGAATGGCCAAAAGGTGCTTCCACATTTGCAAAGCCTGAACAAACAACTTTATCAGGGCATTATCATACAATAAAAGAAGGTACTCCATTGCCAGAAGGCATGGCTATAAAAGCGGATGGGAGAGATGTTGGTGGACCAAATAGTCCAGGACATCATACTATATACAATACAAGAGAAATGAGTCATTCAGAATTTACTGAAAAATTTAATGAGATTGAAAAAACATATGGAGGGAAGCAATAAAAGTCAGTGACTATGGAAAATCAAGCAAAAGAATGGAATGAGCTATTAGAATCTTTAAAAAATTTATTCACTAAACAAAGTGCTTATCATAAAATAAACATAAACATAAAAAAAATTGATTTTTCCATTGCATTAAATGATCCTATGCAAAAAGTGTACGCATTACACTTAATGACAGATGAAGAAGAATACATTAAAGAATTTTGTTTCCAAAAGTTAGTTTATATTAGTGCAAGTGGTAATGCTGGATATTTAGGATTCGCAAGAAATATTATTATAGGTATGAACAAAGAATTCGTTGAAAAAAATATTGATTTTGCAATAGAGAATTGTTTGAGTATACATAATATTATAAATGAATTAGATTATGTTTTAAGGAACATAGCACAATTGTTATTGTCTTTAGGCTTTTTAAAAAAGCTAAGATCGTTTATTGAATTACATTGTAAAGATTCCGAAAATGAAGATATAAATGAAATATACATAGATTACTTTGAGAAATCGAATTGGACATAAAAAATTACATAAGCATCATTGAGCTTAGTTATTATACTTTACAAGGGATAAATCAGTGAATCAGTTTGATCAAAGAATTGGAATTTTAAAGAGAGTAAGTTGTTGAGTTGTGCTTTACAATTTTCATTGATATTTTTGAAAAAAGTTTCAATAGCTGTGTGAAAGGCTGCGGGGTTTTGGTAATATTTGGCATATAGTATTTTCTTTTTTGTGAACTTCCATAGCCTTTCAATGATATTGAGATTGGGTGAGTAAGGTGGTAGAAACAGTAAATCAATGCCCAGCGATTGAGCAACTGTTTTTACGACAAAGCAATGTTGGTAGCGTGCATTGTCCAACACAATGGCGATGGGCTTGTCCGCAAATTTCTCTTTCAACATCTTTAAAAATGCAATCAGCGTATCAGCAGTGATATAAGTGGTATTAATCAGGGTAATGACTTCCTTATTGATGGCGTTGACTGCGCCCAGCACATTTATACGGTTTCTGCCTGCCGAAGCTTTGATAAAAACCCGGAACATACACCACAAACGACAAATAAAGGGTGTTAGCACAAAGTGAGCAGCATCACTGAAAAACAAATGTACTTCTCCTTTTTGAGCCGCTTCAATCACAGGTGTAAGTGTTGTTTCCACCCATTGGTGCTGTGCATCATCGTCGGCCTTGGATGGCATATGGCCGCACTTAATGAACTTCAATCCATGTCGCTTCATGAAAACCCGCACCTGCTGTGGACTGCGCTCTAATCCACTCATCTCCCGGATGCGTTCTGCCGCCTCAGCAGCCGATAAGGGCGGCTGGCTTTGAAAGGATTGTAAAACGCTGACGGCGTGGGTATCCATCTCACTTTTTCTGCCACCATACCCATTGACTAGCAAGCCTTGCAGCCCTTGCTCTTTATAAACATTGATCCACTGTCCAACACTATTATAATGAAGGCCAACTACCTCACCGATCACCTTATTACTCCAATTCATTGTCGCTTTCAGATAAACTGCAAATATCCTTTTTTGTACCATCGGGTCTGGATACGCATATCGTTCATATCTTAGTTGCTCAATTTCAGCCTCGCTGAGGTTGAGTAGAAGAGTGGGCATTGTTCTGTTTTTTAGTCATTACAAAACTGCCCCTCTTTTTTTATTTTACCTATTCACAGTTTTATCCCTTCTTAAGTATAATCACTTTGATGCACCAGTGTGTGTCTTACGTACTGAAACGAAAAACAGAATGAAAGATGGAAATAGCCATGCTCATGTAAGGCCTATAATATTCAACAACGCTGAGTATAATTATGAATGGCTTATGTTTGGCTATTCAGATACTTGGAATACGCAACAAGTGTAGAGAATCAATATCCAGTTGTGTTTTTTAAGGGTATAAAAAAGAGTTCCGGTTAGTAAGACACTAACTGCTACGTAAGGATTACATCAATAGCCAGAACTGGTAACCCCATCCCTTAAGGAAATAGAATCATTTTTCGAACGATAAATAATTTTGACTTTTCCCTTTTTATAATCAGTAGCAAAATCTTTAATATTATCATACAGCAAATTTAGTTTGCTTCTTAATCCATGTATTTTTGAATGGGGTAATGGTAACGATGGATGGCGGCCCTCCAATATGTGAAATGGAAGTTTGGTTTGTATTTTCTGCCATGTTTTTTATCATTAATTCTACAGTGTTAGCTGCTACCGTTAGCCCTGCTGTTTTCAGTGCATTTTTAAACTTTCCATTCACCGGGAAACCTTCTTGATTGGTGATGTAACTCGGAAGTGTAATTTTACTGGTTAAGTCATCGGAATAGTATAAAACTGTAGGCACGTTGTTTTCGTATCCGCAAATTAGAAACTGGTTTCTTTGAAGGTTTTCATACGCTGCACTTGTTAGTTTTACCTTGGCAAATGAAAAGAAAATATCATGAAATTTACTGACAGGCACCGTACCCGGAGACGTTGATTGAAACGATTTGAACAGGCCGGGAAATCTATACTGATCAAAAGTATAACCTCCGGCCATTGCAAGAAACACGGAATTGTTTTCAAATATTTTTAAGGCTCCTTCTGTGTACGCAGAAATCTGGTTATTGCCATCATGAAAAGCTGCCCGGGAATCTGCACCAACGACAATTCCTTCCGCACAGATAGCAGCAACTATGTAGGATCCACGATCTTCAATACGGAAATGATTGTTCGTTTTTACCGAAGGCTTACAACTTCCAAATAAAAAAGTCAGGCAAACCAGTAAAATTAAAATAACACCTGTTGCCATCGAAATGCTGGTCAGCTTATTACCCTCTTGCAAAGTTTTCGCCATCTGCATTTAGTTGAGACATTGGTTTACAAAAGTTTCCGGTTCGTGAGACACGCACCTTTAGGTTTGCTTTTCATCTTTTGCAGGCCATCAATGCAACTAAAATAGCCGTAAAAATCAGAAATTTCATTCTGCAAATACAACACTTTTCAGCATTTCCAACAGAAAGTCGCTTCAGTGAAAGTGTAGACGACATCGTTTTATATTTTATAAATACTTTGTTGCAGGTAAGATGCAGCAAGGCAGTTAAGACCTAAAAAGTAAAGGCTGCTAAACGTTGTACAAATCCTCATCGTTTTCTACGAAAAATGATAGCTCCACTTAAAGTTTTGTTTGAAGAAATGTTTATTATCTTCCTGATACCATTGTCCCGGAATAACAGCGTGGCGGTATTAGGAGGTATTAAACCTACATTTAGTGCATGTATAACCAACAGGTTATCTTTATTACTTTCTACGGCCACCTTCAGTACAAGGGCTTCGTTAGAAACTCTTTTCTTTTCCATTCGTAGCTCATTATTATAGAAAACCGTTATAGAATCGCCATCTATCTCCCCGTTATCATAAAAATTTAATTCAAGCGAATCTGAAGCAACTTCGAATGTTTGAAAAACCTTAATTTTTCTTTCTACGAAAGGATTGGATGCAGGTTGGGAAACAGGTGCCGGCTTTTGTTGCGGCGTAACAACTGCCGGTGGAGGAAGAATCGGTACATCCTGAAAAGACGGTGAAGGTTCTTCTGCATATAGTTTTGATGCTCTTATACTTTTAATATAAAATTGAAGAGAAGCATTTTGTTGAAGTTCTGATTGATTATAAACATATCCGTCCGGATTACTCCAATAGAAACATTCCAGTATCAAACTATCACCTACTTTGGAAACAGTGTTCTGAACGTATTTTTTAGCCCATACCCATCTTGGATTTGCTGAATATTGGTTTATAAGAACTTCGTCCTGCCATATAAAGCGGTCCGAAAATACCCTCCCTTTAACCTGGTAAAGCGCATATGTTCCGCTACCATCCGCTGTCTCAAATTTTGAAGTGCCGCTAATGAATTTGTCAATCTGGTTTAATTGTAAAGTCATTTTAAAATAATAGGGAGCATTGGCTTGCGTAAGGTAGCCTGTCCAGGTGCCCGACAGGTTAAATGCCTGTGCAAAACCATCATGAGTTAAAAATAGGCTCATAGCCATAACGACCCAGCATTGGATAATAGGTTTCATAGTATTAGATTTTTAGCGACAATAAATAGATCAGAAGACCTATCTTGTAACTATAACAAGCGAAAGTAAACAGGAGGTATACAAATCAAATATCATTTAACTTTCTTTGCTGCAAAACAGCAGGAATTTCACAATTCTTTTAGCCAAATCATTTTGCAATAAATAGTAATTTGAATTGAAATCAGGATGACTCATCATTACAGTATATAAACACTGATTTTATACCGGGTTGTCTTTTCACAATATCGTAACAGATAGAACAAACGGTTATATATTGTTACCATGTTCCAATTATAACAAAGCCCCGGGTAGTAACCCAGGGCTATTGAATGTCGTCAATATCAAGCAGGTCTAATATAAGAATGCTATTAAAAATGTACCGCATTCCGTGCTGCATACCGGTGAACCTTACCAGCGTTGCCTATGTGTGGACGGTATAGGATTCGAACCTACGACCCCTTCGATGTCAACGAAGTACTCTAACCAACTGAGCTAACCGTCCGGATGCAGCAGGGCAAATGTAAAGCGGTGGCAGCAATATCGAAAAATCGCTAAAAAGTTCATTCCATACCCTTTCCAATTACCATTTTAGCACAATAGAATACTGAGCAAATTTCCTAACGCAGGATTCCTGGCTGGGCAGCCCGGATTTTGAAAACAAGTAATCGAATCATCATCGGAAAGCTACCGGGACATTGTTTTAGATGTTACCCTTGTTCAAATCTAAGCCTTGCCTGGCTGCCAGCCCGCCGGGAAGCTAAGGTTGGACTAATAAACCCGATTAATATTCCCTGTGTAAGTAAGGAAGTAACAGCCGTGGCACTCATCAAAGCAATGGCGAAAAAAATGTACAACTTGCCGACAAAATCAGCCTCTATCTCCCCGGCGGCTGGGCCTTGGGGCCTAATATCGATACAATATAAACGGTATAACCATGTGCTCTATCCTATAGAAATGAGGCACGTATTTGTGTGGTAACGAAGAATTGTATAGTTCACGACAATAATGCTGGCTGACCTCCTGACGAATGCTGCCTATTAGTTATGTTCGGACAGGTTGTACATGGCAGTACGCAGGGCATGTATCATAGAAGGAGGAAAAGATGACAGAAAACCGTAATGAAATCAAATGTTTCAGAAGGTTTCGAACAGTTGCAGAACAGGAACCCGGCGCCAGTATAGCATGTATGAGAAAGTACAACCAAAACAGAACGTACTATTTAGAACAGGAAGGTGCAAAATTATCCGCTGCTTCCTGATACTGTGTATTTGCTCACCGGCTTTCATTCCATGAATTAATTGTCCGTAGCTTGTTGTTTAAAACGAGTATGCACTTATCCTTTCTACCTGCTATTTTATTTAGTACTTTATCAGTTTGTACTACCAACGCCCAAAATGTAGGCATCGGCACCACTACCCCTGCGGAAAAACTGCATGTAGCCGGAAACATAAAAGCCGATACGCTAAAACCCGCCGCTTTTACGCTAACGCCCAATGCAGCCGCCGGAAAAATACTAACCAGCGATGGAGTGGGCAATGCAAGCTGGCAGGCATCTGCTGCTACGTCAGCAGTAGCACCGGGTAATGTGGGTTATGGCGTTTGGGGCGACTGTGCAACCAATGGTAACATTAGTGAATACCAGCCCGGCACCGATAGTCTGGGCGCCGCCGGTGATTATTTTGGCAGGCGGGTGGCCATCTCCGGCAACTTTGCCATTGTAGGGGCTTATGTGGATGATATTGGGGCCAATCCGGATCAGGGGTCAGCCAGCATTTACCAGTACAATGGTACGAATTGGGTATTCATGCAAAAACTGACAGATGCAACCGGGGCTGCCGCAGATTATTTTGGCATCAGCGTATCCATTTCGGGCAATTTTGCCATTGTGGGATCTTATGCTGATGACGTAGGATTGAGTGCAGATCAGGGTTCGGCTATTATTTACCAATACAACGGTACGAGCTGGGTACAAACGCAACGAATTACGGATGCTACCGGTGCCGCCGGAGATTTATTTGGCACCAGTGTTTCCATGTCGGGCAACATGGCCATCATCGGTGCTGAAAATGATGATGTAGGGGCCAATGCCGACCAGGGCTCTGCCAGTATTTACCAATATAATGGCAGCAGTTGGGTATTGGTCCAAAAACTGACCGACCCTACCGGTGCAGCGTCCGACAATCTTGGATATAGTTTATCCATCAACGGCAATTTTGCCATGGCAGGGGCAGCGTATGACAATGTAGGGGCGAATGCGGATCAAGGGTCGGCAATTGTTTTTCAGTACAACGGGGCCAACTGGGTGTTCTTTCAAAAAATTACCGATCCTACCGGCGCCGCCGATGATAATTTTGGTATCAGCGTTTCTATTTCCGGCAATTATGCCATTATCGGAGCGATATACACAGATGTAGGCGCTAATACCAACCAGGGATCGGCTAATATTTACCAGTACAATAGCACCAGTTGGATACTCATGCAAAAATTAACAGACCCCGCCGGTGGTTTGAGTGATTATTTCGGCGGCAGTGTTTCTATATCGGGCAATTACGCCCTGGTAGGTGCTAACGATGACAAGGTTGGAAATAACGCCGCCCAGGGATCGGCCAGTATTTATATACGCATCGGCGGTGCATGGCAAAGATTACAATACGTAACCGACCCTGCGGGCAACTTCAACGAAAGTTTTGGCGGGGCAACCGCTATAGACGGTAGTACAAAGCGGTTTTTGATAGGGGAGCATGGGTTTAACAGCTATATGGGCAAAGTGATATTTGGAAAAATAAACTAATGTAATTATCTGGCTCTTTCGTGTACCTGCGGCTACTGAAAATCTTACCAGCACAGCTTTTTAATTGAATCGATCTACTGGCCGGTGCAGCATTGTTACTAATACTCGGGTAACCCCGGCGGGCAATATTTAATGGTGATTCCGTCCGCCATGGCGGAGCTTTTGTGCTTTAAATATGCTTCTTTGAAATTGCTATCAGAATGCCATCCGCTATAGCAGATCAAGAAATACGAACTGCGAAAATTTACAATATACCTATCCATACAGGATTCTTTTTAATACGATATTTGGTAATTATATCAGGCAATACGGATTTTTTAACCGGATAGAAATGTTAGCGATGGTAAAACTAATTGCTGTTTTCCTTTTTACATGTATTTTTTGCAGTTGTCAGCAAAGCAAAAAAAAGCAAGCTGATACTGAACCTCAATTACAGGTTGATGCCAGTTTGAAAAGGTCTTATGCCGAAACTAAAAAACAAATTGCAGGTAAGCGTATAGAATTAGCTACAAAGTATTGGAAAGCCAATGAAAAAGATAAAAACAAAATACGAAAAGAGATAACAGCCTTTTGGATTTCGGGGATTAGCGATAATTTGTGCAGGTACTGGGTTGGGACACCCTGGGATTTTAACGGAACTACCTTAATACCCAAAGAAGGAACAATTGCCTGTGGATTTTTTGTAACGACGATACTACAGGATATGTCGCTGAATCTGAACCGTACTAAATTATCAACCTGTGCTGCCTCGGAAATGATGCAAAGCCTGGTGCCCCATCAAAATATTAAAAGACTGAACAATTTAAGCTATGATCTTTTTTGTGATTCCTTACAAAATTTGGGGAAAGGGGTTTATATCATCGGATTGGACTTTCATGTGGGAATTATTGTAAATGACGGTTACCATGTCTGGTTTATCCACTCCAACTACATTAACCGGCAGGGCGTAACAAAAGAAACAGTTCAAAATTCGTTGGCGCTGCAAGCTTCAAAAACAAAATGGTTGGTTGGCCTGACAAACGATCAGGTGTTTGTAGAGCGGTGGTTAAAAGGAGATAAAAATTAATGTATTCATTCTAAAAATAACGTTGGCGTGGCATTGGTAATTTCTTAATTACTAATTTTACAGGTTTCAGTTTTGAAACCTGTCTTACTCCTGCCTGTGCAGCCTGGCATAACTACGATACATTTTTAGGAATCTTAAAATTGCCAGGTTGAATCCAATAATAAAGTTTTCTGCTTTTCACTTTTGACGCATTAATTTTTGGTGCTTTTGTGTAAGCCACTCTTTTAATCATTGCAGTTTTTTTAGTATAACACTTACCTCACCTATATTGGCCGGGCGTACTTCTACAAAATAAACTTATAGAACGAGCGTCAGGATTCCCGATGAGCTATTCCATTGATACGCTACTATAGGGAAGCCTTCGGCAATTGTTGAATTGGCACTTCATCCCATTTCTGTCCGATTTCACATACCCTTTTTCCCGGTTCGCCGGCAAATGTTTTTCAAAAGCTATGTGGCGATATATGTTTGCCCTATCAAACAAAATAAATAACTTTTTAAAATTTACCACCATGAATTACCAATCAAAAAACTACATCTCTACCAGTATTCTAATTGCCTGTGCATCTTCTGAAAAGAGTAAAAAGAAAACAGCTACTACTCGAAACCTGCCAATCGTTAACTGAAACCCTCAACATACGAATTAGGGATGTAACGCTGCATACCCGTCATTATGTTTACAGCATTAACCACTATCTATAAAAAAATATCATCATGGAAGCATCTTTCTGGCACAACTCCTGGGAATTAGGCGGATTTCACACCTCCTTTCACCGTAAAGACATTCACCCATATGTATTACAATACATGAGCCCGGATAAAATTGAAGGAAAAAATATTCTGGTACCTCTTTGCGGCAAAACAATTGACCTGTTATATTTGGCGCAGTACGCCAATAAAGTAATTGGAGTAGAGCTGGTGGAAGAAGCCATTCACCAGTTTTTTTATGAGAACAACCTACAGGTTACCAGGCCGGATGATACCACGTATATATCCGGGAACATTACGATTTACTGCCGGGATTTTATGGCGCTTACGCCGGAAGAAACAGGCCCGGTAGACTGGATTCTGGACCGTGCCTCGCTGGTAGCACTACCTGGCGATATGCGAATGGCCTATATCCAAACCATTGAGCGCCTTTCCAGCGTTGGCACACAGCAACTGGTTATTACATTAGAATATTTCCCATTGTTGGAATCTGCTCCTTTTAGTATTACACCTGACGAATTAATGAAATACTATGGCCGCCGGCACATTATCCGGCATGTAGAAAGCCCCGGTTTGTCCAATCATGGAATGGTGCGCCGCTGGAAGTTGGATTTCCTGATAGAACACGGCTTTTTATTGACGAAATATACGGATGTAACTGTTTCAGAAACGAGCACTGCTGCCGGCAGGCTACAATCTGCTCACGCCTAACTATCGAAGTCCTCACCGGGGAATGTCCGGATTCCGGTTCAGCCAGGATCAGGACACTTTCCCTTGCGCCGGTCTTCTGGCCGATGCAGCATTGTTATTGATGTTCGGGTAGCATGAAAATTGGAGAGAAGTAACAGGCAGTTACAGGGTGGGAGCCCTGCGCCAGCAGAGGGCCGTTTGGAAGTAAAGCTCACTCTTTGTTATGGTAGATTTGCGTTGTTCGATAATTCTGCTCAATTAGCAAATATAAATAATACAATCATTTCAGTGCGTATGATACACACCAGCATAGAAGTAAATAGTAACCCATATAGGACTGGATTAAAATTGGATTCCGGCTTTTTCCGATTTTGCAATTAAATAATTTATAAAAGCGCTACAAGAAATAAGCATAAACATTGCATCCTCAAAGTGGCAATTTGATTCTTCAGTTAGCGCATGCCTAATGCCATCATCATCACTTGTATATCCATAAATTTGTTTGAACCCTTTTTCTAAGGCTGAATGCAATTTTATTTTTCCTCTAATTTTATCAAGAGCACCACCCAAGCTATCTTTAGAATTATTAGAAATTATTTTTGCAATTGATTCTATTGCTATACAGACTCCTTTATGGAATTCCTAAAATCAGGATGTTGTCTATCAGATAATTTAAGTAATGCTTCTCTCAAATGTAAATTACATCCTTTTAATTCTGAATAACTATTAGTTTTATCAATTGCTGTTTTTAAACTTTCTGATTCAGAGCTGTTTGTAATTGGACTTAGATACCCTTGAATAAATCTGTAGCCAGCAAATTCTCTTTCTAAAACATGATTGAAGGATTCTTTGATAGTAGAAATGTTAAGTTCAAAAATTTTATCTGATGCTAAATCTACAATATGCTCAATTAAATTATATGCCTCATGCCAGTTTCCGTTGAAATAAGAACTTCTGATAAAAGATCCAACATCGTAACGACTTGAAGGTATTGAGTCTATTGGGATTTTGAAAAAATTATGCCATAGGCTTCTACAAAAGAAATGAAAAGGGTTGACATTCCATTTATAAGTGTACTCATTTTGTATTTGATTAAGTATCTGTAAGTATAGTATATTCCATAATCCATTTTTTAATTCTTGATCGATACTGTCTATTTGAACTGTTTTTGAAATGGGAGTGATTCCTATTCTTTGACTAAACTTCATTTGTTTTCATTCTTTATTGTAATGCAAAAAGCAGTGCTTTGGGATGTGATATATCTTGTCTAATACTAAAAATAGTTGGTAATAAAATATTGAATGCTATAAAAATTTAAAACTTCACAATAACAATTATCATTTGTCGACCCTTCTGTTTTTATTTATTACTCTTTTCTCGAATTTTTTACCAGTATTGAAAGCTTTTTGAAGTCCATAATGAATTCCATATCTGACCCCTTCCTTTACTTTTGGATTTATATTTGAGTATGTTCGTTCTCTGTATGACCAATGTATATGAGGCTCTGCATCTTCTGTATCCTCAATATAACAAATTACGTTAAGATCAAACAAGAATTGTAAAAATTTGTCACTAGATTCAAAAAAAACAGGAATGTTTAAGTCGTTTTTTTCAATATGATTTGCAAATTGGTCATAGCAATGCATAAATTCATTATGGTCAAAATGCGCCCTTCCATTCAGGTATTCGAAAAATTTAAGAAACAATTCATAGTCAGAGTCTGAATGATAAAAGGCTAAATAATCTTTTATTTCGCCTAATAAATAATCAGAATACTTTGTTCTAAATCTTGGGCTATCAAAATCTAAAGCATCAACTATTGGTAGCTTCCTCTGTTTATCCTCTTTAATATTCTCTTGTAAAATTTTCATCATTGTAATTATATCTCGAGGCCTAAACATAGAAAATCTTAAAAACGAAACAAAAGAATAATCTTGCTTTCCGTTTCTATTTTGATTACTAAATGCAAAATAATAGTTCCATGCTACTCCTAATGCAAAGAATTCATTTTGTTGAGAATTCAAAATATTATCAGCCAATTTAAATAATCCAGAGTTTGCATATTCAGGATAGGTAGTCTTCCAGTCAAGTAAAATTCCATTGTCCCTAATTTTATTGTTAAGATTTTGTAATCCAAGCTGAGAAAAAATATCAGGTCTTACAAGAATCATAACTTTCATTCTTCCTTTGGAATCTTTAATTTTTGAAAAAAAATCGTTATTGAGTGTCCATACAGCATTTGCTAATCCCTTTACACATTCTAAATAATCTTCAAATTCAATATTTCTAGGGCGAATATCTATACCATCAATAAAAAGAATATGGCTTTTTTCAAGTTTTATTGATGATAGAGCCGCTTCAAACTTCTTTTGAATATAAAGTAAGTTGATTTGAAATTTACTTTCTACAAATGATTGAGCCTGCTTGTCTTCTCCGGAAATCTTAAAGTGTTCATGTAATAACTCTGCAACGATTTTAGTTTCTTCTATTATATTCAATGCATAGATAATTTCAGGTGAAAACGCTGATTTATAAAAGGAATTTATGGTGTCTTGTAAAGGCTTAAATTTTGAAAAACTACTAAAGAAAATACTTTCTTTTTCTCCTTTTTGGATTTGTTGAGAAAGTAGCAAATAAATCAAAACCTTCCAAATGTTTGTATACTCCGTTAATGTTAAATGATTCTCCCTTTTTAATTTTATAAACTTAACGTATTCAGTTTCTCTAATGTGATTTAAATAAGAGAAAGTGTTATTAAAGTCATTATTTGATAAGTAGAGCGAATATGCAGTTTTTCCTGTGCCTTTATCTCCTACTATAAAATAGTTTGTAGGCTTCAAAATTGAATCTAATTCATCAGTTCTTATAAAATATCTATTTAGTAGTTCTTTGTTTTCTTTCCTTATATAATTTTCAGCATCACCAAATCCTAAATTTAAATCAGCAAACTTTTTCATATTTTTTGTTTAGAAGTATTATTCCTCAGAAAGCCATATTTTTATAAAAGTACGCGAATGTCTAAATATTAATTTGAAGATACTTTAATGTACCTCTAATTGTCTATTATTATTGTCTAAAAGTACTTATTTCTATGCCCTTTTCAAATCATCATTCTTTGCTTTCAATTAAATTTAAGTTTCTTTTGTCATGTATACAATTTCAATATTACTCTCTGTCGACCCCGTTTATTCAATAATCTCCCAGCAACCCCAACAACTCCTCTTTATCCAGCGTCTGCACTACAGCACCTCCAACCAATCCCTCCGCCAGCCCTTTCTTTGTTTCCTGTAATTGCAGTATTTTTTCCTCTACCGTATCCGGGCAAATCAGCCGCACGGCTACTACGTGTTTTTGTTGGCCAATGCGGTACACCCGGTCAATAGCCTGGTTTTCTACGGCGGGGTTCCACCAGGGATCAACAATATACACGTAGTCGGCAGCGGTGAGATTGAGGCCCGTACCGCCGGCTTTCAGGCTGATGAGAAATACCCGGATGCCAGGGTTATTTTCAAACGAATCTACTACGGCACTGCGGTTTTGGGTGCTGCCGGTCAGCAGGGCATAGCCAATCATCCGTTGCTCCAGTTCCACCCGTATCAGTTCCAGCATACTCACAAACTGCGAGAATACCAGTATTTTATGCTGTGATGATTTGTTTTCAATCTGCTCCATCAGCACGGCTATTTTAGTAGAGGCCGATTCTTTTATTTTTTCTTCTTTCAATAATAATGGGCTGTTGCATATTTGCCGCAGGCGGGTGAGGCCGCGTAGCACATTCATTGCATTTTTAGGTAGCTCTTCGTTGGTAGTGGCAGAGATGTACTCCCTAAATTCCTTTTCGTAGGCGTTGTAAATATTGCGTTGCGCCGGACCCATTTCACAATGTAGCACTACTTCCGTTTTTTCCGGCAGTTCAGTAGCTACCTGTTGTTTGGTACGCCGCAGGATAAAGGGCTTTACTTTTTCCTGTAATTCTTTAGCCCGCTTGCTTACTTTAAAAGTATCAATGGGCGTGGAGTAGGTATCCTTAAAAAATTGCTTGCTGCCCAGCAGGCCGGGGCAGGCAAAAGAAAGCTGTCCGTACAGGTCGAACGTATTGTTTTCAATGGGCGTACCGGTAATGGCAATTTTATTGCGGGATTGCAGTAGCCGCACCGCTTTGTACCGCTGCGAATCGGGGTTTTTAATGTTCTGCGATTCGTCTAAGAAAATATAATTGAACGGGTAGGCTTTCAGTAATTGAATGTCGGAAAGCAGCGTGCCATAGGAGGTCATTACGATTTCATAGTCACCAAAGCGCTGAATGTTGCTGTCTCTTTCGGCGCCATGCAGCGTAAGCATGGCAATCCCCGGGGCAAACTTATTCACCTCGGCCTGCCAGTTAAAAAGGAGCGAAGTGGGTACTACCAACAGGTTGGTATTCCGGGCTACTTTTTCCCGCTGGCTCAGGATGAACGCAAGTATCTGTACCGTTTTGCCAAGGCCCATATCATCTGCCAGGATACCACCAAAATTAAAATCGTCCAGAAAGTTCAGCCAGGCTAATCCCTGCTGCTGGTAAGGGCGTAATGTGGCTAATAAAGTGGCCGGCGTTTCTACTGCTTTAATAGATTCGAAACCGGCTAATTTATCCTGGTAAATCGTTAGTTCTTCCTGTACTTCATTGCTCAGCATTTCGGCATCATACAGGCTGGCAACGGCGGCATAATTAATTTTAGGTGTTCGCAGGTTTTCAATATCATAAATTTCGCATACATCAAAAAAGCCGGATAATTTTTCAATCCACGCTACCGGTAAAATGCCCTGTGTACCATCATCCAGCGTTACGAATTTGCTCTTGTTTACGATGGCTTTATGAATCTGTTTCAGTGATGCTTTCTTCTTGCCAAAGCGGGCTTTTATTTCGGCATTAAACCAGTTAATTCCGGAGGTTACCTGCACGGTAATTTTGGCTTTGTACGAATTTAATTTGTTACCACTGATTTCATTAAATCCATAAATGGAAATGCCTGCAGTCCGCCAGTCCTCAAACGCATTCAGAAACCAGTCCTCATTTAAAAAACGGTCTTTGTGCAAATAAAATTCAGGCAACACATCTTCTAATTGTTCCCTAAAATCCGGATGCTGCCGGGTAAGCATAGCGGTAAAAGCATCCTCCAGTTGCGTATCCCGCTGCACGGCAAATTCAACACCTTTTTCATCGGTGGCATACACCCCCTTTTTGCTGCGAATGGGGATCTCTATATCCCCATATTTCATCACCGGGATGATTGAAACATAATTACCGGAATCAGACAGATAGATAATTTTTTCTTTTTCTGCATAAAAGCCGTATCGTTCCATCTGGCTGGGTGTTGCCGGCCTGATGTAGGTGTAACTAATGCTGGTATTCGCTTCCAGCTTTTCCAATAAGCCATTTTTAAATGCTCCGTATTTGGAGGAATGAATCAGCAGTGATCCGGGTTTCTTTTTAAAGAAATTAATGATGTTTAAGCTTTGTAAATTCTTCACTAAGTACAGCGTATTGCCTGCCTGAATAAAACAGGTAAATGCCAATTGAATATCTTTTAATTCAATGGCCGTTCCGTCCACTTCCAGCTTGCCGCTTATTTCATAAAAAGCACCTTTCTGACGTACGGTTAGTGCAATATTGCTGGTAATGTTGCCGAGGTTTACCGCCGTTAATGCACTGGCAATTACATTTTCGGATGCTTCGCTGTTGTGGTAATAAACAGGCAGGTTCAGCGGGTTTTTTACAACGGCTTTCAGGCCGGTAATAGCTGTTTCTGTTATTTGGGTACTGATATTATTCTGAAACTTTGATATAGTTGTAAAAAATCTAATACTTTGCACATCTTCCGTTTCCCAGATCAGGGGCAATGAATCCATTAAGATGAGCGGGTTTTTCGGTTTGCCTTCTTTGGTGGTGGGCGAATGGTATAATGCGATTACTATATTCCTGTATGATTTATGCTTTTTGATGATAATGCACCAGGTGATTCCTTCCGCAACTATTTTTTGATTGGAAGAACTGTCTTTTGCCACCGGTAACAACAAATTAGTAATGGAATTCAGGCTGTCATTCGTAACCGGTAGCAGGGATGCCAGCCTCGGCGTAATAATCAGTTTGTTTTCCAGGTAGCTGATTTCAAAGAATTGGTCGAGGTCTTGTTCGTATTCCAGGCCATAATCAGCAGCCAGCTTTCTCAACCGTTCACTCCGCCGCTTTTCATCAAAAAAAATCAGCAGGTCTTCCTGCCGGATTATGCCGTACAGCACCTGCGACTGGTGTTCGCATAGTTTGGCTTCGTTGTAGGGGCAGGTGCAGGTAAGCGTTATTTTTTCACCATCCTGCAGTACGGTGATAATGGGCGTCGGAAGCGTACCGAACTTACCGGTAAATACACCCCGGTTCAGGCTCAATTGTTCAGCTATTATGTATTTGCCCCGAAGGCCCTCTTCATCCATTAATGCACTGTATTTTGCGATAATGCTTTCGGTAAGGCTGGCCATGCGGATGCCGTTAAGAATGATGGGATCCGGCTGGCCGGTAGAGGCTGTTATGCTTTTATCCACTAAATGCACCTGTTTGTAAATGAGTAAGCCGGTAAAATTAAGTGGATTATGAACCTGTATTTTAAAACAGTAAATGACAGGTAATCGGATCAATCACCTGTCTTTTTTCCTCCGTAGTCTGTCCTGTATTTTTACCCCGGGAAAAAGTAGGAGATGCTTATATTCATTGCCGTTGGGTTCAACCAACGGTGTAAAAGCAGCGTCATTCAACAGGCTTTAGCCACATGCTTAATTAGGTTGTAACGATAATTACTTAACCTGTTTCCCGCCTGATTCAGATACCTAACACTTTTAAAAATTCCTCTTTGTAATTGCTTCCAATTGGTATTTCGTTGTTATCAACAAAAACCCGGTTGCCTTCAATATGGGTGATTTTGGATTTGTTGATAATAAAGGAACGGTGTACCCGCAGGAACAGGTTCTTCGGAAGTAGTTCTTCGAAGTTTGAAAAGGTGACAACAGGTAGTAAGGTGTTTTGAGTTGTCACTATGCTGGTGTAATTACCCTTAGCCTCGGCAAACAACAAATCATCATGCAGCACCTTGTATATTTTACCATCCGCTTTAATAAAAAAAAAGGCATCCTTACTTGTTTCTGCAGGCTCCTGGTTGATTGCCAGGTTTCCCTGTAATCTTTCAATGGCTTTGTCCACAGCTATCATAAAGCGTTCCAGTGAAAACGGTTTTAACAGGTAGTCACAAGCCGATAAATCAAAGGCATCCACGGCATGCTCTTTATAGGCTGTTGTAAAAATTACCTGCGGTGGATTTTTAAGGGTTTTTAAAAAAGCAATACCACTCAATACCGGCATATTAATATCCAGAAAAAGAATATCCACTTTATACATTTGCAGAACAGCTTTTGCCTCCAGGGCATTGCCGCAGGAGGCCACAATCGTAAGGTTGGGCAGGTGAGCACAATAGGTTTGTACAATATCCCTGGCGATGGGTTCATCATCTACTATTACGCAATTCAATTTTTCCATACTACTTTAGCTTTAATTGCAACATTACATTATAGAACCCCTCTTTGTTTTCTATCTTCAAATCGTGTTCACCGCCATATAATAGTTGAAGCCTTTTCCGTACGTTCGAAAGGCCCAGCCCGCTATCCGTTTTCAGCATATTATTTTGCTCCTTTATACCACTATGCGAATTTTTTATGGAAAACAGAATTAAATCGCCCCAACGCTTTAGTTCAATTTCTATGAATACTTTATTTTCTATTGTGTTCCTGGAATGTTTAAAGGCATTTTCGATAAATACAATCAGTAGCATGGGGGCAATCATCATTTTAGGATCCGTAACCGGCTCAATAGAGGTAATTAAACGGAGCCTGTCACCAATGCGGATTTTTTCGAAATCAATATAATTGTTTATATAAGCTACTTCTGCCTGTAAGGGAACAAACAATTCTTTAGCATCATAGATGGAGTAGCGTAGCAAATCAGACAGTTTTAACAACAGGGTGGGTATTTTTTCATGTTGGGAAATCGAAAGCCCGTATAAATTATTTAAGGTATTGAACAAGAAATGCGGACTCAGTTGCGATTGCAACAAATGCAGTTCGCTACGGCTTTGTGCAGCCGTTACATTAGCCTGCTGTAATTGTTTGTTGATGGTGATGCGAACAAGATTAACAAATGCACCTACAGCTACCGCCAGGATAATAAAGGGCAACCAAAACAATAATAAATTAATGGCCGGCATACCATGAAGCTGAAAGTCGGCATGGGCAAAAAGAAAGATGATGCCAGCTATGATAATAATGCCAAGCACAGAGCGCTGAAAACGTAATACCTGCCTGTTTTCGGATTTCCATAGCGGCGGTAAACGCCAGCCAATATAAAAGCATCCAAAAAAACAAACAGCCGCTGCCACTGCCAGCTCTTCAATTTCCTGGTGGGTAACAGCTTCAATATAAAATAAAGCGGCCCAATAAACCGGAACGCAGGCAAACAATAAAATAATAAAAAGAATCCTGCTATCAGACTTCTTTTTTGCCGGTGTGCCAAGTAGTTGCTCCATTTTATTTTTCCGCTTTTGTATAGTTTCAAACTGTAAATATCAATCGCCTGATCCTACGCAGCTACACTTACCTGACGAATGGGCAGGAATAGCTGACAGAATTCCTGTTTGGGCCAGTCAAGAGATTAGTCAGTTAAAAAATTCATTCTGTCAGTCATTTATCCCGATACAACATAATCATTTCGATAGCCTGTACACCTTGCAAATATTTGCAAAAGGTTAATAAATACAGGCAACTAAAATAACATGATAATTCAAAAGAATAAGAATAGACGACGGACAACCAACCACTTGAAAATGCAGATTTTAATAGTATTGCTACTGGTTGCCGGAATGACCTGTGTAAGCAAAAATGCTTTTTCCCAGGTAAAGTCCGGCGGTTATACTATTTATGGTGTTGTAATAGATTCCGCTACCAACAAGCCGCTTCCTTCTGTAACAATCGAATTGGGGACTGACACTGGTCGTACTTTGAAAAGAATGATGACCAAAACAGACGGATCATTTGTTTTTATGGTGCCCTACGTACTGACATCTGTTATTAAAATTGTGGCAGTTGGTTACCGTACAAAAATGATAACTGTTGACGGTACGGATAGCAGTAAGAAAACAGGGTATTTGGGTAGAATACCTATGCGTAGTATGGCTGGTTTTTTAGGAGATGTGGTCGTAATGGCAACGAAGCCACTGGTAAGGCAGGAAACGGACCGGATTATTTATGATATGCAGGCTGACCCCGAAAGCAAGAGCAGCAGTGTATGGGAAATGATGCGTAAAGTTCCTTTTCTGTCTGTTGATGGTGATGATAACATTTTGCTGAAAGGAAGTACCGGTTATAAAATATTGATTAATGGAAAACCATCCGGTATGATTGAAAGAAATCCTACAGCTATTTTACGAAGTATGCCGGCATCCACCATCATCAGCATAGAAGTAATAACCAGTCCTTCATCCAAATACGATGCAGAAGGACTGGCAGGTATTATTAATATTGTTACCAGTAAAAAAATGGATAACGGGTATACAGGTACTATCAATCTGAATTACAGGTTCCCTTACGGTGGGCCCGGTGCCGGCGGATTTGTGGGTTTTAAACAAGGTAAGTTTGGTATATCCGTCATGGGTGGCGCCAACGGGAATACCGCACCTGTCAACAGAAACTTCAGCAACCGGGTTACAAAGGGAGATACCCTAACCAACCTGAACCAGAACAGTACCAGGGAAGCAGATAGTAAGACTGCCTATGTGGGTACTGAATTAAGTTATGAAATAGACAGCCTTCATCTGATCTCCGCACAATTTAACAGGAACGGCAACCGTACAACCGGCCTTACGGATCAACAAACGCTGCTTACGGCAGCCGGTAGTATTTTACAACGGTATGATATCGTCAACAATAATAATAGCAGAGGAGAAGGAACAGATATGGCCCTGAACTATCAATTAGGTTTTAAAAAAAGCAAAGAGCGGCTGTTAACATTGTCGTACCGCTACCTGGAATACAGCAATCACCAGTTTGCGGGTCTGGATGTGTCCAATGCCATCCACTTTAAAAATCCCGATTACCGCCAGGCAAATGAAGGAAGGGCTTCCGAACAAACATTTCAGTTAGATTATGTACAGATGGTAAAAAAAGTAGCTATGGAAGCCGGTGTAAAATCGATACTGAGAAAAAACAGCAGTGATTTTCAATACCATCTGTTTGACTCGGCCAAGGGAAATTATGTATTGGATAAATCCCGGACCAATACGTATCGTAATGATCAGCATATATTGGCAGCTTACAATACGTACCAGTTTAGCATAAAAAGCTGGGGATTTAAAGCCGGGTTACGCATTGAACAAACGATGATTGATGGTGATTTTATTTCCAATGCGTCGCAGGTAAAGCAACAGTATCTGAGTATTATTCCATCGGCTACCATCAACCGGAAATTTAAAAACAGAAGCAGCCTGAATGCCAGTTATACCAACCGTATTCAGCGGCCGGGTATCAACCAGTTAAATCCTTTTATTGACCGCTCCAATCCAAGTTTTGAGTCGGCCGGTAATCCAAAGCTGAAACCGGCCTATACAAATGTTTTCCAGCTCAGCTATACGAAATCAAAAAAAGCAACGGTTAATATTGCACTGGGCTGCATGCTGTTAAACGATCTGATCAGCCCGGTTTCGGTGTATGACTCCGTTACAAATATTACCCGTACTACATTTGACAATATAGGTAGTGCAAGGATACTAAAAACCAATATATATGTGAATTATCCGATTACTAAAAACGGAAGTGTCCGTTTGAACAGTGATATTCGACACATATCATCAAAAACGAATGTAAATAAAGTGTGGATTACTAATGCAGGCTGGAATAGTTATGTAAATGTATCCGGCGCATACCGCTTTCAAAAGGGATGGCGGCTAAATGCGGATCTTACCCTGAACAGCGGTGGTATATCGGGTGTGCAGGCAAAAAGCAATGGCTTTACCGGTTCCACTTTTAATGTGCAGAAAGATTTCGAAAAAAGTAAAATCACCCTGTCCGCTGCTGTAAATAATCCCATTACCAGGTATAGATATAAACGGGAAGAAATAACAGGGCCAGACTTCACCCAAATCAATTCCAATGAACTGTATTACCGATCCTTCACCATCAGCCTGAACTACCGCTTTGGAAAGCTAAAAGATACCATTAAAAAGAATAAGAGAGGTATTAATAACGATGATGCTACCGATTAAAATAATCAATAATGTAGATTCTTCGCTACAATTAGTAGAATTGTATTTTAGGTTCACCCGTTCAAATGTTCACTCGTTCAGCGTTTTGAAGTCCCATGTAAAATGGGTACAGGATCAACCCCACTAAATATGCAAAAAAAATAATGAAAAATGAAATCTGCCGGGTGTGCTACCCCATTGTAGATACTGTTTCAAAACCGGCAGTATGAATCATCGCATAAAATGTCAAATCATTTCAGAGGGATCTTATCAAACGTATAAGCGTTTACATAATCCGGTACGCTTAACAAATAGGCTGCATACTCATTGCCTATCTTTATCTTGCTAACCTATTTAAAACAGCTTTCTCTGCTTAAGTTCAGTTATTTATTATGAGTCTCCTGCGTATTCTTGCTTTTAGCAGTTCCAGGGTGGGTGGGGGCACTTACCTGGAAACGGCAGCACTGGTGATCCGGCAATTTTTGGGTGATATACCGCTGCAAATCGCTTTTATTCCATTTGCTGCGGTAGACGATTATGCCGGTTACGGCAATAGGGTAGCAGAGGGGCTGGCCGGTATGCCGCACCAGTTGCACGTAGCCTACCCACATAATGCAGCAGGATTGATACAGCAATGCGATGTAGTGATGATGGGTGGCGGCAATACCTTTAAATTGCTGCATGATTTATACCGGTACGAATTAGTAGAACCCATCATAGCAAAAGTGCAGACTGGCACTCCTTACATAAGCTGGAGTGCAGGTACCAACCTTACCGGCCTCAGCATCCGTACCACCAACGATATGCCTATCCTGCAACCCCAAAGTTTTACCGCATTCGGTTTTTTCCCGTTCCAGATCAACCCCCATTATTACAACGAGGTAAGGCCCGATTTTCATGGTGAAACCCGGGATCAGCGACTGGAGGAATTCGTAAAAGTAGCTCCCGAAATTCCGGTAGTGTGCCTGCCCGAAGGCACCTGGCTACAGGCAGAAGGGGGCAACTGCATTTTTGAAGGCAGACAACCGGGAATGATTATGATTGGCGAAAATGGTAACGTAATACGAAGGGTATTGAACCAGGGAAAAGTATTCCTATAATGCGTTTTTTACCACTATTCATTGTATCCTGAAATCTCTTCCGGGCTATTTGTTGGGCATAATGAGACGGAGTAAGAACTACAATAGGTGTTCGAAACCTTGATGATTGATTTTAATGTAAGTATCGCCTATCAGGCTGCAGCCAATTCTTAACGTGTGAACCGTTACCTTATTTTCAACGGCAAATGCTCCAACTGTAATAAGCTCGCTAAGCACTGTTTCACAACGAATCGAATGATTGCTACCTTCTTTTCAGATTACGCTGCCATTTCTACCTTACGCCATAACTAAATTAGCAATAAAAAAATTGCAGAAATATTTGGCAATAAAAAAATTGCAGGCTTATTTTGCAATAAATTTATTGCAATGAAATTGATTACAGGTTCTCCGGCAAGAAAAGAAAGGTTTTTTAAAAGGGAAAAAATAAGACAACAAATACTAAAAGCAGTTGCTAATGAAGAGAACTTGCTGATTTCAGCGCCTCGGCGGGTTGGAAAGTCATCTATTCTACTTGATTTGGTAGATAATCCTGATGAAAATTTTTATGCGGTATTTCTGGATACAGAGGCAGTTGATAACCCGGAACAGTTTTACAAATTAATTTCCCAAGCCATTCTTGATGCTGACCTGATTGATGGTTTTGGACATTTCACTGGAAAAGTGAAAACCAAGCTACAGGAATGGGCAGGCAAAATTGCCGGAATTTCAATTGCAGGATTTGGTGTTGATTTGAAAGAAGCTGAAAAGGTGGAAAAGCCTACCTATTACGAAAGTCTAAATAGCTTCCTAACCGACATTAAACTGGATGGCAAAAAGATTCTGCTATTGATTGATGAGTTTCCCATTACCGTAGAAAAAATCCAAGAGACGCATGGTATTGAAGCCGTACAGCATTTTCTGTCACAAAACAGGGCGTTGAGGCAAAATCCTGTCTTTCAGCAAAAAATTAAATTTGTTTACACAGGTTCAATTGGATTATTCACAGCAGTAAAAAAGATTCATGCGACTGATAAGATTAACGACCTGCGGGAAATAAAAATACCCTCCCTTAAAAAAGAGGAAGCAATAGAATTATTAAATGCATTAATGTGGGAGGAATGCAAACTGCAACAGGACGATACTACAACCGATTATATTCTTAAAAAAATTGAATGGTAGATTCCTTTTTATTTTCAATTACTGGTTAGAGAACTATCCGACTTGCTGAATGATGAACATGAGCTAAATGAAGCCACCATTGATTTGGCTTTTAATAAAGTTGCCGAAAACGGTAATATTTATTTTGAACATTTTAAATCAAGACTACAAAAGGTTTTTAAAAAGGGGACTGAATTAAAGTTTGTGAACAACCTGCTACTGAAAATAAAAAAAGAGGGTATTGTGCCATTCAATCAGGTATTTAATCTGGCTAATAAGGAAGGCGTAAAAGATGAGCTTGATAATATACTTGAAATACTGAAACACGACGGCTACCTTGTTGAAGAGAATAGGCAATTTCGTTTTTACTCACCCATATTAAAACAATGGTGGAAATGAAAAGAAATAAGCCGCTCATCTTTAATCCTGATGAGGAACCAAAGGATATGCTGATTGCAACCTTTGTAATTAGGCAACCCATTTTTGAGAAAGTATTTAAGGGAATAAAAGATTCCAGTCGCACTACACCGCCGCAACATTTTCTGCTCGTCGGGCAACGAGGAATGGGTAAAACCACCTTGCTGCTCCGGATAAAATATGCTATAGAAGATGATCCCGAATTAGCGGATTATTTACTGCTGGTGAGGTTTCCCGAAGAGCAATATAATATTGGCGGCCTGCCCGATCTGTGGGAAGAAACGGCGCTATACCTGGAAAATCTGAACCCGCTGTTTGAAGGACTGAGTGATGATTTTAAACCTCATGAGAAAAAAGACGATTATGAAAGGATTTGTTTTGAATTACTTACCAAAAAATTAAAGCAGCACAACAAACGAATTGTATTCCTGATTGATAATATTGGTGATTTACTGCACAAGTTTACCGATCAGGAGAATAGCCGCTTTCGGGAAATACTGATGACCTCTCCTTATCTGCAATTAATCGGTGCATCGTCTGGAATGCTCGAATACAGTTTTCATTACGACAAGCCTTTTTTTGAGTTTTTCTATCAGTTGAAACTGGAACCTGTGAATAGAACGGAGGCTGTTAATCTGATGAAAGCATTGGCTGAAACCTATGATGTTACAGATAAGATAACAACCATCATCAATCAATCTCCGGAACGTATAGAAGCTTTAAGACGGATAACCGGCGGTGTTCCCCGCACCCTGGTACTCCTGTTCGAAATCTTTATTGACTATAATGATGGCTCTGCTTTTGAAGACCTGGAGCATTTGGTGGATAAAGTATTGCCATTGTACAAAGCAAGAATGGATAGCCTGAAACCACAACAGCAAAAAATTATAGATGCGTTGGCCCGTGCCTGGGAAGCTATTCCTGTTAGTGATGTATTGGAACAAAGTAAACTGTATAGGGAAAACATCACCTCCAATCAGGTATCATCGCAATTAAAACAACTGGAGGATAATCAACTGGTAGAAACAGTAGATATCGGCAAGCGTAAAAAACTGTACCGGATACGGGAACGCTTCTTTAATATCTGGTACCTGATGCGGAATGGACGAAAACAAAATAAAGAACAGGTGCTTTGGCTAATTCGCTTTTTGGAAAGCTGGTGTACGGTACCTGAACTACATGACATTGCCCGTAAACAAATCGAAAGCATTGGTATTGGAAAATACTCTGAAAAGGCAGCTTACTATAAAGCAATGGCATTGCACAATATTGATTGTTTAGATGCTGAAACAAAACAGGAATTATTAAAGCACACAGAGAATTATTTACTTAAAGCTAAAAAGCATGATTGGGCTAATACGATACATAAGTTGATAGAAGAAAGTGATAATAATTGGCTAAAAAAAGCTATTGCAGCTTATCAAAGTGGCGATATTGAAATGACTGAGAAATTAATGCTCCAAGCTGTTGCAGAAAGCAAAAAGGGATCAGAATACACCCTTGGGTTGTTTTATAGAGATGATTTGAAAGATTATGACAAAGCAGAGATATATTTCCTAAGGGATATTGAAAAAGGAAACACTTACGCTCTGTCCAATTTGGCCAATTTTTATTATAATATAAGAAAAGATTATGACAAGGCAGAAGAATATTACCTGAAAGATGTGGATAAGGGCTACACTGATGCTCTCTTTAATCTGGCTTATTTGTATAATGAGATAAGAAAGGATTATGACAAGGCAGAAGAATATTATATTAAAGCTATTGAGAAAGGAAACACGCATGCTCTGATTAATTTGGCCCTTTTATATGATGAGGTAAGAAAGGATTATGATAAAGCGGAAGAATATTACCTGAAAGCTATCGAGAAAGATGACACAAATGCACCTTTTTTTCTGGCCCTTTTATATGATAAGGTAAGAAAAGATTATGACAAAGCGGAAAAATATTATTTAAAAAATAATGAGAAAGAAAATAAGGGTTCGTTACTAATGCTTGGAATTTTCTATGCTGAAAGAAAACAAGATATAACCAAAGCTGAGAAATATTTTTTACAAGCATTCTCATTAAAGGATTTCAGGGCTGTTAATCTACTTATTTCTTTATATTGGAACAATAGCGAACATCAGAAGGCCTTAGATTTTCTCACAAACATTTTTCAACAAGAAGATTTTTTTGAAAAAGAGCTTGGCCTTGCTTCACAACTACTTATATCTCTTTTAGCCGAAGAACAATATAATTTCTTACTTAATGAATTTAAAAAGGAAAATAGCCTGCTGATGAAGTATTTGCAGCCGATGTATTATGTAGTTGCCTGGTATTTAAAAGATGAATTACCGGGAGAATATGAAAAAACCGGTAGTGAAATAAAGGAAACAGTAGATGAAATAATAAGAGCAGTTGAAGAGAGGAAAGCAGCATCAAAATCATAGTTGCTTCAATTCTACCCGAAACTCCTTACCGCCCAAACATTTTCCCCAACTGCTCCATCCCATACTCCACATACACCGGATTGCCGCCCGGCGAAACATTGGGCGTGGCACAGGCAGAAAGTTGCTCCAGTAATCCCCGCATTTCGGTATCGGAAAGCGGACAGCTCGGCTAATGCTTCGGTACCAAGCTATCATGTGTTTCTACTTCACTTTAGTTTGCCCGGCTAACGGATTGGCAGTAAACTAAATTTACCAATGAATCATTTTTGATGAAATAAATTCACTGATTATTATCTCTTCATCTGTTTCAATCAACACTACGGTATATTTCTTCTTGTAAGGTACACACTTATATCCCAGGATTGCACGGCTGGGTTCACGGCATAACGTATAGGAACGTTTGGGGTTAGCCAACTTTACAAAAAAATCATAGGCATCGTCTGTAAACTTGTCTGCAGTATCTGTTAATCCCTTCGATTCTATAAACCATGAGATAGCAGCTACCTGCTCCGCAGCAGTTTGCGTAATGATTACTTTTCTGCTGCCCATTTCCGGATAAGTTGTTTGCTATAAGCACGTGCTTCTTTTACAGTGAATGTCTTTTCAGGTTTCGCTTTCAAAGCTGCTTTCTTTTGCAGTTCATCATAGCTGGCTTTTGGTAGTAACACATACTTTTTTTCATCTATGATAAGTTCAGTCATTTTATCGTTTTTTATTTCCCAACAAATGGAAAATCTGTTCAACAGCCTATAATAATTTATACCTTTTTCCTTTCGTTTCTCCTTTTCCTAGGGATTAATAATTTATCCATCCTGCTTTCTTTGAGCGTATTTACTTATCTGGCTTTAGCTCATTCCCCTACCGCCCAAACATTCTTCCCAACTGCTCCATCCCATACTCCACATACACCGGGTTTCCGCCCGGCGAAACATTGGGCGTAACACAAGCGGAAAGTTGTTCCAATAATCCCCGCATTTCGGTATCGGAAAGCGGACGGCCCGGCTTAATGCTTTGGTACCAGGCCATGGTGCGTACCAGCTTTTCCCGCTTGCTGAAGGTTACTTCACTGCTAAAATGTTTGAACTGTTCCAGTACGTGCTCAATGGCTTTAGTTTCATTGCCGTCCGGTACATCGGCAGGCGTGCCTTGTATAACGAATGAATTATCTTCGGCTGGCTCAATTAAGTACCCAAATTGTTGTAAGTCATCCAATAAATCCTGTAATAAAAAAGCATCGGCCAGGCTAAGCTGCAATCGGGTTGGGAACAGGCTGCGCTGTGTAGCTACCGGGCGGCCGTGTATGGCCTGTTGTAAGTATTCATACAGTACCCGCTCATGGGCGGCCTGCTGGCTAATGAGAAAAAAGCCCTGCCGCCCCTGCGCCACAATATAGGTTTGGTGCACCTGTAGCAGCGGTGCATCAATGAGTAAAGAAGCTAATTTGTTTTGTTTAGGCTGCTCGTATTCCAGTGTGCCACCATTGCTGTTTGTTTCTTCCATCTGGCTACGCAACTTCGATAATTCACTTTGCCAGGGAACGCTTTCGGATAAACTTTCCCCGCCATTGCTGTTATTGCCTGTTGCCGGAGACGCCAGCATGGCGTCTCTACCTTGCCCGTTGCCTGTTGGCTGCTGACTGCTGACTGCTGACTGCTGCCCAATAGCTGTTTTTATTTCCCGATCCTGTTGCTGCATCTCCCGCCAGCTTTGCAAATTGCTGGGCGCTATGGCATGGGCCTGGTGCTTTTGGGTAAACGTGCTGTATAGTTGCGAGGCTTCGGCCTGCTGTTGTTTTTCGTTGGTGAACGGCTGGCTTACGGCGCTCAATTGCTGAATGTTGGTATCCAGCGTAAAATCGAGCGAGGGCGCTACACTAAACTGTGCAAGTGCATGTTTAATGGCGGCCTGCACAAACGCATACACAATCTTTTCGTCTTCAAACTTTATTTCCTGCTTGGTAGGGTGTACGTTAATGTCCAGTTGCGCCGGGTCCAAATCAATAAACAGCGCATACGCCGGGAAGCTATCCTTGCCAATCATTTCGGCAAACGCACTCATTACCGCATGGTTCAGGTAAGCGCTACGGATAAAGCGGCTGTTCACGAAAAAGTACTGGTCGCCACGGGTTTTTTTAGCCGTTTCCGGTTTACCTACAAAACCCCTGATGGTCAGGTAATCCGTGTTTTCCTGTACCGGTACCAGCCTGGCCGAGTAGCTATTTCCTAAGATCTGCACAATGCGTTGCTTGAGGCTGCCCCGCTCCAGGTAAAAAACCTGCTGGTTGTTACTCGTCAGCGAAAAATGTATATCGGGAAAGGCCATGGCCACCCGGATGAATTCATCAATAATATGCCGTAGTTCGCTCGGATTACTTTTTAAAAAATTGCGCCGGGCAGGCACATTAAAAAACAGGTTTTTCATGCAGATGCAGCTACCGTTGGCCGTGGCCACAGGCTCCTGTTTTACTACCATGCTATTCTCTATTTCTATCAGGGTTCCCAACTCATCTTCCGGCCGTTTGGTTTTTAATTCCACCTGCGCCACAGCGGCTATAGAGGCCAACGCTTCGCCCCGAAAACCCATGGTGCGGATACGGAACAGATCATCTATACTTTGTATTTTGCTGGTAGCGTGGCGCTCAAAAGCCATCCGGGCATCGGTCAGGCTCATGCCTTTGCCATTGTCTACTACCTGTATCAGCGCTTTACCGGCATCGTTTACGATCAGTTTTATTTCCGTTGCCCCGGCGTCAACGGCATTTTCCATCAATTCTTTTACAGCGCTGGCCGGCCGCTGTATTACCTCGCCGGCGGCTATCTGGTTGGCGATGTTATCGGGCAGTAATTGTATTATATCGGGCACTTCATTTTCTCCTGAATACAAAAATACGATCAAGTAAAAAGGTAAAAGTAAAAAGTAAAAAAAGTGCTTGTTAATTATGCATGTAGCAGGTTATACAAAGAAAATAAAAGCTGGCAGATCAACTAATGTTGTTGTTTTTCCATTTTAAATTTAAAAAGTTTTTACCAAATACTACTAATACAATGCCTTCTGCTTACTGCCCTCTAATTCTTTACTTTTACCATTAAAGTTTTTTTCATGATGGTTCGGATTGCCGCTTTTTTACTTTTTACTTTTCACTTTTCACTTTCCTACGCCCAAAGCGATACGGCTGCAGCCCACCGCTGGGCCGACAGCGTTTTCAATTCTTTAACTGATGACCAGCGTATTGCACAACTCATGGTTATCCGCACCAGCACACTGAAAGACGGGCAGGCATTTTTTTTTGATGCACAGGTTGATTCGCTGATTACCCAATACAACGTAGGAGCCGTATGCCTGTTCCAGGGAACGCCCATACAACAGGCAGCGTTGATTAATCGCATACAGAAATTAGCTAAAACACCCGTGATGGTTTGTGTAGATGGTGAATGGGGGCTGGGTATGCGGTTCGGTGGGGTACAGAATTTTCCGTTTCAGCTAACATTAGGGGCTATGAGTGATGCCGAAACCGTGTATCAAATAGGCAGGGCCATTGGTCGCCAGTGCAAACGGATAGGCATCCATGTAAACTATGCGCCGGTGGTGGACATTAATAACAACCCTAATAACCCGGTAATTGGCCTGCGCAGTTTTGGGGAGGATAAATACAAGGTTGCTTTAATGGGTAGCCGCATTATGCAGGGAATGCAGCAGGAGGGTATTATGGCCTGTGCCAAACATTTCCCCGGCCATGGCGATGTATCGGTGGATAGCCATTTTGATTTGCCGGTGATTAATAAAACGATGGCGCAACTGGATTCCCTGGAGTTGTACCCGTTCCGGGAAATTTTCAGCAAAGGGATCGGTAGTGTAATGGTGGCACATCTTTCCATTCCGGCAATCGATTCTACGCCTAATAAGCCTACCAGCATTTCGTACCAGAATATTACCGGCCTGATGCGTAACCGGCTGGGTTACCAGGGCCTCACTTTTACCGATGCATTGGAAATGCAGGGCGTAAAAAAATACTACCCCGATGGTGAAGCCAGTGTGCAAAGCATTATTGCCGGCAACGATATGCTGTGCCTGCCGGGCAGTGTACCTATCAGTATTCAAAAAATAAAAGCAGCCATTGCCGATGGCCGCCTTACCTGGGAAAATGTGTATGAAAAATGTCGCCGGGTGCTGCTGGCAAAATACCAATATGTAGCAGGCAAAACAGGAACAATTAATGATGCCGGAATTACGGCCGACCTGAACCGGGAAATCCCTTTGCTAAGAAGGCAGGTAGCCGAAAATGCATTAACGGTTTTAAAGATGGACAACAACATGTTGCCATTACCTATTTTTAAAAATGCACCGCAACAAGAAAAAAGTAAAAAACAGAAAAGAAAGCCTGCCTTCTCAAACATCGTTTATTACGAACTCGGTACCAATTCGCCCACAGTTCTGGCTAACCGTTTACAGGCTACTGCCGGAGCTGTAGTTTTAGGACCGGAAGCCGGTTGGACTGCTACTCCGCCATTAAGTGATTCAACAACCATCATTATTGGGTTGCATGGCATTGCCCGTAGCCCTGCTAACAATTTTGGTGTCAGCGATAATGATATCCGGCTCATTAAAAACCTGCAGGCAAAATATTCCAAAACATTACTCCTCCTGTTTGGCAACCCTTATGCTGCAAAAAATTTCTGTAATAGTAAAAACCTGGTGTTGGCGTATGAAGATGATTCCGTTTTTAATGCTGCCGCTGCCGATTGGCTGATGGGAAAATTTACCGCCAGGGGAACGCTGCCCGTAACGGTTTGCGAGGAATTTAAATATGGCAGCGGCGTTGTTTTGCGCAACGAATTACCAGTTATTGATCCCGCAAAGGCAAAATTGAATCTGGCTAAAATGACGGTACAGATTGATTCCCTGGCCAACGATGCGATTGCCCAACATGCCACACCGGGCTGCGTTGTTACCGTTTTGCAGGATGGGAAACTGGCCTTTCAGAAAGCGTACGGCTACCAGACCTATGATAGCCTATTGCCCGTTACCACCAGCACCATTTACGACCTGGCTTCCGTTACCAAAATATCGGCTACCAATGTTTGTGTAATGAAACTATGGGAAGAAGGAAAGCTGAATTTAAAAAAAAGCATTAGTGAATATTTGCCCTGGCTGAAAGGAACGAATAAGGAAGCACTAACCGTAGAAAATTTGCTGTTGCATCAGGCAGGCATGGTTTCTTTCATCCCATTCTACCGGGAAGTAACTGGTAAAGACGGCAGGCCGGATGACAAAGTCTTTTCCGAAATACCGGTTGCGGCTTACACTATTCCGGTAGCTGACAGCTTATATATGCGGGCCGATTGGATTGATACGTTGAATAGCCGCATCGCTACCAGTGCAGTCGTTACCAACGAACTAAAATATGTGTACAGCGATAACGATTTTATTTTAATGGGCGATATTGTAGCAGCCATTACCGGTAAGCCATTGGAAGTATATGTAAAAGAAACTTTCTATCAGCCACTGGGGATGCGTACTACCGGCTTTAAACCTTTTGAGC
Organism: Chitinophagaceae bacterium; assembly: GCA_965246935.1. GTDB lineage: Bacteria > Bacteroidota > Bacteroidia > Chitinophagales > Chitinophagaceae > JAZKFT01. The sequence goes on along the minus strand of CBDFGC010000004.1, from coordinate 261,257 downwards.
ATTTTGCCAACAGCCAGGTAGCACCTACAGAAACGGAAAAACAGTTTCGCCGGCAGCAATTGCACGGTTATGTGCACGACCCCGGTGCTGCTATGTTTGGAAATGTAGCCGGACACGCCGGGCTTTTCAGCAATGGCTACGATTTAGCCATTTTGTATCAGATGCTGCTAAATGGGGGCACATTTGGCGGCAAGCGTTATTTAAAGCGGGAAACAATCGACTGGTTCACCAGCTATCATACACCCATTAGCCGGCGGGGTATGGGCTATGATAAGCCGGAGAAAAATAATGATATATTGAAACCGGTAGCTGCTTATCCTTGTCCATCTGCAAGCCCGCTCACCTTTGGCCATACCGGCTATACAGGTACCTGCGTATGGGCCGATCCCAAATATAATTTGCTATTCATTTTTTTAAGCAACCGGGTAACGCCCGACGGCGGTGACAACCTGAAACTTTCCCGAATGAATGTGCGAAGCAATATACAGGAGGCCGTGTATAAAAGCCTCGGCCTTCCCAAACAAGCCCCCTAAATTTCCCAACGGGAGGCCTTAAGCCAGCCACTTACGAACGTTTGTACGTAAAAATTTTTCTTTTTTTTGCAGGTTACTTAGCCTTGTGGCAAATATTAAGTGGTAAGCGGTATTGCATGCCTTTATTTTTACCTGCACCTTTACAAACTTAAAAATTTCAACCATGACTCCCAAACGCCTTTCAGGCCTGGTGGCAATAGCATGTATGCTGTTGCTGTTTTCGTGTAGCAAAAAATCTTCCAGCTACACCAAGTATATTCCTAAAGAAGCCAATTATGTAGTTGGCGTGGATGTAAAAAGTATCGTCCAAAAACTGGACAAAGATTCTCTGAGTGTAGAGAATATGATGGCCACCTTTAAAAATGATGGCAATACGAAAGAGATGACCCATGCAATGGATATGTACAAGCAATTTAAAGAATCAGGGATCGACTGGAGCAACCGGGTGTACATAGCTGTGAACATAGGCAATATGATGAATGGCGGTAGCCCTGGCGTAGAAGTGGTAGCCAGCCTTAGCGATGCTGCCAAGTTTGAAACTTTTTTAAAGAATCAACCCAAGACAAAAGATGTAAAAACTGGGGAAGGATTTTCGTATACCGGCAATGATGAAATGGCAATCGGCTGGACAAAAGATGCGGTGATATTTGCTACGGCAGAACAAAACCGCCCGTCGTATGATGATTACATGCCCGACAGCTCAGGTAATATGACAAAACCACCAAGTGCAACCACAGCCGGCAACTCGCCTGCTGAAAAACTGAAAACTTACTTTAAGCTGGATAAAGCAACCAGCATTCTGGAAGCAGAGGGATTTACCGATTTACAAGGCAAAAGCGGTGATGTGGTAATGTACAGCCAAACCGGCAACCTGAGTAAAAGCTTTCCGATGATTGCGATGATGCCTAAAGTAAAAGATTTATTGCAGGGCTATAGTACCACTATTTTAAATTTTGAAGATGGTAAAGTGACAGTAGAGTCCAATGGCTATCTTGGTGATAAACTGGCTTCTATTTTAAAAAAATATGCCGGCCCTGAAACAGATATGGATTTGGTTAGTAATTATCCATCGAATAATGTAGATGGTGTAATAGCATTTAGCTTTAAACCCGAACTGTTTTCCGGCTTTGCCACAGAACTTGGCTTTGATGGGCCGGCAAATGACAAGCTACGGCAGGTGGGGCTTACCATGGATGATGTAACAAAAGCTTTTAAAGGCAATTTTGCTGTAGTAGTGAGCGATTTTTCCCTGCGGAATGGTGATGCAGGGAAAGATGCAAACAGCAGTAGCTTCTCTATGCCTACTGCCAAAATGATTTTTGCCGCCAGAATAGGCGATAAAGCTGCATTTGATAAGATATTAAACCTGGCACAACAACAGGGGCTCATCATCCGCAACGGTAACAATATCAGCATAGCCAGTAATGGTCAGCCTGAAAATACACCTTTCGTTATCAGCATAGCTAACGATGTGCTGGTATTTGCTTCGGATGCCGCTACCCATAGCGCCTACCTGGCTAAAAGCCAGAAAATTGGTCTTCCGTCTGATGCTTCCGGTAAGATAAAAGGCAAAGCGATCTCTGCTTTCATTGATATCGAAAAAATACTAAATGGTTTTGGCAGTGGCATGTTCACTGGTTCGGATGCCAGTGGTAAAGCGGTTATGGATAAAGCAAAAGCTACCTTCAAGAATGTGTATTATACGATGGATAACTTTGATGGTAAAGTGCTGACTGGTAAAGCAGAAGTTAATTTTGTGGATGAGAAAAAGAACAGCCTGGCCCAGATTGTACATTTTGCCATATATGCCTATCAACAGGAAGAAGCCGAAAAAGCAACCCGTATGAAGGAATGGAATAGTATGCCTGATAGTTCTGCCACACTTACACCACCTGTGATTTCAGCTGATTCAGTGAAGTAACATCGTACTTCAGTAATATGTATATAAAATGCTGACAAGCGTTTCCGGTTTCGCCGGAAACGCTTTCTTTTACAGGGATAGTTGTCTTGAAATGGGATTTTTGGGATGAATGGGATGAATACAGATTGTATTTCTTTACCCATTAATAATTTGTATTTATTGGCTGCTTTCTTCGCGTTAAACTATTTCCCTTCATTTTAAATAGCACGGTTTTTCATTTGCTGATTTGCTAATTATCACATTTGCACATTTCTCCTTATGAATATACAGCTTAACCAGGTAATACCCATTCCCTTGCGGGATAAAATACAACAGCGAACTTCCGACATCTGGAACAGCAGCGTCACTTTTTCAAAAGGGGAGTGGGTAAAGATAAAAGCGCCAAGTGGCACCGGTAAAACCACGCTGGTGCACACCTTGTATAAGCTGCGCCACGATTATAGTGGTACCGTGCAATACGACGGCCATGATTTACAGAGCCTGCCTCCTGCAAAACTGAGCGAATACCGACAGCAAAAAGTAAGTGTTATTTTTCAGGATATGCGCCTGTTTGCCAACCTGACCGCCAGGGAAAATATTGAATTAAAAAGAATTATGTACAAACCGATGTACGATACTACTATGATTGATGAGATGGCAGAGCGGCTGGGAGTACAGCACATATTAAAGCAAACAGCTTACACCTGTAGTTATGGCGAGCAACAACGCATTGCTATCATCCGCAGCCTGATGCAGCCTTTCGACTGGCTGGTGATGGATGAACCCTTCAGCCACCTGGACCGTGCCAACACCCAAAAAGCCGCTGCATTAATTGCGGAAGAATGTACCAAACGCAGCGCCGGCTTCATTTTGACCGACCTGGATGAAGACGAAAACTTTGCGTATACAAGAAGATTGCTTTTATAGTCCGGAAGACGGAAAGACCGGAAGTCCGTAAGATAAAAACAGAAAGTTCGGAAGACAGGAATACAGAAAAACACAAGTAGGTTCAACTATTTTGAACCTATTCACGATTCACCATTGACCATTCACGATTGACGATTGACGATTCACGAAATGAACCAATTATTAAGAAAAATAATAAAAGCCGGTGTAGGGCGTTTTCGTTTCATTATGGCCACGGTAGGCCTGGGTGTAGCCCTATTGCTGATATTGCTGGCCGTACAAACCCAGGCTAATTTTAATGACTTACTTTATGGCAAATACAACGAAAACGAAACAGCCGACTTTTTAGTAATCAATAAAGCCGTTACCAGCCAGGGTAAAGCCACCAATGGTTTTACACCGGCTGAAATTGAGGATGTAAAAAAACAACCTTTTGCGAAAGCTATAGGCCTGCTTACGGCGGCCAAATTCTCTATAAAGGTTGCCAGCTATAGCGATATGCTTCCGTTTACCAGTGACCTGTATTTTGAATCGGTGCCGGACGGATTTATTGATGTGAAAGATTCCGCCTGGAAATGGCAGGCAGGCCAGCAGGATTTGCCCATTATTATTCCATCATTTTTTATTGATATGTACAACACCGGCATGGCCAGTACCCGGGAAGATTTGCCGTTGCTAAGTACGGATGTAATAAAAATGATACCTATAAAAGTGATGATTGAAGGCAATGGCCAGCGGGGCGAATTTATCGGGCATGTAGTGGGCCTTACCGACCGCATCAACAGCATTCTGATACCACAAAATTTTATGGAGATGGCCAATGCACGGTTTGGCTATAAGGAAGCACCCAAGGTTACCCGCCTGATCATTAAAACGGCTGACCCTTCCGATACCCACCTGACCAGCTACCTGGAGAAAAATAAAATTAATACCAATACAGATAAAACCCGCTTTGGAAAAGTGCGTAAGGCAGTGGACATTGTGGTAAGTGTGGTGAGCGGCTTTGGCGTAATTATGCTACTGTTTGCGCTGCTGGTATTTTCCCTGTTTATACAACTTACCATTGCCAGTACCAAAACAGAAATCGAATTATTGATAACATTAGGCGCTTCACCCAGCCAGTTGGGCCGGTTCTTAATACGGCAGTTTTTCCCGGTGAACGTATTAATTATGCTGGTATGCCTGGGCATAATAGCCGGACTGCAATACGGCGCCTGCCTGTTTCTGAAAAAGCAAAATATGTTTGTAAGTCCGCTGATCAGTATGTATACGATAGGCGCCGCTATTGCTGTGCTGGCAATGGTTTGGGCAGTGTATTTTACTACTATTAGAAAGTATGTAAAAGGATAATCATCGTGAATGAGAACCATGAAAACACATTCGTTCACATTAAATCGGCGATTAGCTACAACGGACTGCCTGTTAACTGCCTTTTACCCTCTAATTTACCTTAAACTTAAAGCTGCCGGTTACTTCGCCGCTGCCCTTTTTATCCCATATCCTGAACTGCACTTTATAAGTATCCACACCGGTTGCTTTCTCTGTAATGTTGGCATTAATACTAACCACCTCCGCATCTGTAGCCGAAACACCGCTTTCGGTATAATCTTTAAACAGGTCGGGTTCATCCAGGAGCACCTTACCATTGTCCGTCAGTATTTTTTCTGAAGTGCCAATAAAGGAAATACCGTTGTACTTGGTCCAGCCGCTATCCAATACAATTACACACCGTATCTTTTCTCCAAGCTTTATTTCATTTTTATCCAAAGGCGTACGGACTTCATTCACCAGGTAGGCTTGTTTTACTTTTACATCTTTTGCATCCAGCACAATATCATTTTTAATGATGGCGCCTTTTAACGGGCCATTGCTTTCGCTACCGGAAATTTCTTTGCTTTGGGTTTTACCATCGCCACCTACGGAGCATTTAAACTCGCAGCCGGTAACTACGGCAGCAGCTAAAAAAATCAGTATCCATTTACTACGCATACAGGAAAGATTTCGGCAAAGAAAATACTTTGCGATTACCAAAGCAATAGCCGGCAATGGATTGTGCACATCATTCGTCAGGCAGGCTTTAGCATTTCGATGTGCATAATACCATCTTCATCATACGGCTGGCCGGTAGCCTCAAAGCCCAGAGTAGTATAAAAAGTTTGCAGGTGCTGTTGAGCGCCTATATATACCGGCACCTGGCCATACAGGTTGTATAAATGATCCATGGCGGTTTGCATTAACGCTCTTCCTAAACCCATGCCTCTTGCAAAAGGCGCCGTCACCACCCGTCCAACTGATGCTTCTGTAAAGGTGATACCTGCCGGTACAATACGGGCGCAGGCAGCTAATTGATTATCCTGCCAGCCAAGCAGGTGCAGGCAGTGCTGATCCTTGTTGTCCATGTCCAAAAACACACAATTTTGTTCTACGACAAATACTTCGCTGCGCAATCGCAACAGTGCATATAATTCTTCATTTGATAAGTCGTTGAATGCTCTTAATTGCCAGGTAATGGTCATTTTAAAACAGTAATTATTATTTCAGGTTTAGCAGATAAGGGTGTAAATCAGGTCTTTTCAGGATAAATTACAAGGGCGTGTAAACAGGTGCTTTTACATCATGATAAAACAAAAATATCCAGCCCTCTTTATTCCCCTGCTGCCACCATTGATGGCGAAGTTCCATACACTTTTTACCATCGTAATCGTACTTGGCTACAAAACGGCTTTTCATCTGCCCTAACTGCGGTGCATCGTCGGCTCCAAAAAAGTAGGTTGTATGATCGTCCGTTATCCAGAATACCTGGTGGTATGGGCTATGGGCGCCGGTTACTTCATACCGGATAAATCCTTCGATGGTGCCTTTGTCTTCATTTAGCCAATGCACCTGCGGGCTGTCGGCCAGGCCTTCAAACTCCTCGGTTACAAAGGATGGATAACTGGTTCGTTCACCATAATCAAACTCTCTTTTTTGTACATAATAGGTAGCATTGGGAAAAGCCGGAATGTTCCGCCCGGTGATGGTTTGCCGGCTGATACCGCCTGCATGGTCTTTATGCAAATGGCTAAGCAATACTTTGGTTACCTGCTCGGGTTGGATACCGTTTTCTATTAAATTAGTGTGTATTTGCAGCTTGCCGTTTTTGCTGAATCCCAGGCCGGTATCTATGAGAATAACATGCTTTTCCGTAACGAGGCAAAAAGGCTGCACTTCTACTAACAGACTGCCGGTAGCCCGCTTCTGCAGGTCGTCCTGTTCCTCATTGAAGGGAACAAAAATTTTGGTTTTGTCAATGGTAAAGGAGCCTTCAGAAAGTGGGATGATGGTAGCCATAGGAGCAAATATATACACCTCATCCCCAACCCTTCTCCACGGGACAGAGAAGGGTGCCTCTATAGGGATTTCATAAATGTTATTCACTGGCGGCTCCCTGCTATTCGAGCTTTGCCTATTGCTTTCGGGTGGTGGATTATTGCTGCTGGAACTTTGTAAACTGTTAAAAGGATTTGATTCTTTTGAACCCGTTGTTCTCTTCTGTGATGCATACTCCACAGAGGCAATCCTCTCTAATCCGCCATGGGGGATGGAGAGGGGACGGGGTGAGGTATTACCGCAATACAACCTGCCTGTCGGCATCCAGCCGAACTAATATAAAAATAAGAATGGTAAACGTAAGCAGCGATGATCCGCCATAGCTGAGCAGTGGCAGCGGGATGCCGATCACAGGTGCCAGGCCAATGGTCATGCACATATTTACCATTACATGAAAAAAGATAATGCTGGCCACGCAGTACGCATAAATACGGCTGTACAGGCTGCGTTGCCGCTCAGCCACATGAATAATCAGCATGAGCAGCGCTGCATAAATTCCGATCAATAGCAAACTGCCCCAGAAACCAAAGCTTTCGGCAATAGCGGTAAATATGAAATCGGTATGCTGTTCCGGTACATAATCGCCCTGGGTTTGTGTGCCTTTTAAAAAACCTTTGCCCCACATACCACCACTGCCAATAGCTATTTTAGACTGGTTTACATTATAGTCATCCGTTTTTTTAAGCGGTTTGGTTGCATCAGCAGCAGTATTCGTATGCTTGTTTTTACTACAATCGTACTCCTTGCCCACCATGCTCAAAATGCGCTGACTTTGGTAGCACTCAAAAGCATGGTTGAGCATGTAAGGCACGGCTACACGCTGTACGCCTACGCTGAAAGCCCACCCGGCAATGACGTAAACAAGCAGTAATTTACTTCGCCGGATACGGCGCCGCAGGAAAAGCAGTACCAGGCCGGCAATAATACAGAGGGCGTAAAACAGTTTTTTTTCATCTACTATCAGGCTTGCTACAAACAGTACCCCCAGTGCTGTTGCACCAATAAGATAGCCCGGTGGCAGACCCTCCCGGTACAGTACAATAATAAATGTAAAATAAACCAGCGACAGCCCGGTTTCGTGCTGGGCAATGGAAATAACGGCCGGGGTAAAAATGAGTGCGGCTGCAATTAGTTGGCTCTTTGGTTTTTTAAAGTCAGTATCGCTGCGGCTGAGGTATTTACTGAGGGCCAGCGCCACGAAAATTTTGCACAATTCCGCTGGTTGCAGATTCATAAAGCCAAGCGGAATCCAGCTTTTGCTACCTTTAATTTCTTTACCAATTACAAAAGTGGCCAGCATCAGCAAAATGCCGACCGCATATAATAAATTACTGGTAGCGGTAAAGAACTTGCTGTCCATCAGGAGGATGAACGACCCGATGGCCAGACCGATACCAATAAACAGTAATTGCTTGGAGTAATTGTTTTTGAATGAGGTAAGCGTAAGCCATACGTTTTCATCCGGCTTATGCTCCACTGAAAAAATGGCGATAAAGCCTATGCCTACCAGTAGCAGGTACAGCCATAAGATAGCCCAGTTAATGCCCCTGGAAATAATTGCTTGTTGTTGGTTCATGTGTGAAGCCCCCACCAAACCTCTCCCAACGGGGGAGGCTTAAAACCGTGGAATTTTAAACTTAATTTATAATTAGGAATTCTTTTCTTTTTAATCTTTGTCTCAATCTTTTTCGTTTCCCACCCCGTTGGGGGCAGCGGTGCTATGGGAGCGAAGCCCGCCGTGGCAGGACTCTCCCTTTTACCTGGTAGTGTCCTGCTTACTGTTCCCGTTTGGTTTTCGCTTTCTGTCGTCTGTAGCAGCCGGATTATTTTCGCGGCGGATGTCTTCGTTATCTTTCTTTTTATCACTTGTATCCTTGTTACCTGTTTCCTTTTTCCTTGCTTCTTCTTTTGCCTCCTTATCTTTTTTCGCTTGCTGCTCTTTTTCTTTTTTAATTCGGACGGCTGCTGTATCCACACTGCCCTTTAAGTAGCCTTTGCGTATCAAATAGGCTGTATCCTTACGGTGGTCAAGAGAATCCTGGTGTTTGTAATCTGTATAAATAAAATCCGGAATCAGGTTCAGTTCCTCCAGTTGTTTGGCCCGTGCAAGGCGGGCTTTATCAGTAATGGAATCTTTTAAATATTTTTCGATCATCAGGCTAACGATAGGCGCTGCATAAGTGCCACCGAAACGACCGCTATTCTGTGTTACGCACATAATGGCTATCCGTGGATTTTCCCTGGGGGCAAATGCGGCAAAAAAACCATGGTTAGGTCTTTTTACACCACCTCTGCCATAGTTTTCCACCGTACCCGTTTTGCCGCAAACGGTAATGCCTGGTACTTTGGCGCCCCGGCCCGTACCCGTTTCCATTACCCCTTGCATACCATCATGTACCGCTTCAAAAACGCTGTCACTTATATCCACGGCCCGATGCTTTTCCTTGTATTTTTCCAGCAGGCCAAAATTATCGCCACCGGCGATACTGTCTATTACATGCGGAATATGATAGTACCCCTTATTGGCAATGTAGGCCATTTCATTAGCCACCTGTAGCGGGGTTGTATTTACCTCACCCTGGCCGATGCTGCAACTGCGGAAGCGGCAAAAACCCCAGTTGCCTTTACCATACGCTTTATTGAAATAAGCAGGCGTAGGTATAAAACCGGTTACTTCGGCAGGTATATCCACACCTAATCTATGGCCCAGCCCAAAAGCCGACATGTACTTATCCCAGGAAGACAAGCTGCTATCAACCGTAGGAAAAATCGGATTGTCAATTACCCGCTGCATTACGGTAGCAAAATAGGTATTGTCCGATACGGTAATAGCGCCCCTTAAATCAAACGTTCCAAAATCCAGGCACTTCTGTGGCCGTCCGGCACCACATCCGTAAAAAGCGCCGTGGCACGTAACTTTAAAATCCGTTCTGATAACACCTTCCTGCAAACCTACCAATGCCTGTAAGGTTTTAAAGGTCGAACCAGGGGAATAGGCCGCACTTACAGCCCGGTTAAGTAGTGGTAGTTTAGGATCACGGAGCAATTCGTTATAATGTTTACGCCGTTCGGAGCCGGTAAGCAAGGAAGGTTTATAACCAGGGCCGCTTACAATACAGAGTATTCCACCTGTTTTCGGATCAATAGCGATGATAGAACCCAGCTTATTAGTCATTAACCGTTCGCCTAATTCCTGCAATCCCATATCCAGTGACGAGTACATGGTACTACCGGATACGGCCATCGTATCATATTTCCCTTCCTCGTACCGTTGCGTGGGCCGGTTAAATCGGTCACGTAGCCAGTACTGAATGCCCCGTTGCCCGGTCAATACTTTCTCGTAAGTTTTCTCAATGCCGTCAATGCCGGTGTAGTCGCCCAGGCTATAGCCTTCGCCTTCGTGCTTTCTTAAAAAGTTACTATCTACTTCGCCCAGGTAGCCAAACATAGGACCGGCAGCATCGTAGGGGTATTTGCGCACCGGCCTGGCTAACAGTTCAAACCCCGGTTGAATCTTATACAAATTTTCGTTCAGGCGTGCATAACGGTTATCATTTAGCAATGGTTCAAAAATGGTAGGACGGTATCGGCCATTTTTAACAATCGCATTAATAACGCGTTTGTGAAATTCAGCTGTATCAATACCTATTATATTACAAACGGATGCAGTGTCAACACCTTTTAATAGTGCCGGAATTACTACCAGATCAAACAGGGTTGTATTGTCTAAAATTATTTTACCATGGCGGTCGTACACCAGGCCACGGGGTGGATACACCACTTTACGGTAAATGGCCTGGTTTGCGTCGGGCCAGTCGCTCATTATTTGTAAAAAGAACAAACGCCCTACGATAACCAGTAGGGCTGCGCCGAAAATAACCCGGATAACCCGGCTCCGGATAGAGTGATAATCAATCATGTAAAAGGGGAAAACGAAAGAGCTGCGAATGTAGAAATGAAATAATCGCCGTAAAAAAAAGAATCGTGAATTTAGGGGCAGGTGTGTAAAATGGCGGTTGTTAACACGGTCGTGAATGATATTCGTGAATCGTCAATAGTGAATAATGATGCGGTTCGGCGTTTAAAATAATTAATGAGCTTTGTCTGAATACTATCTCCCAAAAAGAAGCTGTAAAAAATACATAGCAGTAATGCAAGTCAAACAGTTTTGAACTCATTCACCACTCACCATTGACTATTCACCAACTTCACCGCTTCCACTGCTTCCTTTACATCATGCACCCGCAAAATATGGGCGCCATTTAGCAGGCCAATGGTATTCAAAACGGTTGTTCCATTTAACGCTTCTTCCGGCGTAGTGCCCAAGGTTTTGTAAACAGTGGCTTTGCGGCTAATGCCCAGCAGAATTGGTTTACCTGTTATTTTAAATACAGACAGATTTTTCAGCAGGGTAAAATTGTGGGCAATAGTTTTGGCAAAACCGAAACCGGGATCAATGATCACATCATTTATTCCGGCCAGGCGGCACGCTTCTGTGCGTTGTATAAAATAGTCTAATACTTCCTGCACCACATCCGCATAGGTAGCCAGGCTTTGCATGGTAGCCGGTGTGCCTTTGGTGTGCGTGCAGATGTAGGGAACCTGTAATGTACCAACCGTTGCCAACATATTTTTATCCAGTTGCCCGCCACTTATATCATTGACTATAGAAGCACCTGCTGCAACCGCTTTGGCAGCAAACAGTGCATGAAAAGTATCGATAGAAATAACGGCGTTGGGATAAGATTGAATGATGGCTTCAATAACGGGAATCACCCGGTCTGCTTCGGCATCAGCACCAATTATTTCAGCACCGGGCCGGGTGCTTTGGCCGCCGATGTCTACTATGGCAGCCCCCTGTCCGATCATCTTTCCCACCTGCTGTACAGCTTCTTCTAAATTACGCCTGCTACCGGCATAAAAACTATCAGGGGTAAGGTTAATGATACCCATAACGATGGGTTGATCCAGTAGCAGTAATTTTCCTTTACAATTAAGGGTATACATAAATTTTAAAGTCCGAAAGTCGGAAAAGTCGGGAAGACCGGAAGAAAATACGAGTGGATGATTTTTTAATAACATCACATTTTACAAACCTATTAAGCCGGTACTAATTATTTTTACACCAATGACCGATACCAATCTTCAATACAAGGAAGCAATCTCCGGCTGCCGCAACATTTTCCTAAAAAAAACCATTGACTATGGCACCAGTTGGCGGGTGCTGCGGCCCATTAGTATTGCCGACCAGATTTATATAAAAGCCAAACGCATCCGAACGATACAGGAAAATGGTATACAACAGGTGGCAGATGATATTTCGGATGAATTCCGGGGCATTATTAATTATGCGGTAATCGGACTAATACAACTACAGCTGGTAACGGATGAAATAGAGGACCTGCCTGCAGAACAGGTTGCCATTTTATATAATGAACAGGTAGCCGCAGCCATGGAACTGATGCAGCGCAAAAATGCTGATTATGGCGAGGCCTGGCGGGATATGAGCCAGGAAAGTTTTACCGATCTGATTTTGCAAAAACTGTATCGCATGAAACAAATTATCCGCAACGGAGGCCAGACACTGATGAGTGAAGGGCTGGATGCCAATTATTACGACATCATTAATTACGGGGTGTTTGCACTGATCCAAGCCTCCCCAAACCCCTCCAATGGAGGGGCTTCTTAAATGAGAAGTCGAAAAAAATTGTTAGCTTTCATTTAGCTGTTTCTGAACTTTAAATCAATTCAAATTTGTTTTGATTTAAGGTATTATTTGAAGTTTTAAGTAATTTAGTGAATGGTCTGTCGTCTGTTGTCAGTCGTCTAAAATGATAGGTAAAGAATGAAAATCGTACTTAATATTACCCGCATTATTGTTGGGGTGCTTTTTATATTCAGCGGGCTGGTAAAGGCAAACGATCCGTTGGGCTTAAGCTATAAAATGGATGAATTTTTTGCTAAATGGAACTGGGATTGGGCGCCCAGATTTAGCCTGGCCATTTCAATAGCCATAATCGCTTTTGAAATATTTGCCGGGGTGGCATTGCTGCTGGGCTGGAAACCGAAATGGATTACCCGTTTATTATTGCTGCTTATTATTTTCTTTACTTTTTTAACGGGCTATGCCTACCTCAGCGGTAAATTTCATAGCTGTGGGTGCTTTGGCGATTGTATTCCAATTACTTCGGGCCAGTCATTTATTAAAGATATTCTGCTGCTGGTGCTTTGTGTGGTACTGGTATTGGGCTGGCAAAAAATTCAGCCACTTTTCCGGCCTAAATTAAATATTGTCCTGCTATCCTTTTTTACATTAGTCAGCTTTGCCTTAATGGCTTTTGTGCTGCTACACTTACCGGTGAAAGATTGCTTGCCTTATGCTGAGGGGAAAAATTTAGCTACTGAAATGAAACCTTTGCCCGGTGCTGTACCTGATAGCATTGCAGTGTATTTCAAGTATAAAAAAGCAGGTAAGGAAGTTCGTTTTAATTCAGACCATTTTCCGGCAGATTTTGATGAAAATACCTACCAGTATATTGACCGGGAAAATGTAATTGTAAGGACCGGTACCGGTGGCGCTGTGCTATCCGATTTTGCATTATTTAACCTGGCGGGTGAGGATACCACACAGGCAATACTGAACCGCAATGGTCAATATGTATTGTTTTTCCTGAAAGATTTCAACAGCACCACTTTTACGCAGGAAGCCGCCTTGCAAAAAGTATTGGACTATGCCGGTAAGCAAATGGAGATACCTGTACTACTGGTAAGCAATGTGGGAAAATCAGTTGACCAGTATTTCAATGGGCAAAGGCATTACAACATACCGGTAGTAATATGCGATGGCACCGTTATGAAAACCATACTCCGCTCCAATACCGGCCTTGTATTGATGAATGGGCCGGTAGTAGAGCAGAAACTGAATATACGGGATGCGGAAAGGTTTGCGCAATGAGAATTTCCTGCGTAATGCCGCATCTTAAATAAGGCTGTTGGTATTTAGCGCTTTCAGGATTATGTAAAATGATCAAAACCCGGAGGTACGTACGCATGCTGGCTTATTCATTACTTCAAATAAAAAATCCTTTTATTTTTATTACGATAAACGTAACTTTTTACTGCTTACCGGCGTAAACTGCGCCGGTATCTTTTGTGCGGCATTCCAAGCTCCTTTATTTTTTTACAAGCCAGTTAAATAAGAGAAATATTTCCTGTATAATATTTTTTATCATTCACGAAAACCATCGTACGTTTGTCAAAAATCAAAGCGTATTATGTCAAAACCAACATTGCTGAAGCCTACCGAAAGTGAGCTGGAAATACTGCAGGTGCTATGGCAAAAGGGCCTGGCTACCGTTCGGGAAGTGCACGAAATATTAAGCGAAACAAAAGATGCCGGCTACACCACCACGCTAAAGCTAATGCAAATTATGCATGAAAAAGGACTGGTTACCCGTGACGACAGCAACAAAACGCATATTTACCAGGCCCACGTAAGCAAGGAAAAAACACAACAACACATTGTCGGAAAAATGGTAAATGGCTTATTTGGCGGTTCAGCCTCGCAATTAGTCATGCAGGCTTTCGGTAGCAAAAAGCCATCGAAAAAAGAGATCGATGAAATTCAGCAACTGCTGGATCAACTGAAGTAACAGGTCGTGAATCGTCAATGGTGAATCGTGAACGGGTTCTAACATATTTGGCAACCAAAATTAGATTGGTATTTTGATACTTGACCATTTATGGATTTTGTTGACCATCCGACTATCCACGGTTGTCATTCATAACTCACCATTCACCATTTATGGTTCTTATCGACGATTGACGATTCACGGATTAGATTCACGAAAAAACTTTGACTCATGTTTTCCATTGAGCAATCCCATTTTTTGCAGGCACTAGGCCAGGCTATCGGCCACTCGCTTTGGCAGATAGCTGCCCTATGGTTGGTATATGCCGCCATCAGTAATGTAGGCAGGGTTAGCGCCAACCAAAAGTACCGGTTAGCTGCCGGGGCCAGCCTTGCCGGTTTTATTTGGTTCGTCATCACACTGGTATATGCTTATACCATCCTGCCATCCCGCCCAACCCTCAATGGAATGTATATAGCTGCGAATACCGGCAGTTCGTTTCCTGATTACTTATTATACCTGTATCATTCTGCTTCCGCATCCATTAAAAGCCTGGCGCCCTATATTAGTTGTGCTTACCTGTGTCTCTTTGTATTACTTAGCATACGCCTGGGCAATGGCTTTCAGCAGGTAAAATTTTTTGCCACGCAAGGCCTTACAAAAAGTGATGTAAAATGGCGGTTATTTATACAGCAACACGCCGGGGCATTAGGCATTTCCCGTAAGGTAAATTTGTATACCTCTCAACATGTGCAAAGCCCGCTGACACTTGGCTTTTGGAAGCCCATCATTCTAATGCCGCTTGCCAGTGTCAACCACCTTACAACCAGCCAGGTTGAATCTATATTGTTGCATGAACTGGCCCATATACGCCGGCACGATTACCTGGTAAATATATTTTTACAGGTTGCCGAGATAAGCCTGTTTTTTAACCCGTTTATGCGGCTGTTGCTAAAACAGGTAAAGCAGGAACGGGAAAATAGCTGCGACGATTATGTGCTGCAATTTCAATATAGCCCGAAAGATTACGCAAAGGCATTACTGGCGATTGAGCATAGCAACAATACAGCATTGCTGGCACTGGCAGCAAAAGGTAATCAATCGTTCCAGTTGCTTAACCGGGTAAAGCGGATGGTAGCACCTCAACCTAAAGCCTTTAATTACCGCCAGCAGTTAGGTTTATTATTGTTATTTACCATATTAATGATAGGCTTTACAGTAATCATACCCGTGCCAAAAAAACCTGCACCTTCAGCAACCATTGCTGTTGCTAAAAAAAATACTGCAGAAAAAAAGGTACTGACGCCTGCAACAGCCGCTAAAAGGCCGGTTATTACAGATGCACCACTGCCGGCTTATGATGTAATTAGAAAAATTACTAATTATTCTGATGTGTCATCTCAATCGCTTAATGAGGAAGCTTTTAATAAAGTAATTAGAGAATCAGAGATGCGTGCGGAAGATATGGATGCTATGAGTAAGGAAGTACAGGAAAGCATGAAGCCGGTAACTGATCAGGTAACGGCATGGGCAAACGATATTTCCGATGCGCCGGAAACGATACTTACCGGCCATCGTTTAAAAGAATTGGAAAATCTGGAAGCACTTAAAAATATACCTGTTGAAAAACTTACGGAAATAGGTGCAGAATATCAGAAAAAACTGACGGCTACATTAGACCGGCTGTTGAAAGCGCTTCCTTTTAACAATAATACTTGGGTAAATAACGATGCTGCAGCTAACGCCGGAAGCCCGGAAAAAAACAGAATGCGATTAGCGGCTGCGATAAAGGAAAAAGTAGTTTTTGCAGGCCAGGCCGATTATTTCAGGCTGCAGGCTGCAAAACAAAATCTGGTTTTTAAACAAGTACAAAGAGAACTAAATAAAACAATGCCCCGCTTACAAATATGGCAGCAGCAGGTGGATGAGGCAAAACAACTGGAAGCCATGGCTAAGATGCAGCGGCTGAATTTAGGATTGCTGACAGATGATCGGGATACCTGCAAAGCGGAAGGGGATGGATTGCTGGCAAAGCTACAGCCACAAAAGCCGCAGCCTTTTGAAATGGAAATGCAATTTAAAACAAATCATTCTTTTGTTATACCCCCGGAAATACGCATAAATGGCAAACATCCGGGCAAATGTGTAATTACCGTAACGGAGAATAATGTAAAAATAGATCCGGATGCTGGCCCTTCTTCATTTAATATCAATGGTCAGAGTATTGACATCCGCCATGAAACGCAAATAAATAATGGGAAGGAAGAAAAGGTGGTGATTATTAGTATCAGCAATTCCTGACAAACACACTCAATGAATTAATCCCTCGCGGCGAATCTAACATACACTATAAAAACATTACTTGTTTAAAATGGAAGAAAAGCTTCGGCTAAATCTTTTCTGAAAGAGATGCTGAGTGTGAGTCAGGTCCTTAGGATAAAGTTTAAGGGTGCGCTGTTTTATTCAGATACTCCTTTAGATTTTTTACATATACATCAAAGGCATCAATGCCTTTGATAGTCATTTTGCAAATAGTTAAAGGGTAGTTATCCTTAAATTGTTTCGTCACATCAATATAACCCGCCTCCTTCAGCTTGGTTATCTGTACACTCAAATTGCCGGCAGTGGCATTGGTTTTCTCTTTTAAAAAGCCAAACTCTGCTTCCTTTACACTGATGAGCAAGGACATAACTGCCAGCCGCAGTTGTGAGTGTAATATGGGATCAAGGTCTTTAAACATGCTTTACCTTCAGATACCTTTTTCGTAAATAAATACCGGGAATCAGCCAGTTGCAAATGCCGGCCAGCCCCAGGAATAAATAGTCGTAGGCTATTGTTGTAAACAGCGATGCAATAAATAAAGCATAACAAATAACCGCTCCTGCAATCATAGGCCTGAAACGGCTGATAATACCGGTACATATTGTTGGAAAAGCATAAATAATAAGCAACAGCGAGGAAAAACTTGGCACACGAACATGGTAGTCTGATACAATACCTGTTGTTAAATCCTTTTGCAATAGTTGTGTATGATTGGTAACATACCAATAATCTTCTACCCGGGACGCAATGTTCAAATAAAAAATGAGCGCAAAAATACTAATGGTATATACCGTCCATACCGTGTCGATAGCCGACTGGTCATGCGTTTTTACAATATGCCTGCGGCCTTCTCTGATGCTGATAATTATTTGCGGAATGATGGCAATCAATGCCAGCAGCCATATATCAAAACCAATGTAAAAATTCCAAAAAGCCTGGGCAAAGCTTACAAAACCGCAAAAGCTTACCACTGTGCCCCAAAGGATGGCGCTGGTACCACTTTCATGAAAATGATTGCGGGCTTTACCAATCATTTCTGTTATGATTGCCAGGCTTTCCTGCTCGGTTAAATCTTTTTCCGTTTCCATTATATAGCAACTACATTTTGTTTATTAAACTTTTGTTGCATACCATAACCGGGTATGATCCATCCGCAGACTACAGCGGCGGATAGAAGCAACATATGATACTGCACAGGAATAAAATAGCTGCTTATTGCCAGTAGCCAGCAACAAATCCCTCCGACTTTCAAACCCGGATAGCGGATAATGACACCCGAAAGAAAGGTAGGCATGCCATACATCACCAGCCATACAGTAGTTTGGTAATCCGGATTGATAAGGCGGTTGGTAATGAGTACAATCAACAAAAATGAGCATATAAAAAATACCAGCCATACAGATCTGATTATTTCATCGGCATACGTACGAACCTTCCTTTTCTTCCTTTTCTTTTTTAAATAAAAGAGCTGGTAAGCCAGCGTTGGCCATGTAAGCAGCCAGATAAGATAATAATATTGTATATGTACTATATTTTGCAAAATGAACTGCCCGGTACTGCATACCAATACTACCCAACCCCACAATAAATACAGGTGCCCGTTTTCGCTAAACTGGTTGCGGGCTTTGTTAATCATGGAATTGATAATATCAAAGCTTTCTTGTTGAGAAAACGATAATTCATCAGGCATACGACAGTGATTTTTGATTTAGGATTTAAGAATTATGATTTCTTCAAGGTTATCCTGCAACATTAAAGTACAGATTATCATTGCTGGCGTGCCGGTACCTGAAGTCAAAACTTTACTTTTAGAAATCATGAATGACAATCTGCTTTATACATTTCAGCATTTAAATCACAAATCATAATTCCTACATCACAAATCATTTTCCTATTTATTCCATTCTGCCAGTGTATTCTCCGCATACGCTTTCCCCCAGTTCGGATCCAGGGTTCCCTCCGGTTTAAAAGTGCTGAACAATCCAATTGTCTTTTTCATCAAATCTTTGCCTTTATCCTTGCTGCCACCAAATTGTGAAGGCGTATTGTAGACTGAATTGGCTTCAAACATATAGGCCCGTGGATTATTAGGGTTTTGTTTTTCGGCTTCTTTAATCAGTGCGGTGCATTTAGGCCCAAGCGTCATACCACGGCTCCAGTCCACCATCATGCGGCATTGGGTAGCCATGGCCTTCAGCGTTGTAATTTCGGAATTGTTCTGGCTCAGTGATTCGGCATTGGCCAGCAGCAAGTCTGCCTTATCCATCATTGGGTCAATCTTAGCTACGTCTTTTTCCATATACGTTTTCATTACCTGGGCGTAAGCAGCGTAGTAGTAGGGCAGCCACTGGTCTTTTTCGGCGGTGGCTATCCGTTCAAAACTGTTCGATACGTTCTGCAGGTCGTCCTGTGTTTTAGCGCTGTCCAGTTCAGTCAGCGTTTTTTTCATGCCAGGTTCAAACTTTGCGCTTTGGGCAGTGATGCCGTTAATAATGGCGAAGCAAATCGTTGCTGCCAATACAATCTTTTTCATGGTTTTATTTTTAGTTGTGAATGGTGAATAGTCAATGGTGAATGGAACCCTGAGTTTTGATTTTCCTTCCGGTCTTCCGGACTTTTCTGACTTCCGGACTTCCTGTTATAAATTATTATTAATCGCATCATCTCTTCTATCAACGCCCCAGCTAAGGAAAGCACCGATAAAAAAGAAGCGTTTGGCCGGCGGGTTCACCGGCGTTTTGTTCAGGCCGTTATAGGAGTAGTTATATCCATACACCTGGTTACTTCCTAGTACGTTGGTTACACTTAATACAATTACCGTAAAGGCTTTTCCCACATTGGTCAGGTAATTGGCACTATAGCTGAGACTATTGAAATTCTTAGTCATGCCCTGGTCACGAATAAAATATTTATTATTACTGTTATAAGCAATATTATAATAAGGCCGGCCGGTAGCAAACTGGTAGTTCGCATTCATCTGCGTTTTCAGCTTGCTGAAATATTTTTTAACAACAAGATTGGCTGTATGCTTTGCTGCAAAATTGGGAGTAAGGCTGTAGGGGTAGTTCAGGTATTCTCTTTTGGTATCCAGAAAAGAGTACGAAATCCAGTAATCAACATTTTTTAACGTTTTTTTATCCCGCCAGAATACTTCAACGCCGGAAGCATGGCCGGTACCAGTGCTGCCCGTATCAGGCGAGGATTTTACCAGGTGGTCATATTTTTTATAAAAGGCTTCTACCCGGAATGTGTGTATAGCATTTACCAATTGGTAGTTAGCTATATAATGTGTGGCTTTCATATAGTTTAGGCCCGGGTTGGCATACAAATAATTTCTTTCGGGCTTTTGGTAAAATACACCGTAAGCCAGTGCGGCCTGCCCTTGCCTCGTTAATTTATAGGCCAGTGATAAGCGGGGTGCAAGATCGGTTTTGCCCAGTAAAGAGGAATACTCCAGCCGGGTGCCTGCCTTAGCTGCCAGGTTTTTAGTAATATAAACATCGCCTTCGGCAAACACCGAAGTCAGGTGGTCATCCAATGTAATTTTGTATTTATTGAAATGATTCATATCCTGACTGTACCAATGTTCGGCGCCAAAACGGATGGCATTTAGTCCGGTAAGTTTATGCTCCAATACGGCCCTTGCTTCGGCAAAAATATTCTGACTGTTCAGACCAAAGTTTTTATCGGATAGGTAAGACGGTAATTGCGATACTGGCTGGTTCAGTATATTTTGCAACTGTTGGGTAATAGAATCTTTATTATAACTGAAAGCAAGGCCTGCATTCAGTTTCCAGCGGTTAGCAACTCTTTCTTTGTATGTTATATTCGTATAAAAATTAGTATTAGTTAGTGCAAAAGCATTTTTCAGCGAAACGGAATCGATGTCCTTATTACGCAATCCCAATTTGCTCCAACTGCCGCTGGCAAAAAATTTCAGCATCCCTGTTTTTGAGGTTTTAATACGGAAATTGGCATCACCATTATGATATTGGGGTGCTGCAAAATAATCTACCTTTTGTTTTACCGCTTTAAAGTACAGGCTCACATTCGTATAACCATAATTAGCGCCCCAAGAGCTTCGCTTGTTCCTGGCCAGCTTTTGAAACTGGGCACCTAAAAATAGTGGTGATATGGAAGCACTGGCTGCCGACTGTTCGGGCAGATCAATAGATTCTAAAATAACAGCTGAAGATAGTGCCTGACCATATAATGCCGAGTAGCCGCCCGTGCTAAAAACGGTCCCTTTGAATAAAAAAGGCGAAAACCGGCCCCGGGTAGCAATATCTGGTGAGCCGCTGAAGTACGGATTGTTTACCAGGGTACCATCAATAAACTGCTTCGTTTCATAACCGGCGCCGCCGCGTACAAACAGTTCACCGCTTTCACCTACCTGCTGAGTGCCAGGCAGTGTACGCAGGGCAGCACTAATGTCGGCATTGGCACTGGCAGTTGTCGCTATGTCCAATGGCTTTAGCACAGTTGTTTTCTTTTCATCGCTGGCTTCAAACGTACCGGCAGTTATTACTACCGCATTCAATTCATTTATTTCTTCCTTCATGATAATGGCAGTTTCCAAGGGCTGGCCAACTGTAAGAGTTACTGGCTGCTCATAGATTTTATAGCCAACAAAAGAAGCAGTAAGAATTACTGCCCCTTTTTCCATAGTTGTAAACTGAAATTTTCCCAGACTATCGGAAGTAGTGCCATCGTAAGAATCTTTGATGCTGATACTTACGCCGCTCAGGGGTTTTTTCCGGTCACCGATGATGGTACCGCTAATATGGGTCTGGGCATAGCCGAAATCGCAAGCTATCAGTAAAAATAAAACGGCAGTTATTGTTTTCATATTCGTAAATAGGTCACAAACGTAGAGTAGTTTATAATATAAACCAAATTATTTAAAAAAATATTTTCAACACAAAAAAGCCATCCTGAGAATAAATCAGGATGGCTTTTACGGGTTGTTGGTCAGGGAAACAAACACACGGGTATTAAAAATATCCGGTCAACCTTAATTACAAAAGGCGATGTGTAGGTGCGGAATTATTTTTTGTAAGTGTTGTATGAGAGACGTTTTAGGCAATGCTTACTATTTTATAGTATGCTGTACAATAACTTCTGTAGCCGGTTTCTTTATATTAGCATTACTTACTTGATATATTACAGGTTCTATTAGCCAATGATGCCCAGTTATTTATTGTACTGATAGTTTTACCATCACTCAAAGTCTTCCTTTTTTATCAACACACTACTATCATTATCAGCAATGTTGTTAAACCGTTGACCTGCTACGGCCAGCGGGATACGTAGATTTTTCGTGTCAGTTGTCAGGGTGGGAGCTAAGATGATGCGTGAAGTATTTTTATTATTTAAAAGTATTAATACCTGGTTGCTGATGCTGGTAGAATCTCCAATTTTAAGTTCGTTGATTTTGCTGTACGCCACTTCATTATTATTTGAACGAACTGTTCCAGTCGGGCGAACTGGAATAGTCCCGTAACAGATAGAAGCTGTATTTTTAAAAGCAACATCAACTATAGCTTCTTCATGCTTAAATGACCAGGACTGTAAACGATTAACATCATTAAAACCATCGTTTGGGTCAGCAGAAACTGTTGTAGTAGCCGATCCGCCGATAATATCCCATGAGCTTACTGTATTAGCTTCTATAAAGCCGTTAAAAGTAAATACGCCTTTATCTGAAGCAGAACCATTTTTAATAGAGCCATTATTGATGTTAGCATCTCCATTTGGTATAATGGAGATGCTCGCAACAGGATGAGTAGTATTATCTATCCAATTTTTGGTAAAACTATTATCTAATTCTACAAACGCACTTGCACCATTGGTTGCTCCCTTACCATTCATATCGTACGAGCTGAACCAGATGGGCTCTGTAGCAATGGCATTGGTACCAGTATTCGTATTATTATTATAGCTGCCGCTCATAATTAGTTGAAATTTGAAACGTACATAGCTTTTGCGGTTAGTAATTCCAGGTACGGCAATAACAGGTTGGAAACGGGTTACTATGCTTGCATTGGCCATTGAATTATCGTCAATTTTGAGTACCGAAGCATCTCCCTGAATATCAGCAATTGTAATAATACAGTCGTAACCGGTTGCAACGTGGGTATAGAGATATTTTGCATTCAGTACAGGCGTACTTTCCACTTTTTGCGTAAAATTTGTGCCGAATTTTAAATCGAGTTGCGCTGAAACTGACTTTGAAACGAATAAAAGAATAGCAATAAAAATAATTTTAATACTTTTCCTGGATAGCTGAAATTGCAGTTGAGGTGTGGTTGCTACAGGTATAGATAAAGCCGTAGCTAGTACCGGGTTTTCCGATAAAGAAGAATTGGAATACATGTTTTAGGGTGTTAACGTTAGGGTAGTAAAATAGATTAATTCATAAATCAGTGTGGTCAATACTGATTTATAAAATGAGTAAAGTGTTTAAGTAGTTATTAGAAGATTTAAGTTTTATTTTTTGAGATGTGGAATCAGATTCTTTTATTTCTGCTGATTTCCATTCTGTAGCGAAGCTCATAGAAAAATTTACTTCTTTCCTTTTCTCCTACACCACTTAAAAGGGTAGAACGACTCATCAGGTTTTTCATCGTTTGAAAGGTGTAGTCGCAAAAACGTTGATCGGAGGTAGATATATAATTGAAAACATTATGATTGACAAATGCTGCTTCAGAGGTAGTGGACTTTCCCAATAAAGTATTATCGCCTAATAGGAATTCATTTCTGAACATCTGATAGTGGGCAGCCGGGTTTATAATTTTTCCTTCCATTGAAATTTTTACTCCTTCTTCGGCCTGCCGCTGTATATGGTTTAGCAGGGTAGAAATGTCGTCGTATACAGCAGCTACATCTTCTTCCGATGTAAAAACTTTGGTCTCCCTGTAATACTCAATCTGCATCAGGGTACTGTTGATACAATCAAAATTCCATATCTCTACACCAGGCAATTTTGAATACTCGGTAAATAAAGCTTTACCTGCCTGTAGCAGTGTATCATTGGTTTTGGTAAGCGAAAATTGCTTAATAGAGTAGTCAGGATGCTGAAAAATGGAGCGCATCCAGAAATGATGCTTGAATAATGAAAGTGATGGAAAGCCAAAATGGTAAAACAGGGGTATATCCCGATTGGTATAATAAAGAATGGGATTTTGCAAGTTGTTTAAATAGCGCAGGTACTGTGTGGAATTTTGCAAATATTGAATAAAATCAAAATTGTTGTAGTCCATAGCCATACCAGCAAAAAGGTATGAACTATCACCAACCTGGAAAAGCTGGTCAAGACTTAGTTCAAACTTACGACATACCGATCTAAGCTCACTTAAATTCAACAGGGTTTCACCTCTTATTCTTCTGTATGCACTATCCACACCTACATTTAGTAAAGAGGAAAGCTCAAGTGGAAGAGAAACATGCGGGGGAAGCTGTTGTTTAATTTTTTCGAAAAGAATCTTTTGTAAATCCTGTGGTGCTTCGTCCATAACCCAAATTAAATTTTTGCGGAAATCAATAGAATATTGTATTTAATTTGCAAAAAACGCAAAAAAAAATTAACCTACCAATTTTTTTTGTAAAAAATGATAAATTAATTATTGATTAGCCGTAAAATGAGGGAAATGGGGTAATCTTTTACGAAAGGTTGCAACCTTTGCTAAATATAGATTAGTTTATGGATTTGCGCAGCTATACTTTTACGTCGGGTTAAGGGAAAAACAACACACGGGTCCTTTAGTAACAAGTAGCCACACGACGAGATGTCTTAATATAGAAATCCACTATTTAATGATGACCATGGCAAGACTAATTACCGACTGGGCGGCCAGGTAAGAAGTACAAAGCCCGTCTATCGTCCAAATCTATGAAAAACCGCTACATTACTAAAGGACCCTTCTTTTTCGCTTAGTTGATGTGTTGATGAGATTTTATTACTTCGGTTAGAAAGCAAAAACGTTCTGGTATCAACAGAGCGTTTTTTCGTTGATAAACGTCCTGGTATCAACAGAACATTTATTCGTATATCAGTGAAGCTGGAAAATTTAAAGCTTTTGGAGAATGGGATATTAGAAATATTCATAGAATTGGAAATAAAGAATATAAAATGCGAGTAGCCAATAACCATGCCAACGTTGGCGATAAATAGATAATTAATTAAAAGAAAGATAGTTAGCTGTGCAAATGCTTAACTGAACAGAATAATTTCCACGAAACGATAGGGGATATACGTTAAAATATGCTTTGTAATATGACCACCACAATATAAAACCTGCAACATGCGAAGTATTTATAAAATTGGATTTAAATAGTATTAAGCTGTAGCCAACAATAATGCCCGTTTTCTATTGTATTTGTTAATGAACAGGTTGTTGCAATATATCCTCAAATTGAGGCAAATTTGCGTCTACAAAATGAGGTAAATCAAAAAAATCCCGAATTTGATGCTAAACAATCACCATGCCATTTTTTATTGCGAATAATGCAAGCCCTACACGGCTTTTCACATTTAACTTTTCAAACAAATTATCCCGGTACCCGTCCACTGTACGGACACCTACATTCATCTGATCGGCTATCTCTTTGTATGTGAATTCTGTAGCAACCAGTTTTAAAAACTGGATTTCTTTTTCACTGAGGTTTACCAACGTACGCATACCTTTTTCATTGCTGCCTAATTTATTAATACTGAAAATAAGCTTACCTGTAATCAGGTCATTATAATAGTAGCCTTTTGTTACCATCGCAAGAAGGGCTTCCTTTAACTCTGCTGGTTCCATATCCTTTAATACATAACCACGTGCTCCGTTTTTTATCATGCGGATAATAGCACTTTCTGAGTCCATCATGCTTAGCGCCAGGATATTAATCTGGGGGTACGTATTGCGTAACCATTCAGCCGTTTCGTAGCCATCCATTTCGGGCATATGTACATCCAACAAAGCAATATCCGGCAGATTTTTAGGTTCCAGCTTTTGCATCAGCTCTTTTCCGTTACCAGCTTCCAGCATTACGGTGAACCCTTCAAACGAATTAATAAGATTAGCCAGCCCTTTGCGCAGCATGGTATGGTCATCGGTTATAGCTACTTTGTACATATTACACCCTTTTATTTTATCCGCCGTGGCGGGTCTGACTCAGATCCTTTTAAAGAAGTTATGAAAGATGAATTATGAATGATGAGTGGCGGAACATTTGTGTAATCCAGATTGAACTGCTGATAAATCCGTATAAATTTTGAATACTAAACTAATTGAGCGATATAGCCATTGTGCAATTAATAGGTTACCGGCAGGCAAATACGGATACCGGTACCGCCACTGTCGGCTTGTCCAATTTCGAAAGATGCTCCGATGATGCCGGAACGGTTTTGCATATTCTTCAGGCCTATGCCGCTTTGCGAACTTGCCACTGCACTACTATCCAACCCTACGCCGTTATCATTAATAGCAAGGCAAAACTGCGCCAACTCATAATCCATGATAATTTCTATTGCGGTAGCACCGGCATGCTTTATAATATTACTGATGGCTTCCTGCACCATGCGGAACAAAATAGTTTGAGTTTGCACAGGTATTTTATAAGGACTGCCGTTTATTTTAACTTGCGTGGTATACAACCGGGTGAGTTCCAGCATTTCCAGTTCGTGGCGGATATTTTCTTCGAGACCTAATTCATTTACCCTATCTGGGTGCAGACTTTTGCTAAGGCTGCGCAGGTCGGCAATGGCCTTGCTTACCAATTCCTTACTTTGGGTGATAGCTTCCGCATTCTCTACTATTGGCGTTACCAGTAGTGTATTTAAGTGCAGTTTGGCCAGGCTTAATACCTGCCCGATGTTATCATGAATTTCCTGACTGATGTTGCGGAGCTTTCCTTCCTGGATTTCAAGTTGGGAGCGAAGGAGCGTTTGTTCGTAATTATATTTGAGTTCGAGCATCTCTTTGGTGTGTTGTTGGCGGCGTCGTTTATAGAAAAGAATAGTAATTACAAATACATATCCTAAAATTAGGAGTAAAGCAGAACCTGCAATTAACGGAATAACAATATCCCTATACGTTTCATCTGGCATAGGAATCTGATTTGAGCTCCTTTTTAATTAATTTTCCTCTGGGCATATGCGTTATCAAAACGATATTAGCAAACAACAGATAAACAAAGTAATGTTTTGAATACCCCATAAGGTACTTGCTTTTAAGAATTGTCTGCTTTGTCTATGCTGTATTTGAAGCTTTGTAAGGTATTTAAAAGAACTATGTATCAGCACCGGTGCAATGTGATAAAATAACAACGAGCAAACAATCCAGAATACAATTGGTAGTTTAGGCGACCTGGTATCAGTAAAGAAAAAGTGTACAAGATATATGTTGCAGTAAGATACAATTACAATAGTGCCTAAAGCAAAGCCCGGACTAAAAAAAGTAAAATAATCATTCCAAAAAAAGAAAAGAAAGATATACGTTATAATAGAAAAAACTGCTAACCACAATAACTGCAATTTTAAAGCCGGTGTATGTATGATATTATAAAAAAAAGCTGGTAACAATAACAGGCAAATAAATTTATGCAGTGTGTACCAGCCTATATTTGGTGTAGTTGTAATTGCAAGCCGTGTAGCCCGGCCTATGATGATTGTATAGCTAAGAAAATAATAAAAAAAAATTCTCATCTCCTTCAAATGTTTCCACCTATTGTAGAATACAATCAATGAAAGCAATACAATCAAAGGAGATAAGAATTCAAGATAATTATTAATTAAATGCTTCATGCAAAAATTTTAAGTGCACGACGTTACATCTGAGGTATTACTGTGAGGCTGAATTCCTGGTTATTTTGAAAGTTATTTACATTATTTAATACAACTGTGTAAGCTGCTGCCGATCCAAGCATATGTTCTTCTTTTCGGGCTCTACAATTTCCATTTTCATCACAGCCTGGAGGTACGGGGCACAGAAGTTCCGAGCCATCAATTTCCGGCAAGCTCATTTGTTCCTCGGGGAAGTGCAGGCCGCAGGGCAACTTGTATAAAGCTGGCCCGTAATTGGAATTCTCCGGCATCGTTTTGCTCCATAGAAATCTGCAAAGCATTATTGCCGGTTCCATGATCTGCGATTAAACGGTTAAGTTTTGGAAGGCTTAATAAATAAGCAATTGGAGATGAAGCCATAAATAATGATCTTTTAAAAGTTTTATTAAATGCCTACAAAATAATGCCTTACCCTCACATGTGCAACCCCGTGTTTTCCCTTATTAATGCTGTGTAAATACGCTTCCCCGGCGTGAAAGCACCATTGTAGCCTTTTATCCTATATCTAAATATTTGTGCTCCCATAAGCTCATGCCTGTTGGTACACACCCACACTTTTTCCTAAACCTTAATGTAGCCAACAAATAATTTATGCAAATCTTTCAAATCCCGTGCAGCCAGGGAATACGCTTAGTGCCACCCGAACAAATCGTCCGGGTGGAAGGCCTGAGCAATTACAGCAGAGTGCATTTTGCCAGTGGCCCTCCCCTTACGGTAGCCAAAGTGCTGCACTGGTTTGAAGACCACTTGCCGCAGCAAATGTTTGCAAGGGTACACCGCAGTCATTTAATCAATAAATTATTTATGCAGGAAATAAAAGGTGCCAACCACAGCGACCTTCTGCTTATCAATGGCGAAAGCATTGTGATGAGCAGGCGGAAAAAGACTTCACTGTTTATAACAACCGATTTGTAATTCTTTTTCGCTTTTCCTGCTTCTTGATGCCATCTTTTACTGTATGCCGAAACCTGCGCCACATAGCCATAAAATCAGTTTTATTTAAAATGCAAATAGGGAGATGGTTGATTCATCAGGGTATCATTGTTAATGCAGTGCTGCCCCGCAATCATACATTTTTGTTTTACTAAATTTTTCCTGAACCGTCAACTACAGCTCGGTTTCTACTTTAATTATACCTTAAAAAGGGTGTTGTCCGCCAAGTTTTGAAAGTCCCTTTTGAAGATTGAATCAGTGAGCTAAAATATTTTTTGCTGTACAGGTATAAAAATTTAAAAATCTTTTTATATATCTTATAAATGTCAACACAACAGTCATGAAAATCATTTCATTTAGTTTGCTCTTTACCTTAGGCTTTATCAACGCCAAAGCCCAATCCTACCAGGGCTACCGTACCGGCAATTATACTGGTGTAAATGGTGTGTTTTTTAATCCCGCTAACGTGGTGGACAGCCGCTACAGTTGGGATGTGAACCTGGTTTCCGCATCGGCACTACTGGTGAATAATTCAGCATCGCTACGGCTAAAAGATGTAATTGAAAGCTTTAACGGCGACAGCCTGTTGAACCAGTTTAAAACCAGTAACCGCAACAACGGTATGGTGCACGTAGATGCACACGGCCCTTCGTTTATGTTCAACACAGGTAAAAAATCGGCTATTGCTTTTACCACTAGGGCCGTGGCTATTGCTAATATTTCCGACCTCGATGGCAGGCTCATCAGCCAGGTGTCGGACGATGTTATTAATGGCGTTACCTACCCGTATTCGGTACACATGCAAGGTAAATCCGGTATTGCCGCACATGGGTATGCCGAGTATGGCTTTACTTATGGCCGGGTGCTGGCAAACAATACAAAACATTTTTTAAAAGCAGCCGTTATTGGTAAATACTTAAGTGGTGCAGGCAACTTTTTTGTTCAGTTGGATAATTTTCAGGCCAACATTAATAACGAACCTGTTACCAACCGCAAATACCTGAGCAATACTACCGGCAGTATTGCCTTGGGGTTTGGCGGATCTTCCTTTTCCGATTTTGAGGTAAGCGATGTATTGAAATCAAAGTCTTCCGGCATTGGGGCTGATTTTGGTTTTATATACGAATTGCGTGCAGGTAACAACCATGCAACTGATACGCTTAGCAATGGCAGCCTGCGGCGGGATGAAAACAAATATAAATTAAAAATCGGTGTAGCGCTTCAAAACCTGGGCAGTATTAGCTACAACCTTGATCCTGCCCGTAGTGCCGGCTACCGGGCAAATATTACCGGCACACAACGCTTTTACCTGGATGCATTGGAAGATGAAGACATTGATAGCTTCGCAACCGTACTGAACAAATACCCGCAGTTTTTTACAAAAAACGGAACCACCGGCGGAAGTTATAAAGTAGCGCTGCCTTCTGTGTTAGCGGTTGATGCCGACTATCACCTGCATAATGGCTTTTATGTAAATGCTTCCTTTCAACTACCCCTTAACAGCAAAGGCGGTAATGCCTGGAACACGTATCAATATTTTACCGCAACCGTAACGCCTCGTTTCGAAAGCAGGATGCTGGGTTTGTTTGTACCTGTATCTTACCATGATATTGCAGGCGTTACCGCAGGTGCTGCCGTACGAATAGGGCCTTTGTTCATTGGCTCCGGAAGTATCATCAATGCCATAACCGGCAAAACAAAACAGGCAGATGTATTTATTGGATTACATATCGGTGGCTTATTTCATAACAAAGCCCGGCAGCAGTAAGGTTGCCAACTTTCCCAAAATTGTCAACCTTACAAGCAGCAGCTAACCAGCTTTCACAAAATTTAAAATTACCAATCGTTCCAGGTTCACGGTTGCAGGCTTTGCCAGATTTAAAATTGGCAACTTCCCCAGCACCGGCAACTATGCAATTAAACATTTTTTGTATGAAACATCGTTCCTTAATGGCCATAGCTGTACTGCTATTGCCCTGCCTGCTGATGGCCCAAAACCCTAAGCTACTAAAGGATGTTAATCCCGGTGCAGCCAGCAGCAACCCATCTAATTTTGTAAGCCTTAGCAATGGTGCCTGTTTTTTTACGGCAGATGGAGATGATGCCGATACGGACAAGGAACTTTATTACTACAGTGATGTAAAAGGCACTCAAAAAATAAACCTGCGGGATGCTACGCATATCAGCACTACTGCTTCTTTTATTACGCCTACCCGCAATGCAGCCAATAACAAAGTAATTTTTGTAGGCGATAATTACCCCGGCTTTTTTGAAATGTGGATTACCGATGGTACGCAGGCTTCAACACATACATTAGAAACAATAACACCAGCCAACGGCGGCATGTTTCAAGCCGATGCCATTGCCGCTTTTGATAATGAAATAGTGTATGCGGTAAGAACCGCGGCCAACCATATTGAATTGCATAAAATAAATGTGCAGACAGAACAGACCAGCCTCGTAAAAGATTTTGGTATACCTGCCGGTATTAATGCCAACAGTAGCATCCTGAGCAACTTTACTGTGGTTGGCAACACGTTGTATTTCAATTATTATAAAGCGGATGGTAGTGATGAACTTTGGAAAACGGATGGCACAACAACCGGAACATTGCTTGTAAAAAACCTGGGCTTTGGTGGAATGCATACGTATTTTATGCCCCTTACAAATGGTAGCCGCATTGTATTTATGGTGTATGATGCGGCCAATAATACCAACGATTCGCTTTGGGTAAGCGATGGCACCCCGGCAGGCACTAACCCTGTTAAGCGTTTTGCCCGTTCTGCTACGGTTGGTAATGTTTACCCGGCTTACGGCGAAGACGGAACCGGTAACGGCCTTTTTGTAAGCTTTGAGGATACCGCCAATGGCAAACAGGTTTGGAAAACGGACGGAACCGCAGTAGGAACAACGTTGCGTACCCTGTTTAATACGCCTGCCGGTTGCGACCCTAAGGGTTACTACCTGGATAATGGCACCATGTATTTTACCTGCACCTTTGCCGGTTATGGCCGCGAATTATTTAAGACGCCTACGGTTGGAGGCAGTTTTTTTTTAGTAAAAGATTTTAATGCCGGTGCCGGTGATGGCAACCCGGAAATTTTAGGCAGAATGCCTGGTTACGTAAATGGCGATTTATTAATTGTGAGTGCTAACGATGGTACCTATGGGCAGGAGTTATACGCTGTTGACGCCAATAATACCGCAGATAAAATTTTAATAAATGATATAGCGCAGGGAATTACCGGAGCTTTTCCTGTTACGGACGATAAAAGAAGAACCAGCCAGCCATTTGCTTATAATAATATTTATTTTTCAGCTTATTCACCCGAGGGAGGCAGAGAAGTGTACCGGCTGGATGGTTTTGGTGTCGCCTGGAAAAAAACCGGTGCAACCGGACAGTATTATGATGCGGCAAACTGGGCAGGGGACAATGGTGCCATTAGCTACAGGCCCGGCATACTGGTACCTTACCGCATAAACGCATTGGCTCCTGCTACTATTAACTTAGCTAATGCTGCCGGCGGCAATGGTGCCTGGGGGTTTTGGATAAATGCGGGTACTGTAGAAGTGCCTGCCAATTTTTTAATTGTGGGCGAATTGGGAATATATAACACAACTATTACTAACCTGGGCGGCAGTTTCAACCTGGCAGATAACGGGCAGGGCTTTCCAAATAAGATTTATTGTAATGGCTTTTGCACAGTACCTATACAGCTAACTTATCCGCATCAGTTGGCATCGGATTTCCGCATTAGCAGTACGCTTACCCTATCTAACAACAGCTATTTATTTTTGAATGATTATTTTTTGGATGCTTTCGGTAATGTAATAGCAGATAGTGCTAATTACGTTGTAACCAATGGCAAAGGCACTATGTGGCACTACCTGGGTGCAGGCACTACAAATTCCTACAAATTTCACATTGGCCCCGCTACAGGTTCTTACAACCCGATAACAATAACCAATACCGGTACAGCAGATTATTTTACAGTACGGGTAGCACCCAATGTACAGCAGGCAGGTACTGCCGGAGGTAATGTAGCAGCTAATGTGGTAAACCGTACCTGGCATATCTCGGAAAATGTAGCAGGCGGCAGTGTCGCCAGCCTTACTTTTCAATGGGATACACTGCATGAAACACTTGGCTTTAACCGGGCAGTTGCACAAGGTGCACACTACACTGGTGCAAGCTGGGCTTTTGACGCTATGAGTAATATCACTAATACAAGCGCCCATATTACTTCCACGCTTAACAACGTTACTTCCTTTTCTCCATTTACGCTTACCAGCAATCCTGCACTATTGCAAACCTGGACCTCCGGCACCGGCCCCGGTGGCGTAAGCAACACTACCGGTACCGACAATTTAAAAATATGGCTAAAGGCCGATGCTGATGCTTTTGCAGACAACGGTAACAGCCTGGCTGCCACTGCACAAGGCATACAACAATGGAACGATAAAAGCGGCTCCGGCAACAATGCAAAACTAACATCGTCAGGTAGCCCGTTATTTACAGCAAGCGGCTTAAATGGTATGCCTGCCTTATCTTTTACCGGCAGCCAGTCGCTGGATATTAATTACAACATCAGCCCGGCGGTTACACCCCGCATGTCGGTCTTTACAGTCAGTACGCACAACACCATGGTTACCTCACCGCTGTCAAAATTGTGGGGCCACGAAGATGGCGGCTATGACCGCGGCGGTATTGGCCCCGACTGGCGCACTACCACCAATATGGGCTATCACAATGGTAATAATGCCATTAACTTTTTTAATGCGGTAAAAGATACCACGTATATTATTTCTGCGCTATATACGCCCACCCTTTTCAATGGTTATGCAAGGGGAACCCGGTATGTAAATAATGCAGCCGTTGCCCATGGAAGCGGTAAGCCCACACTTACGATTGGCAACAACAGTACATCGGCCACCAGCCCCGTATATACCGATTTCTGGAATGGCAAAATAGCGGAATTCATTTTGTACGATGATACGCTGAATAAGGCCAAACGTATTGTGGTAGAAAACTATCTCGGCGCCAAATACGGTGCAAGGTTGGAGACGAATGATATATACACCATGGACGATGTTGCCAACGGCAATTTTGATTACGATGTAGCCGGCATTGGCAAAGCCGATGATGGTACTGCAACCGCTACCGGTGCACAAGGCAGCAACCTGGTACGTATGCAAACCCAGGTATCACCATTCATTTTTGGTGCAGATAATTTTTTGTTTTGGGGGCATAATAATAAACCGCTTACCGTAATTGCCGATACCAGCATACCCGAAGGTGTGGCCTGCCGCATGCAGCGGGTATGGCGGGTAAACGAAAGAGGCGATGTGGGGCCCTGCCGTATTTACATGACCGTTCAAAACATGGGGCCTTATACGCCGGCTAATTTTTGTATGCTGATTGACAAAAACAATAATGGCAGCTTTTCGGATGAAACAGTAGCCGGTGGCGGAATCATCACTGGAGCCAACGCCTTTAACCCTTTCCTATATTTTGATTTTCCTGACCTGGCCAACGGGCAGCGCTTTACATTTGGCAGTACCACGCCCCTTACCTATACGTTCAATGGCAGCGGCAATTTTACCGATGCTGCCAACTGGCTGGATAGCAACATACCGCCTTCCGAAATTGATGGTGGCATTGAAGTGATCATTAACCCGGCCACTGGTGGGCAGTGCATTTTAAATGTGCCTTTCTACATAAAGCCCGGCGCAAAACTAACAGTGCGGAACGGTAAGCAGTTTGTGGTGAAGGGGAATCTGATGCAGGAGTAAGCGATGTTTTCATAAACAATTGTGTTTAAATGAGTGTATCTGGTAAAAAAGTAAAAAAAATTTCCATTTTTAAAATAGAAGAATTATTTTGACGGCTTGTAAGTAACCCGGTTGCAGATTAAAAGAAAATAAATGGTAAAAAATAGAACTATTGCCGGAAACGGTAAATTATACTATGTATTAGCATATGTAGGAGTTAATCAAAATTGAGAAAGCAACAAAAGGTAGCTGAAAATTAGTTACTCAACATTAAAAATTTTAAAGTTATGTCAATCGAAAATCATTCAGTTTATTTTGCGGGTGGAAGATCATTTGAGTTTGCAACATCAAAAGATGACACTGAATTCAAAATTCAGAAGATAGATGATGGATCATATAAAATTGAGCTTACACTGACTATTGGAAGCGACGAAGCCAAAAAGGGAATTTGTGATTTTGAGGAACTTGATATTCAGGCAGGTACAAATTTTAAAGAATTAAAAAATATTCTTTTCTTAGAAGAAGCTTATAAAGAGGTTGCAGGTAAAAAAGTAGTTAACGCAATAACACCTGTAAATGCAACTTTAACTCTTTCCGCTTCTAAATCCGGCGCCGGGTCAAGTACACCAATTAGCTTACACTTTGATGTAGGATTTGGCAAAGGTGGGAAAACAGACCAGAGCGGTATTAAAACGGACCAAGGGGGTATCCAAGGCGGATAGCTATATGTAATGTATAGCCAAAGAGATATTGATGGGGAAATGATAAGCATATCTATTTCATAGATGAATTAAATACTTTAATTTTAATACTTTGTTAAGCTAATTAGTATGTTTGTTTCTGTTTCTTTTATAAGAGAAGGAATTATTTCTTTGATTGTTTCTTTTTCCTGAATATCAATATTAAAAACCATATTTACTATAGGATAATCCATTTTTGCCGAAATAGATAATATAACGCCTACACCCTTTATGTCATCTTTAAAATCCAAGTCAGAATAATACTCACTATCTATTGCTCCATAAAATTCAGGATCTAAGAACTTCACCATAGATTTTGCAAGTCTATTGATTTCAGTATAAAGACTGGTAGTAGTGATAGCAATTAATTTTTGATCATTTGTATCTAACTTACTTGTGCTATTTACGTTATCTAAAAACCTACTCAAAAAAACGGAAAAGTCAATAACCTTTAAATCGGAAATAGAATCTGCACTAAGGTTGTATATGGGTCTGACTGTGTCGATAACTATTGCACTTAGCTTTGTACTGTATTTTTCATCTTTCTTCATTACGGTTAGTATTGTAGTTACCCAATCGCTGTAAAGTGTTTTTATTTTTTTTAAAAGTCCACCATTTAGTTGTAAAGTACTAATAAACCAACTGTTTTTTATTTCTTCAAGGTAAGGCTGATGAAGTGTTCCTTTGCCAATAGAAGTAATGAAAACGTTTGCAATATTCTCATTTGAAATGTTAGGGTTTTCTTTTATTTTGTCGTAAACAGCTTCATAATCATAGCCTGGAAATGAAATACCACTAATAGGTGCTACCAGGTAGTCAACAGCATCCTTAAATTCGTATTGTGCATATAGATTTTGCATCAAGCAGTTGTACATTACCAGAACGTCTACTTTCTTATTCCCTAATGAAGCTGTTATTCCGCTGCTTAGCTCACTATTCGTTAATATACTCGGATCCAATATTTCCGTTATCATCTCCGCCTTAAAAGGTGGATTAAACAATAACTTAAAAAGACCGGGTTTTTTATTAAAAGCTTTTTTAAGTTTCAAACTATTTAAGCTTTTATATTTTTTTAAGAAAACCGGATTGTCACCGCTGTTTTTAACTTTTGAATTTCCATTTCCGAAATCAGCGGATACAAAATTGAATTTTTCGTTAATTAAAGTAACGATACTTTGGTTTGTACTTCTCTTCATTTTGGAAAAAATCTCATAATACGTTTTATTTTTTTTAAAATACTTGTCAAAAAGTATAGAATGCTCATCAGACGAGACCTTTTTAACTTCAGTGGCTTTTTTCAGTAGTTTATCAAAAAGCTTTCTGCTAGTAAGGTTTATACCAAAAACACAGCCGTGCCCAAAAGTGATAACCATTAACCTTTCGTAGTTATAATGGACGTTGATAAAATCGAAAATATCTGTAATAATTTTTGAATTATTTAAGTCTGTTCCGGACGGAAAAGGCTGTCCGGCTTTTCCAAGGCCAGGTATTATTTGCCCGGTATTTATATCTTTTATATCAAAACCATCCGGTTTTTTTTGTATCACAGTTATATCAGATTTATTATCCGTAAATACGCAGGATAGATGAAAGATCAGTATTGTAATCTGGTCATCAAAAGGAAAAGCGGCGATAGTATTGAATAAAGCATTAGTTTGCTCCTTCATGCTCATATAATTTTCCGGAACATGACTATTATTTTCAAGTTTTATAATTTCCTCATAATAAGAGCTGTCGTAAACCAGATAAGTAATAAGCCATTTCGTGTGCGGTCTTACAGTTTCAGTATTCATAAACTAATTTTTTTTATTATACTAACCCTTTGCAGTAAATGTAAAACATACAGCCAATCCCTGCAAATAAAATTTACACAATCCGACGGCCTTGCCAGCTATAATGTACGAGCAGTAATAAAAGACCCTTTAGGCGTAATATGGTCTTGTACTCAGGATGGTTTAAGCAGATATAACGGCTGTAACTTTACAAATTATTATAAAAATCATTGGGATAAGCGAAGACAAATAGATTTTACAGATTGTCGTTCCATGGTAATAGATTCGGTTCACCACCGGATATGGGTTTTAGGAACTGTTGGTGGAATTGATGTGATAGATTACATAACCGGAAACGTGCAAGAGCGCTATTTGATGCCATCTGTCTCATCCGACAAATGGTGTGTTACGTTTAAGAAATTTGGGAGTGAACTGTGGATTGGCACAACAAAAGGGTTAGTTGCTTTTGATATGGAAAAAAAGCGTTTTTCATCTATTGATTTAGGCTTTAAAGAAGGTGATAAATCTTTTCACAGAATTAATATAATTGAACAGGATAAGTATGGAAATGTTTGGGTATTCACAAATGAGGATGGGTTGTATATAATAAATAATGTAACTAAAAGAATTGTTTTTAAGAAAGTCAGGAATGAATTCACATTTAGAAACCCCACTTTTGAATTTACATCTGCTACTTTTATTTCTGACACAGTCCTTATCGGTACTACTGCAGGTTTAAGGTGTTATAAATTTAATAGTACTTACCAGTTTGCTATTGTGCACCTGCCTAAAAGTATTGATTCTATTACTGAAAATTCTTCAATCAGAAATATTTTTTTCTGTTATGGCGAATTATTTATATGCTGCCGGGATTTTATTGTTTGTAATACTACTTTTAAAAAATTTAATATTTTATCACATACGTGTAATGATCCATGGCTTAAAGAAATTAATTCAATATTCTGTTTACCCGAAAACTTAATAATATTGGGGTGTAGTTCCGGATTAGCAATATTTAATAATATGCCAACCGCTGTAGCGGGTGTTAGCAATAGCAAGATGCAGTTTTCAAATAAATTAAAACACCTGTTTGCACTATATCCCGTAGATGATCAGGCTGTATTATGTGCTACAGAAAGTGGATTATATAACGTAAACGAAAATGGAATTGAGAAAACATTGGATAGTGTAAACATGTATCAAAATATTTCCCCTTTACAAAACAATGAATTAATTGTTTCCAATAAGGCTGGATCATTTGTTTACAAAAAGGGTCGGCTAATACCAATTGCTTCTTTATACCCTGAATTTTTATATTATAAAGATTGGCAAATAAATAGTTGCAAATCTTTAAATGACAGTTTGTATGTTTTGGGAACAGAAAATTACAAAGGAATTCTTGTTTGGAACAAAAAAGCTAAATCAGTTCAGAACATTACTGCTACATCTAATCCCGTTTTGCTTAAATCAGATAACGTAAATACCGTTTTTGTTGACAGTTATTCCAGAATATGGGTGTTATCAGATTTTTCAATTTCTGTAATTGACTATTTCAATAAAAAGGCACGATATCTTATGCTGCCAAATAATAATACCATAGCGCCGGCAGGTTTTTACTTTGATATGGTGCAAGTAGGAAATGAATTTTGGATTGCAACTTATGAAAAAGGAATAATTTTGCTTGACAAAGACTTAAAATTAAAAAAAATAATTTGTCAAAATGATGGCCTGTGCAATAATGGCGTTTATAAAATTTTTAATTCTGGTATGTCAGTCTTTATTTCTTCCAACAATGGTATTTCTCAAATTAATACCGTCAATGGCAAAATAAAAAACATTTTTTATCCTTTTGACGGCTTGCATGGAAATTCTTTTGAAGAGGCCTGCGGTGCAATCAAAAATGATAAAATTTATTTTGGTGGGCTAGATGGTTTTACTTGCATATCTCCAAAGATTATTACTCTTAATACAATACCTCCAAAACTTTACTTTCAGGATATACATATAGAAACGGCCGCTAATAAATATGATACGCTAAATACTTTAATTAAGGATCTTTCAATACCAAACGATTTTATCCAGATGCGTATCTCCTTTGCAGGAATTAATTATCGAAATCTTAATCGTGTCCAATACTGGTACCGCATCAAAGAGTCCCAGGAACAATGGTCATCATTAGGTTCGCAAAACTTTGTCTCTTTAATTAAAACACGGCCCGGCACTTACACACTTGAAGTAAAAGCCGCTAATGAAGATGGCATTGAATGTATGCCTATAACAGTAACTTTGGTTTTTCTTCCTAAGTGGTACGAAACCATCTGGCTTAAAATAGGTATTGTACTTGCCATAGCCGCCATTTTTTATGCACTTTATCGCTACCGCCTTTCGCAACTAAAAGCACGTGAAGCCATCCGCCGTAAAATTGCATCCGACCTGCACGATGACCTTGGCAGCACGCTTACCAGTATCCGCATTTTTACAGACCTGGCTATCCGCCAAAATCCGAAAGATTTTTTGCTTCAGATAAAGCAAGGTATTCAGGATGCCATGACTGCTACAAGGGATATGATTTGGATAATGGATAGAACACGGAACAACGCCGCCCAACTGGCTGAGAAAATCAACAGCTTTATTTTGCCGCTTACGAAGGCCAATAATTTAGATTTTGAGTTTCAGGCTGGAAAAGACCTGGAGGATGTGTTGCTAAAAGCCGATGAGCAGCGTGACCTGTACCTGATTGTAAAGGAATTTATAACAAACAGCCTGAAGTATGCCGGATGTAAAAAAATCTCAGTGCGAATGGACAAACATGGAAAAAGAATCGCTGTCACTATTTATGATAATGGAAAAGGCTTTGATATAAACACTATAAAGCGGGGAAAAGGAATTACAAATATGCTGGCAAGGGCTGCTGCCATCCGGTACCGGGTTACACTTAACTCCTCAGTTAACGGAACCATGCTGCAATTAATCCCTTGGCGAAAACGTTTTTGGGTGGCCTGACGGCACTCATTCACATACCTTCTATACTACACAATAAGTATTGTTTGCCTCACCCATATCGCTAAATTTTGTACGCTTAGGTAAGTTTGACGGATTAGAGATGACTACAAGTTTTTTTACGATTACATTACAGGATTATTCATCAAATTAGCATATAGGCAATATGACCAGATGATGTAGCGCTTCACGACCGTTTCTATTGTTGCAACCAATTAACCCTTCCAAACTATCTTATGCGAATAGGATGCTTATCGAACATGCTTGCCGGTAAAGGTCACAAAGCTTTCCTGTTTACACTAATGCTGCTTACAGGTGTCACAGCATTGGCACAGCCTGGCAACGACAACTGTACAAATGCCTCACCCATCATTATATCCAATAACGGCTACGGCTTTGGTGTTTTTACTTCAGCCCAGTATGATATTACAGCCGCTACTGTGCAGCCCGGGGAAACATTTGCACCGGCAATTCTCGTAGCCAGCCAAACGCAAAAATCCGTCTGGTATAAGTTTTCGCTGCCTACCAACCGCTCCGTACGGGTAACACTGGCCCAGCCCCCGGCATCGGCCATTACTGCCGGCGATGCTGGTTTTGCTATTTACAAATCTAATGTTTGCCTGCCCAACAATGATTCGCTTAGCACCAAACTTACGCCTATTGCTCTGTTCGGCAGTACGTACCATCCCTGTGTGGAACCCGGCGAATACCTGGTGCAGGTATCGGCTAAAAGCAACGCCAACGGGCCGGTTTTTATTGAATTAAGTATATTGGATTCCAGCGGCGCTTTGTACGACCATCCCACCAATGCCTACCAGTTCGGAACATTATCTGCCGGGCCTTACGTGCGTTCTATAGACTATGATGTGGAATGCCAGAGCCTGGAAGATGGCAATGAAGCCTGCCCTATCATTGGCAGTGCTGCCGATTATACTAAAAGTACCTGGCACACTTTTAAAACACCTGCTTACTTCGATTACATTTCCATATTGCTGGCAAGCCCGGTTGGCAACTTTTATAGTACGCCTAAAATAGGTTACCGGTTGTATAAAGGCAATGCCCGCACAACACCTGTATCTGCACTTACCATCGTAAGGGATTGTGACTCTTTTAAAACAACCGGCTTTTATCCCGACCGGAAAACATTTCGCTGTGGTGATCTTGATACTGGTACGACATATTCCATTCAGCTATTTTTTCATAAAGACTTTTTTAAAGCTATCCGTTTTGCGGTGGCGTATGACGGTAACGCTCCTACACAGGCGCCGCAGCCTATTCTCTCAACTGTACCGGCGTCTAATAAATTAGGCGTGCTTCCTTCCAATGCCAATGGCGTTATAACGTATGCTAACGATCAGTTGGGTTGTAACAGCCTGCATGCAGGGCATCCATGTCCGCCATCGCTTCCGGGGCAGGGCATTTTATACAATGGTATCTATTACAATCTCAGCACCTTTTTCACATTTACCCTTGCTACTACTTCCCGGCTGGATATTCGGGCCGATGCCAATTACCCCTCCTGCTATACGCCCATGCTGATGCGGCTGTACAACCAGGACGTTTCCAATAACTGCGCTTCCCTGGATTCGGCACACCTGGTAGCGCAGTTTATGAGCAACAGCAATTTTAGTATTAATTGTATGCCGCCGGGTAATTATACGGTACAGGTATCCGGCACCGATACGGCTGCACCGCTTACCAACATTCACTATGGTTATTTGAACAACAATGGATCACCCTTGTGCCTGTTCAACAACCTGAGCCAGCGGCTGCAACTGCGCATCAATACGGTAGAAGTAAAGAATATTAATAAATTTTCGCTGAACCTGCCCGGTGCAGTTGATTCTATTAATGCAGGAGGTGGCCTGATACAACCTTTGCAGTTGGGAACAAGCTATTCCGCAAAAGTTGATACGTTCGGGTGCAGCCAAACGCTGTTGCCGGATACGGTATGTGGGGGAACTACCTACCAGAAGGCTATGTACCGGGAGTTTAAAATTGCCGATAGCGGTTTTGTAAATATTATAGCGAATGGCTATTACAGCTATATAAAGTATATGCTGTTAAAAGGCAGTGCCTCAACTCTGGCAGCAGCACAAAATATAAATAGTTACCCGGATCGTATTACCGGCCTGACCCGGTATTCCGAATGCAGAGACAATTTTTATAATTATTGTTACGGCGGCGACCGGGTTTGTGTCGTTCCGGGCGATTATACTTTTGTTTCTTTTGGGGGCGATAACATTATTGGCATAACGGATAAGCCATCTATAGCACTCTATCCGCTTACTACCATTCACTATTCGCCCTTGCTGGCGCAAAACCTTGGCAGCATTATAGATTCCGTTGGCCCTAACGGAGGCAACATTACGACCGATGCTGATTATTTTTCGTGTAAGGATAATGCCGATACTATTAACGGGTATGTGCCTTGCTCCATTTCCGGCCATCCGGCTACCAAAGCCATCTACCGGCAATTTTATTTAAATGCTCCTGCCGTTGTTCAGATAAATGGCCTCTACCCTTTATGCCCTTACACGAACTCTTATGGCGGGTTAATGACGCTGTTCTACGGAAAGGCTACCGATGGCCTCAGCGGCCTTACACCCGTTGCTGACCGCTGGAAATGTTTCCAAAACCAATCCGTGCCCGACATCTGTACGCCATTACCCGCCGGTTGGTACACGGTTGTTTCGTACGGCGGCGGCCCCTCTTACAGCAACCCGATACGGGATGTAAATAACGGCCCGGTGGGTTATAGCAACTATGTAAGTTTAAAAGATCAGTTTACCATTACTGTTACCAAGGCCTGCCCCGGCCCCAAATACAACCGGCCATACAAAGCTGCGGTTGATAGTGTAACCCATCAGCCCTATTTAATTCAATGGATTCCACGCGTAGGGCATACTGCTGCTTTTCCAAATACAGATACCACTTACACTTTATATAAAGAAGATTTTAACTGCACAGTTGATACGCCTTTTAGCAGCCACCCCATTACCGCATGTGCCACCGGCATGAATAAAGTGGCTTATTATGTTTTCAAAACAACACAGGAATCTTATATTCAGATTGATACCAAAGGTTTTTGGGCAAAAGTGTATGATAAAGATGTACGGATTGATTCAGCCCGGTTTGATACGCTGGCACCTATACAACCCTGCATACAAACAGCGGGCTATATACAGCTTTGCCGCCTGCAGCCGGGCACTTATACCCTGGCCATATTTGCTGCTAACAGCACCAGTTGCACCAATGTGCAGCCAACTATTTATGTGGCCCGCATAGGTTATTCCCGTTTTGATCATGCTATTAATGCATACGATTTCGGAACGGTGCCGCCCGACAGCGCCTGGCATAAAGGAAAAGTGGGAGACGTAAACCCGATTGATACGGCCCGTGCACCCAGTAATGATTTCATTTATTGCACTACCGGCGCCCAGCCCAATGAACCAACAGGCTCGTCCTGCGGAACAATTTATAACCCCAACATTTATAACCCCGGCGTAAACAACCCTATGTATACTGCCAATACCAATGGTTCGGATATTTCGAGGCGTACGCTATGGTACACATTTGTAACGGACCAGGGTGGCTATGTGCACGTAAAGGTTGATAATAAAACACTGGGTAATGGCTATGTTTTACGGTTTGCCGTGTATAAAAGCAATGTGAACGGAACCTTGCCTTTTAGTACG
This sequence comes from Chitinophagaceae bacterium, assembly GCA_965246935.1. GTDB lineage: Bacteria > Bacteroidota > Bacteroidia > Chitinophagales > Chitinophagaceae > JAZKFT01. The sequence continues at coordinate 217,850 of CBDFGC010000004.1, read as the reverse complement.
GTAGTAAGTACCGGCCAGGTAGATTCAACTGCTGCACAGGGCCTTACGTTTATTGCTACCAACCCGCAAACATATTATTACTGTGCCAATATACTGAACGAAATTACCTTTTACCGTGACCCATGCAGTGCAACACCGGAGCGGTATTATATCGTGGTGGAAAATACAAATTCTTATCCTTATGAAATCCCTGGCATGAAGCCGAACAGCCAGGCAGAAGTTTCTATATTAATTGATTCCGTAAAAGCAATAGCGCCTCTTTTCGATCATTATTCGCAGGCATATAATTTTGGCGCAGTAGGCCCCGGCACGTACACCGGCGCTACAGACAATTTTAGTTGTGCCACCCGGGATGCTACCGACCCTTTGTATGCCGGCTTATATAATTGCAGCAAGAATTTGTGGTATAAATTCACAACTACCGTTACCGGCCATGTTCGTTCCCGTATGATGGTGGGCAATTCCAACGGATATAATTATGATGATATACAATTGTTCCGGCAAATAGTACCCGGCGATTCCACCAGTACCGGATTACAGTTCCAGGGCTATAGCCACCAGTATGATAGCGGCTATTACTGGACGGAAAGCTGCATCTTCCCGGGCACTTATTATCTTTTACTACCGGGTTGTAACCGGTTGAATGAGTATGTATTCCCGCAGATAAAAATTATTCAGGCTGCAGGCGATTTTTGCAGTGCCCCGGTATTAGCGCCTCTTAGCGGACCGGGAAACAATACCGCTACGGTATCTGTTGACTGCCATACGATTGGTACGGATTATGGTGAATTCAACCCGCTGCTCACCTGCCCGGCCAATACTCCACGGGATACCTATAAATCGTCGTGGTTCAGGATAGATATTACAGGGACTGATACGCTGGATGTAACGGCTTATCTGAATGAAAGCACTACGGCCAGTTCAGCGCAAATAAAATACCGGATGATGACCGGCAACTGTGGCGCCATGCAGGAGCAAAGCTGTGTGCAGGATGCCCTTACCCAAAACACGTATAAATGCCTGGTGCCGGGCAGTTATTACCTGCAGGTATTTACGCCTGTAAGTGCTACCGGAACCATTGATTTAAAGTTATCTGCTATTAAACACGCTGATACCTGTGCCCCTGTAAATAACTGCCTGGCCAATGCCAACTTTATACCGCAGTTCGATTGCACTACCGGCGATTCCGTACGCTTTGTAAACTATTCCACTTACGGATCGGCTATCCAGTATACCTGGAACTTTGGTTACAACGGGCAAACCTCTGCTGCGGTTTCACCATCCTTTTTTTACCCGGCACTGCCGGCTGCTCAAACGTATACCGTAACGCTAAACACCAGCAATACCAGTTGCATCGGGCAAAACAACGCCACTGCACAAATTACTATACCTGGCAGGCCGTATGTTGATTTAGGTAAGGACACAGCCCTGTGCAATGGTGGCAGTCTGGTATTAAATGCAACCAGTCATCCTGGTTCCAGGTATCAATGGAGCACGGGGGATACGACGCCGGTAATAACGGTGAGCAGTATGGGAGTGAATACATATTGGGTAAAAGTTACCTATAACAATTGTATTAAAAGGGATACCATTAAATTGTTTATTAATCCAATTGTTGGCAGACGGCAGGGTAAAGTATTGTGTGGTAATGATTCAATACAATTATCATCATACCGGGGCTATGGCGAAACGTACTTATGGAGCACCGGTGCCACCGGTAATACTATTTATGCCAGTATTCCCGGAACCTATTATTGCGATGTAAAGCTGAATAGCTGTATTAAGCGGGATACCTTTAACGTAACCGGGGTTGTTTATCCATTTACCAGTGACAGTATCCAGGCCTGCTTTAAACCGGGCAGTCCGTATGTGCTGAATGCTGCAACACCCGGTGCGGTTGGTTATAGCTGGCAAAATGGTAGCACCAGTCCAACTTTTAATGTTACCACGGCAGGCTTATATTGGGTAACGGTAAACTTTGGTAGCTGCAGCGTTCGCGACTCTATCAAAGTTAGTAACCTGCAACCACAACTACGGACAGCTTCCGTTTCCATCTGTACCAATCAAAATTATATGCTGCCATCAGGCACTGTTATTAACGCCGCGGGTGTTTATAATGATACGTTGCGGAATACCATTGGCTGTGATAGTATTGTTGCCCGTATTACCGTAACGGTACAGCCAGTAGTCCGGATTAATTCATCGGCTTCCATTTGCCAGGGCCAAAGCTATACACTGCCCTGGGGCACTACGGTAAATGCCGCAGGCACGTACCGGGACACTTTGCGAAGCACCATTGGTTGTGACAGCCTCATAAAATCAGTAACGGTTTCGCTGTACACAGCTACAGCAGCCAGCTTGAATGCTACCGTTTGCGCCGGTCAATCTTATGCATTGCCATCGGGAACAATGGTAAGCAGCAGCGGCACGTACCGGGATACTTTACGATATGTATATGGCTGCGATAGCCTCATTACCACGGTAAACCTACAGGTAAAAGCAGTAGCTATTGCTACGCAGAACCCGGTGATTTGTGCGGGACAATCTTATACAACGCCTTCCGGCAGAATAATTAATACCACAGGAACTTACCGGGATACTTCACGCTACGCCAATGGCGGTTGTGATAGTATCCGCTTTATCATTAATCTGGCTGTAAGACCATTAGCTATTGCCAATACCAATGCAGTAATATGTGCCGGTCAATTCTATACCATGCCGGGCGGCCAGGTAATCAATGTAGCCGGTGTTTACAAGGATACATTGCATTACCAGACAGGCAGTTGCGATAGCCTCATTACCACCGTAAACCTTACCGTAAAAAGCGTAAACCGCCAAACTGTGCCTGCGGTTATCTGCGGCGGGCAAAGCTATACACTGCCATCGGGTGCAACGGTAAGTGCAAGTGGTACCTACCGGGATACCTTGCACTACACAAGTGGCTGCGACAGTTCGATTACAACCGTGAACCTTGCCGTGCGAAGTGCAACCAACCGCACGATAGCAGCTACCATTTGTGCCGGACAAAACTATCTGTTGCCGGGTGGTGCGGTGGCAACAGCGAGTGGAACCTACATAGATACACTCCATTATATAAATCCTGTTTGCGATAGTATCATCACCAGAACAACACTAACCGTAAAACCGGTAATTGTCAGGAGCATTAATCCCTCTATTTGTGCCGGGCAAAGCTATACCATGCCATCCGGCACTACAGTAAATGCAGCCGGTATTTACCACGATACGTTGCACTATACCAATGGCTGCGACAGTCTTCGAACAACGATACTACTCAGCGTAAAAGCAGTTGCCAGATTGAGTGCAACGGCTTCCATCTGCAACGGCCAATCATTCACCTTGCCATCCGGTACGCAAGTAAGCATTGCCGGAACTTATCCCGATACTTTACGCTATGTTTCCGGTTGTGATAGCATTATCAATACCATTACGCTTCGGGTAAATACGGCCACCACTCTTAGTTCAAGCGCTACTGTTTGCCAGGGCCAGGGTTACACATTTCCCTGGGGAACTACGGCAACAACCGCAGGCGTTTACAGAGATACACTAAGAAGCAGCACTGGTTGTGATAGCATCATCCGTGCGGTTAGTGTAAGCATAACGCCACGCCCGGCGATGGGCATCAACCCGCCGGTAGCTTCTGTTTGTGATGGTGACAGCCTGCAATTAAAAGCGTATGGCGGCACGACTTACCAGTGGATACAGGGTAATGGCGTTCTTTCGCCTACCAATGCCAGCACTTTCATTTACCCGCCATCCGCAGGGTTATACCTGGTAGCTATTTACGACCCCATTTGCAACCTTACTGATACCTTTCAATCTATGGTAACGATAGATCCATTGCCGCTCATCAGCATTACAAAATCAAATGATGTAACCTGTATGCAAGGCTCAGCACAGTTAGTAGTTACAGGTGGCAGCCGGTATATATGGAGCCCTGCTGCCGGGCTAAGTAATGCAGGAATAGCTAACCCGTTTGCAGCGCCTGCAATTACAACGGTATATTATGTACAGGCTGTTAGCAATAAGAATTGTAAGGCAGAAGATAGTGTTGAAGTAAAGGTAATAAAAGGAGATGCAGGCAATGGCTTTTTAGTAGCATCGGCCTTTACACCGGACGGTGATGGCAGGAATGATTGCTTTAGCATCAGGAGCTGGGGCGCAGTAACGGATGTGCATTTAAATGTATATAACCGCTACGGTCTGCTGGTATTTACCACCACCGATCCAACAAGATGTTGGGATGGTACGTACAAAGGAGAAAAGCTGGCTCCTGCTGCGTTCATATACATTATCAGTGCCAATACTATTTGCGGCCCGGTAAACCGGAAAGGAACAGTGGTACTAATCAGATAAAGAAAAATTGAGTATTCTCCTTTGTGAGATTTATAATGACGGTATATTTTAAAACATAAAACCTGAACAAATAGCCCAAAAGCTTATTATAATATCAGTTTTTCATCGTTGCTATTATACCAGATTCAAACAGGCAGTAGACAATCCGCAATAAGCAAAACAGTGTAAGCCACTTACGTATTTTTCTCAGCCTGTTTTGATGTGCTATAAAATGAGGATATAAAAATAAGTTGTTCTATTTGGAATTAACATCTGTTTTCTTTTTGTTGCTTACAATCTTTCTGGTAAGTCAAACACCGTTTCATTTAACAGAGCGGTAATAAGAATATGCTGCAAAGCTATTAGTACAGGCGGCAATTCATTTCTACTATATAGTGGAAAATTTGCTTTACTAACAGAACTAATACCAAGGGTGGTTTACTACTGAAAACGTTGACACGTTATTTACTGTTTTTATATAACCGATAGCTTCTCAGTTATTATCCCAGCTCCATCGCTATTCATATCCTACAGGCAACATTCGTTACTAGAAAATACTGAAACCTCCACGCACTAAGGTTTAGCAGGTTTTCCAACAGACACTGTATAGCGGGCCACCATATCGGGATCTGATGCCTTACTTGCTGCCAGCAAAACTATTAGTGTTTTTTGCCCGGGCGCAATGCTATAGCTCATGCAGGCACCAGCTGCAAGACTGCTATCCCGGAAATCTTTCCGTATATTATATGTATAATCAGGAACCCCGGTCGAAACCGGTATTCGTACTAAATTGGCACCAGCTCCGGTAGATCCGCGGTCAGAAATCCAGAGAAAGGGACCGCCGCCTTTTGTGGTACTGTCAAATGCAGCGCCCGCCATTGTACCTAAACCATGCGTTGCTTCCCGGATAGTTTGCAGAGTAGCCCCTGATAAACTAATAAGATGTAAATCGCCAAAATCATCTCCTACCCAAAGCCCACCGGCACCCCCGTCAGCTGCCGCATCATAACTAAGAAGCCTGGTTACATAAGGAATAGCGATAGTGTCTACTTTTGTTTTTGTTACGGGATTTATTTTATAAATTGTTCTGGTGTCTACTGCTGCATATATAAACGTTCCATCCCAGGTCATAGCCCGTATACCGGTAACACCGGGAACGACAAACCGGCTGGTAACGGTTCCGGAAGGCATCAAAGTGGCAATACTATCCGCATACCATTTCGACAACCAGTATTCATTACCGGTAAACACGATACCCGCATTACCTGAACTTAATACTGCCTTGGTAGCATTAAAACTGGATTGAAGGGTTACATCCGGAGGAGTTGTTTTTTTAACTGAACAGCTAAAGCATAAGATACTGATTGCACATGGAACAATTAAAGTATAGATGCCCCTCATAATGATTAGTTTTTACTATTAAGCTCCAAAACTATGACAATTCCATATAAATTCTGTAGAAATTCTGAATTCTGAAATTTCGATTTAAAATCATTCAGTTACAAACCAGTTTTTTTAAGAAAATGCTTATCAGTCAAATAATATACAAATAATATTTGTTTGTAAATCAGTACAATTTTTACAGATTAGGGTTAGCGCAGATAACTTTACTTTTTGCTTAAAGCTCCTGCTATATTGATCAGGCCCGCAAGTAGGAGTAAGGCTAATAAATGAACGAATAAATAAGTTACCCGTAGACTAAAACATAGGTAACGGCTCTATATACAAGTATGATGAGCATTACTACTTGGCTGCATATTCCAACCTGGATTTGTTTATTTAACTGATAATACAACTTTAAATGCTAACATTTAATAATAAGGCAATAAAAACTAACAATAAATCTCAGCGTATATTTCAACTACGAGAATGTAAAATAAAATTTCCAGCGTTGTTTCAGAAACTTTTAATCAATGATCGCACAAATATTTTGAACAAGTTTACAAATATTATGAAAGAAACTGTTTAGTATTTTAACAATATAGGTATGCCGGGCTTTATAAACAAAGAGTAATGGCCTATTGTGCCGTAGGTACAACCTGTTTGTAGCAATGAAGGTTTTAAGAATGCCATGATGCCACGTAGTGGCTACCTGTCTGATCATTTTAAAGTAAAGGAACAAGTGTTGTTTGAAATAATAAATCAGGCAGTTGTTTAGTATCTACATTTATTTGACCCTTTGATAGGTAGTTGATTTTTGAGCGAAATAAGGCGGATTTTGCAGCCATAGCCGGCATTCTATGGCGAACTGCGAAGCACCTCACTGAATACCATTGAAAACAATAAATATTCTATGAAGTAAAAATCCAACGATATTGCAGATGGAAAGCGACACAGATTATTTATTAAAATAATTTTAGACAGCCTTTAAAAAAATGCTGTCAAATCAGGTATATAATGGCTAAACAGATAGCCACTACGTGGCATAAAGCACCAAATCACCTATAGGCTTACTACTACAAACAGAATGTGCCTACAGCACATAAAACCGATCCTATCACATTTTGTATCTGTTTTCCAACAAGTGTTAAAATACTAAACAGTATCAAAATAAAAAAGCAGTTCTGCTTTAGCGGAACTGCTTTACACTATTGATTTTTATCTGCTACCTATTACTTGTATTACTTGTGTTTTCTGAGTCAGTGCCGTAGACTGAGTCATTTATATCGCTTGAGTTATCACCTGTTTTTTCAACAGTTACTTCTGTATTTCTTACAGTATCATTAATGGTTTCATCTCTTTCTGTTATTTCTTTATTTAGTTTTACTTCTTCAACCACACGGGCTTCTTTATTTACTACCGGTACTTCTGCATGCTCTACTACTTCTATATCGCCTTCTATAAGATCACCTTCCGAAGCCGGGCGATTCACAGCCGCTCTTTCAATATTTACCTTCTCTTCCCTTAGGTTAACATTTTCTGACACTTCTTTTTCCACAATACGCGAACGCAAACGCACACCGCCGGTTTCCACTTCTTTTTTTCCAATCTGCAATTCTTCCTGTACTACCGGAATAGTCATAGCATTTTCCATATTACCAGTACGGTCACGGTTACGATACAGATTTTTTTCATTAAAATGTTCGTGATCGTAAAAATCATCATCGTGCCCACCCTTGGTTGTTGATGCCACAGTACCGGTGACTGCAGCAGCACCTAAGCCGCCAAATACATTACGAATATTTTTCTCGTGTTCCGTATCAAAACGGTCTTCATCATACTCGGGTAAGGAGCGCAACTGATCGGCAGTTATACCATTCAATATTACATCGTCATCACTTTCGTGCAACTCCGCAACACCAATCGGAACCAATACCTCTCTGCTATCCAGATCAAAATCATTGTCCTCAAGATCTACTACCAGGTAGCGTACTTTGCGGCTTTGAAGATCAAAAATTAATTCTTCTACTTCACCTATTTGTTTACCGGATACATCTTTTACATCCCAGCCGCGGATGTCCGGTTCTCCATCAACAATTTCAAAGTCGCTGCCACTTAGTTTTTGCAGGCGGGTATTTCTGTTATTTTCTGTTGAAATATTTTCTGTTACCATAATTAATTGTTTTACAAAGGCTTGCCTTGGTTGAAAAATTAGCTTTAAGAATTTTAAATTTTATTGTGTATTGCCACTACCACCACTACGGGCAACGATTTCTACCCGGCGGTTTTGTTGGCGGCCTGTTTCTGTACTATTCGTTGCTACAGGCTTTGCTTCGCCAATTGCATTTACAGATATGCGCCCGGCATCAATGCCATTGTTTTGCAACCATCCTTTTACAGCATCAGCTCTTTGCTTTGCCAGTTCCATATTTGCACCTGCACTGCCTGTGGAATCGGTGTATCCATATACCCGTACCTCACCACCATTGTACCTTTTATTAATGGAGCCTGCAACTTGTTTAAGGTTAACTGCAGCATCAGCACGGATAGTAGCTTTAGCTTCATCAAAAAGGATGTTTTCTCCTAAGCCATAAATACCATAGCCGTTTGTGCCACGTACATTAATGTTCTTGTCGGTGATTTCATCATAGCTAAGGGCCGGCGAATTAAAGTCAATACCGTTCCAGTCGGTTGAAGTGGTCATATTTGCGGCTGGCCGGGTAGCCATGGTGTCAGCAGTAGGTATGGTAGCCACCTCTTTATCCTTACTGCGGGTAAGCCACCAGATAAGTGCTGCAATCCCTGCCAGTAATAATAGCCAGGCCAGTATATTGACTCGTTTTTTGGGTTGTACATTTAGTTCTGCCATGTTATAGTTTTTTTTTAATTAATCAGATTTGATGCGGGAACACGCTGCTTAAAATATCGTGCCATATTGCTGTTTATCCTGAATGTAATGATTACGTAATGCCGGCTAAACATTTGTATTTCTACAAAAGCGCTAACTATCAGGCAATAGTATTTTTTTGAATTTGCAGTGAAGCGATTACATGCTTAGTCACCTATAGTACCCTTTAACTTTAATAAGCAATTGCTAAAATGAGTAAGCAGGTAATAGCTACTTTTAGCAGATGCTACCTTAAGCCTGCAAACTAATTAAGGACGGCAATGAAGAATTGTAAAAATCACTTTATAGCGGCGTAGTTGGTAATCAGGCAATCACTAATTCTTTATAAACTGCAATGAATTGCCACGTAGCATCATAATTTTCTTTCCATTATATAATCCTGTTGCTCATCTTTACCCAACAAAAAAATGTATGTACCCACTATCTCAAAACCGAACTGTTCATAAAAGCGGATAGCTTTCTTATTTTGATGCCATACACCCAGCCAGATGTATTGTGTGCCACTATTTTTGGCATACTCAAAACAGTGCTGTATCAGAAATTTACCAATGCCGGTACCTATGTAATTTGTTGCGGCATACAGGCGTGCTATTTCCAAAGCTTTTTCTTTATTTTCATTCCCTGGTCTGGTGCCCCATATAACCTTTGCATAACCAACTATTTCACTTTTTTCGATAGCCAGTAAAATGGTCGTATTATTCTCTTCAATTTCGGTTTGTATATGCGCCGGGCTAAAGTATTGTAGCATGTACTGCGCTATATCTTCCGGCGTATTATAAGCAGCATACGTATTATAAAAAGTGCCGGAAGCTATTGCAGCTAAGGGAGTTACATCTTGCAGTGTAGCGTAACGGAGTTCAGGCATAAGTAAATATGGCAAATTTAGTAACAGTTGCTATTTAAATAATGAGTAGCTAACATATATTTACCTAATTCCGGCTTTGGACGAAAGAATCCCTGTGGCTACGTATAAAAAATTTTGACCGGATTCGGGAATACCGTATCACTTTCTTTCAGGTATCACTTTCTAATGCTATACCAATGACCTGTTCGATTTTTAAAATGGTTTTCGGTTTCGGGATTCTCTTTTCCATAGTCATTGCTGCTTTAATACAATTACCCTTGTCGTTTAATGTACCGGAATGGTGGTGACGGTACAATTTCTCCACCGGATGAATTTTTTTTTAGAGCAGGCGGTAAAAGCAGCAATAACTGTTATACAAAGCAGGCGCAACTTTTTAGAAAGGAAATACATAATTTGATTTTATTATATTAAAAGAATCGTTATAGCTTATTAGTTATCCGGCAGCAAGATTACCTGAGTTCTATACCGGAAAAAAGCAGTGGTTGAATGAACCTGACAGATGCATGTATGAATTGGGGAAAAGAGATTGGCTGTTTGGATTACCGCAACGGTGGGCTACTAATTTTATAAAATCCTGTTATTATCGTTACCAAAACGTTTGATCTTCTGCCTGTTAAATTATTGACGATGTAAAGAACATCTATCGTATAATGATGCCATAAGCTTCGGTACCGAAGTATATATTGCCTCTTTTTGTGTCGGCTTTCTTCAGCAAAACAGGGTTTAGCCCTATCGTTTTACAGGCAATTAGCGCCATAGAAAAAAAAATTTATCTTTTTTGTAGAAAATGGTTAAACGTTTAAACAAACTCCCTATCTTTACACTGTCAAAACAAAAAATAGTCTCTCTGTAAGATTTTTCATATGGCAAGCAATCGTTAAGCCGTCCCTATTCTTAGGGAGGGCTTCTTTTTTTATTACTTCTCCTGTCTGCGGGTAGCAACTATAAAAGCATTTAATTTGAGTTTTTATTGCTCTGCCGTTATTCCGCCCATTGCTATTTATAAATCCGGTTATAAAAGCATCACTTACATCTGTATGGACAAAAGAGTTTCACTGAAAGATATTGCCCTGCGAGCAGGTGTTTCCATAGCGCTTGTATCTTATGTACTGAACAATCAGCGGGAAGGAAGGATTGGTAAAGAAGTAGCCCAAAAAATAAGGGATATTGCCAAAGAACTAAACTATCGTACTAATCAGATTGCTAAAAGCCTGAAGACAAATAAAACTTTCACCATCGGCTTAATAGTAGCCGATATCTCTAATCCCTTTTTTTCCGGTCTGGCACGCATAATTGAAGATGAGGCCGACAAACATCATTATACCGTTATATTCGGTAGTTCGGATGAAAAGGTTGAAAAACTGGAGAAACTAATAGCTATATTTCTGGACCGCCAGGTAGATGGGCTGATTATTTCACCACCTGAACATGCGGATATGCCATTGACTGCTTTACTAAAACAGAAAACACCTTTTGTATTAATAGATCGCTACTATCCTGATTTACCTGCCAGTTATGTAGCACTTGATAACTTTGCTTCCGCTTACGAGGCTACCCGGTATCTTATTGAAAGTGGTTGCCGGTTACCCTGTATGATCAATCATACTACCAGTCTCCATAATATGAATGAACGCACACAGGGCTTCAAAGCTGCATTAGCCCAAAACTCTATTGCGTTTAAAGAAAGGATGTTGAAAACCGTAAATATTAATAATGTAAAGAAGGAGATTGAATTGATTATACACACGCAGCTATCTTACAAATACCCTGCGGATGCGATCTTATTTGGCTCGAACAGTATTGCAGATGATGGTATCCGGTATATTAATACACTATCTGTAAGAGTGCCGCAGGATCTATCCATTGTTACCTTTGATGAGCCTGTCTCATTAGAACTTTTTTACTCACCACTTACTTATATCGAACAGCCATTAGGAGAAATGGGCAAACAGGCAATCAATTTATTACTTGAGAGCGTTAATAGCTGCAACAAACTGACACAACTGCATATGAAAGGCAGGCTGGTGGTGCGGGCATCAACTAAACAGAAGTTAGAAATCTGAGTTAGCTAATCTATCCGGCTTTTAATGATTCAAATAAACAGATGAAAAAAATATAGTACCGGACTGGATTACCACAATGATTTTATTATTAATGATGTGCAGAAAACCGGTTCATTTATCCAATTAATTTGAGTGAAAAGAGGAATAGCAAAATCGTCTGTTTTAAGTTCCGCTGCCCTACAATTATCTATTAAAAGACGGACCATCTCACTAACCTTCGATCCCCGTTTTTTGTACGAATAGTAAAGCGGATAACAGGACGTTGAAGCTTGCATATACATGTCTGTTCTGAACCTTGAATGTGCTGCAAACCGGAAATGGTATTAAGAGATATTAGGAGGTATATAATTCGTAGCTAATAAATACGGTACTATATCCGGCTTGGACTGAAATGGATTTTTCTAATCTATTCCCCGCCTTACAATTTTGGATTAAGCGCCTTGTCCAGCCTTACCAAAACGTCCTGCAGGTGAAATTTACTTAACTGATCTGAAACCAATGGAGCGGCTGCTTTTACCTGCTTTCGAAGTTCCATCACCTGGCCTCTTACCACGCTTACAATATCTGTTTCGTCAGAACTCGCATAGCCATCATAACGGTCGCCCCCGCCATAACTTCCTTCCAACAAAACGGTTAATTGTGATACATAAGATTTCTGCAGGTTACGGCGATACACATCAATACTCTTATGTGCCGGTAATTCGCTCCAGATGCCATTTTTTAAATCCTGCAGCAGCGCTGCTATGGAATAGGCTTTATTGCTTTGCTTCGCATCGGCATCTATCAGTTTCAAAAGCGTATTGCCGGATAATATTTCTAACAAAAGTTTCTTTTGAATACTGCCGATGGTGTTAATAGCATTTTCGCCTGTTTTACCAAATACATCCTCATTCAGCAACCAGGTAGGCGTGGTAAATAGCTGACTGTTCAGAAATGCCACTGCCTCTTTTTGTTTTTCTTTAGGCACCATTTCGTACACCGGGCCTTCCTCCTCTACTGTTTTGGGTGTTTCCATAATGCCGCCAATATTTTTAGCTACCTGGTTCATGTACAAGGTGTACTGATTAATGACCTCGTTATACATTTCTTCCAGGTTATCGTAGCCCTTATTGGCTTCTTTGGTCCAGGCTGTCAGGTTCGGCACAATACGTTGCAGGTTTTTAATGCCGTACAGTCCGCCCTTCATGGCATCATCGCCTACCTGCTCGTTTTGCGACCGCGGATCATCCTCATTCGTTTCAGACCCGAAAAACAAGCGCTTGTTTTTCATCTTCTCCATCACCCAATTGTTCATCCTTGTTTTCTCCTCTTCCGCAGCAGCATTGCCGGGAAAAACTTTATAGCCCCACTCAATGGCCCATTTATCATAATCGCCAATGCGTGGGAAAAGGCCGGAGCGGCCTATATGATCTTCCGGCTGGGCTACATAATTAAAACGGGCATAATCCATAATAGAAGGGGTATGACCATGGGCTTCTACCCAGGCTTTGTCCCGCAGCTTCTCCACCGGTACCGTGGAACTGGAACCGAAATTATGTCGCAACCCCAGTGCATGTCCTACTTCATGGGAGGAAACAAAACGGATGAGCTGGCCCATCAGTTCGTCATCAAAAATCATTTTGCGGGCGCCTGTGTCTACCGGTGCACATTGAATAAAATACCAGTGATGGATGAGTTTCATTACATTATGATACCAGTTGATATGACTTTCCAGTATTTCGCCGCTACGGGGATCGCTGATGCTGGGGCCGCTGGCATTTTCGATGTCAGAAGGCTTATACACGATGGCAGAATAGCGGGCATCTTCCAAACTCCAGTCCGGGTTTTCTTCTTTACTCGGTGGCATTCTGGCGATGATGGCATTTTTAAAACCAGCCTGCTCAAATGCTTTCTGCCAGTCGTTTACACCCTGCATCAGGTAAGGCACCCACTTCTTAGGCGTAGCAGGATCAATGTAAAAGATGATGGGTTGTTTAGGTTCAACCAGTTCGCCCCTTTCATATTTCTGTTTATCTGCATCTTTGGGTTCCAGCCGCCAGCGCTTTACAACGTTTACTGCTTCCACGCCCTGTGGGTTAGCATCAAAATCGGTATAGCCCACTGAAAAATAGCCAACCCTCGGATCGAAATACCGTGGCTGCATAGGTTTTTTAGGCAGCAGTACCATCGAACTGTTTACTTCTATGGTGATATTATTGGTTGAGGGCGTTGTTGATGAACCTGAACTGCCCTCGTAGCGATAATAGCCGCCGCGGCCAAACGTTTTTATCGCTACAATCTCCACATTCAGCGGGAAGGATTTCACGTAAGAAATATATGATTTGTCGGCCTGCTGACCACCCATACTAAGGGCACTTTTTATACCGGCATCAAAAAACAGCACATCATTATCGTTGCTGATAAAATCGGTAATATCAATAACGCAACCTGCACCCCCTTTGGAATAAGCCTTTATGTCGAAGGACATGGCTATAGGCTGCAGGTTTGATTTGCTGACTGCCTGGAACATGGATGAGGAAGAGTCCTTTGCATATTCACTAAACGAAATGGTACGGATAAATACTTTTTGGGCCGGCCCTTTTTCGAAGCGGATGATATTTTGACCTACCTCGTCGCCTGCATAGCCCAGGTATCCTGCGTGGGAATTGGCCGCCCCTTTAGAAATACGACTGACCACCAGTATCTCACGGCCCATCATAGAATCCGGAATCTCAAAATAATATTTACCGTCTACTTTGTGTACCATAAACAGGCCCGTATCAGAAATAGCTTTTGGGGTAATTACTTCTGCATATGGTTTTGGCCGGGCTACTGTAACCGTATCGGATTTATTTTGGCTGATAGCGTTTGCAACGGATAATACGATACCAGCTAACACGAGGAGCAGACGAACAAATCTGGATAAACGGAAGCACATAAGCATGTAAGGGTTAATTAGCGGTAAGTTTTAATGATGCTAACATCAACGCTTTTCATAAGAGCCTTATTTTAAATGAAATTGATTGTATTAAAAACGGAGATATGTTTGGTAATTACCCGCGGCGTTTCAATGTATATCTCTGCAGGTTAATAATCACCCTAAAACCTATACTATTGTATAAACCATTACAGTAGCAGATAAATACTGCTCACAAAAACCGCATTTATACGTCGCTATTATGGCTTTTTTGCAATTGGAAAACGCAAAAGCAATAAAAGGAAAACTCATTTTGCACGAATGCGGAATAAGTATCCTGAACACTAAATAGGACATAAAAGCAATCAGGAAACATTTACCTGCTATCCTCTTTAAACTCAAAATGGCTGCGCAAGTTCAGCCAATAATTAGAAAAAACTCCAACTACACCGAAACCCTTATGGATGGGGGGTGAATCATTGACAGACGTATTTTCGATCTTTTGAATTTATACTTCACGTTGGAAGTAAGTTTATTGTGCCAATCTTGTGCAAATAAAAAGCAGCTATGGAAGTTACTCCATAACTGCTTGATTTTTAGTGGGCCCACTAGGACTTGAACCTAGGACCACCTGATTATGAGTCAGGTGCTCTAACCAACTGAGCTATAGGCCCTGTCAACAAAATTTGTTTGACGGGCAGCAAATGTAGAAAAATCCGTTTTGCCGCCAAATGATTTTTCTTTGCCGCCATGAAAATTAAGAATCTCATTTTCGATATGGGCGGCGTTTTGCTGAACATAGACTATCATAAAACCAGGGATGCTTTCATTAACCTGGGCGTCACTAACTTTAATGACTTTTACAGCCAGACCCATGCCGATCCATTGTTTGCCGAACTGGAAAGGGGATTGGTAGAACCGGGTGAGTTTTATAAACTTTTCCAACAGCAAAGCGGCGAACTACTCGATAACACAGCTATCGATACTGCCTGGAATGCGATGCTGGGAACGTACAGGGAAAAAAGCCTGGCGTATATTGAGGAACTAAAAACAGCATACAATGTTTACCTGCTAAGTAACTGTAATGTCATTCATTACGGTGCGCTATTGAAAATTCATGCCCAACAATTTGGCAGCAGGCTATTTGACCAACGGTTTCATAAAGCATACTACTCATTTAACCTGCACCAGCGCAAGCCGGATGCCACCGCCTACACCATGGTGCTGGAAGAAAATAATCTGGTGCCCGGCGAAACTTTGTTTATTGACGATACTTATAAAAACCTGCCACCTGCTCAAAGTTTGGGCATGCAGGTGTTGTACATCGAGCCGGGTAAAAAAACGGTAGAAGAAGCGCTGGAAGCATTGCTTACCGGCAGTTAGTACTTTTTAGAAACCGGTATCTCTTCAAAATCAATATAATCTTCTTTTGGGGCTTTTTTACCGGAGGTAGTCCGCTGTTTGCCATCAGGCTGCCGGGTAGATGTTCTTTGCTCATTGCTGTTTACCGTATCCCGCTGCTGTTGCGGCTGGTTGGCCTGCATTTCCCGGAACTGCTTTTTAATACGGCCGGCCGCCGTTGCTACCGGCAGCACAAACCCTACAATAAACCGGTACAGTAAGTAAAGGAGCAACACAATAACAATGATTTGCATGGCACAAAAATATTATCCCTTAACATTCGAAAGCTGTTAAGGTTTTTTAGCGAAATACATTTGGAAAAATACAAACTCTTTTTTTATATTTGCACTCTTAAAATGAATGATTGAAGGGAACGGACTCCGTTCCCTTTCTATTTGTACCTATGGCAACGGAAGTTCAGCTTTCAAGACTTACGGAAGAAATAAACGCTTTGCTGCAAACAACACCGGCGCATTTTCTGGTGCAGGTTAAGGTGAAGCCTACCAACAATATTAAAATATTTATAGATGGCGACCAGGGTGTAACGATTGAAGCCTGCAGCCGCCTGAACCGGGCTTTATACAGGAAAATAGAAGAAGACGGGCTTTTTCCGGACGATGATTTTTCGCTGGAAGTAAGTAGCCCCGGGGTAGGTGAGCCATTGCTGATGCACCGCCAGTATGTAAAAAATATTGGCCGCACCGTATTGGTTCAGCCGCTGGAAGGGCCGGAACTGGAAGGCGAACTGAAGGAAGTAACAGATAAAGAGATTACCTTGGAAACCGTTACCGGAAAAGGCAAAAAAGCAGAAATCAAACAACACGTTATCTTATTTCAAAACATAAAAACAACAACCGTTCAAATTAAATTTTAAAACAGATGCACGGTTACCGATCAGGGATTGCAGCATAAAGCAACCGGGATTGGTAATGCAAGTATCACAAATTTGTACACAGGTATGGCAAGTATCAATCTGATTGAAGCATTTCAGGAATTTAAAGATGCCGAAAATATTGACCGCCCCACGCTGATGAAAGTGGTGGAAGACGTGTTTAAAACACTGCTGCGCAAAAAATTTGGCAGCGACGAAAACTTTGACGTAATTGTAAATGCTGAAAAAGGTGACCTTGAAATCCTCCGGCACCGCATGATTGTGGAGGACGGCTTTTCGGAAGATGACCTGAAGGAAATTGAATACGCCGATGCCGTGAAAATAGGCCCCGATTATGAGGTAGGTGAGGAATTGTATGAAGAAATTGACCTGTACGACTTTGGCCGCCGGGCTATACTGGCTGCCAAGCAAACGCTGGCCAGCCGCATTGGTGATCTGAAAAAGAATATACTGGTAAAAAAATATGCCGATCGGGTTGGTGAAATTATTAGTGCAGAAGTGTACCAGGTTTGGAAAAAGGAAGTGTTGCTACTGGATGAAGAAGGGAATGAACTGCTGCTTCCCAAAAGCGAACAAATACCACAGGACTACTTTAAAAAGGGTGAACCCATTCGTTCGGTGGTAAAAAAAGTGGAAATGAAGAATAATAGCCCGGTTATTATTCTCAGCCGTACGCATCCGTCATTTTTGGCTAAGCTTTTGGAGATAGAAGTACCGGAAATTTTTGATGGCCTGATCAGTGTAAAAAAGATTGTACGGGAACCGGGTGAAAGGGCTAAAGTAGCCGTAGAAAGTTTTGATGACCGCATTGACCCGGTTGGGGCCTGCGTAGGAATGAAAGGTAGCCGCATCCACGGTATCGTACGGGAACTGAAGAACGAGAATATTGATGTAATTAACTGGACAACTAATATTAATCTGCTGGTACAGCGGTCCCTTACGCCTGCCAAAATAACGAGTATGGATATTGACATGGAAAACAAACATGCCAATGTATATTTGAAGCCTGACCAGGTAAGCCTGGCCATCGGTAAAAGAGGGGTAAACATTAAGCTGGCCTGCGAAATTACCGGGTTGGACATAGATGTATTCCGGGATAATGAGGGTGAAGTAGATGAATATGATATTGACCTGGATGAGTTTAGCGATGAAATAGAAAGCTGGATCATTGATGAGCTGAAACGCATAGGTTGTGATACGGCCCGTAGCGTACTGGATTTGACACCGGAAGAACTGGAACGCCGCACCGATCTGGAGAAAGAAACCATTGCGGATATTCACCGGGTATTGAAAGAAGAATTTGAAAGGGAATGAGTACCTTTTTAAACAAGTCGGTTTCCCTACCCGCCGGGGAAAGGACTGAAAAATAAAATTCTGTAAACGCTGTTTTTACAGGAACTTTGAGACGGGATAAAAACAACGAATGACAGAAACAAAATTACCAAGGTTATTAGCTGCTGCTAAAGAGTTCAACATCGGTCAGGATACCCTGATTGAATTTTTAGCAGGCAAAGGTTTTTCAAAAGATGAGTTGAAGCCAACGGCAAAGCTTACGGAAGCGATGTACTATTCATTGCAGCAAGGTTTTCAGGGCGATAAGGTGGCCAAGGAAAAGAGCAATGCCATCGACCTGCCAAAGAATGCAGTGTCAGAGCCACGTAAGAAAAGAGAAGACGAAGACTTAAGCTTTAGAAAAGAAATCATTAAAATTTCTGATAAGGAGATTATCAGCGAGCTGCCACCGGACGAAAGAACCATACGGCGTAAAAGAGAAGAAGCGGTTACCGAAGTGCAACAGCCTGTAGCCGAACAGCCTGCTCCGCCTGTTATTATTGAAGAGCCGCAGGAAATACCTGTACCGCAGGAAGTACCGCAACCGCAGGAAATACCACAACCGATACCTGAGCCACAAGAAGTGCCACCGGCACCTCAGGAAGATCCCATACCAGAGCCTCAGCCGCAGGAAATGCCTCCACCGCAGGAAACACCTGCTGAGATAGAACCACCTGTTGCTACTGTTCCTGAACATATCAGAATTGAAGCGCCAACAGTAACAGGCCCTAAAATAGTTGATAAGATTGACCTGGCCGCCATTGACTATAGCACCCGTGCCCGCCGTCAGGATTATAAGCCTGCCCCACAGCAAGGGGGAAGAAATGCGCCTGCCATAGCAGCAAAAAACAACAATACTTCTACGAATGCCCCTGTTGCACAACCTGTTCAAAAAACAGCGCCTGCAGCAATTGTACCTGTTGAGCCGCTGGTTCCGGTACAACACGAAGAAACGGTTGAACCTGTTATTGAAAACATAAAGGCCGATCGGTTGGAAGGGCCTAAGATTGTAGGAAAAATAAATCTTCCGGTTGAAAATGATACCCGGCCCCGGCAATTAAGTGACCGTGAAAAGCGGAAACGCAAACGCATACCTGTTGACAGAAAAGGTAGCCCTGTTGGCGATACAGGTAATAATGGCCCTGCCGGAACACAGGCTCGTTTTGGTGGCGGACAACAAGGCGGTGCACCGCAACGAAATGGCCAGCAAGGTGGTGGCGGGTTTAACAACAACAATAATAACAACGGGGGCGGGTCAAACCGGCCACCCTTCAACCGTAATACTAATACGGGGGGTAGTAATAACGGCACAGGTACTTCACCGCAGGGTCCTAACCGCCGCCCCGGCGCTAATGACCGCAACCTGCCACCACGCCGTGATGACAGGGGTATTGATGAAAAACAGATACAGGAAAAACTCCGCGAAACCCAGGCCAAACTGGCCGGATCGGGTGGCCGTGGCAAGAGCCTGAAAGCAAAATACCGCCGTGCCAAACGGGAAGAAGCAGCGGAATCAATGGGTGCATCCGGCGAGGATAATAAACTACAGGTTACCGAATTTATCAGCTGTAGTGAACTGGCCAACCTGATGGATGTAAGCTTTGCCGAAGTAATTGGCAAGTGCATGAGCCTGGGTATTATGGTAAGCATTAACCAGCGCCTGGATGCAGAGGTAATTGAACTGGTTGCCAGCGAGTTTGGTTTTGATGTGGAATTTATAGGCGTGGAAGATGCTGACGATTTGGAAGATGATGATGATTTTGATGATGAAGATGCTGCAGAAGCACGTGCCCCTATCGTAACCATCATGGGCCACGTTGACCATGGTAAAACATCTTTACTGGATTATATCCGTAAAGCCAATGTGGTAAGCGGAGAGGCCGGCGGTATTACACAGCACATTGGTGCTTACGAGGTAACTACTGCCAGCAGTAAAAAAATCACATTCCTGGATACACCGGGTCACGAAGCTTTTACGGCTATGCGTGCCCGTGGCGCCAAGGTTACGGATATCGCAGTTATCGTAATTGCAGCCGATGACGCGGTGATGCCACAAACCCGTGAAGCCATCAGCCATGCACAGGCAGCTAATGTACCTATGATTTTTGCCGTTAATAAGATTGATAAAGATGGTGCCAACCCGCAAAAAATATATGAGCAACTGGCCAGTATGAACTTACTGGTAGAAGAATGGGGTGGTAAATTCCAGAGCCAGGAGATCAGTGCCAAACAGGGCCTGAATATAGATTTACTACTGGAAAAAATACTGCTGGAAGCAGAATTGCTGGACCTGAAAGCCAACCCCGACCGGGAAGGTACCGGAACCATCATTGAAGCTACGCTTGATAAAGGCCGTGGATATGTAGCCACCGTACTGGTACAAAACGGAACACTGGAACAAGGCGATATCGTAGTAAGCGGACAGTATTTTGGTCGTGTAAAAGCCATGTTCAACGAGCGCAATCAGCGTATGGAAGTTGCAGGCCCGTCGGTACCAGTGTTGATATTAGGTTTGGCCGGTGCACCACAGGCCGGCGAAAAGTTCCGGGTGTATGAGGATGAAAGTGAAGCAAAAGAATCGGCTTATAAACGTGGGCAACTGCTGCGGGAACAAGGTATGCGGGCCCGCAAACACATTACCATTGAGGAAATCGGACGCCGTATTGCCCTGGGCAACTTTAAGGAATTGAACGTAATTATCAAGGGTGACGTGGATGGATCGGTAGAAGCCCTGAGCGATAGCTTGCAGAAATTGAGTACGCAGGAAATTGTAGTGAAGGTGATTCATAAAGGCGTGGGCGCCATTACCGAAACAGATGTTACGCTGGCCAATGCATCTGATGCGATTGTTATTGGGTTTAATGTGCGGCCTTCTTTGCAGGCAGCCCGGCTGGCCGAGCAGGAAAGTATTGAAATTAAAATGTACTCCATCATCTACAACGCTATCGACGAGATACGCAGCGCTATGGAAGGGATGCTGGAACCGAAGATTCAGGAGAAGGAAGTGGCCAATGTGGAAATACGGGAAGTATATAAATTCGACAAAGCTACCGTTGCCGGTTGCTATGTACTGGATGGCCGCCTGAAACGGGATGCTAAAATCCGTTTGTTCCGGGATGGTATACTGATCTATCCGAAAACAGAAGGCGGCTTTGCCGAACTGGGTAGCCTCAAACGCTTTAAAGACGATGTAAAAGAAGTGGCCAGCAATTTTGAGTGCGGTTTAACCCTGAAAAACTTTATTGATATTCAAGCAAATGACACCATCGTAGCGTATGAACAGGAAGAAGTAAAACGGACGCTCTAAATAGTATAATGCTCAGAATTTTAAAGACAGCCCTTCCATTTGAGGGGCTGTCTTTTTATTTACCTTCAGTTGGTAACACAAGCTACTAACCGGTTTCTATTTCTTTAAATTATATATTAGTGTTATCAACCGCGGAAAATGGCAAATCCCAATGAATAGCACCTAATTGCAACCGGCAATGGCAGCATTCACTACTCCGCTATTCCCGGGCGAAAAAGTAACCCCCGGATTAAATATAATGCTATTACCCGCTGTATAGTAGGCTTTGGAACCCGATGTCTGAGTTATAAGTGCGCCATTACCATTAGTTACATTATTTCTTGCACTGTATATTTTTACAGACGTATTGCTTGCATACAATGAAAGCAATATAAGATTATCTTCTGCTATCCTGGCATAAATAGGTCCGTTTGGATCTAATATAGCAGATTGCATCCTGGTTTGCTGATCTCCTGTTAAAGCAGTGCCTGTCGTTGAAATACAGGTCCAGGGCTGATAACTCATAATATTAATACGGGAAGGACTATATTGAAGATTGTCACAGCTATTAACGAAATTTCTGTTATATACGCAAGTATTGCTATTGGTATAACTCTGAGAACCGCCATAATCTGCCGGCGTATCGCAGCAAAGGTCGCCTTGTGTAGTACAGTTATAACAACTGCTTGCTGAATTGCGTGTTACCGATTCCTGTATATTACTTTGATCAGCATCTGCGTTGGTTTCGAATGTGTGGTACAAGCCTAAGCAATGACCCATTTCATGGCCGAAAATGGAGTGTACGTCTGTAGCTTCCACAGCCCACCGGGCTATACTTAAAAAATTATTAGGAATGCCATACGCATTACCACTGCTGCCATTATTATTCAAAAAGTTATAATGAATGAAAATAGTGATAGCGCCATCTACATCCAAATCATTATTGCGGATATAAGCGGGATACGCATTATCCAGCTTGCTGTCATCATTAAAGTTATTCAGATAGCTGTCGTTTATAAAATCTATACCTACCAGTTGAAAACAAATATTGTGTGCATTGTACTGGATATTCATTTCATTAAAATTCTGAATAGCTGTGGCCACACTGCAGCCAGGCAGGGTTCCATCATTTTCTCTTACAATACGTATAAAAGTTCGTACTACAAAGGGTGCATTGAAATTAATACGGGACGTTGTGTTTTTCCGCTCAGCCAGTGTTTTGGAAAGGAATGCCTGCGCATTTTTCATATAATATCCACTATCGGCAATACGGGTATTGCATTTTGCATAATTGTACGGAAGGCTTTGCTGTGCTATATTAACACCGGCAATTAGTAAGCAACAAAAACAAAGGGCAAGTTTCATGATGTAATTATTTTTTTATTAATGAGAGTAAAAAACGTCAGGGTATCAGCCTTTACTTATTAAAATTCTAAAGCGTTATTTGTAATTGTATTATTTTTTATTAACTGATTTCAACTGCTCAATTTCTTTTTTCAAATCAATTACATACAGGGTAAGTTCTTCAATCTTTTCCATCATTTTGGTTTGCATTTCGCCTAACGCAATTCCGCTCTTTTCAACATCAGCCGCCGCAGGCACATTGGGCAGATGATTATTAGTAATAATATATTTTTCTATTTCATTTAAAGAACGCAACTTATAATTTTTGCTGAACACATAATCCGGCCAGGCACTCCGCAGTTGCACCCGTACTTCTTCTGCAATAATTTTCCCGCCTACATTCAGCATGTAACCGGTAGCTTTCTGGGTGGTGCCTATTTTTAAAGCGCCGTCATTCACATCCCATAAAAGGCCCCAGCCTGCACCACCGTAACCAAAGAAACCCATGTTGTTATCATCATACTGTCCTAAAAACCCTCTCAACGCATTGCCAGCCAGGTTCGTAAATTCAATACCATGGGTGTTCCCGGCACTTAGTTGTCCGGCCAACCGGATGCGGCCATTTGTTAATGTCAGGTAGCCATTTTGCATTCTTAATTTTTCGGTGAAACCGGCACTGCTGCCGTAGCCAAACGAGATAGCATCGGTGCTGCTGCCTGTATGAAACTGCATTTGTGCACCCTGAATGCCAATACCATAACTGGCATTTGCATTTACATCATAAAAATTTATTTTTTCGCCCAATGCGTTGGAGAAGGATAGCGGGGATTGTGGGTTGGTATTTCCCTGTATACCAATATTGCCGTTAGGAGTTATATTCAGCCGGTCAATGGTATTGAGCGCTGTACCTTGCCCGTTAACAGCAGCAGCAGCAGTTTGTATATAAAACCGGCCGGTGGCAGGGTCCTGACCCACCAACGATCCAAAGCCGGTATTAATAGCTTTGCGACCATTGCTGTAATAACTGTTGAAGCCAATGCCGGGATAGTTGCTTTCTATTGCAACGCCGGTTGTATTGCTGCCAAACATGGCATTTACAGCTCCGGCTTTCGTATCTGCCACAAGCCCTCCTAAATTAGGGGCAGTAGTGCCAATACCTACATTTCCGGATGCATCGATGGCCATTACATCAGCATTGGTTGTATACCGGTACAGTTTCATTTTACCGCCATCAGCATACCAGTTCCAGCCATTATAATTTGTAAGTGTACGGTCTTTTATAACTATCCCTGCATCACTGCCCTTCGTAATTACAGATCCGGATACCTGCAGGTTACCGCCTATATTTACTCTTTCAGCAAAATCATCTGTACGAAAGCCAATATTACGGGTAGTATTATCTATCTCTATAACAGATGCGTTGGCAGGCGTATATGCTAATTTAAAATTGTTATCCCCGTTGGTACCTAAATCCCAGTTTACGGTTCCCTGATCTTTAAAACGAATAACAGATCCGGCACCTGTATTATTTTTGTTCAACCGAAGAATAGCGTTATTACCCCCTGTTACCTGAGCATTTAACTCAATATCTGCCGTTCCTGAAAAATTGGGTCTTATTTCAAGCATCGAACCAGGGGCTGTTATACCTATACCCACTCTGCCATTACTGAGCACCGATAGTTTTTCGGTAAGACTATTGGCATTCAGATTAGCACCTGTAAAAAGGCCCAGACGGGCATCTGTTGATGAAACACCGGTGGTTTTTATAGCACCGGTAAAATAGGAGCCGGTAAAAATATTTCCTGTACGGAAAAATATTCCTGTTTTTATATTATCAGCCAATAAATGGTTATTGCTGAATAGCGCAATATTGCTGTCAGCATCTTCTACATGTAATTTCATTAAGGGCGCCATATTTGCCCCTACCCCTATGCCTGTATTGCCGGAATTTGTATTATAAATATTGTTTTGGTCAGCGTTATTGTTAGCCCAGTTATTATTGCCTTCGGAAGCGTACGCCCAATTAGGTATACCAGGTAGTGCGCTACGGTTATAATACAGGCCGCTTACGCCATCTGTCTGATAAATCATTAAACCCTGTGGCACATTCGTAAGTGCTGCCTTTTGATTGGCTGTAAGCCTTGGCATCAGCAAGCCCCTGGTAGTATCGCCGCTTAAATCCAGTATGGCTCGTGGGTGAGGGGCGCCCGGAGTGCCTATTTTTACCTGGGAAAATCCGCAGATGCTTAATACCAGGCAAAGCATAGTGAAAATCTTTTTCATGATTGTTGTACTTTTTAAGTAGTTGATTGATGATTGTATTGGTCGCAAAACAGGCCTTTACCGGAAACACCGGATTCCAAAATATTTTTAGATTGTATTTATCATTTCTATATGCTGATGAATACAAATCGTTATCTATAGAAAGAGGAGAAAAAAAGGGCTGCCTCTGTATTTGAGGTAGCCCTTTTTTATTTTTATCAGACTGGTTTCAGACGATCTTTATACGCCCGCTTTAAAGAAGTAGCAAACATCCGGGGTGTAGTAAATGGCAGTATGTTACGAACTTGTGTTGCCGCTTTTTAAAAAGAGCTGACCATTTTCATAAAGTCCATTTTCTGTGCTTTTGCTGCCATCATCCGTTGTATCACCTGATCATCGGTATATTTTTGATTGTTGCGGATAAATGTTGCCTTTACTATGGCAGTAAGGTCGTTGGCACCTTCAATACTATACATATAGGAAATTAGAGATTGGTAAATGATCCGGTAGTGGGCTGTACTATTCATCCATTTTCCCAGTTCAGCAGCGTTTGCTTCTCTGCCAAATACGGTTACGTATGCCACCCTGATAGTGAGTTCCCGTTTGTTTTTGTCCGCATTTAGCCGGGCAATATTGGCCGATACTATTGTAGCATATCCATCCTTCTTTTCTTTTAAAATTTTTGCATCCCAGTAAGCAAAATCGGTTGCTTCTGCACTACTGCCGAAAACTTCCATGCTGGCATCGTTTATAGCTGACTTGCGTACATCCGCATTTTTTAAAAGGATTTCTTTCAACAGGTCGCTTTGTTCTTTAAAATTCAAACTGCCTAATTGTAGCCATAACTCATTGGCAGGCTGATAGCTGTCTCCGAGTACCAGAATTTTAATACCTCCTGCATTTTTCTTTGCTTCAGCTAATAGCTGCTCTTTTTTCTTTTGTTCTTCCTGATTCTTTTTCTTTTGTTCTTCCTGATTCTTTTTTATTTCTTCCGCATACTTCTTTGCTACTGCTACTGAAGCATCTCCGGCGGTTACAGGCTGGCCGTAACCGGTAATCACCACCAGGTGTAGCATAAGGATAAGCAAACTGTTTTTGAAGATCGATTTCATGATTTTTGTTTTTTTAAAATTGTATGCACTATCAGTCGCAGCCGAATAAATAAAAGGAAACAACTACTTAAAAAAAATTTCCGGCGCTTCCACATAGCTTCAGGCGGGTGGCTCAGTTAGCCTTGCCGGATCACCTAAGTGAAAAGCGGTAATATGTTTTTAGTGATTACCAATTTTTTTGTACTATATACAGTTGTTATACATTCAACAGCTTATATTTAATTTTTAAAAGTTGGCTAACTGAATGGAAACCGGGCAGGAAACAACCCTTATCGAAAACCTCTGCGGCAGCCCGGCACAAAGGCAGGCTGCCGAAACCAGTCTGTACCGGCAGTACCACTATTTTATACAGGAAGGCAGCCGTAAATATGAATTGGCCGAACAGGATAGCTTTTCTGCCTACAGTGATGCCGTACTATCTGTTATTCAAAATATCCGTCTGCAGAAATTTGATGGCCGTTCGTCGGTTAAAACGTACCTGTTTCAAATTTTTTCTAATAAGTGTGTTGACCTTTTGCGATACAACACGACTAATAAGCAACAGGTGAACCGGCCTGCCCATACAGAGGACATGCTGGTGCAATTGCCGGATGCTGCCCGTACAGTAGTAGAAAACCTGATGGCCAGGCAGCAGGCAGCGCTGATGCAGCAAAAGCTGTTGGAAATAGGTGATAAATGCCGTAATCTTCTATTACTGTACGAGGACGGGTTGAGCGACAAGCAGATTGCGGAGGAGATGGAGTATGGCAGTGCTGCCGTTGTAAAAACCACCCGCCTGCGCTGCCTGGAAAAACTCCGGGAAAAAGTATTAACCGTATTTCAAAAAAACGAATGAGTGAAACGCTATCCTATATTGAATCCTATTTTGAAAACCAGTTAACGGCTGATGAAAGGCTTGGTTTTGAACAGCGCATTGTTGCGGATGAAAACTTTGCGCAGGAAGTGGCTTTTTACTTGGATGCCCGCCAGGCATTACGGCAATCACTGCTACAGCAAAAGCAGCAGGAATGGCAAAACGATGCAGCAGAAAATAAAACAGCAGCACCCGTTATACAAATGAAACCAGCCCATCATAAAAGAAGGTTGCTGGCCGTTGCTGCATCTGTAACAGTGATTATTTGCGCCAGCCTATTTGTTTTGTTCAATAAAAAAAGTTCACCGCAAAACATGGCAGATCAATATGCCGAAAAGAATTTTACCCAACTGAGCGCTACCATGGATGGCAGCCGGGATAGCCTGCAACTGGGCATTGCTGCTTATAACCGCAAAGATTATAGCAGTGCGGGAAAATTTTTCACCGGTGTGTATGCAGCTCATCCCGAACAAACCGATGCCCTAAAATATAATGGCCTTGTTTCCTTACAGCAAAAGGATTACGACAAAGCAGTCAGCTATTTCAACATGCTGGCCGGCCACACAGAACTGTACGCTAATCCGGGAAATTTTTATGCTGCTATTGCTTTACTAAAAAGAAACAAGGGGGGAGATAAAGCCCTGGCAAAGAATTTACTGGAAACGGTAGTAAAAAATAAACAGGAGGGTCGCGCTGAAGCAATAGAATGGCTGAAGGTATTTTAAAATATGTTTTTATTCATAAAACCTGATTATGAAAGTCATTAGCCGTGAACCTTGCCTTTTTATTTCACTTGTATTAACTGCCTTTTTGCTAAGTAGTAGTGTATACTCACAGTTTAAACAACCTATCCCAAAATTTGACCGGAATCAGATTATCCCAAAATTTGATGTAAAAAGCAGGGTCATATTTTTCGTACGCCCCGGTGTAACACCCGATAGTGCGCTGCGGTATCTGAAAATACGTGATTTAAAAAACCTGGTAAACTTTAAATTAGTAAAATTTTGCCCTACCTGCGATAGTACACTGTTTACCATCGAAGACTTCGACTACAGTACCTTCAATCAGTATAGAACCGGTTCCCAACAATTGAATGAAAAACCCAAAACGACAGATCAGGGAACCGGCGCCACAGAAGATACTATCTACCAAGATGTCAGTGGCCGCCTGGGTCCATTGTCATACATTGTTGATTACAGGCTTACCATTCCTGATGAAGATGAAGGCAGCTCCTTTGAACTGTCTGAACTGACTCCTCTTTTTAAACGTGAACCTCTGATAGGACGGCCTAACCCTGTACGAATTGGTGTGCTGGACACCGGGTTGGATTCAACTGTTGCAAAGTATTACAAAATAAGCCAGTTAAAAAGCTGTATTAACAAAGGCGAAATTGGCTGGAACTTTATTAATAATAGTTCAAATATTACCGACGATTATAAAATCAACAATAAAAAAAGATACCATGGGCTGGCAGTAACCTCCCTGATTATACAAGGCGCTAACCGGTCACCCGATATTGACATATTGCCAATAAAAGTGTTAAATGGGGTAGGCCAGGGTAATTTATATGAAATGATGTGCGGGTTAGCATACGCCAAATCAGCAGGTGTAAAAATTGTTAATATAAGCCTGGGCTTATATGCTGCAAATCGCAGGTTGTTAAGGGGCTTTGAAGATTATATGAAAAGCCTGACAGATGCCGGAATTATAATCGTTACAGCTGCAGGTAATGCTGTTGAAGAAGAAGATACAAAAGCTATAAAAGCCGGCCTGGCACCTGCTGACCTTCGCAATATTGATAAACATCCTTTTTACCCGGCCGCTTTTTCTGATAACAACCCTAATATCATCAGTGTAACAACGGTGATACATGAGCCACGCTCAATAGCCAGCTTAAAAATAATGCCTCGTCAGAATTTTTCATCAACAAGGGTTCATATAGGTGTGTTTGCCGATAGCAGTAACGGTGCATTCTATCTGCCGGGCATTAAAGCTTTCAGAAACGGCTCATCCTTCGCTACCCCGATTATTACCGGGCAAATTGCCGCTATTTATAAACAAATCTCTGCCAACGGGAGCCAGGCTATTAACCGGGAAAGTATTTTAAGAATGATGGCTGATAAGAAAATGCTTTTCACCAATTCATTTGCCGAACGAATTATCTTTAATGGTTACACGGGAGTTCATAAAAAATAGTTATTGATTTTTAATTGGATTCATATGCTTTTACGAGTCTTATTCTATACTGTTATTGTATATAAACTCGTTAGCTCTTCAGCAATTGCACAAACCAGCCCCTTTGATATTTACCAACAGGTAGTTGGTATTGAAAACAGCGATGCACCACCTGCTGAAAAATTAAAGAAGGAAGCAGCCTTAAAAATATTTTTTGAGCGTCATTACAAAACAAATGATTCCGTTTACGCTTTTATTCTACATCGGGTAGCCTTATTGCATACTAAAACAACCAGGCAATACCAGCAGGCGATTGCACTTACTTTACAAGCCGCACAAATTAATTTATCAGGCGCCGGTAATTGCAGCCGTTATTTTGCAGTGAATAATTTATTCAATATAGGTAGCTATTTTGAAAGCCTGGAAAACTTTAAAGCAGCGCTCCAGTATTACGATTCAGCCATTCAGCTTCAGGAACATTACCCTGCCCAGGTAAAGTTTTTTTACCTGGCTCATATTAATCGTTCTGTAATTTATTACAACCTGGGCAATTATCAGGAAGCATTGGATGATGCCAGGTTGGGACTAAGCAAAGGGGACGATAGCGCAAATAGCAAATGGATTGGCAAATTATATTACCATGCTGCCCAGGCAATGATAGCACTATCTCTGTACAGGCAGGTACAGCCATACATCAGTAAAACATTGGTAATTGCAAAAACAACATCCGATAGCTTGCTGTTGGGAAAATGCCTGGTGCTGGAAGCAAACCTTGCTGCAAACGAAGGCAAACCAACAGAAGCCATCCATTTTATAGATCAGGCTGTTGCGATAGTTAAAAATGAGGAATACCCTGACCAGAAAGCGATTATGTTATTGGAAGCGGGCAGCCTGTATTTCGATTTGGTTACTAATCTTCCCAAATCTGAATTCTATTACCAGCAAGTTTTAAACCTAAGAAGCCATTGCAAGGATACCTATATTGCTACAGCATGCAATAACCTGGGCCATATAGCATTTAAAAAAGGAAATGTAGAACAGGCACTTCAATATTATCAGACAGCGGTAGAGCTTCGGCTGAAAGATTATAGCAATAATAATATATTTAATGTGCCTTTGATGCAGCAAATCCGGCTATTGCCTGAGAAGAATGATTTATTCATTAACCTTGGGAATAAGGCTGAGTTACTGATGCTTCATTTTAAGAAAAACCGAGATCTCCGGTATCTGCAGGCAGCTTATAAAAACTATATGGTTGCTGATTCTGTAATCACCAATATGCGTTACGGGCAAACCGGTGAAACCTCAAAATTGTATTGGCGAAAACTAACGCATACGTTTCACCAGCATGCATTGGAAGTATGTAGCTTGTTACATGATCCGGATGCTGCATTTTACTTTATGGAAAAGAGCCGGGCTGCTTTATTGAATGATCGGTTGAATGAATTAGGGGCTACTAATCAACTTCCTGCTGGTATAGCTGCTCAGGAGCAAGCGTTGCGTATGGAAGTGGTAGAAAAACAAATAATGCTGTCTGATGATGTAGGAAATAAGACCGGCTATAGCCAGAATCAGGTACAACAGCATCTGTTAACGGCCCAGCAAAACCTGGAGCGTTACATAAAAGAATTAGAACAGAAGTATCCTGCTTACTATCAATATAAATATGCGGATGAAGTACCGGTGCTCAACAATTTGCAGCAGTACCTGCAAAAAACAAATCGCCGTTTTGTACAGTATTTTGTGGGTGATACGGTACTCTATTTAATAACTGCAAACGGATCACAATCATCATTAATCTGCCACTCCATAAAAAGTCTTGAAGATTCGATTACGCTTTTCTTAAATGCCTGCGCCAATAAAGATTACCAGAACAGATTTTATCCGGCCTTTGTACAGTCATCTTATCGTTTATATAAAACCTTGCTGCCTTCGTTATCACTCAGCTTCGGCAGCCTCATTATTTCTCCCGATAATGTGTTAATACCTTTTGATGCACTATGTACCGATACGCTTACAAAGCGTATGATGGTACAGGATTTTGCCATTAGCTATACGTATTCAGCCAGGTTTTTATTAAAGCCATTTATTGCCAGAAATAAATCTACAGGAGACTTTTTTGGAATGGCACCTGTTCGTTTTCCGGTAGCCATGCAGCTATCACCCCTGCAATCTTCAAAAGCAGCTTTGGCAAGCCTGAAGGAATATTATCCGGGTGCTACCTTACTATCAGAAAAAAATGCTACCCGCCATGCATTGTTAGAAAATATTTCTGCGTACACGATCGTAAACCTGTACACCCATGCACGGGCAGACAGCAACAGTGCAGAGCCGGAATTGTTTTTGTCGGATTCGGCCATCCGGTTATCTGAGTTGCAAATGATACAAAAACCTGCCACGCAATTAGTAGTATTAAGTGCCTGCCAGACTAATACCGGAAAATTAGCCAGTGGCGAAGGCGTGTACACGATTGCCCGTGGCTTTGCGATGGCCGGCATACCGGCGGCAGTAGCTACGCTATGGAAGGCAGATGAACAGGCTACTTATTTTATTACCGGAGAATTTCATAAAAACATTAGCCAGGGAATGGCTAAAGACATAGCCTTGCAACAGGCTAAATTAAGCTGGCTAAAGCAGGCTGACCGGGAACACTCACTACCTTTTTACTGGGCCAACCTTACCCTGATGGGTAATGCAGATGCGATTGTGAAGCCTGCACCTGCTTATTGGTGGTTTATCGCAGCCGCACTAGTACTATCACTGGTAATAGCATTCGCATGGCAACGTTATAAACAAAAGAGTGCTGCTTAAACAGGGGTAATGGTAATAGCCTGGTGTTTTGTTCTGTTTCAAACCTTTATCATCTCTATACTACCACGATAATTCCGGTGGGATATAAAAATGAGGACGCTGAGTAAAGAAATAAACAAGCACAAAGGAGAAAAAATTTGTGTATCATTTATTCCAAACCTGGTTTCTTTTACTGTCTTAAAAAAGCCGATAAATTTTAGATCTCCAATTGCTCTTAAAAAAAATATAATGGCAATAATTAAAGTGCCGTAGCGGAAATATGTCCGCTTTATATATCTGTCAAACAAACCCCGGTTGCCTGCCGTTATCAAAGCCAAAAACAGCAACCCAAAAGCAACAATCAAACCGGCTTTTGTACCGGGGTTCAACTTGTGCAGCCCGTTGGAACTTGAGGGTAAAACATCATCGTGCCAACGCGTACCGCCAAAAGCCCAGTAAAAATGGACGATTGAAAGTAGGATAAAAATAACCGTGTTGACAACAACAGGAATAATTAATGTAGTTTGTTTGAGCGCATCGTTCTTCATTTTTAACTGTCTCAGGTGATTTATACAAAACTTAAAGATTGGCGGACTCAGTAATAAAGAAAGTCCTGATCACCCACTATTTTATTTACCAATCTTGTTAATAGTCACACTTTCCGGTATTTTCATTTGCGTTTACAACAACGTAGTTATTGTTCAGCGTGGCATATCGCAATCCGTTTCATTTACAGAAAATAATTTCTTCCTATTCGCTTCTTTAATTCGTAATACCTGTTGCGTCCAGGCTGTCCAGCTTTACCTTTATTTCATTTAGCAGGATGAATTGTTTTTCCTGTGTTTTAAAAAGTGTTTTTATTTGATCTTCCAACAGCAAATCCATTTTCTGATGCAGGCTGCGGATCTGCATCTCTGCTTTCAGGTTGATCATATAATCATTTTCGCTTCTCATTCTGTCTTTTTCTTCCTGCCGGTTCTGGCTCATCATAATTACCGGGGCCTGCAAAGCGGCAATGCAGGAAAGAATCAGGTTCATTAAAATAAAAGGATAGGGATCAAACCGGTAACGTATTGCCGCCCATACATTGTAAACAATCCACAGGGTTAGTATCACGCCAAATAAAATAATGAATTTCCAACTGCCGCCAAACCTGGCCACTTTATCCGATATTCTTTGCCCGCTTGTCAGTGTTTCTAACGGTGGGTTCAAAAGGTTCTGAATAATGAGGTCTTCTGCAATAATAGAATCTTTCACTATTTTATGCAGCTTATTGAGGTGTTCATCCTCGTCTGACAATAGCTGATTGATGTCGTTGTTTTCTGTAATCATATGTTGTAAAAGTTAATGGTATAATGATTTGATCCGGTAGTATCACCTGGCCCTGATTTTGAAATAATTATGGAAGCAAAAAAGAAGTTACTATTAACCAGTATTCGTTTCGGTTACAGCTTTTTCCGGGTTCCATTTCCAGTTTACTATTTCCGGCATGTCTTCCCCATGAATTTCGATATATGCTTTGTGATCGATTAGTTTGTTACGCAGGTATTGCTTTGTATAAGCACCCCTTGATCCTAACCCGGGCAACCGGTCTATTACATCGCTTACCAGGTGGAACCGGTCCAAATCATTTAATACCACCATGTCGAAAGGTGTAGTAGTCGTTCCTTCTCCTTTATAACCACGTACGTGCAAATTGTTATGATTTGTGCGGCGGTAAGTGAGGCGGTGAATTAATAGCGGATACCCGTGAAAAGCGAAAATGACCGGTTTGTTTTTTGTAAAAAGAATATCGAAATCCTTGTCATTTAAGCCATGGGGGTGTTCCGTTTCAGGCTGAAGTGTCATCAGATCAACCACATTAATGACACGGACTTTTAATTCGGGAAATTGTTCTCTTAGTATTTGCACGGCAGCAATGGTTTCCAGCGTTGGCACATCACCTGCGCAGGCCATTACCACATCCGGCTCTTCTCCTTTATCATTACTTGCCCATTCCCATATTCCAAGTCCTGCGGTGCAATGTTTAACGGCCGCATCCATATCCAGCCATTGCATAGAGGGTTGCTTGCCGGCTACGATTACATTAATATAATTGCGGCTTCTCAGGCAATGGTCCGTTACCGATAACAACGTATTGGCATCCGGTGGAAGATAGATGCGGACAATATCTGCTGATTTGTTGGCAACATGATCCAGAAAGCCCGGATCCTGGTGACTGTTGCCATTGTGATCCTGCCGCCATACATGTGACGTAAGTAAATAATTTAACGATGCAATCGGCCGGCGCCACGGTATTGTACGGCATACTTTCAGCCATTTTGCATGCTGGTTAAACATGGAATCAACGATATGAATAAATGCTTCATAACAGGAAAATAAACCATGTCTGCCTGTTAATAAATAGCCTTCCAGCCACCCCTGGCACAGGTGTTCACTTAGTACTTCCATTACCCGCCCATCAGCGGATATGTGATCATCGCTTTCATAAATTTCAGCAGTGGATGTGCGGTCCGTTAGCTCAAACACTTTCGATAAGCGGTTGGAGGCTGTTTCATCCGGGCCGAATATCCTAAAATTCCTGCTTCCCCAATTTACCTTCATCACATCTCTTAAGAGCCCTCCCATAATGGCAGTTGCTTCTGCTTCCGTATTACCCGGCAATGGTACTTCTACAGCGTAGTTTTTAAAGTCCGGCATTTTAAGATCATGGAGTAAAAGGCCTCCGTTTGCATGAGGATTTGCACCCATACGTTTATTGCCTTCCGGTGCCAACGCTGCTAATGCAGGAACGATTTTTCCACTTTCGTCGAACAGTTCTTCCGGCTTATAACTTTTCATCCATTGCTCCAGCATTTTTACGTGCTCCGGATTGGTTGCCAGTTGCGCCAGCGGTACCTGGTGCGAACGCCAGGTGCCTTCCACCTGCACACCATCCACTACAGCAGGCCCGGTCCACCCTTTAGGTGTACGGAAAATAAGCATCGGCCACTGCGGGCGTTCCGTAAACCCATCTTTACGTGCTGCTTGTTGTATTTGCTTTATTTCAGCTATTACCGTATCCAATGTTGCAGCCAATAGCTGGTGTACTTCTTCGGGAATATCTCCTTCAACAAAATAAGGCTTGTAGCCGTATCCCTGAAAAAGATGGATTAATTCATTCTTTGGAATACGGGCAAGCACCGTTGGATTT
Organism: Chitinophagaceae bacterium; assembly: GCA_965246935.1. Classification (GTDB taxonomy): domain Bacteria; phylum Bacteroidota; class Bacteroidia; order Chitinophagales; family Chitinophagaceae; genus JAZKFT01. The sequence continues at coordinate 182,745 of CBDFGC010000004.1, read as the reverse complement.
GCAATTTTATACCCATTCAGGTGCAGGATCGGTAGCACGGCGCCATCGTGAACCGGGTTTAGAAATTTGTTGGAATGCCAGCTTGCAGCAAGTGCCCCCGTTTCAGCTTCACCATCGCCAACTACACAGGCGACCAACAGTTCAGGATTATCGAATACAGCACCATAAGCATGTACCAGCGAATAGCCTAATTCGCCGCCTTCGTTAATAGAACCAGGCGTCTCAGGCGCCACATGGCTGGGAATACCACCGGGGAAAGAAAATTGTTTAAACAGCTTTTTCATGCCGGCTGCATCCTGCGTAATATTAGGGTACATTTCGGTATAGCTGCCTTCCAGGTACGTGTTGGCAACTAATCCCGGGCCGCCATGGCCCGGCCCCGTAATATAAACGATGTTCAGATCGTATTTTTTAATAATGCGGTTCAGATGAATGTAAATGAAATTAAGGCCTGGCGTAGTGCCCCAATGCCCTAACAACCTGGGTTTAATATGTTCTAGTGTCAGCGGCTTTTTCAACAAGGGATTATCATACAGGTATATCTGGCCGACCGATAAATAATTAGCTGCCCGCCAGTATGCATTCATTAGCTGAAGTAATTCAGGCGAAAGCGGTTCCGCTTCAATAGCGGTTGTAATTAGTTCCATATTATTTAATTTTCAGTTGTGTAATTCAAAGCCTGGTAAACGAATCTGGCTATCATCACCTGCTCATCCGTTTCCATCACCCGAACCATTGCAGCGCTGTTGCCGGTAGAAATGATGGCTTCGTTTTTTACATTTTTTTCAACGTCTATTTCAATTCCTAAAAATTGAAGCCCCTGGCAAATCCGGTCGCGGATTGCTGAAGCATGTGCTCCAATGCCACCGGAAAATACGAGCGTGTCCAACCCGCCAAGCACGGCAGCAAATGCGCCAATCCATTTTTTTGTTTGGTAACAAAATAATTCAATGGCTTCGGCAGCACGCCTGTCCGTAGTTTCCTGTTGTAATAGCTCCCGCATGTCCGCACTTATTTCTGAAATGCCAAGCAGGCCGGATTCATGGTTTATTAAATGATTAAACTGTTCCGGGGTTATTTTTTCGGCCTGCATTAAATATAAGGCAACACCGGGGTCAAGATCGCCGGTACGTGTACCCATAGGTATTCCCGATGTTGGCGTAAACCCCATGCTGGTATCCATGCTTTTGCCATCCTTAATAGCGGCAAGGCTTGCACCATTGCCTAAGTGGGCCATGATAATCCTGCTGCCCGGCGTTTTATTTCCATCTATCCTGTTTAGCTCCTCCAACAGGTAGGAATAGGAAAGCCCGTGAAACCCATACCGCCGGATACCTGCTGCATAATACCTGCGTGGAAGGGGCAGCAAGCTTGCAACTTGTGACATAGTAGTATGGAAGGCAGTATCAAAACAAGCAATTTGCGGCAACGAAGGAAAACGTTTTCCGAAAGCTTCAATCAATTTAATTTCACCCGGCAAATGTTCCGGATCGTATTCACTGATGGCTTTTAATTCTTTCAACAATTCAAGGGTTATTCGCTCCGGTTGGGTATGCAGCATTCCATGTACCAGCCGGTGTCCGATTGCGGTAACTGAATTGAAGCAATCCTGATGTTGGAGCCAGTCAATGAGAAAAGCTGAAATAGCTTCTTCATTTTCAAATTTGAGAGCGACGCTGCCTTTTTCATCAGTCAGCGAATTAGTAAAATGAAGTAATGGACTTTTCGTACCTATCTTTTCTATTTCACCATACAACAATTTCTGTAAGGAATCTCCGGTTTGGTACAAAGCAAACTTTATACTGGATGAACCACCGTTGATAGTGAGCACACCATTATGATTTGCTTTCGTGCCGGCCATTATCTGTTAATGTTAATCCGAAACCATTTAATTTTTCAACCGTAGAAAGGTAGTCAGTATGCCGGATACCTTTTATTCCTAATGTTTCTGCCACCTGAACAAACAAGGGCCGGTCCTCAATATATAAAATTTGTTCAACCGGTATTTGAGCCACATCAACCGCTAATTTAAAAATGTCTTCATCCGGCTTGCGCAGGTGAACAAAGCAGGATGATATAAAAAAATCCACCAGCTCATACAACTTAAATTTCTTAATCCTGTATTCAGTCAGTTCCCGGCCTTCATTACTCACTACTGCAACCTTTAGATTATATTTATTTTTTAACTGTGCAATCAGTTCAATCATTTGGGGAAACGGTTCCGATTGGGAAAACATGAATGCTTTGAAATCATCAACTGTAAAACTACGCTGCTCATAAAATACCACTCTTTTTAAATAAGTATCCAGGCTGATCTTGCCTACTTCATATGTATCAAAAGTAAGGTGGTGCCTGTCTTCTAATTCCGGCAGGTCAAGATGGAACTTTTCTGCGGCATCGCTACGTGATTTGCGGCTCCAGCCATCGGTAAGCAGTACGCCTCCGATATCGGTAAACAACGTAGTAATTGTAGATGGCTCACTCATAGATCGAATTGATAGGTGGATGTAATATTAAGCAATATCTATTTGCTTTTCCAGGTAAACGTCTTGTATGGCGTGTAATAAATGTATACCATCTTCAAAAGACCGCTGAAACGCTTTTCTGCCGGAAATAACGCCCATACCACCGGCACGTTTGTTAATGATTGCCGTGCGAACCGCTTCCTGTAAGTCCTTTTCTCCTGCTGAGGCGCCGCCTGAATTAATTAAACCTGCTCTTCCCATGTACCCATTTATCACCTGGTAGCGGCACAAATCGATGGGATTATCTGTTGCCAGTTGGGTGTACATGCGCTCATCAAACTTTCCGTAACTCATTCCATCCATATTCAGCGCTTTATAGCCGCCATTGTTTTCAGGAAGTTTTTGCTTTACAATATCAGCCTGAATGGTTGCGCCAAGGTAATTTGCCTGCCCTGTAAGGTCGGCGGATACGTGATAATCTATATTATCTTTTTTAAAACTGCTGTTTCTCAGATAGCACCATAACACCGTAGCCATACCCAGTTGATGAGCTTTTTTAAAAGCTTTTGATATTTCGGTAATCTGCCTGTCGCTCCCCGGCGATCCAAAATAAATGGTGGCGCCGATAGCGGTGGCGCCCATATTCCAGGCATCTTCCACAAATCCAAATAATATCTGGTCGCTTTTATTGGGATAAGTAAGCAATTCGTTATGGTTAATCTTTACAATAAATGGGATTTTATACGCATATTTCCGGGCCACGCTGGCCAGTCCGCCAATGGTACTGGCCACTGCGTTACAGCCACCTTCCAGGGCAAGCTTAATAATATTCTCCGGATCAAAGTACACCGGATTAGGACTGAAAGAGGCACCTGCGCTGTGCTCTACTCCCTGGTCGACGGGCAGAATGGAAAGATAGCCGGAACCTGCCAGCCTGCCGGATTTGAACATGGTATTGAGGCTGCAAAGCGTTTGTATATTCCTGTTGGAATCGATGAATACCCGTTCAATAAAATCAGCCCCGGGCAGGTATAATTTTTCTTTAGGTATGGTTTTGCACTGATGCTGCAGCAGGTATTCCTCATCTTTTCCTATCAATTCAGCAATAGCATCGTAGTTCATATAAAATTATTTTAAGGTTTGATGCGATAGCGATGCCTCGCTGAAGGAAGATAGGCAACTGATAAGATGCATACCGGTAAATTTATAAAGAACTTTTGGGAAGCAACTGTTAAACGCACGGCTTAGGTCAGATCAGATTTAAACGCTGCTTCATTCTTTTGCATTTGAGTCAGGTGGCGCTGTCCATGCTGTGCAAGAAAATAGATGTATTCATAAACATTTATTTTTCCTAAATCATTTACTGTCATTGTTGTCTTGTAAAGCACGCCTTCACCATTTTTCAGTTTATCTAAGTTGCCCAAACAGCGGTTTACTTGTTCTTTTAACTGATGGCGGATTTCGCCGAGCGGTTTTTTATTGGTTGGTTCCATGTGTTCAGGCCTTATCCATGTAAACGATTGGTGAAGTCCCACTTCAGCTAACTTATTATAATGGAAAACATGGTTTTGTAATTCAGTCTGCAGGTCAAGCCGATGAACATTTTGCAATGCTTTGTTTGCCCCTTTGTCAATAAGGATGAGTAAAAAATGATTGGTGAGACCAATGTGTTCTAAGATTTCGTTGATTGTCCAGCCTCCGTTAACTGGTTTGAAATTGCGAAGTTCTGCGTCTTTATCAAACCAGGTGTCAATCGTTGAAAAGGTGCCCACCAAATAAGTTCTGATATCCGATATAATCGTCTGAATATGCATGATCTGAAAGCTGGCATCAATGCCAGATAGAACACCCAATGATACAGAAAATTCTGGTCATTCACACTTTTGGAGTGTGATTCAAATTTTGGTTTTGACAGCCCGGTATTAGGTGGGGTGCGGCAGAATGTCAGTGCTGTTAACAAACAGGGCTTTGCGCTGCCGGGAAAATAGTATTCCGTCAAGCCGGCTAACTGATGATGAAAATAGAAATAAAAGTTGATGATTTCTACTTAGTTCAGAATTGCTTGTCCCGCCCGAACAAATTTTCCGTGAAGTTGAAAATGTTGAACCACGGCTCCCGTCCGCTCCGGTAGTACAAAACCGCGTATTGTACGCAGTTATTTTACAGTAAATTCATCTGCAACTTCATAAATATGTGGTTCATAGTAAAATGAAGAATCCAAATTATTAGAGCTCTTGGTCCAACGACAGATAGCATCATTGATACCGTATTCTATCAAAATTCTGTAGCGATTATTTTTCTTGAACTCATCTTTTGAGCATGAAAGGACCATATCTTTTAAAGTTTTACCTGTTTGGCCTTTTTTTAGTTCGGCCTCGATTCTTGGTGCGTTGCAACTAAGAGATAACCAGCCTGAATCAGAATACTGTTGAAAATTCATATATGCAATATTCCAATTTTGAATCCACGAAATCATTGATGAAGATGATAAACGATGATAAATTCCATATATAGCAGAATCAGATGGATTATTCCATTCGTAGTCAGGAAGTAATTCTTTTTTTGAGGCAAATTGTTCTTGAGGATTCCAAAGACGTTTAAGTCGGATTTTGTATTGATTATCATAATACTTGGTGACATAGACTTCATTACACCTTTGTCCAAATGACATAAGGTTTACGACAAGATCTATTTTATTTTCAGATCCATTAATTTCAAAATATTCATTAAAATCCTTTTTTGTTACGCTATCAAGAAAGTAAATTATATGGACTTTATATTTTCCTGTAAGCTTTAATAATCCTTTGGGTTGTAAGCCCCAAAATGGTTTGTAGCCGCTATTTCGAAATATAAGACTATCTAAAGGGTCAAATAAATCTATTATAGTATTGGAAGAAGGGAAATTGTCATTATTAAACCCCCAATTAAAGGGAACTGTAACCTTTTGAGGATTGAAGATATGGTTGACTTTTTTTGTATTGTTTTTACAAGCAGTCGCAGAAATAAGAATTATAAATATGAAGATGCTTTTCATAATAATTGCATACAATGCTCTGGGTGAATAATCCAATGGTAAAGAAAAGATTGATCACCAATATTTTTGTGTACCAATCTTTTCAACAGATGCACTCACCATGTATCTGAACCGGCAGGTATAAAATATCGGGTTATCATTCAATCTGGTAATTCGCAAATATCAGCAAAGTCTGCCTGGGGCCCCATCTCCTATAACATTTAGGCTATAAATGATGGGGTTCACTATGCGCAAATGCCAAATCACCCGATGGTTTAATAAAAAGCCATTGCTATATGTTACCTGAACAGCAAATACGCAATCAGCAGGGTAATCAGCACATTAAATGCCTGCGCAATTAAAAAGGCATACAGCGGTTTGCGGTTTTCGTGTTTGAATAAATCGCTGAATTTGGTTTCCAGGCCAATGCTGGTAAAAGCCAGCGTAAACCATAGCCCCTGCAGGTTTTTCAACGAACCTTTCACTTCGTTAATAACGGCTGGCGGAATAATGAAAGAGAACAGCAAAGACGCTGCAATAAAGCCCAGCACAAATTTGGGAAACCGTTCCCAGATCATTTTCAGGGAAGGCTTTACCCGTTCACCAGCTACGCCGGGCTGGTTCGTGTAGCTCCAGTAAATAGAAATAGCAAATGCCGCCAGGCCCAGCAGTACGTTCTGCGAAAACTTAACGATGGTACTGATTTTTAAAGCCGTTTCCCCCACCAGGGTACCGGAAGCAACTACGGCACCGGTCGTGTCAATTGTTCCGCCCAGCCAGGCGCCCGTTACTTCCTGCGAAAGGCCCATCCAGTGAGCCAGGTAAGGCATACCAATCATCATCGGAATGGCAGTAATCAGCACCAGCGAAATAACATACGATAGCTTTTTGGCATCACCCTTAATAGCGCCGGATGTAGCAATGGCTGCCGATACCCCGCAGATGGAAACCGCACTGGCCAGCATCATCGTTAATTCATTATCCACTTTTAGTTTTTTGCTTACCCAGTAAGCAAAGTACCAAACTGATATTACCACAATCAAGGCCTGCACCAGCCCCAGGGTGCCGGCTTTCAAAATGTCGCCGAATATTACGCTGGCCCCCAGCAGTATCAGTCCCACTTTTACGTACAGCTCTGTGGAAAGCGAAGCCCGCAACCATTCCGGCACCCTGAAAAAATTGCGGATAACCAGGCCAATGGAAAGGCTGATAATAACCGCTTCCAGGTTTAGCCCACGCACAGCTCCGCTACCAGCAATTATCAGGGCAATGATCGTGAGCAGGTAGACTGCCGGAAACCCTAATATAAAGTTTATAAAACGCCTGCCGGTAAGCAGTGTGCCAACACCAGCCACTACTGCTACAAACAAAAATTGTAACAGTATGATTATAAGGTTAGATACAGACAACACTTTGGAAAAAAGTTCGGAGAAATTGTTCCAGTTGTACACCGGCAGGGGTAGTATAAGTCCGGATAAGGTAATGGCAATGGTAAGTAGCCCCAGGATTACAACAGCCCAGTCTTCGTGCAGCAGCGTTCGGTTTTTTAAAATGCTCATAAGTTGTTTTCTGTAGTGTTTTGGTTAGTATCCTGGTAGTTAGATTATTATAGATGTTTCCCCGGTTTGTGTCTTTTACAACTTGCTTCGATTGGTATCCTTACTAATCGGAATGTAGAAGTTTAAAATATTCAGCCAACCGTATTGATTGGGTTCTTTGGAAAAATATCTTTCAGTACCCGCCTGGCTGCATGGTAGCCGCACATGCCATGTACGCCACCACCCGGCGGGGTGCTGGAGGAACAGATATACAGTCCTTTCGCCGAACTGCGGTACGGCGAATAACGCAGGGCTGGCCGGGTAAACAACTGACCAATATCCAAAATACCACCATTAATATCACCACCAATATAGTTGGGATTGTGCGCTTCCATTTCAGAAGTATTGAATGTGTGTTTTGCTAAAATCCGGTCCCGGAAGCCCGGTGCAAAACGTTCAATCTGCTGCTCAATTACTTTGGTGCGGTCTACAGTGGAGCCATTTGGTACGTGGCAGTAAGCCCAGGCGGTATGCCTGCCCTGCGGTGCACGGGTAGCATCAAACAAACTTTGTTGTGCCAGCAGCACAAAGGGCTTTTCGGGATGATGACCAACAGATGTTTCCTGCTCGGATGCTACAATTTCTTCCAGCGTGTTTCCAATATGAATGGTACCTGCCTTTCTGCAATCTTCCGCTGTAAAAGGGATAGGCCCGTTTAGCGCAAAATCAATTTTGAAAACGCCCATACCATAGCGGTATTTTTTTAACTGCCATTGGTACAGTGCCGAAAACCGGTGCCCCGCAATTTGCAGCAATTGCCTCGGTGTTACGTCAAACAAAATGGCTTTGGCGGAAGGCAGTTCCGATAAAGATTTTACAAAGAAGCGTGTTTCTGTTTTGCCGCCCAGCGAAGTAAAATAAGCAGCAAGTGCATTGGCTATTTGCTGCGACCCGCCTTTGGGAATGGGCCAGCCGCCCAAATGCCCGGCTGCCATCAGTACCAGGCCAATGGCAGAGGTAGTAAGGTTGGATAAGGGCTGTATAGAATGTGCCGCCATACCCGCCCATAAACCCTTTGCCTCCTTGCCGGAAAACTTTTTTGAAAGCTGTAATGCAGAAGTAATTCCTTTTAGTCCGAATCGGGCCATTAACAGCGGGTGTTTGGGGATATGCAGCGGCGCCAATAAATCAGAAGCCAGTTGCGGCCAGTCATTTACCACGGGCTGCACCAGTTTTTTATAGGCACCTGCATCTTCGCCTAATTGTTCCGCAGTCGTTTGTACGGACGCTGAAAGGATAGCGGCGGTGCCATCGTCAAAAGGGTGGGCAGCAGCCAGTGGTGGCTGAATATATTCCAAGCCATACCGGTGTAGGGGCAGTGTTTTGAAAAACGGTGACGCCAGTGCCATGGGATGAATGGCTGAACAAACGTCATGCACAAAGCCGGGGAGTGTTAGTTCGGCTGAGCGCAGGCCGCCGCCAATGGTATCTTTTCCTTCGATGATAAGTACAGACAAGCCTGCCTGCTGCAAAGCAATGGCTGCTGCCAGGCCGTTTGGGCCGGAGCCAACTACAATGGCATCATAATCTGTTTTTTGCATGTTTTTTACCACAACTTGTCCCGTTCGTCCGGGATAGGCACATTAGGTTCACATAGAAATACAGTGAAAATTTAGGTTTTACGAAAAATAGCGTGGGTAGATAGTTTATAGTTTTTGATTTTAGTTTTGTTAACAGCATATCAAACGTGTATTTGTATTGGCATCGAAAGAAAAGCGTAAAGAAAATTGCGACTCATGCCGTTAAAAAAGAAAAAGCTGTTTGAGCCCTTCGGGATTACAATTATTTTGACTGTTGCTGCGAGTTCTTTTTCTTTTAGGCATGAGTCGCAATTTTTAGCTTTTATTTCGGAGCCTTGAATTTTCTTTTTCTCTTTCTTTTTTTCAAGAAAAAGAAAGAAAAAGCATGAATAGAGGAAAACTGCAAATGCTTGACATGCTTAACCTGATTTAAGTTTTACCATACTACTAAACATCATAGAGCCAAGACTTAATTCATTTCCACTGACCCATTCCGTTTTTTTGAAATCAGATCCTGTAGCGCTGTTTCAATTTGCGGGTATTGAAACACAAAGTTCTTTTGCGCTAATACATCAGAAACTACCCGCCTGCCGTTCAGCACCAGTTCCGCTTCGGTTTTAACAAAAACGGCACCTAATTTTACCAGCAGCGCCGGGCTGGGCAAGCCTACCTTTTTGTGCAAAGCCTGCCGTAGTGCCTGCATAAAATGTTGGTTGGTCACCGGCTGCGGACTGGTAACATGTATAATGCCAGCATAGTTTTCATCCGTTAAAGCAGCATCCACCAGGTTCACAAAATCGGTCTCATGTATCCAGGAAATATATTGTTTACCGGAGCCGATTTTGCCGCCCAGGCCTGCTTTTACCAGGTTGGCAAAGGGCAGGAGCAAGCCGGTGCACCTTACTCAAAATGTCTTTATAATAAAGCTGTCTTTTCAACCCTGTGAAAATTCCTCCCACTAACTTGTTAAAACATATACAGGTCATTCTATGCCCCACAATCTGCGTTATTTTTGGCGTCTATTTATTTTGTATGATAAAATTTCTTCGCCCCCTTGTTCCTTGTGCCCTTGTTCTTCTGGTAGTTTCATCCTTTGCCCAGCCACAAAAAATAATAGCCGATAAAATTATTGGCAAAGTTGGTGACCGTATCATATTGCAAAGCGATATTAAAAATGCTATCAGCGATATTGCACGGCAAGGCGGGCAGTTGCCTCCCAATCCTGAATGTATTTTGCTGGAAGGCGAATTCATCAAAAGGGCGTTGGTGATACAGGCTCAAAAAGACTCATTACCCGTGAGCGATGAAGAAATTGATGCCTTGCTGGAAAACCAGATACGGGGAATGATACAGCAATATGGTTCCAAGGAAATTGTAGAACAGATGGCTGGTAAAACGGTTTACCAGATGAAAGAAGACTATAAAACACCTTTTAAAGACAAAAAGCTGGCAGAAGCAATGCGTGGCAAAATTGTTGACAATATCAAAATTACCCCCAACGAAGTAAGGGAATATTTTGGCCAGATACCGAAGGATAGCCTGCCCTATTACGAAAGCGAACTGGAAGTGGGACAGATAACCATTTATCCGAAAGCCAGCCGGGAGATTGAGAGCTATACGGCCAAGCAACTGAACGATATTAAGCGGCAGATTGAGGTGGGTGGCAAACGGTTCGACCAGATGGCAAAGATATATTCCGAGGACCCCGGGAGTAAGGATAACGGCGGCCAGTACAACATCAACCGCAACGATAAATTCTGGGATCCTGTATTTATCTCTACCGCTTTTAAATTAAAAGAAGGCCAGATTTCGAATGTTGTAAAGTCAAAATTTGGCCTGCATATTATCCAACTGGTTAGCCGCTTTGGTGATGATGCCGTGGTACGCCATATTTTAATGATTCCACCGGTAACAGAAGATGAAGTAGCCGAAGCCAAAACGAAACTGGATAGTGTACGCAACCTGCTTACTACCAATCAAATAGCATTTGGCGCTGCCGTAAGCAAGTATAGTGATGAGGAAGAAAGCAAATTCACCGGCGGATTTAAGCAAAGCCGGGATGGCAGCAACCTGATTACCATTGACCAATTGGATAAAGACATCATTCCGCTGTTGAAAGATATGAAACCCGGCCAGTACAGCCAGCCGCAGGTATTTGCCAACGAACAGGGTAAAAAAGGCGTTCGCATTGTATATCTGCTTACCCGCACATCACCCCATATCGAAAATTTGAAGGACGATTACAACCGCATTGCTACCCGTGCCTTAGAAGAAAAAAAACAGACAACATTGGAAAAATGGTTTGGCTCCCACATTAGTAACTATTACATCTACCTGGACCCTGAGTTTCAGGATTGCCAGCAGTTAGAGGTTTGGCAGCGGCAGGCGATGCTTTCAAAAAATTGATGCTGTAATAGTACTTGCAATTAATAATCAAATTAACAGTAGCTACTATTGCTGATTTTGAATAATTTAAAAGGGTGTCTCGTTAATGGGACACCCTTTTTTACTTTGATTAGAATAGGCGCAGTGCTTCTTTTTGTAAAGTAGCTTTTAGTTGCACATCTTTCACCTTAGCTGCTAAATGCAGGAGATAGCCTGCGGTTAACATTATGTAGGTAGGATTGTTAGGATCAAAGTCCGGATCAATTCTGCCGAATCCTGTTTTTAGTGATACTAAAAAGGCAGCTACGGGATTAAGTGTTGCGGATGGTGCAGTTTGAACTGCTTTTGTTTCTGTTGACATTTTTAATTTTTTTTGCCTACTCTATCATTCCCTTTTCGGCTTACGGGATGTTTATTACTTATTCTATTAATCGAAATAGCAAAGACAATGATAACATCCCGGCAAAATTTTTTATGTGCCTGATAAAGCTGCTCCTGCCAGTATTGCCAGGTGTGAACAGAAAGTGAACGTGGACCCACTCCGAACGGTAATTATGTCCGGGAGGATAAGGGTTGGCACAGTTTTAATGTTGGAACATTATAGCCTATCAAATTAAGTGTAAAACGTCTCTCATGAATATCGTCCTACTTTCCGGTAGCCCTCGTCAGGGCAGCCTTTCGCATCGTGTAGCCTTGCACCTCTATCAGCATTTGCAGGATACAACCGAACATGCCATTCAGCTTATCAGCCTTCAGGAGCATTCTCTGCCACCGATACAGGCGGTATGGTCTTCTGCAGAAAAAGCACCTGAACAATACCGGCAGGTGGCCGAAACGATGTTTGGCGCCGATGCATTTATATTGGTAAGCCCCGAATACAACGGCAGCTACTCACCGGCTTTAAAAAACCTGCTGGATCATTTTCCAAAACAGCATCGTAAACCCTTTGGAATTGCCACCGCATCTCCGGGTGGTTTTGGCGGCATCCGGGCAGCACAGCAATTACAATCCTTAGTAGCAGCCTTATTTGGAATTTTTTCACCTTATATGTTAATCGTGCCGGCGGTAGATAAAAAGTTTGACGAAGCCGGCAACCTGATCGAACCTTCTTTTCAAAGCAGTATTCACCAATTTAGCACCGAATTCCTGTGGCTGGCAGAAGGGCTACCTGTAAAAGAACAAGTATTAGTATAATATTTAACGGCCATTTCAGCCAATTGCCGGATGGCCGTTTTACATTTGCCACCTCTCCTTTTCTCAAATAATCTATGAGCGACAATATCAGGCATGAGTGCGGCATGGCTTACGTGCGGCTGCGCAAACCGCTTTCTCATTATTTACAGCAGTATGGCACTGCCATGTACGGTTTAAATAAATTGTACCTGCTAATGGAAAAGCAGCACAACCGCGGCCAGGATGGCGCCGGCATTGCTACCATAAAGCTAAATGTGGAGCCGGGACATCCTTTTTTATACCGTACCCGAAGCAACGTAAACCAGCCTATTGCCGACATCTTTAAGAAAGTAGGAGAGGAATTAGCCGAACTGGAAAAGTACCAGCCGGACATCCGAAACCACCCGGGCCTGCTAAAAGGCCATTTGCCTTTTTTAGGAGAACTAATGCTGGGCCATCTTCGTTACGGAACACAGGGCAGAAATGCGACTGAGTTTTGCCATCCGTTTATTAAAAGAGACATTCGCCCTGCCCGCAACCTGGCATTAGCCGGCAACTTTAACCTCGTTAATATTGACGAACTGTTCAGCCTGGTGAATGTAGATCCGGGTGTATTTCAGAAGCAGAGCGACCTGGCGGCTATGATGGAAGTGGTACATTATTTTTTGGTGAAGGAAGATGAGATCAGCAATGAAAGCCCCGATATTGAAGTCGTATTACGAAAAGCAGCGGCTTTATTCGATGGTGGCTTTACCATTGGAGGGCTGATTGGTAATGGCAGCAGTTTTGTGTTGCGGGATGCCAACGGAATACGACCAGCCTATTATTATACCAATGACGATTTTATTGTAGCCGCCAGCGAACGGGCCGCCATCCGCACTACTTTTAATGTAGGCGAAAATGAAGTGAAAGAGCTGATGCCCGGCTGTGCCCTTATTACCGACAGTTCCGGCCAGTACCGGCTTTCCTCCATTTTAGAACCCAAGGAGCGCCGTGCCTGTAGCTTTGAACGCATTTACTTTAGCCGGGGCAACGATGAAAAAATTTACCGGGAACGAATTGCATTGGGGCATCATTTAAGCAAGCGGGTGCTGGAGTCCATTAACTATGATCTTAAAAACACCATTTTCTCTTATATACCCAACACGGCAGAAGTGGCTTTTATTGGCTTATGCAAGGGCATGGAGGAATACCTGAATGCCATTAAAGTGCAGCGTATTTTAAGCTGGGGTGCTGATATTACCGAAGAAAAACTCAGCGCCATGGTGAACCGGAAAATACGCCAGGAAAAGATTGCCATTAAGGATGTAAAAATGCGCACTTTTATTACGGAAGATGTAAGCCGGAATGATATGGTGCAACACGTGTACGACATTACCTACGGCACCAGCCGCCCCGATGAAGATACCCTGGTGGTAATAGATGACAGTATTGTACGCGGCACTACTTTGCGTGAAAGCATCATCCGTATGCTGGGCCGGCTTAAGCCCAAAAAAATTATCGTACTTTCTTCTGCGCCGCAAATCCGCTACCCCGATTGCTACGGCATCGACATGAGTAAGCTCTGGGACTTTATTGCTTTTCAGGCAGCTATTCATTTGCTCAGGGAGCATGGTTTAGATGAATTGCTTCCACAGTTGCATGAGCAATGTAAAGAGCTGGAACGGATGAACCAATTGCATACAGAAAATGTAGTGCGGCAGGTCTATAAGCCATTTACCCCCGAAGAAATATCAGCACAGATCGCCAAAATGATTACCCCGGAAGATTTTGATATTCCGGTGGAAGTGATTTACCAAACCATTGAAGACCTGCACTGTAGTTGCCCTACCAATACCGGCGACTGGTACTTTACCGGCAATTACCCCACCCCCGGCGGCAACCGGGTATGCAACAAAGCCTTTATGAATTATATGGAAGGCAAAAATGTAAGAGGGTATTAGGGGCTTATTATCAGAAGGCTATTTAGAATTTCAGTGAGTTCTACCGCTTTATTCACCGTCATAAAGTGGCCGCCACCATCTACAGCAATATTCGCTTTTACAAAACGGTAGGGTAAAATTCTATCTGAAGTGCCGTGTATATGCGTATAGTTTACAGGTAAGGCCTTATTGCGCCAGTTGACAATTTTATCGATAGCCCATTTCAAAAATTGTTTATCTGTATCCTTCAAAATTTCTGCTAAAAGCTGTTTGTCTTTTTGTTTTGAAATTCTAAAAAACCAATTCGCAATCATCGAAGGCTTTTTTAAAAGGGCTGCCGGCAAAAGCTTATGAAGCCTTAATGTGCCAGCCAGCCTGTAATAAAATGGAATTTCCATTCTGTTCTTTGCCGAAGCTATTAATATCAACTGTTCCGGCTGAATCAATTTTGCAACTTCTACAGCCATAATTCCTCCAAATGAAAGCCCGATGAAAATTGGATGAGGAACCGTAATCTGTTTTGCTAACCTTTCAGCATATCTTTTTATCGGCTCATTTTTATTGGGTATAATCCATTTAATGAAACTTACGGGGTGATTTCTAAATTGTATGAATTGAAAAGCTCTTTCATCTGCGCCTAATCCACTAAAAATATACACCTGGTTCATTTCTGCTAATGTATTTTATCTCAACTTATTAGTACAGGACAAGTTGTGATCATAGGTTCCATTGTGGTAAAGAAATTGCTTATTTTGCTGCATATGAAAACACTGTTGCTGGTACGCCATGCCAAAACGGAAGCCGATAGCAAAACCGGAAAAGACATTGACCGTAAGCTTACCGAACGCGGTCATAATGATGCTATTAAAATGTCTCAGTTTTTGCTGAATGAAAAAGTACAGATAGATATATTGGTAACCAGCACGGCTAAACGGGCTATGGAAACGGCCGGTCATTTTTACAAAGCATATAAAGGGGAAGATGTAAAAATGATAGAAGAAGCGAAACTATACAATGCCGCCCCATCCAACTATTATGCAGTCATCGAAAACCTGAGCAACGATTATAAAAAAGCCGCCCTGTTTGCCCACAATCCCGGCATTACCGAAATGGCCAATCATTTAGCTGTAGCCCATGTAGAGGACATGCCTACCTGTTCTGCATTTGCTGTAACCGCCGACACCACCGACTGGAAAGATTTTGCTACAGCCGAAAAGCGGTTCCTGTTTTTTCATTTTCCGAAAGAGGTGGAAGGGTAAATCGTTACTGACAGGTCGGCATCGCTTAGCATGTTGATTAAAATTGAATAACAGTTGTAGCGATGCCGTCCTTGGTGTTGATTATGAAATTAAAAAATAAGGCGATCAAGGCAGAGCTGTTTCCGGAAAATCGTTCTAAAGGACGGCACCGCTTCGACATACTCTATCAGCATACTTTCATCATAAGCGATGCCGACCTGCCTATAACTTTCCTATTGCCCGTTGCCCAATTGGCTGTTTCCTCAAATTTACCGCAAACACGCCGGCGGCAATCAGCAATGCTGCTGCTATCTGCACCCAACCTATGGGTTCGTTCAAAAACACAATTCCGATGGTAGCGGCAAAGAGCGGTTGTGTATAAATGTAGCTTCCCGTAATACCGGGGCCTAATATTTTAAGGCTGTAAATATTAAACAGGTAGGAGAAGAACGTAGCACCTATTACTGTAAATGCCAGTGCTGCCCAGGTACTTACCTGAAAATGACTCCAATTGGTTGCAAGCAACGGCGGCAGACCAAATGGCATTACAAAAAAAGTTCCGATGGTGAATACCCAACGCAGTACATGAATGGCGGGGTAGCGCTGCATCAGCGGCCTTACGGCAATAAAATACAGCGCATAGCTGATCGCATTGATGGTTATCAGCAAGTCGCCGGTTAAAACTTCTTTGCTACTATTGGTACTGCCCGGAGAAACCCTTGAACTGATGAGCAAAACAGAGCCGCCGATACCCAATGCCAGCCCTACTGCTTTGCGCCAGGTAAAAGCCTCCTTTAAAAAAACGGAAGCCAGTACTACAATAAAAATGGGTGTTGCCAGGCTTAGCAACGCCGCATGGATGCTGATGGTCAGCGATACCCCTTTTACAAACAATAACTGGTTAATAGTGATGCCGGTCAGCGCACAAATAATAAAACGGCCTGCATCCCTTTTCGTAATACCAGCTGTAGATGGCCGCATGGCGTACAGCATCCACAGCAACAGCGTAGTTACGCTTACCCGCACCATATTAATGGCAAACGGATCCATATACCCGTTTGTCAAAATTTTCAACATGCTATAGTTAATGCCAAAAAGCAGGTTGGCGCCTAACACTGCCAGGTGTGCCTTCGTTGTTCTATTCAAAATATATAAATGTTATCCGGCTACGGGTTGCAAAGAAAAGGTATCAGGTAATGCAGAGGCTGTTGATCCAGTCTGTGATAATCGTTTCCAACTCATAGTTCTGATAGCCTCCATCCGAAAAATGGGGCAGGGTAGCGGCCGCATCCAGAGCTTGTATCAGGTTTATATTTTTTTGCGGCACTACTACTGCCTTTCCGGAAGCGGCTATTTGCCTGCCCAGGTATTCCTGTTCGGTTTGGCCGGGTGTAGGTACAAAAATGCATCGGCATGTTACGGCCTGTAAATCCATTAAGGTACTGTAGCCGCAACGGCTCATAAAAAATTCGGTTTCTGCAATGGCTTTTTGTAATTCAACACCCGGCAAGTGATGGATGAAAGCCACATTATTGGATGGTAGAAGAGCGGGGGAAAGCGCTGTTCCGATGGCTTCATTTCCCGGTAATCCTCTTACCAATAACACGTTACCTTCCACCTCTTTTAATTGCGGTATTACTAATTCTTCCAACACCGTACGTTGCGGTTCCGGACCACTGAGGCTAATGAGCAGCTTGTATTTTTTTGCCTGAACCGGCAGCGGTAAAAAGCGGGTAAGCCATCCTACATAACGAACGGGTATGGCTGGCAAATTGGCCGGGTGGCTTAATGCATTTCCTAAACTGTTGATTTTATCCTTTACATCCGGCACCCAACAGGTATCAAATTTTTTTATAAAACGATATAGGCGCTTCCGTACGCCGTTTTCTGTCCATTTAAAAGGAGCAGGGGATTGCACCTGCAACTGGTGCGTCATAAATACGCAAGGCACCTCGGTTGAATGAAGGCCATACCGGTTGTCGGAAATCACTGCATCAATGTGGTACTCACCAGTTGCTTGCTTCAACCATTCGTTTTCCCGCCGTACATTCCGGAAAAACAAAGGGAGTTGCAGCACCAAACGCAGCAACACGTTCACTTTGCCATACCTGATGCCATAACCGGGTAATTCTAAAAATTCAAGGTCGGGAAATTCTGTTTGCAATAACACTTTATGGTGGCCGTTGGTAGCAATCAAAACCCTGCAACTATTTTTTACCAAAATTCGTATAATAGGGATGCAGCGTGTAGCGTGGCCAAGTCCCCAATCCAGTGGTGCAATCAGCACGGTAATGTTATTTTTTTCTGGCGGCATAGGCCGAAACAATATCAGGTGCGGAAAATAGTTTATTTTGGTGTCTCAACTTTTTATTATGAATTGTAAGAAAGCTTTCCTGGTGTTTATTACGGCTGCTTTATTATTGGCTTCCTGTAGCTCGGAGGGTAAAATGAGGGGCGGCAAAGGCGGATGCGGTTGTACAAAAGGAATGTCGGGTTATTAAAACTTTTTTACTATCATGCTGTTTTACTAAATGCACTATTCAAATTTTCGATGATGGCAAAGATTAGCCGGGATGTATTGATTGTTTCTAAATTACCATACCTGAGTGACAGCGCACTGGAAATAGAATTGCACCGCATTACGCGGTTGCTGCTGAATGTAGAGTCGTCTCAAAATTATTTTTTAGCCACCGAAATTATCGACCTGCCCCGTTACCGGATTATTCGCAAGCCGTTGAAAGTAAAAGAAGCCTTGCATACACATGAGGCTAAGCCTTTTGTGTTTATCTGCAATAAAAATTAAGCAAAAGATTTATGAACTAGGATTTATGATTTGTGACTTCTCATAGTCGGAATGCTAACTCAATATTATCAACGCTTTGTCCAAGCTATAAACCCCCAAATCAACTTACGGCTTGGGGTTTTTCGTAGGCGTAATTATCCTGAATAGTATCAACGCTTGCACGGGTCTGAATAATAGCATCAAAAACACTGGTAAGTAAAATCGTAGTTGTTGCACAGGCGCAAATCATAATTCACAAATCCTAATTCCTAAATCCGTCTTTCAGCATGTGGCTTTATATTCGCCCACATGAATGCTACCGCTGCCCTCGATACTTTTCGCCGGAACGTAATTGATAAATATACTATCTACAACAGTCTGTTTGCAGCACTGCCGTTTTCCGGTGTGGCCAATGCCGGTGCGTTGCTGCCTATTTTTTTACAGCATTGTGTAGATGGCTTCAACCAAAAAAAAACACCGGCACAAATCATCGATGGATTTTTTATACAACAGGCTGGTGATTTGCCGGAAGAAGAAAAGCTGCAACGCCTTTTTAAGTTTGTACAATACATTGAGCGGCAGGTAGTATTGTTCGATGCCATTGAGGATGCTGCCTTCCCGGTAGTGAATAATATAGATGGCCCCGGCAGCCTGAAGAACCTTTGGAACCGGGCTGTCATTACCGGTAAACAGGAAGTTATCCGGGAAAAGCTGAAAAATTACCGCATCCGTATTGTGCTTACGGCACATCCTACCCAATTTTATCCCGGTACGGTACTAGGTATCATACACGATATGGGCGGAGCCATTGCCCGCAATGATTTTGAAACCATTAACCAATACATTCAACAACTGGGTATTACGCCTTTTTTCAATAAGCAAAAACCTACGCCTTACGATGAAGCTGTAAACCTGATGTGGTACCTGGAAAATATTTTTTACCATAGCATCGGCCGCATTTACAACTATATCAACAGCGACATTTTCGACGGTAGTTACAATGAGGATAATACATTTATTGAATTAGGCTTCTGGCCCGGTGGCGACCGGGATGGTAACCCGTTTGTAGATGCGGAGACCACGCTGAAAGTGGGCGCCGCTTTACGTACCATCGTTATTTTATGCCATTACCGTACCGTGCGGCAATTAAAACGTCACCTTACCTTCCGGGAGGTTGATAAACGCATTGCAGCATTGGAACGATTGCTATACGAAAATATTTTTCTGCAGATTACCAATCTTCAGCTCAACAGGCAATACCTGTTGGATGAACTATATGCCATTCGCCAAATATTAATAGATGAGCACCATAGTCTATACCTGAACGAATTAGATAGTTTCATTCATAAAGTAAAACTGTTCGGGACGCATTTTGCAGCGCTGGACATCCGGCAAAACAGCAGTACACATTCGCAGGTAATTGATACGATTAATACAGTCGTAAAAGAAAAAACCGGAACCGGTATGTTGCCGGATAATTACGCAACACTACCGGAAACAGATAAAGCAATAGCGCTGGCAGCCATCAACACAACTATTGATATCAACTGGCTGGAAGGTATTGCCAAAGACACGATTGAGAGTTGTAAAGCCATCCGGCAAATTCAAAAAGCCAATGGGGAGGCCGGCTGCCAGCGCTACATCATCAGCAATTGCGAAAGTGCTGCCAACGTAATGCAAGTGTATGCCTTGTTGAAACTGAGCGGTTTTGAAGGCAATATGAATGTGGACATTGTGCCCCTGTTTGAAACCATTGACGACCTGAAGGCGGCTGAGGGCATTATGGAACAGTTATACACCAACCCGGTTTACAGTGCTCATTTAGCCTATCGAAAAAAACACCAGGTGATTATGCTGGGCTTTAGCGATGGTACTAAAGATGGCGGCTACTTACAGGCTAACTGGAGTATATATCAGGCAAAAGAAATGCTGACTTCCATTTCTAAAAAGTATGAAGCAGCAGTTACTTTTTTTGATGGCCGGGGCGGCCCGCCCAGCCGTGGCGGTGGCAAAACGCACCAGTTTTATGCCAGTATGGGAAGCCACATCGAAAATAACGAAATACAATTAACCATACAAGGGCAGACTATCTCTTCTAATTTCGGAACTTTTACTTCATCGCAATATAATGTAGAGCAATTACTAAGTGCGGGCCTTAGCAGTGAACTCCGTGGCCGGGAAGCTACCGATATTACGTCAGCACAACGGCAGGTGATGGATGAATTAGCTGCTAAAAGCCACGAGGCATACCAGCAATTTAAAGCCGATCCGCTGTTTATGCCCTACCTGGAAAGAATGAGCCCGCTGAACTATTATGCCAGCAGCAATATTGCCAGCCGCCCGGCCAAACGCAGTGGCGGCGGGCCTTTGCGCTTTGAGGATTTACGGGCTATTCCGTTTGTAGGATCGTGGGCACAGATAAAACAAAATGTACCGGGCTACTTTGGATTGGGCAAAGCATTCCAATATTTTGAGGATGCAGGCCGCTTTGCCGAAGTGCAGGAATTGTACAACCATGTTCCTTTCTTCCGTACGCTGATTGATAACAGCATGATGAGCATGTTAAAGTCCTTTTTTCCCCTTACACAATACATTGCCAGTGATCCGGAGTTTGGCGCTTTCCGGCAATTAATTGAAGAGGAATATGAACGCACTAAAAAATATGAACTACAGTTATCCGGTAGTACAGAGCTGATGCAGCAGGACGATGCCGGACGGGAATCCATTAAGCTGCGGGATAAAATTGTGTTGCCATTGCTTACCATTCAGCAGTATGCCTTGCAGCAATTACACCTGCTGGAAAATAAGGAAGATGCGAATAAAGAAGTGTACGAAAAATTAATTACCCGAAGCATGTTCGGTATTATTAATGCCGCCCGAAATTCGGCATAACGGATTTTGGGTTGCCAACTCTCCCGGAGCTGGCAACCCTTATACAAAGTGCTGATTAAAACCAGTAGTAATTCAATTACTTTTGTTGTAAATAGGACGGTATGACAGCTACACAAAGCTTGAGGATTTATGAGTTGCTAAATGCACAATTCCAACAGCCGGAACGTGCCCGCCAACTTACCGAAGCCATTGAAGCTGTAATAGATCAGAAAGTAGAAGATAGCAGCAAAAAATATGAAATTCTTAACCGCAAAGACCTTGAGTTAATTAGGGTAGAAGTAAAAGAGCAGGGTAGCCGTTTAGAGACGAAAATTGCGGAATCTCAAACCGCTAGCTTACGATGGCTAATTGGTTTATTTATAACTTTAGCCTTGATGATTATCGGGCTTTACATAAAAAGATAAACTATCTGTAGAATGCCGCACTCCTAAAGTTGGCATTCCTTAACTAATGCATCTATTGAGGCTAAGCGCAAAGAAAGCAAAAATCCGTTTTAAATAGAAGCATTCATTTACAGCACAGATAAGTAAACTAATACGATGAATTTCTTCAAAAAAATATTTTCTTCTAAAAAGAAAACGGAAACATCCAATGAAGAATCCGCTTTTAAGGGCATCTATACTGATAAATACTTTAATGACAGGTACACAGCGGAAAATATGAATGATAATCCGGTAATGCTTGACGGATGTTTAAAAATGGTTGAAAGTTACTTTATGGACAATAAGATTGAAAGAAAAGTGCTACAGCCGGTTAATCATCCTGTGAATTTAGACCAGGTAGTTGACGATGGTATGGGATTCAAAATGTACTGTAAAGCTTTTCAATTTGAAGACACACAGGCAGCCATGTTCTTGGCATTTGCTTTTAGTGATTTTTTAATAAGTCGTTATCATTTTAAGCTGTACAGAGATAACCAGCCTGAATTTCCATTACGGTCAATGACTTTGAAATACGACAAGAACGGAATCTTTTTATCAGTATACCCTTTTGAATACGCATTAAAAGTTCTGGATGGTCAATCAACATTTGAGGATTTATACAACAAAATAAATGCTCAGATAGAAAGCTTGCCTCAAATGGATGATGTGCTGAAAAAGTTTACTGGTTCCGTATAAAATAATCAGGGCGTGTTCCCTAATCCGCCACGGCGGAAAGGGCTGGGTTCGCCGCGGCGGATACTCCCCGGCGGCATATCAGCATTGCATCTTCGCTATTCAAATAACTTATGCCGCCTGTGGGGTACTCGCCGCCATCCCTCACGCAAATCCTGGGTTCAAAATTAACCTCCTGTTTTCTTATATTTGAACCATGACAACAGTTGCTAACGACAGGCTTATTACTGAACAGGAATATCTTAAAATGGAAGAGAAATCCCTTGTGCGTCATGAATTCATTAATGGAAAACTATATGAAATGTCCGGAGGATCAATGCTTCATGAAAAAATTATTATGAACCTTGCATTTCTTTTAAGGATTGCCGGTCTTGAAGTTTTCGCCCAAGGTTTGAGAGTCCGACCCCCGGAAACTGAAAATTATTATTATCCTGACGTGCTGGTAACGGCAGAAAAAGTAGCAAAAGTTTTTTATGCGGAAGCCCCGCTGCTGATAGCGGAAGTGCTCTCTCCTTCCACCCGTATATTTAATCTTGTTGATAAATTCATTGCTTACCGACAGTTTCATTCTCTTCATTATTACCTGTTGGCTGAACCTGATTTTTGCCAGGTAACACTCTTTTACAAAGGCGAAACAGGTGATTGGGAATCGGAAGTATTTCACCAGCTTACTGCTGTTATCTCTTTAGAAAAACTGGGCGTGCAACTACCTGTTTCCCAAATTTATTCCGGAATGGATTGGGTAGATAAACAGGCATTTTCATAAGCTCAAAAGTTTCAAGCTGTAAGACCATTTACATTCATATGCTATGAATTTTTTTACTACATGCAATGAAGTAAGATGGCCAGTCGTCAGTAACAGTATGAAAAATATAATAATTACATTAATGCTGATGACAGGTATTATCAGCTGCAAAAAAACGAATAGTGATGTGCTCATGGAAAGTTCCATAACAGGGAAATGGGAACTGCGTACATCCATTTGCGGCTGGAGTGGTTCAACTAATTTTCCGGCAGGAAACGGGACTACCATTTCTTTTAACAGCAATGGCCAATATACGGCTACAGGTAACAGAATTGATAATGGTGTATACCGGCTTTCAACCCGTACCAATGGTCAGGGCCAGGTTGAAAACATCTTATTTTTAGGAGGAAACTGGAATCAGGAACTCAGGTTTTCTATTAGTGGTAACACATTGAAGCTGAATGAAAACGCTTTTATATATGACGGTTGTGAGTACGATTATCAAAAGCTTCCTTAACTCCACTCTTCTTTCTCTTTTATTGCTTCTTTCTTTGCTACCCGCTTGCTGATAATGATACTTAACTCATACAAAGCAATTAGTGGCAGCACTACAATCGTCTGGCTCATCCAGTCCGGCGATGGGGTAATAACAGCCGCAATTACCAGTAATGCTACATACGCATATTTCCGGTATTCTTTTAAAAACTTAGGGGTAACGATACCAACACGGGTGAGCACAAAGCTGATAACGGGCAACTCGAATGCAATACCGCTACCCACAGCAATATCCACCAGGTTGTCAATATAATCGGCGATGGTTGGCCGGGATACAATAGCCGCCGCCGTCCCCAGTTTATAATTGGAAAGAAAGCTAAAAGTAAAAGGCGCCATCAGAAAATATCCGAAACCTACGCCACACAAAAAGAAAAATGTTACCCAGAAAATAGAGCCACTGGTATTTTTCAGTTCATTGGGTTTGAGGGCTGGTTTAATAAATTTCCATACCTCCCAAAACACATACGGGAATGCCAGGATAAAGCCACATACAAAGGACATGGAAATACTGGAAATGAACTGTCCGCCGAAAGTGGTGGTTTGCAGTTCTACATTGGCCGGCGGCAGGCACAACTTATCGCCCATATGCATTTTATAGCTCAGCTTGCATAGCCATTCATAGGTTACAAACCGCTTATTAATAGGCCCGGCAATAATATGGTCGTATATCCAATCGATATTGATAAATACAAACACAGCGCAGATAATTACTGCCAGTAAGGATCGTACAATATGCCAGCGCAATTCTTCCAGGTGGTCAACAAAAGCCATTTCGGCCCGTCCATCGCCACCACCTCTTTTTAAAAACTTTAAAGCCAAAGTCGTCTTTTATTTTTTGGGTATCGGGGATAAAGGTAAGGTACGGCGGTCACCCGCATGTTATTCACATAAATCCAACCATTTTCGTATGGATTGCTCTGCTTCTGTGCCGCCCCACTTTTTTACCAGGTATAAGCCTAACTGTAGAGAAGCCGAAACAGCCCCTGCTGTAATAATATTACCGTCGTCTACTATTTTGTCTTTTACAACCGTGCATCCATATTTGGCCAACGTATCATATTCGCCAAAATGGGTTGTTACTCTTTTGTTATCTAAAAATCCGGCAGCGCCCAGCAGCAAACTGCCGGTACATACGGAACATTTAAGCGGTACGGATTCCGCCGTAGCCATCCATTTCAGAAATGCTTTGTCGGTTTGCAGTATGCGGGTGCCACTGCCCCCCGGAACAATTACAACGTCGTAGCTGCTCAGATCGTTAAGCACCTTATCTGCCTTTATCACAAAATTGAAATGGTCTTTTACCTCCGGTTTCATTGCACAGATGTCCCATTGCAGATTAGGCAGAAACTGGATAGACCGCAGCCGGGATACGGGGTCGTACACGCCAATAAAATCCAGCAGGGTAATACCGTCAAAAACAATAAATGCAATTCTCATAAAACAAATTGTACACATTAGGCAATAGAATACAGACAACGGACGACAGGCTACGGACGACCGGATGAAAATCTATTTTCAAAACTATCACATTGCAGGTAGCATTATTTGAACCGTTTTTTAGTCAGGCAATTAAATAAAAATGTTATTGAGCGATTTCCAAATGTAAAAATGACGATCAATAATCATCCAACTGTGGTCTGTTGTCTGTAGTCAGTCGTCTGCTTTCAACCATTTCCAAAAAGCTTTTGGTGAAGTGGATAAAAGCAATGACCTTAACAAAAAATTTAACATCCGGCTTTTACACAACCCTACCGCTTATGAGTAAATTATTACTCTTATCTCTTACTGTATTTGCCTGTACCATTGCCACGGCACAAATTAATTGCGATGGCAACATCAACGAAAGTTATTGGGGCCTTCCGCTTGCTACTTCTACTGGTGGTCCCTTACCTTGTTCCGGAAGTAATATGCGGTTGAATGCGTTGTATGCTGCTGCCAACGATACCAATATTCAGATCGGTATTTCCGGTATTGTTCAAAATGGTCATCATGTTCTTTTATTTATCGATAGTAAAACCGGCGGACTGACAGATGCGTCTTTCAACCGCACAAATGCACCTGGCGGTTTAGCACAATTGCCAGCCGGAACTACATTTGATGCCGGCTTTAGTGCCGATTATTGTTTAGCAATCAGCAACAATACTACCATAACTTCTTTTCATCTTTTCCTGCTAAACGCATCTGCAGGAAGTGATTTTTTAATTGGTGATGTTACAGCCAACAGCATTACGACAGCTACAGGCTGTAGTATCGGAATAGCGCCATCGGCCACCGATTTTACCAAAGGGTATGAGCTAAGCTTTCCGCGGGCTTTGCTGCAGTATAACCCAGGTATACAGGCAAATGTGCGTTTTATGGCAATGCTCATCAGCGATGACGGAGCCCTGTCGAACCAGTTTCTGAGCCATGCAGATGCCACAGCTGTAGCTTGCTTTGGCAAGGGAAATAATGGAAACGGTGTACAATTTCAAAATGAAGCGGCCATTAATCCCGTTGAATTTAATCCCTCCCGGTCGTTGCCCATTGATTTTTTAAATGCAAAAACTTTTCAGGTAGGGCAGGTAATAAAAGTGTTCTGGACGTCGGCTGCCGAAAAGGAAATGCTGGAGTATAGGATTGAACGGGGAGACGATGCCTTTACGTACACAAATATTGGCCGGGTGGCTGCCAAAGGCACCAGCATAGGGCAAACCAATTATGAATTTACAGATGCCCAGCCGCTATTAGGGAAAAGTTTTTACCGTATAAAAGCGGTTGATAAAAACGGGCGTAGTACATATAGTACGGTTATGAAAATGCAATATGGCCGGGTAGATAATACACTTACCATTTACCCCAACCCGGTAAAGGATATCATCAACCTGCAAATAACAGGGCTTAAGCCGGACAATTACCACCTGCAGGTTTTTAATGATTTGGGCCAATGCCTGATAGAGAAAACTATTGTATACACCGGCGGCTACGGTCTGCAGCAAATTCCGCTGCTGCCCAATATGCTGAAAGGCCCGTACCGGTTGCTGCTTCGCAACAAAACCTATTTCTACAAACAAAACTTTATTGTACAGTAATATCGTAAGTGGCCCCGTTATGGGGCTGTTTTTTATAACTTATCCTGGTTGCCAATGCCTAATCGCTTTATTCATTTATTCAATACCAGTAGTCGTTTGCTGTTGATTTTGCTATTGTGTGGTAGCGGTTTAAGTAGTAAAGCACAAACAACCATTACGCAATGGAATTTTAATAGCGCTTTCACCATACTTGCTAATGGAAATGCACCTGCTCCATCAACAGGATCCGGATCAATGGTTTTAATTGGCGGCGTTACAGCAGATAATGCTGTTGGTACACCTTCTGACCTTGGCAACCCCAATAATGGATTAAATACAACGACTTATCCGGCACAGAGTATGGCTCCTAAAACCTCTGGAATTTCAATTAATGTTAATACAACCGGCTTCAATAATCTTCACTTAAAATTTTACATACGACATAGTGGTTCAGCCGCAAAAAAAGTGGTCGTACAGTATTATGATGGAACTGTATGGCAAGATGTGTTCATTTACCTGGCTGCCTCTACAAATTTTTCTAATGAACTGAATATTGACTTATCAACTTATGCTGCTTTAAATAATAATACTGCTGCTCAACTGAGATTGGTAACTGATTTTTCATCAGGAACGAATTACGATGGTGCAACCGGCGCTTATATTTCAGGAGTTAACGGCGGCACTATTCGCTATGACCTGATTACAGTTGTTGGTAATACCCTTGCCTGTGCCGGTCCGGCTACGCAGCAGGCAACAGGATTACGGCTACTAAAAACAGATGCTAATTCTGCCCAACTTACGCTGAACCGTGGCAATGGCGGCGGTTGCCTGGTAGTTTGCAGTAATTCAGGTATTCCATCAGCACCGGTAAATAATACAGTTTATATAGCAAACCCTTCTTTTACGAATGGTGCAGCTATAGGCAATGGGTTTACTATTTACAATACACGGGTCAATAATCCTTCTATCCAATATTTCAATATTACCAACCTTACTGCAGGTACCAAATATTATTTAGCGGCGTATGAGTACAGTAATAGTGGGAATTGCTATTTAACACCTGCACTGATAGATAGCTTTTATTGCAATAGTACGGTTCTATATCCGGGGGATATGCAGTTTATCGGGTATGACAATGATGTAGCGACCGGTGGCCGGGATGCTTTTGTGCTGACCAATTTTGCTCCGTTGACTACTGGTACCAGCTTTCAGATTGTGAATGCAAGATATGAAGCCGGGGCACCTGCTAACACCAGAACCAACCGCTGGTATGCCGGCGGGAATAATATTTATCAGAATATACAGAAAATAAAATTACTGTACACAGGTACAGCCCCTCTATTATCCGGCTCAGTTATTAGCTTCGATTTTGAAGCGCCAACTGCATCCAACATTAAAATAAACGGAGTTGCGTCCGGCAATTTTTCAATCATCAGCGAAAATGTGGTATCGGGCAACTCTATGCTAAGTACTTCTGCAGCAGAACAGTTTTTTATTACCCAGGGAAAATTCACGGCTTACGGTGTATCCGGCGTTAACCAGTATGCTATTTTAGATGGTCATGTACTACATGGTATTAGTTATACCAATAATTGGGTTGACTTTGGTGCAGTGCCCGGTGCTGGTACCAGCAATGCCGACAGGCAAAGCCGCATACCGCCTGATATTACAGGCTTAAATCTTTTTTTCAGTACCGGTGACTTTGCCTACTATAATCCGCTTTCACTAAATGTAGGTTCACAAGGGGCATTATTATCAGCCATCAACCAAACTCCGGCCAACTGGATATCCGGAGCAAGCACAGGTATTAATCAAATTATTCCTGCAGTTCTTAGCAGCACTTTTGCCCCAAATCGCCTTACTGCTGCCGGTACCTGGACCGGTATAGCTGATAATAACTGGTTCAATGCCCTAAACTGGCAAGGAGGCTTTGTGCCGGACAGCCTTACCGATGTGACCATTCCGGTTAATAAAATTCCATTGATCAGCGCTATTGCCCCATTTGCTAATTTATATAACCGGGTAGCTACTACCCGTGCACTTACTATAGCGTCGGGCGGTACCCTTACCCTCAACGGTCCGGCAGGGGATAAATTGATTGTATACGATTCATTGCTGGTGGACGCGACAGGCAACATAACAGGCAGTTTTAGAGCTGTAAGAGGAATTGATACTATTGTGTTACGAGGTAACCTACAACGCAGGGATGGCGCAGAGTTTCAGGCTTTCGACAGTAGCTTTTTCAGCCTGGATGGCAACCGGTTGCTTCAACCTATTGATATTTGGCTGGTAACAGGTACTTTATATAATGTAAGAACGGTAGCTATTAACAACCTGCCCGGTGTAAGGTTGCTTAATGGTGGTATAGAAACCTTGCAAGACCTCTGGTTAACCAATGGCATATTTTCTATTATTAACGGTACGGCCATCTATTATTTTGGTCAGAATTGTAATATTATAAGCCCTGCGAATATTTTTGGTGAAAGCAACAGGGGCTGGGGAAACAGCTTTATCGATGGCAGGATAAACATCAGAACCGGTAACATAACGGATACATTAACGGCACCTGTGGGCAGTGCTGCGAAGGACATTTTTGCACCAATGGTATTTATAACAAATACCGATATAAATGCAGGTAACCGAACATACAGTGCAAGTTATATACCGGTTGCTCATCCAAACATATCCCCGGCCGATATTGCCACCCCGCCTTTGGATCATGTAAGCGGACTGGAATATTGGACCTTAAATAGTCTAAATTCGGATGCGGCTGCAAAAATTACGCTGTATTATACACCTTATAGCCGGGTAGGACAGGGTGGAAACGATGCACAGGCACTGCTTGATTTACGCATTGCCCAATACTGGGACAGCATTTCCGGAGGTGGTGTAAGAAAGTGGCGGTTGTACGGTTTAGGCGGTCCCTACGTTATTACAGGCAACGTGAATTATGGTAAAATAACATATAACCAGTTTGCAACCGATCTAAGTTTCGGTTCGCAAAATTTTACGCTTGGAACTGTTAGCCTTTACAACACATTACCCATTCAGTTAATTAGCTGGATAGCTGTACCACAAGGCAACCGGGTACAATTACGCTGGCAGGTAGCCGATGAAAGTGACGTTACTTTTTACACAATTGAAAAAAGTACGGACGGCCTGCACTATAGCCCTTTACAAACAATCAGTAAGGCCATCAACTTTAATAATGTATACATCCGCTACGATGATAAACCGCTGGATGGATGGAACTATTACCGGCTGAAAGCGACCGGCACAGATGGCAAAACTTTTTACTCTGCTATCCAAAAAGTTTGGTACATCTCAGGCCGACAATGGCTGGTATATCCAAACCCGGCAACGGATGTGTTATGGCTGCAATTGCCTGCAGCAGGTACGGTTACGCTGTACACATTAGATGGTAAAATAATACTACAGCGCTGGCTGCCTGCCTCATTAAACAGGCTGAACATTAAATCCTTTGCAAAAGGAATGTATGTGCTTGAATATTTTGACGGCAGGCAAAGACGGAGTGAAAAAATCAGGCTCCAGTAATACCGCTAAAAAAAGTTTTACAGGCAGGCTGCACAACTGCTTCGCTGCTAATCTATTGGGGCTAATACCCTGCAATTTATGTCAATTAAGAAACTACTGTACGCAGCTGCACTTTTGTTGATGATCGTGCCCGCCTGCCAAAAAGAAATGTCGGTTACTGATTTACCCGGCATTACAAACGCAACCACCATTACAGCTATTATTACCGGCCGCATCATCAATGAGAATGGCCTGCCGGTAAGTGGTGCGCTGGTAAAAGCCGGAACTGCCGGTACCCAAACAAATATTAATGGCGAGTTTATCCTGGCTAATGCAACGGTGGTAGATAAAGCAGCTTATGTAACGGTTGAAAAGAGCGGCTACTTTACCGGCAGCCGTACGTTTATCGCACGGGCGGCTCAAAAACATTACGTTGAAATTGAGTTGTTGCCCAATACCAATGCCGGCACTATCAATGCCACTACCGGCGGAACAGTTACGTTGGCAAATGGAAGTGCTGTTACGCTTCCGGCAAATAGTGTGGTGGTTAAAAGCACAGGTATAGCCTACACCGGTACTGTTCAGGTAGCGCTGGCCTGGATTGATCCAACATCGGATAGGCTGATGCGGCAAATGCCTGGCGACCTGCGGGGTATTGACGAAACCAGTACAGAAGTAGGATTGCAAAGTTTTGGCATGCTTGGCGTAGAACTAACCGGCCCCGCCGGTGAAAAACTACAGGTGGCAACCGGCAAAAAAGCAATCCTTAGTTTTCCATTGCCAACCAGCATCGTTGGTATGGCTCCTGCTACCGTTCCCTTATGGTCGTTCAATGAAGCAACCGGTTTGTGGAAGCAGGAAGGAACGGCTACCAAAAGCGGCAGCAAGTATACAGCGGAGGTAAGCCATTTCTCTTTCTGGAATTGTGATGCCCAATTTCCGACCGTGCAGTTTTCAGGCACCTTTACCAACCAAACCGGCCAGCCTTTGCGCCATGCGCTGGTTAAAATTAAGAGAACCAGTGTAAATAGTTATACAACCGGTTATACCGATACTACCGGCTATGTAAGTGGCCTTGTTCCTAAGAACGAATCGCTGGTATTGGAAGTTTATGGTTCTTCTAATTGCGGCCAGGTATTACACTCGCAAAACATCGGGCCTTTCAGTGTAAATACGAATATCGGAACCGTTGCCGTAACGCTTAGCAGTGCCAACACCTTTACTATTACGGGTAGTGCCGTTACGTGCAGCAGCACCCCTGTACTGGCCGGTTATGTAAATGTAATCTTAGGCGGGTTTAACACGTACCGTGCTCCGATTGTCAATGGCAACTTTACGCTTAGCTTCTCCGGCTGTGGCGCTACCACCCAGCAGGTAACGTACTACGCTGTTGACAGTACTACTGCCCAGCAAAGTGCGCCGGTAACCACTACTGTAAATACAGGCGCTAACAACTTAGGTGCTATTACGGCCTGCGGAACATCCACCCAGCGCTTCGTCAATTTTACGATTGATGGGGTTGCTTATGCTATTACATCGCCGCCGGATAGTACAACCGCATATGCATCACAAGGTACAACCTCTATCAGCGGTTTTAAATTAGGCGGTAATGCTACTAATTACACTAGCATTAGTTTCCGCTTTGCAGGAACGGCAACCGGTACCGCACCTATTAACAGCATTTATATAAGTGCACCCACCCTTACTGATAGCGCTACCGTACAAAGTGGTGCCTTTAATGTAACGGTTACAGATTATGGCGCTGTGGGTGGATATATAGCGGGTAACTTTAGCGGCAACCTGAACGGATCAGGAAGTACCCTGCACCCGGCTACCTGTAGCTTCAGAGTACGCAGAGATCAGTAATAACCCTTAAAAGCCAAATAAAAAAAGGCTGCATTTCCACAATGGGAAATGCAGCCTTTTTTTGCCGGAGATCAAATTCAAATACGCAATAGACAATTAACAATAAGCAGGTTAATGCCAGTCAGCTGGTGTTTTTCGCAGCCTTTTTAAAGTGATATGATTCCAGATTAAAAACGATTATAAAAATTGCTTAGTAAAGTGGTCAAAATAACTTGTACAATAGAAGCGGGATATTACCCGGCGTTGGTAGCCCCTGACCCCTAAAGGGCAATGTCATTAAGATAAGGATTGTAGTATCAGTTATGCGCCGTAGGTGCAACCTGTTTATAGAAAACAGACATCCTTGATGTTGGTGCATGCCACGTAGTGGCTACCTGATCAGAGAAGAGGGGTAGCCACTACGTGGCAATGATTCCCTTTGCCTCTTTGTTCTCTACAAACAGAAAGCCCCGATGGGGCTTAACTTAATGACATTGCCCTAAAGGGGAACTCGTTTTTACCTGAAAAATTAGTGGCAAGTATGAGTATTTTGAAGTTCCTATACAGTTTGATGGTGTCCAAAAGCCCCCTTTAGAGCCTGTTCCGTACCGATAGGTCGGGAGGGTTTGGGGACAACCAGGCCAGATTGATGGGGTGCATTACAATTTTTCGCACTCGGTGTAAAAGCCCTTATATGTTTGTTTTTTAAATTTAGGGGGCATAAAAAATCAAAAAGAAGCGTGTCTTAATCAACTTTGAGGCAAGGAAGAAAAAGCCCATGGTAATGAATACCGGCTTTCAGTTTTTTCTCCTTCAAGTTGCGCCTGTGGTATAACCTGGCAATCAATGCCGCATATTTATAAGGCAAGGCGATGCTTGATTTTTTATAACGCTATTTAAATGAAATTACATTGACAACAAAGGGGTATCTGGGAATTGATGTAAGTAAGGGCTATGCAGATTTTATGCTGCTGGACAGGGACTGCCAGGTGCAGGAAGAACTGTTCCAGTTAAGCGATACGGCAGCCGGCCACCGGGAACTAAAAAAAATAATTGACCTATGGCAAAAACAGGGGTTGGCAGAACTGTATTGTGGCGTGGAAAGCACCGGTGGTTATGAGAACAACTGGCATTCGATGCTCAAAGGTATTGAAAGCAGCAGTGGCAGCGGCTTGTGGGTAGCCCGGCTCAATGCCAGAGCAGTAAAGGCAGGCGGGGATGCCTTATTGCGCAGAACGATAACGGATGGCGTCAGCGCTGTTACGATTGCTTCCTACCTGGCTAAATATCCTGAAAAAGTGGACTATGGTAAGAGGGCTAAACCAACCGATGAACAACACCAGGCGGGCCGTCAGTTTATCACTGGCATCCGCATGTGGACCAAACAAAAAGTACAGCTTAGCAATCAGTTAGAGAAGCTGTTGTATCAAAATCTGTCGCCGCTGTTGGTGTATTGCCGAAACGGCCTGCCGGGCTGGTTGTTACGGATGCTGGTAAAATATAGTTCTGCCGAGGCCATTGTGCATGCCGGGGCGGCTAAACTGGAAAAGATAAAGGGCATCAGTGCGGAAAAATCAGCGGCCATTATGAAGAAGTTCACAGACCATCAGCCGGTGCAACCACCGGCCAAAGCACTGACACATCTCATTAGCATAACAGCCACAGAAGTACTGCACCAGCAATCCCTTATCGATACCGGTAAAGATTATCTGGGTGAGCTATATCAGCAGGATGCAGGTGTAAAACTGCTGGTAGCTATAAAGGGTATCGGGCTGGACAGTGCGGTAGCCATTATACTGCAAATAGAGGATGTGGCTCGTTTTGAGAGTGCCAAAAAGTTAGCATCTTATTTTGGGGTTCATCCCTGCTTTAAACAAAGCGGCGACGGGATGTGGGGCAATCACATCAGCAAACAAGGCAGAGGAGATTTACGGGCCGTGTTATATATGGTGGGCATGTCAGCGGTAAGATATAACCCGATGTTTACTACGCTATACGCCCGTTTCAGAGCCAAAAGCATGAAACATAAGCAAGCCATGGGAGTGGTGATGCATAAGCTGCTGCGGGTGATTTATGGGGTACTGAAATCGGGTAAGCCTTTTGATGAACAAACGGAAGAAAAACACCGGCAGCAGGCTGCACAAAAACAGGCAGTTAAAAAAGAAGAAACGCAAAAAGCGAAACAAACCGCAGAACAAAAGAAACACCGTTTTGAGACAATTGCAGAGACTGCACCGGTGTCCGGCAGAAACCTGAAGGCAAGAAAAAAACAGTTGGCGTCCCAAACTTCCATAGAAGCAAATGCGGGCTTACCAACTGGGAAAGCAAACATATAAAAATGTTTGCAACTTAATTTGGAATTGAACGGTATAACTGAAAGGGCGGCATAGCTTAGCATAGGGTGAAGCCCTATGACAAAGAGACAAAGAGTAGCATTTTCCCATCCATCAAGCCCTGAAAGGGCGCAATAACCGCTATCCTATTACGCCCTTTCAGGGCTTAATTTACCAGGATAAATCATTTCCCAACACAGGGCTGCACCCTGTGCTGTGCTATCTCGCCCTTTCAGGGCTGCCCCTCTTTCTGCGAAAATTTGTAATACACCCGATTGATGAAATGTTCAGGTTATTTTGATAACTTTCCTTAGAGTTGCTGAATTGAATTTGCTCACCTGCCTATTGCATATTGACGATTGCCTGTTTGAATTTGATTAGCTATGCTTAGCACCAATCAGTGAAAGAATACCCACTGTTATTCCCACAGCACTCATTGCCAAAAATGTGTTACGAGCCTTTTTATTATTGGCCGCTACTGCTGATTGTGCAACTGCTAAAGCTGCCACGCCGCTGGCAAGATCAAGTGCTGCGTGGGTTTTGTACGGTATTACTTTTACAACACCCCATTTGGCTTTTGTAAATAAGCTATAGCCTAATACAATACCCGCAAATGTCCTGCAAAGATTGGCTGCTTTTTTATCTTCTTCAAAACCAACCATTTTGGGCGCCATCATTACAAATAGCACATAACTATAATCGGTGAACCAATGTTCGTTTTTCTTAATTCCTGTTAGCATGTTTCATTTTTTTATTTATCAATAATTCCCAACACCTTTTCCTTCCGCTACTATGCAATCTGTGCATTTTCTATTATGGAATATGATTCTGATTTTTACTGCTATGAACGCATTTTATTTACCAGGCTTATTATTTTTTAGTTGTTTCATTCTCTTCTTTTTCCCGCCTCCGATACTGAAAATCTTCATTACTGTACCGGCTACTACCCCACCAATGGTATAAAGTCCCACCGTTAAAAACTGTGTACGGGGTGTGCGATTGGTAAACGCTGAGTTAAGGTGCATAGGCTTTGGCAGGTATAAAGCACCAAGCCCTCCCAACAATCCTAAAAAGGTAGCCCGTCCGCCGGTATTGGACCGGTTGCCGATGCCTGCCAGGCTATAATACATGGTATTGGCAATAATATCACCGGTTAGTGTCCACTTATACAATTCCTGGCCCTGTGGCGGTTCTACACCCGCCGCTTCCAGACCTTCACTTACTGCTTCCATTCCTAACTCATCCACATGCGGGGCATCCGGATCGGCTTTTTTTAATGCCTGATGTAACAGGGTAAGGGCGCAGGCGCCGGCAAGCCCACCGGCCAGGGCAGTTAAAAGTCTCATTTCGTTTTTATTAAATGGTTTGGAAAATGGTGTTGAAAGCCTGTTGCAACAGTTGTTCCAGAATAAAGATACCAGGCATGAGTTGTAGTCCAGATTAATTAAACCAAGCGATCGGGTTAACAGCATTTCCGTTATTTCAGGTGTTGCCTTTTTGAACTTTGCGTTTTCGCCGTTCATATAAAAGCACTGATGCAGCAACGATGGCACCAATGAGACTACACCGGATTACAAGATTGATTTCTTTTGTATGTTTCTGTGCTTCCGGTATATCGTTAATGTACGGCATGGAGTTAAGTGCTTTATTGGCACTGTCAAACCAATTAGCCTGTTCCGTTAGCCTTTTGTGATGTGCCGCCAGGATGCTGTTCGGCGAAGCGTTGGTCTGTACAGTACCTGTAATAACCCCCGAATGTCTGTTCGTAATAAGTGTATCGTTCTGAGCAGTTACGCACCGTATAGAAAAGACAACTGCGAAGTATAACATCCTATACTTCATCCGGTAAACCTTTAAGTAATAAAATGGCTGTATAACGGATTGCCTGATCAGGAGCATTATTGCAGCAAACCAAGGATCAACCCTGCTACAATGTTATCTTGTGCTGCACCAGGTAGGTTTCAATAGCTTCTCCCAATTCCTGATTTTGATCTGAAACACTGCCGTCTTCATTCAGCCAACG
Organism: Chitinophagaceae bacterium; assembly: GCA_965246935.1. Taxonomy (GTDB): domain Bacteria; phylum Bacteroidota; class Bacteroidia; order Chitinophagales; family Chitinophagaceae; genus JAZKFT01. Next base: position 146,560 of record CBDFGC010000004.1, on the reverse strand, counting down.
GTAGGCACCCTCGTTATCCTTTTGGCATTGTAACTGTACAGGCCCACCGGGCAGGTTCACGGTAAATTTGTACGTATTGGGCTGGGATTCTTTTTGGTATTCCACTTTAACAGTGTTACCCCGGTAATCCGTTTCAAAATTGTTTTGCATATTTTTTTGGAACAATCATAGTGCCGGATGGAAAATTCGGGAAATAAAAAAAGCCTTACCAAAAAGTATTTTGATAAGGCTTTCCTGTTTTTTTTGACAACAATCAAGGCTACAAGGCATAAAACGCTGTACAAGCCCGGCAGCAGCGCTGCTAAAAATCTTTCTTAGCTACTTTATTTTTGATAGCTTCCAAAGCTTTCGCTTCGTTCATAATGGCTGCCATTTTATTTCCTTTGCCGTCGTTGCCGGAAGCCAGGTAGCCACCTTTAGCCGTTTTTTTAATCACCGCATCGTGCATTGGAACATTTTTTTCCTTTGTTTTAAGGCAATAAGCGGTGATCATTTTTGAAGTGTCCATTTCTTTTTTTTTGAAGATGAGTTAATAAGTACTGCTGTAAGGGGAAGCAGGCAGCATTGAATTTGGTGCGAAAGGTATAAAAATATATGAAAATGGGCGAAATTGGCTATTAAAGGGTATTCCGGAGTTTTATTGCCTATACCGGCTTTACTTTTAGCCCTGCCGACCGCTACTCCGTATCCAGATTTTGTTGAGGTAAAAATGTAGGTTTCTTTGATTCACTTATTTATTGTTGAATGCGTGAGGTGCTATCTCCTTCTATTATCATGCGTCAGGTCTGTTTGTACAGGGGACATGTTTAGTTTAATAAAATGAAGACCCTTAGCCAGGCTTTAGCCTTTTGTAAACAGCCTTTTGTATAATGGTCAAAAGGGGTAAATGGGTAATGAATATTTTTAGCATGTTACCATTTAATTCCCAGATGTAAAAACGGAGGTCATCTTTTGAAAAAACTAAGAAGGCAATAGCGGTTTTACAAATTCAAGCACTTCAAATTGGCTAAAATCCAGCTAATAGGTAATTAAAAAAAGCTTGTAAGCCAATCCGATAATTATTAAGAGATATTGCATGAATAATGCCTTTCCGCACTAATTTGACTTGCAATATAAAATCTCCGTTTTCTAAAAGTTATCCTTCTGCCGATTATTACACCGGGTTCAAAAATTCAATATTCCGTAACGCCATTCGAAGTGTGAGCTGTTATTTTTAAAGCACGGTTAACGGTTTTAATAGTAGGTGAAAGAATCTCTATGATAAAATCCGGCGCCGGGAACAGTAACTATCCTGGTTGGAACTGTACCGTTTATTCCTTATTGAAAAAGTGAATATTTGGTTCTTGTCATTGTGAGTTGAGTGCCTGTCAAAAAACAGCTATATTTGATTTACAAGCCGCCGTGAGGTAAAGATCGGTGTAGTACTATTTAGCAATTTCGATGTAGCGGTGTACCATTTACTGTCCACTATCTTTATGATATTTCCCTGAAAATCTGTTTTAATTCCTATTTTTTACGCATTCTTAAATTTTCAAACATGAAAAAGTATTTCCTGATTACCCTTGTATTTATTTGCGCCAGTTGCTGCTGTAGTGCACAGATTTCTATTTATCTCCGGTTAATTGATTATAGTAACAGGGTACTTACCACCAGTGGTACCCCGGATGCTAATATTACACCAATCAGTAATTCCATTGAACCGAACAGCCCGCAATTGATTAAAGTTTCAGCCTACAGCGCCGATGTGGAGCAGTCACTGAATATAGGCTCCACAGCAACAGGGGCCGGTGCAGGCAGAATTGTTTTTAACCCCATGAGCATCACTAAAACAATGGATGCTACTTCCCCGGTACTGTTTCAAAACGCTGCATCGGCTACGCCTTATAAAACTGCTGAAGTGTTTTTTGTGAATGCACAAAACGTTATTCTAATGAAACAAACGTACAAACTGGCAGCAGTAAAAACGGTTGCCTGGTCGGCTGCCTGCGCAAAGGATTGTGCAGTAGTAAATGAAATTGTAACGTTTGAATATGGCGGCCAGATAATAACTATCAATAAATCCGGCGAAGGTAAATCAGGGCCTTCGCAGGCGGGCTGGAACAAGGTGAGAAATACGGTAGATAACGACCCCACTACGGTGATTATACAATAATTAATACCAAATCAAAACAGGCAATGGGCAACAGGCAAATACAGGTCTAAACAGATAGAATGAAGTCTCCGGTCAAATTGAATATTGTATAAATAAAAAAATTGTATGTGGTTGTGTCTCTGGTAACAACCACAATAGGATGGACAACAATTACGCGGCTATTATTTTTAGAAACTCCTCTTTTTTTCTTCTGGCCACATCAATCACGGTTCCGTCCTGTATCATTACCTGCCCGCCATCTGCCCGCAGGTATTTCTGAATATAGTTAAGATTGATAAGATGGGAATGGTGAACCCGGTCGAAGCGGTAAGGCAGCAGTATGTCTTCAAAATCTTTCAGCAATTTAATAACCGTAATGACCGTGTTACCATGCAGGAATAATTTGCTGAAATCAGCATTGCTTTCAATACGCACAATGTTTTTAATGTAAAGACCCGGAAAAGCAGCAATCGAATTAAACATGCAGTATCTAAAACCAAGTCCGGAAATTTCTCAGGAAAATGCTAATGCTGTTAGGTTCAGATAATAAAAGAAATATACATGTTGCAGTAGTGTAAGTTAACCAATAGCCGGCTTTAGTAGGGATGGTTAAATATCTTGCTGCTGAAGTTTTGTACTGCTTATTTAAAATTGTAGTTCTTGGATAAGGTAGGTAGGTTGCCGTAATTATGTCAATTCATTAGGTATTAAGTTCTGGTATAGAGGAACAGCCGGAACCACAGTGCATACTTACGAAGTTATATAGCACCTTGGAATAATTTACTACAAATCTTCATACTGAACCTGTTATTTCATCTTTAAATACCTGGTTAAGCTGCCTCCTTACGGACCGCAGTGCTACGGGATGCAACAGGTTTTGTGGCTGCCTCTTTTGGAGGCGTAGAAACAGTATCAGGCTCAGCTACCGAGGTTATCAATAACGGGTGTAGCATTGAAAACGGATCACTGCCGGAAGGTACCAGGCAAATGCCACTGCCGGCTTCCCGCCGTAGGGTGTATAGTTCATCGGTAGCAGCCTGCTGTGCAGTAAGAGGCGAATTGGTGGTAGCAATTATTTGAAAGTTTGGGAGCCCTTTGGAAAGGAAACTATGCAGTTGCCGCTGCCAGGCCGGGTGCAGATGCAAATCAATTTCGTCAATCAGCAGTAGCCCACGGGCCGAAAGCGGATTTTTATAATCACCGAAAGTGCGGGTTATATGGTACAGCAGGTTACTTACCCAGGCAACTGTTTGCTGATAGCCATTACTTAATGCTTCCAGGTGTAGCAGGCCGTCGGGCGTACCAAACAGAAACCGGCCATTGTCCGACAAGCCCTGAAAACGCACTTCGGCCGGCAGGAAAATATGGAGGGCTTCCTTCAATGCCTGGATACTTTGGTCAACCGTACCGCTGCCATATTGGGCATCATGTGTCCATTCGTCCAGCGGTCGCAGCAAGCTGTCCTTGCTAAACAGGGAATGTATAGCAGCATAGCGGGGATTACGGCTAACGGTAAAGCCGGTACGCTGGTCTGTATCCAGTCGCCGGCCGGAGCCGTAGCCTGCGGTAAGGTAACTGCGGTGCGTATGGCGCAAAGCGGCATCCATTGGAAACAACGTAACACGGGCATCCGCTACAATTTTGGCAACGGCAGCATTTTGCTCCATACGCAGGCTTAAAGTCCGTTCTTCGCCCTGCGCCGTGGCAATAGTAGCAGTAATCTCACAAAAGGATTTGTCTTGTTTTATATAATCGTTGGGCAGGCCGGGCGCCAACCATAGGGCTTCACTGCCACCCGTTACCAACGCAATGGCTTGTAACAGAGCCGTTTTACCGGTACCGTTTTCGCCGGTCAGGAAAGTGGTTTTGCGAACCGGAAGTTTTGCTTCTTCGCCGGTGCTAAAATCCAGGAACAGGTTTTCGTGGCACTTAAAATTAATAAGCTGAATATTTTTGAGGAACATATATTGAATGCGTACAGAACGCTTTTGTTTTTAATATTATCCTCTAATTTACAACAGAATACGCAAAAAAAATGTTATGATTGCCGCTTATTTTATTAAAAATTGACGTTTTTGAAAAAGAGTCGAGCCGGCTGAAATACAGCTACTTAAGCATGTTTTTATTTTGTAATAAAATTTTCTGAAGGTAAGCTGGTGATATTGCACACGAATGTAATTGGAAAGGCTGCATTATTGGGCAATATACCCCGGCCCGTGCAACACCACACCGCTGCGGGTGCCATTATGTTTTCCATTTTCCACTACCAGTTTTCCATTCACAATTACGGTTTGGAAACCTTGTGAGTACTGATGCGGGTGCCCGAATGTTGATTTATCTGTTACTGTTTTTTCGTCGAATACAACGAGGTCGGCTGCCATGCCTTCTTTTAATAAACCCCGGCCTTTCAGGTTAAATTTTTGCGCTGGCAACGAAGTCATACGGCGGATGGCTTCTTCTAAACTGATCACTTTTTGCTCCCGTACATAGTGGCCTAGTACACGGGCATTGGTGCCATAGCCACGGGGGTGCGGCATTCCTACATTGAACTGGCGGATGGTGGCATCGGAGGCAAACATATTGAAAGGGTACTGCATAATATTCTGCACATCCCCTTCGCTCATGCCATGGAATACAGCGCTTGCTCCGCCCTTTATCATCATATCCAAAATAGTATTTGCTTCAGCGGTGGCATTGTGTTTTTTACCTTGTATGATATTAATTTCTTCTACACTTTTCCCATTCAGCGTCGTATCAGCTAGGTAGTAAGCCACTACGGCATAGCTGAAATGTTTTAGTTTTCGCTTGTACAGGCTTCGCAGCATTTCGGATATTGCCTGTTTGCGGATCTCTGGATTTTGCAGCCGGGCCACAATCGAATCCTGGCCATCGGCCAGCAGGCGGTCGGGTACCAGAGTACTGAGCGATGTACTACTGGCAGTGTATGGGTACTGGTCAATAGTCACTTCAATGCCATCCAGGCGGGCCTGTTTAATCATGCCCAGGGTTTCATTACTGCGACCCCAGTTGTTTTGCCCGCCTAATTTAAAATGAGAAATCTCTACTGGCATACCGGCTTCTTTGCCGATGTTGAGGGCTTCTGTAATTGCTTGTGCTACGCTGTCGCCTTCGTTGCGCATGTGGGTAGCATACAGGCCCTTGTATCGGGCAGCTACTTTGGCCAGGCGCAGCACTTCGCTGGTTTGGCTGTACGTGCCGGGTATGTAAATCAACCCGGTGGATAATCCCATAGCGCCATCTTTCATGGCCTTATCCACAATGGCTTCCATACCCTGTAATTCGGCTTCGGTAGGCAGGCGGCTGGTCCGGCCCATCACTGCTTTCCGCACATCGTTGTGGCCAATCAGTGCACCTACATTAATGGATAGTTTCAGGCTATCAATAAAATAAAAATATTTTGCCATATCTGTTTCCGACAAGCCGCAATTACCGGTGATAACACTGGTAACACCGTCGTAAATAAAATTATCTGCTGTAGGAGTTTTGGCTTCATCGCCTTCCAGGTGGGTATGCACATCAATAAAGCCCGGTGCTACGATCAGCCCGGTTGCATCTATTATTTTGGTCGCATTCAGGTTGCTTACATTACCAATCGCAATTATTTTTCCATTTGCAATTGCTACATCGCCATAATACCAACTGTTGCCCGTGCCATCTACAATTTTGCCATTGCGGATAAGGATGTCAGCTTTTTGGCTTATTGCCAACATGGGCAAAAACAGCCATATGAAAAAGAAATTTTTTAGGGAACGATAATGGTTTCGCATATAGGTTTTTACAGGCAGAAGCGGATTAATACAACACTTCCGGCAACTGTAAACTTACTTGTTTACAGAATTGCGCTGCTAAACTTTTAAAAATATGATGCTGGTTTATTTCTAAGCTATTTTTAGTAGTAGCAGAACGATAGTATTGTATAACAAGTATGAATGTTGCTAATAATGTTTTGTTTTATCCATGAATAGTTATAGCATTTATAAGAAATAATCAGGTAGTTTTTCTGTCACTTCTTTCGTCTCACCTTGTTTTTGAAAACCGGATTATTTTGCAATAGCATCGACTGATGATGAACAGAGAGAATATGGACTTTGTTTTCAATTAACTGATAAATGATCCTGTAACGACCTTCCAAAATTTGTCTGTAACGTATATCTTGCAACTCCGGAACAGCTCTGCCAATTTCCGGAAATTTTTCTAAAATTTGTGCCCGGTCGAAAAAGGCATTTATCTGTGCGTTTGCACCCTGAAGAGAATCATGGCCTATAAATTCAGCAATGTTGTCCATATCAACTAATGCAGAAGGCGCCCAAATCAATTCAGCCATTTCTTCAATTGCTTTTTAGCTTCATCTGTAGAAAGTCCCTTGCCCTCTTTTATTTCCTGAGAAGCATTTTGAACCTTTTGTAACAGGACAACCCTGTCAAATAATTCATTCACAGAAAATTCGTCGGGTAATTCCCGAATGGTTTTCAGCACCATCTTTTTAGTTAACATGGAAAATTTTTGATACCCTAAAATTATCGGTTTAACGGTATTGTAAAAGTATTTCTTTTTCGGCTTTCCAGTTTTATACTTCTGCTATTGTAAAAATTATGGCTAAAAACGCCTCACAATTCTTCTTCCCCAAATGCTTCTCTGTATTGTAGCAGCGCCTTTTCTTTCATCTTCGTTTCCAGCACAATATCAATATCCTTACCGTAGGTGTTAATTCGTTCGTGTACCCAGTCGCTGTGCGATTCTTTTTTGCTGGCAGGGTCTTCGTACTCCCGGCGGCTGCTACTGTAATGAAATACTGGTTTTACATCCCAGGTGCCAAAGGCTGTTAAAAATGCTTCTTCTTCGGTTTGGGTACCAGGATGCAGCTTTTGGTGGAAATAATCGAACACTACCGGAACACCCAGGCTTTCGTACACAGGTACTAAATCCTGCACTGTGTATAGGCCCGGCTTATCATCATTTTCTACACTCAGGCGTTTTTGAGCACCGGCAGATAATAAAGTAAAATTTTTAATAAAGCGTTGAATGCTTTCTGCTTTATCCCCGTATGCACCGCCCACATGAATATTTATTTTATGCCAGTGCGTTGCCGGCAACCCCATAACGTCGAACACCTGTGCATGGATATCAAGATCTTTGATGGTATTGGACAGCGTAGCGCCACTGCCGGCCAGTTTATTAAATGGCCCGGGGTGGGTGCTCATCCGTACCGGCTGTTTGCCGGCTTCTTCCAGCACTGCCCGTATTTCAGCAAAATCGGGCAGCGATTCCAACCGGTACTCCGAGGCCCAGGGAAATAGTTCGGAAGTTACCCGGAACACCCGGATGTTATTAGCCACATTCCATTGCAGTATCTGCAGCAGGCCTTTTGCATTTTCCAAAGCAATCTGCGATGCATACTGAATTCCTTTTTCCAAAAAAGTGCGGCGGATCATACCACGGTTCGTAGTGACTCCCTGTTCGCCTAACGCAATGTTGATGCAGGCATATCCTAATCTCATAAAAACTATCTTGTAAAAAATGGGCCGGAATTGCAGAAGGTTTGAAAACACAAACTTTTACAGAAAAAAGGCCGAATCGGAAAGGATAGCTTTTACCTGATAACAGGCAGATGTTATCTCCAGGATACGTATAGTAATAAGCGTAAACCGTTTGCGCTTGCTACCAGACAAAACAGCTTAGATATGTTTTTAATTAATGGCGATGATCGCCTGACCTGCGGTGCTGACGGATAATACAACCCGTGCTTTTATGCAGATAGGGCTTACTGTTCCTAAGTCCTGTAGAAATAGCAACGATTTAAGAGTCCATTTCCGGTTGATAGCATTCACTATCAGTACCTTCGATAAAATTTTACTATATGATTTTGATTATCCTGGGCATACTGCTCATACTGATAGTTCCTACTATTACCCGCACCAATCCGCAGATGCTGCGTTATAATAAAGTGCCAAGATACATAGGCGGAGTGCTCATATTATTGGGCATATTGACCAGTTGTGTAAAGCAAATAGATGCCGGTGAAGTAGGTGTAAAAGTGTTATTTGGCAATGTGCAAACTGATGTATTGGGCAGTGGGCTCCACTTCGTAAACCCGTTACTCGACATTAAACGCCTGGATGTAAAAACGCAGAATTACACGATGAGCGGTATACACGATGAAGGCGACAAAAACGGGGATGATGCCATTCGTGTACTCACCAGCGACGGGCTGGAAGTTACGATTGACCTTACCGTTTTATACCGCGTGGTAGCATTTGATGCACCCAAACTATTGCGGGAAACCGGTGAAGATTTCAGGGAAAAAATTGTGCGGCCTATCACCCGTACCAAAATACGGGACAATGCCGTGTATTACCAGGCAGTAGATTTATTCGGCAGCAAGCGGGATGAATTTCAGGCCCGTATTTACAAAAGCATTGAAGATGATTTTAGAAAACGGGGGCTGATGCTGGAGCAATTGCTGGTACGAAATATCACGTTGCCGAACTCGGTAAAAGCATCTATCGAAAGCAAGATTAATGCAGAGCAGGATGCCAAGAAAATGGAATTTGTGCTGCAAAAAGAAAGGCAGGAAGCCGAACGCAAACGGGTAGAAGCACAAGGGATTGCCGATTACCAGCGAATTATTAATACAGGCCTTACCGATCAGCAGTTACAGTATGAGCAAATAAAAGCGATGAAGGAAATGGCAACAAGCGCTAATGCAAAGATAATTGTGATGGGCAAAGGCAGTACCCCGCTGATATTGGATGGAAAGAATTAATCCAAATTGCAATAGACAATTAGTAAGAAGTAGATCAGTATAAGCCAGTCACATACTTTCTACAATCTGTTTTAATGTGGTATAACTATCAGTAGGACAGTATTTTTCTTTTTTGAGAATTAGTACCCACTATAAACGACGGAAACTATAAACGGCATTGCTTCAGGTAGTGCCGTTTATTTTTGTGGTAATTAATTTTGTACCTGCTTACGTTAAATTCTTAACGCAGAGCTGGTATTTGCCAGTTTTCTCTTTTTATCCCCGGCTATTATGGGAACAAGGGCAGGTTTAACAGCAACCGGTATCAATCGGATGATTCTTACTTTATTCAATCCCAGCATAATAAGATAGGTAAGATCAAACTCAAACCATTTGCGGGCAAAGTTGGCATTGTCCTTTTGGTGATGGTGGTTATTCTGAAACAGTTCGCCCATCATGATAACGCCAAAAGGGGTAGAGTTTTTAGAATGATCGCCGTTTTTATAATTACTGTAGCCATATTTATGACCACACCAATTTACAATAGCCCCTTGTATCGGCCCCATTAAAAAGTGGATAGGCAGTAATAAATACCACCAAAAGCTCGGCGCAAAAATTAAATAAACTGCTACATAAGCTGCCCCAAATACTACCCTGGTAAGCATATGGTGGCCAAAACGGTCGAGCTTTTCCCATACAGGCAGTGGCTCTCTTGTAAACTGTGCCTCCGGCAATTGCGTACCAGTATTAAAATTACTGTAAATGTTGGCAGTGTGCAGCATCATGTGCCATACATCTTTAAAAAAGTGCGGTGAATGCGGATCCTTTTCCGTATCGCTGTAGGTATGGTGCATCCGGTGCATAACACCGTAAGCCCTGGGCACTAAATAGGAGGAACCCTGCACAAACCAGGTAAGAAAGTAAATTGTTTTTTCCCACCATTTGGTTACGGTGTACATTTTATGGGAAGCATACCGGTGCAGAAAAAAGGAATGGAAAAACAGGGAAGAAAACCAATGAATGACAAAGAAAAGTACGATAACGAGCATGATAATAAAACAAATAAAATGAGAATATGTGGAATACAGACTTTAGCCAGATTGATACCGGAGGTGGTGCATTACGCAATGTGAATGCAGTAATACACGTTACCGGAAGAAAGGTTGGTTAAAACAATACCGGAAATTGCTTTTATTATTTTATACACTTCCCTTTAACTTTTATCCGCACCATTGCCCGGTTTTTTATCCATCAGATAAAGGCATAAAACTTAAATAGGTTGCGCTGATGATCCCAGGCCGGAAATTCCTGATGCTCCAGGCCGTTTCTTTCACAATAGTATCCGGGCTGTAGATAACACCCATCGTTTTGTATTCCGCATGCCATTCATCAGTACCCTGCACTTGTATGCGGCAACTGGCAATACCGGCAACAAAACTTCCGGCACCATTGCAAACAGGATTGGCTGCGGTAGCTGTCTCCTTATTTTTCCAGGTGTCGTCGTTGGCAGCCCATAAATGTATTTCTACTTCATCCCGAACGAGCCTCGCAAAACCGCTGTTACAGTGGGGAGTAGAGAAACCCAGTTTAGTTTGGTAAAAGCAATGGATTCAGAAATGTTCCGGGCGGGAAGTGCCGATATGCTTTTCGTCATGTTCATAATCAGGAAATGATGACGGATAATTGGTTGATGCAGGCATCAAATATCACTTTTTAAATTCCGGAGTATTATATTTTTCTATAAACAGATTTAGTTCTTACTTTAACGCTGTAGTTTAAAATTGGGAATAGTTTGATTGAATTATATCGACTAAAAGATAGATCGCTTACCATCTTATAACATGCGGAATTGCGAGTCACTTATTTTGCCAATATCATTTTTAAAACTGACTGATGAGTCAATCTGTACCTCATTTCAATGCTGAAGAATTACTGGAAATCCTGTCACTCTCTGAAAATGCCACCGCCATTTACGCAACAGAAAACCTGGTCATTCAATCAGCCAATGCTGCTATGATGAAGATATGGCACACGCAGCCGGATATTATAGGGCTGCCTTTGGAGGAAGCATTACCAGAAATAAAGAACCAACCTTTTATGACCATACTGCAAACGGTATGGCGTACGGGTATTGTGTATACGACTAACAGCGCTCCTACCCACTTTTATGTAGATGGGAAATTGCAAACATTTTACCTGAGCGCTACCTGCCGGCCCATAAAAAACGAGACTGGCGAAGTGTACTGTATTTTACATACAACTGCCGACGTAACCAGCCAGGTATCCGGCTATGAAGCAACAAGAAGAGCAGCGGAGCAGGATGAGGCTTTGCAAAGAGAGCAAATTTTGAATGAGGAATTAACCGTTGTTAATGAGGAACTGACTGCCAGTAATGAGGAATTGCAGCAAGCGCAACAAAGCCTGGCAACGCTAAACAATGAACTGGAAGAACGCATAGCCGACCGGGTAAAAGACCTGGCGGAAAGCGAAGCTAAGTTTCGAAACATGGTTCAGCAATCGCCGATACCGATGCTGGTAACCAGGGGTGAGTTTATGACGTTTGATATAATTAACAAACCAATGTTGCAATTGATTGGTAAAGACGAATCGGTACGGGGCAAACCCTGGTACGAAGCCATTCCGGAATTAAATGGACAGCCGATTTTAGACCAGTTGTATTATACCTACCGCACCGGAAAAGAGTGGACCGGTTTTGAACAGCCTGTCATGTTAATGAAAGGAGGCCGGCAGGTGCAGGGGTACTATAATATTTCTAACAAACCATTAATTGAAAATGGAGAGGTAGTGGGGGTACTGCAATCGGCCGTTGATATTACGGAACAGTTAGCGGCGAGGAAAAAAACCGAGCAGTTATATGAGCAATCCCGTTTATCGAAAGAGGCTGCGGATTTGGGCCTGTTCGATATGGACTTGCCAAACGGCACGATGGACTGGGATGTACGCTGCCGGGAGCTGTTTGGCATAAACCATAACAATCCGGTAACCTATGAAAAAGATTTTTTGCCGGGCCTGCACCCTGAAGACCGGGAAAGGATCAGCCATGTGGTTAATAGTGTATTTGATAAATCAAAAACCAATGGCGACTATGATGTAGAGTACCGCACGGTGGGTGCTAAAGACGGGCGGATAAGATGGGTAAGGGCAAAAGGCAAAGTAATGTTTGATGAGCGGGATAAACCAATCCGCTTTATTGGTTCGGTACTGGATGTAACCGAACAGGTAACAGCAAGACAACAACTTGAAACAATCATCGTTGAAAAAACAAGCCTTGAGAACAGCCTGCGGGAAAACCAGAACCGGCTACAAAGCATACTGGATACCATGGCTGAAGGGGTAGCGATTATTGACACAAGCGGCAAGGCAATCTATGCCAACCAGATGGCACAAACAATCTTTGGGCTTACAGAAAGTGAAATAAAAGAACGCACTTACAACGATTCTAAATGGAAAAATCTGAACATAGATGGTTCCCTTCTGCGGGATGAAGACCACCCGATGGCGATCATGAAGGCTACGGGCAAACCTGTTTACGACCATGAGATAGCGGTGGAACAACCGGGTAAAGAGCGTATCTATGTTTCCATTAATGCAGCACCGCTGTTTGACCCGGAAGGTACCTTAACCGGCGGCGTAGGCACTTTTATGGATGTAACCACCCGCCGTAAAGATATTCAGCAAAAAGATGATTTTATCAGCATTGCCAGCCACGAACTAAAGACGCCGGTTACCAGCCTGAAAGCTTCCCTGCAATTGCTGGACCGGATGAAAGATAATCCTTCGCCGGTATTGCTGCCAAAACTGGTTGAACAAAGCAACAAGAGTGTAACGAAGGTGATTAACCTGATTGATGAACTGCTAAATGCCAGCCAGGTAACACAGGGATTTTTGCAATTAAATAAAAGCCTGTTTTCTATCGCTGATATGATTAACGGCTGCTGTGACCATGTTCGCATGGCCGGGATTCATGAGCTTATTTTAGAAGGAGATAAGCAATTGCAGATTTATGCCGATGAGCACCGTATTGACCAGGTGATGGTAAACCTGGTGAACAATTCTGTGAAGTATGCACCCGACTCGAAAGAAATATACATCATGATAGAAAAACTGGATACAATGGCCAGGGTATCGGTTAGGGATACCGGGCCAGGCATAGAGCCGGAAAAACTGCCCCACCTTTTTGAGCGGTATTACCGGGTTTCCACCAGCGGCAGTAAGTATGGAGGCCTGGGCCTGGGGCTTTATATCAGTTCAGAAATTATAAAAAAACATGGCGGGAAAATAGGGGTTGAAAGCGAGTTAGGCAAAGGCACTACATTTTGGTTTACGTTGCCACTATGAAAAGGATACATATTACAATACTATACACGAATGCAGGGTGTAAAAACAGGTTACGTGTGCTGGTAAAGTGTGACAACTTCGTTTTGTTTTACAACGAAGCTGGTAAACAATTAAAATAATTCACATGCTTAATTTACCGGTTTATGTCAACGCTGCTTTTATAGTAACAACGCTCCTGACGGTTTGGCTTTTTTTCAAAGCGGCCAATCGATCCACCATTACGATTCTTATTTTATCAACGTGGCTGGCAGTTCAAACCATATTGGCACTTACCGGGTTCTATACCGTTACAGGTGCCGTTCCGCCAAGGTTTATATTGGTATTATTTCCGCCCATCTTTTTAATTGTTATCCTATTTGTTAGTCGCCGTGGCAAACAATACATTGCCGGTATAGATGTGAAAGCCCTAACTCTTTTGCACATTGTAAGAATCCCTGTTGAGTTGATATTGTATGGGCTTTGCATTTACAAGGCAGTCCCGCAACTGATGACTTTTGAAGGCCGCAATTTTGATATTCTTTCCGGATTATCTGCCCCCTTTATTTACTATTTTGGTTTCATCAAAAAGCAACTCGGCAGAAAGGTTATGTTGCTGTGGAATTTTATCTGTTTGGGGCTACTGATCAATATTGTTGTGAGCGCTATTCTGTCAGCGCCGTTTCCATTTCAGCAATTCGCTTTTAATCAACCCAACATTGCTATTTTATATTTCCCGTTTATCTGGCTTCCCTGCTGTATTGTTCCCCTGGTATTATTAGCCCACCTGGCCGCCATCCGGCAATTAATAAAAAATGATAAAAAGGAATTAGCTGGTTAGGATAAATGAACCCTATTCTTTATCAAAACCGGCAAGCCCGGAAAAACGATTTTTAAGCAGTTGTAATTTAGGATTGATGTACAATTTGCAGAATGGTTTTTCGGGATTGGAATAATAGTAATTCAGTTGCTCCGGTACAGATGCTTTAAATGCTATATCAGGTGTATATGGTGGAAGACTTCATGAACATATACCCTGAGATATAGCTTACTCAATCCGGTAAACCGGGTACCGCAAATGTGCCGGCTCATAATATTCCGAATGTTTATACACCCAGTTTAATTGGGAAGCTGCATTAGCTGCAAAGGCTGTATCCGTTTTTTTCTTTTGGTTGAACTCCTGTTGCAATGCAGGATCCCCTTTTAATACACCTGCTGCCACATCTTCCCAGCGGTAATCGCTGTAGCCCTCTTTTTGCTGCAGAATACCATCAAAAAAATTCCAGGCAAAATAACCGTCAGCACCTTGGGGTTCCAGTGTTTCCACTAAAAAACGGCGGGCCGGTTGGTTGAAGAGGAATAAGCCAATCGCCTTTTAAAAAATTGAATTGCTGTTGCCCTATGCAAACTCACCTGCACCTCGCTGTTGCGAGTGATGGCTTTCATAAGCTGTTGGCAGGGTGCTTTGTAATTGTCAACATGGTATGCCTGTTACAGCTAATGGTTGAATCTTTCAGGAGTTGCTTTCATCTGCACGTCATTCGCCTGTAAACTGTTCGATTATTTTGTGCCAGCCCTGCGGAATCATATAATAAGCTGGTGCCGTTACCGGCTGCGTATGCCTATGTAATAATTATAGAATTTTACATTTGCCGGGTAAAAGGTTTGCTATGATCGTAATACAGTCGCTGTTGCCCGGTTATCTCGCTGGTTTTATAGTCCGTTTCATACCCTTTGAAGCTGATGTAATTAGTGCGGCTACTATCCACCTGCCAGTTAAGCGGAAAGCTGTTTTTGCGCCATCATTTCCTGCATAGCAACACCATGAAGTAATTTGCTTGTTATATCAGATGCCTTTTTCACTAGCTTCTTCAAGCATGGCCTGCATAAAAGCGTAGGTACTTTGTACCCGTTGCTTATAAGGTTTTAGCATGTGCGTTTCGGGTACAAAACTGAGGCACTGAAACAGGGCTGCATAACCGCTGCTGTACCGGGGCGGATCGTAAAACTGCTGAAAGCCGGCATCCGGGTTTAGCAGATTCAAAATTTACATACGGGAAAATATCCCAGCCTTTACTGTGCCATGCTTTTGTACACAAGGCAGGTTCCAGCGTATTGCGAAGCCAGTTTCCTAACTGCCCGCCCAGCTTATCGTATTGTGTAGTAAGTAACGTGTAAATGTGTGCTGGTAATCGGCACCATCGCTTACATGATTGTCGATAAAAATATGGGGCTGCACGTAATGAAATATCTGTGCAAATGATAATGCTTCCCTACTGTCTGCTTTAATGAAATCCCTGTTCAGATCCAGATTCTGGCTATTGCCGCGGAAGCCGTACTCCAACGGGCCGTTCTGATTTACCCGGCTATTAGAATTCCTATTTAGACAGCCACCAATATTGTACACCGGAATAGCTGCCAATACTACATTAGCAGGCATTTTCAATTTACCAATTGCTAAATCCCGAAACAACATCATCGTTGCATCAATGCCATCCGGCTCACCGGGATGTATGCCATTGTTAACCAGGATGATTACTTTATTTTGTTTACGCCATACAGCTGTATCAAAGCTTCCATTTGCAGAAAATAAAACGATATGCAGGTTATACCCGGCATCTGTTGACCCCATTTCTTTTAATAATATCTGCGGATAACTTTTATCTAATTGCCGGTAGTAGTCAATGGTTTCAAAATAAGTAGCGCTTTCTTTTCCATCACTTTTTTCAAAGCGGGTAAGTTGTGCAAAAGATGCTGTAGAAAGGAATGATATAAAGATGATGGAAATAAATTTCATACGGATTTAATGTCTTTAACCGGAAAAAAGTGATTACTATATATAAATAATTTTAATCAAATAAGTAAGTTCAATCATCAACAAAATCTTTTACAATTTCTGGATCCTCAAAGTGCCGTAGGCACGGTCCGTATTGTAGCAACGGATTTCAATCCGTTGTAGGTAATTTCACATTTGCATATTGCTCTCAGAACAGGCTCCCCTGCTGTATTTCGAACACCGGCCTTGCAATCTGCAGACTGGCAGAACTATTTAATTTATCAATAAACAAATCTGCCATTTGGGGTGCATATAGTTCCGGGTGCTGGTGCATAAAAAAATACAATTCCTGCAGACCATTTTGCAGCCAGTACGTAATGCGGCGCACCCAGGCATTTATCCGGTTTTCATCTGTGTGGTGTGGGCTATACCCCTGAAAACGGATCATTGCTTTGGGAATAGTTAACTGCATATGAGCTACGTCCCGGCGGCTAGCCACATCAGTAATTACAGCACCAATATTTAATGCGGTGAGTGTTTCAAACAATTCATTGCGAATGGCTGCATCAGCAAACCAGGCCGGGTGCCGCAACTCCAGAAAAAAAGAAAACGGTTTGCCCGGCAGGCTTTCCAGGTAGCGGAATAATTCCTCTTTCCGGTGCGGCCCAAAAGCATCGCTTAGCTGAATAAAGATAGGTCCTAAATGTTCGCCAAATGCAGCAACACTTTCTACGAATTCCCCGGATAAAGATTCTTTATCTGCCAGGGTTTCGGCATGTGTAATGCCCTGGTACATTTTCGGGCAAAACCTAAAATGGCTATTTGCTGTTTTGTTTACCCAATTACCGATTGCCTCTGGTGTATAAATTTTATAATGTGTTGCATTCAGTTCAATGCAATTAAACTGCTGTGTATAATAGTTCAGCATCTTTTCCACAGGCAAATTTGCCGGAAACAATATCCCTTTCCACTGTCGCTGGCTCCATTCCGTGCAACCCACATATATCTTAGGATGGGGAGTTGCCTGGCCGCCTAAAATAATTCTATTTTGAGGAGGATCGGGGAGTAAGTTAAAATTCACCTTGTCCAATAAATGTTCGGGAAGCCGACCGAAATGCATTTTCTATAATTGATAATGAATAATTGACAATTGATAGGGCGTAGCTTCTTCTGGGTGTAGGTCAGATCCGCCGCGGCGGATAAACTACAGGGATATGTTTACTGATATTTCTGCATTAAGCTAAACAGTATTTTTTTATCTCCTTCACTAAATATCCGGGTTGTATCCTGCGGCACAAAATGCAGGTGATAGGAATAAATAGCTTCAGCCGGCTTTGTTATATTGTACCCGATGATCCGCAGTGCCTGTAAGGTATTAAAATCAGATGGCGGCTCAATGGCTGTTGTATCATACCAAAATCCGTAGCCTTGCTTTGCCAATTGTTGCCAGGGGAAATAATTACTGGGATCGACCTTACGGCCGGGTGCAATATCGGCATGGCCAATAAAATTAGCAGTGGGTATAACGTACGTTTTTTTCAACCGGCCCAACAATTCCAGTACACTATTTATTTGCGCCGGCGTAAATGGTTCACTGCCGTTATTGTCTATTTCAATTCCGATGGATGAGGAATTAATATCAGTTGTATTTCCCCATTTGCTCACACCGCCATGCCAGGCCCGCAGGTAATCGTTCAGCATGTGGTGCACCGTTCCATTCCGGCACACTACATAATGGGCACTTACCTGCCTGCTTGTTGTGGTAAAAGTCTTCAGTGTTTCGTCGCAACTATTTTGTGCCGTATGGTGTATAATTACAAAATTGGGTTTGCGCAGGTTAAAGTTTACCGTTCCAACAAAGTTTTTATCGATAGTAGAAGCTGAATCCGCAACCGGATACTGTGTAATGGTTTTAGCCAATGCTTTAGCCTGTTTTTTATAGGATTTATTGGAAGCAGCATAAGGCCCTGAAGCACATTTTAGCATAGCCGCACATATAAAAACCAGTAACCCATAGTGCACAAAATGAGAAATAGTACAATTTTTCATTTTGGGAAATTATACTTTTTTAAAATAGGAATAAAGGTTGGGAAACATAACCATTCAATTTTCCTGTCTGTAATTTCATTGTACCATTGCGCCATTTGCATATTTGCTAATTTGCTTCTGCATCCTTCTCCAAAATACCTTTTACCAGCGCCTTCCATTGTGGCTTGTTCATACCCAGCATGGCCAGGAAGCCAATCACAGCATTACGAATTTTATTGAGCCAGCCCCCGCTGTGTGTATTGGGTTTCTCGTTGCGGCCATGCACCGCTGCTGATACGGTTTTGCTTTTTCTTTCCACACAAAAACTACTCGTAGCATCACTGGTAAAAAAATGACTGCTTTCGGAATGTTGCTCAGCCGGATGCTGTGCTGGCCGCACCTGCATGATAACAGATTGCGTAGTGCCATCTGTCAACTCCTTTACGATCTCTTCTACCCTTACCCAATCGTATCCGTGGCCGCTTTCATTGCCCGGGGCAGGCAGGTTTATCCTGAAATAGTCGCCTTTCTGCGCTGCCCGGTACACTTTCTTTCCATGCCCATCGGTTAGATCAAAGGAGGCACTCAGCGAACCGGCAAGCTGCTGCCATTTATTTACATTCAGCAGATTGCGACAGCCTTTTTCAAATAATTGTTTTGCTTCGGCTTCTGTGCGGGCAGTAACAGCAAATAAAGTATCCGATTGTGTACCTGTATGTTGTTGGGGTATAGGTTTGTCCATGAAACGGGTTTATTTTACTGCATAACCTACCTTCTAAATTCAGTGCCGGTTATTAAATTATAAATTTATCTGCGTTATTTCTCTCTTTGGAAGATGATTGCTACAACCGGGGAATATCCTTCCACGGCTTACACTCAAAAATTCTGTTTAAGTATGTTAAAGGAATTACTGCACAGTTTTTGAAATTCCATGGTATCAATCAAAAATTACAACTATGCCAGCAACCGCAAAAAAATCTGCAAAAAGCAGCAAAAAAGATCCTTGTTGGAACGGCTACGAACAGGTGGGTGAGAAAACTAAAAATGGTAAAAAAGTTCCGAATTGTGTTCCTGAAAAGAAAGGAAAAAATAGCTGTTTGTAACCTGTATTTACTGAAACGATTCAACCTGGCAGTTTTTTTCCGCCGGGTTTTTTAGGGTATTACCCAGCCGGTAATATTGCTATGCTTTACAAAGTAAAAACGATTCCATATACCTAACACTTCCAGTTTGCTGCCTTTCTCAATGATTATTTTTGAAGCTGCTGCGGTATCCGGTTGGCCAAATAAGTTTTTTCGGGAAGCAGCCAGGTAATTTGTAAACGCTTTTTCGGTTGATGAAACAGCCGTAGCTGGTACAAAGCCGGTAATACCATCGGGCAGTTGAACCTTGTACCAGGATGCTGTTGCTGCAATCACTCGTATTATTGAATTATTTTGCAGGCTCACTAGTTTTGCCGCCTTCTTATCCGGCGACGCAGATACCATCGTATTTTTACCGGAACGTACATATTGATATAATAAGGTAAGCAATGCTGAAATAGCACCTGGTTCCGGTTTGTTTTTATCCACAAATGGCAACGGATCAATAGCACCGTTATTGGTGTAAATACCAAAGTGTAAATGCGGACCCGTAGTTTTTGCATTGCCCGTATTACCCACCAGGCCAATGGTATCCCCGGTTTGTACATGCTGGCCTGCATATACCAGTTGCTCATCCAGATGGGCATAATACAAGGAATAATCCCGGCCATCGGGTCGCAAAAAAATAACTTTACCACCCAGGTTCTCCTCCTTTACCGATGTAATGGTACCATTGGCACAGGCCAGCAACGGCGTACGTTTAGCGGCAGCAATGTCGATGCCTTCATGCTTACGGGCGCCGCCATCACGGGGATTGCCCCAAACGCTTACCAGCCGTGGCTTTGCGGCCGCGGGTATCGGGTAGGCCAGACTGGGGCCTATACCAATCGTTAATGTGTACTCACCACCAGCTAACAGTTCGGGTTGCAGCCGCAGTATGTAAGTGCCATCCGTCATTACCTCATAATCAAATGGTGCTAAACTATCAGCAGCTATTAAAAACCGCGGTGAACCACCATTTACCGGCTGCCATAAATCAAGAAAAAGTGCAAAGCCTGCCAGCGGTTTTTTTGTTACCCGAATGGCCAGCTTTTCGCCTCGCCGGGCATTAAATGTATAGCCGGCAGCAGCCGGATTAGCTGCATCAAAATAACCGGTTTCGCGATAGGGCAGGGTAACGTTCAATGGTTGGTTGATGGCTTTGGTTGCTGCATCAAACCATTGACGGCCTGCCGCAGTTTGCTGCAGGCCGGCGCTGCCTAATTTATCGGCATATTGTTCGTGCAGGGTTTTCTTTCCAAAAAGACCGGTGCTGGTTTTGCAGCCCGCCACAGCCACCGTTATTAATAAAAGAATGATGATATATTTATACATAATGGTTCCACTGAAACAGCCGTCAACGAATGATGGTTTCCCGGGTAATTGAATTTGTATTTTTTGCAACAGATCAATGGATTTACGTCCGTTGCACCGCATGAATACAACGGATTAAAATCCGTTGCTACAAAATGGGCCGCCTCTACGAGGCTATAGGTGTGAAATACAGGTACGGGTGTGAAGCCCAGACTTGTAGTGCCGTAGGCACGATATATATTGTAGCCAGGGATTTTAATCCCTGGAACCGTAGGCACGGTTCATTTTGTAGCCAGGGATTTTAATCCCTGGAACCGTAGGCACGATTCATATTGTAGCACAAGGTTTTAACCCCGGGCCTGATAGTTATGATGAACGCCTACAGCATCAAATCACAAATCATAATTCCTAAATCTTAAATCTTCAAGGTGTGGCATAGCATTTTCATGGATAATTCCCTAAAACAATTTTATGCCCACAATTAATACAGACAATCGTAATAAATATGCACTGATAACCGGTGCTACAAGTGGCTTTGGTTACGAACTGGCCAAACTGTTTGCTAAAGATGGTTATAGCCTGGTACTGGTGGCCCGTACCGGTGACCGCTTACAGGAAGTGACAGACGAATTAAAGCTGCAATTCGATGTGGAAGTCACCCCTGTTGAAAAGGACTTATTTATACCGGCATCTGCACAGGAAATTTATGACAAGACAAAGGAAATGGGTATTACCATAAGTGTCTTGGTAAACGATGCCGGACAGGGTGAATATGGCAAATTCTGGGAATACGATCTGGACAGAGATATAGACATTATACAGTTAAACATTACCTCCGTAGTAAGCCTTACGAAATTATTTTTGCGGGACATGGTGGCCCGAAACGAAGGCAAAATTTTGCAGGTAGCATCCCTGTTATCCAAATATCCCACCCCGCTAATGGGGGTATATGGCGCCAGTAAAGCATTTATTCTGTCATTTACCGAAGCGCTGATTAACGAATTAAAAGATACGGAAGTAACTGTAACGGCTTTGATGCCTGGTGCTGCCGATACGGACTTTTTCCATAAAGCAGGTAGTGAAAATACCATTACGTATAAAGAAACGGGGCTTAGCAAACCGGAAGAGGTAGCAAAAGATGGTTATGATGCTTTAATGAAAGGCGAACGCCGGATTATTAGTGCCGGAATAAAAAACAAAATGTTTGGGGTAGCCAGCAACCTGATGAGCGATGCCCAGTTAGCGGAGATGATGCGTAAACAAATGGAACCTAGTGAAAAAGAAGACGGTAAGGAAACGATCACCCACCAGCCCTCAGAAATAGAAAGGATAGAGATTGGTAAAGAGGACGGTGATTATGATGAACACAAAGGCCATGTGCATCCGTAAATACAGGCATCTTTATTAAACATTACAGCAGTTATATGCCGGCTGGCATATAATTGTTTTTGGCTGAACCTGTTTGCAATTTTCAACAGCTATGGAAATGCTTTTATACAGTAGTGATCAACCGGATTTTAAAAATGGATTGAATTGAGCTGACTGTTAATTACTAAAAGGGAACGATAGCTTTGCTGCATGAAACGATTTTATAGAAGTCTGCGATATGCCTTATTGGGGCTGTGGCTTTTTTTTAAGACCGAAAAAAATGGCCAGCTTCAGGCTGGTACAGCTTTGGTGGCGGCTACAGGTGGTTTTGTATTAAAAATAACTGCTATAGAATGGCTGATTATTTTAGTTTGTATGGCACTGGTGCTTTGCCTGGAAATGACGAACTCAGCTATCGAAAAGCTGGTTGACCACCTGCACCCCGGCCGGCATGACAATGTAAGGTGGGTAAAGGATGTAGCAGCAGGAGCCGTATTATTTGCATCTCTCATTAGTTTAACTGCAGCCTGTATTATTTTTCTTCCTAAAATATATGTTTTATTTTATACAGGGTCTTTACCCTGAAGTGATAATCCCGGCTCCGACCGCAACAATATAGATGGCAAGGGTAAAACCATAGGTGTTCGAAACATACTGAAAAGTCCTCTTTATTACGGTTTTTGTAGGAACGTGCCTTGCGGCACGTTCGGCAAGAAGGCAGGTTTCATTGCAACATCAGCCTTTCAGCCATTTCAGAACACGCCGTTAGGTGTGTTCCTACAAAAAATTACACATGATAAACGTTTCGAACACTTATGGTTTAACACTTTAAAATTTCCTTGCAACCACCACGGTATTTTTAAAATTGCTTTTTTGCCCTTTCAGATTAAAAATTTCTGTAACAATAATATAAATGCCGACCGGTACTTTTTGAAGTTTATCATTCAGGCCGTCCCAGCGAAAGCTGCCTTCTGCAGCGCAGGTAACATTGCGTTGCAGCACTTTTATCATTCGCCCGGCAGCATCGTACACCGTAATATTAGCTACATATCCCGCCTGTGGAAATTTAAAATTTAAAAAGGCAAAATCGTCAAATCCATCATTGTCGGGGCTGAAGATTTCCGGTGAAATTTTTACCTGCCCATCCTGTTGCACCGGTTTACCCAACTGGCTGTTCTGGTAGCCGGGCGTGCCATAGCCAGCCGTAGAGGCAGCACTGCTCCAGTTGCTGGCATCGTTGGTAGGTTTATTAAAATTGATACGCTCCAATGAAATACCTTCCGCATTATCAATGAGTGCAAAATGCCATTTTTCATCATAATGCAGTTCATCTATCAGCTTGCCGGTATTGTCCAGTAAAACCACGGTGCCTTTATCATCCGGGTACGATGGCATGGAACTTATTTCTGTAAATGCATCCGGATTTTTTGCTATGTATTGGCTTTTTACAATGGCCGTGTTTTCAGTGGCTGCTATATAATCGCCGGGAAAGAAAAGGTAATTGTCCGCTGTCAGACTTTTAAGCGTTCCCAATGTGCCGGTGCTGCTGCGGTTAGTGAGCAATATATTTTTCAGGTTAATGATTTTATTGCTTCGGTTATAAAATTCTACATAGTCAACACCACCCGGTTTGGGATTAAACAGTATTTCATTAATAATGATGTCCATCGTGTCCGGTACGGTTGCTAATCCAACCTTAGTAGTGTTCGCACTGCCAATAACATTACCGGAGCAATCAGTAACAGTTGTAGCGGTAACGGTGCACATCTGATTGGCTGCCAAAGCGTTGTTTACCCGAAGACTTACCTGGTTGTACAAGGGTGCAATAGCAACTGCCGCAGCCGGCGTGCCAATACCATTGCTAATGCTGTAATTAGCGGCTGTAGCGGCTTTGAGGCTATCCAACGGCTCATCGAAATATAAGACACAATTGAATGCGTCCGTGGCAAACGCCCGCAGTAATTTGGGGGCTGTTGCATCTGTATTGATTCTATTGATGGAATTTGGCCTGCCCGGTGTACCACCTTTTACATCAATACTTGCTTTCCAGTTATTAGCACCGCTGCACGGATTTTTAGGGTCGATCATTTCCAGTGTCCAGCCGCCGTCTGCCTTTACCTCATTGGCATACCAGCTGATATTATATTCCACTGCATGGATGGTAACGCCATTGGGCGCCCGCAGGTAAAGCAGCTTGCCGGCATTGTCCAAAGAAGGAAAAGAGGTAACGCTGATGGTGTTGCCAAATACCGCTAATGCCGCTACCGCAGAGGCAGTGCAAACCAATACACAGCTATCGGGCTGCAACATAAAATTAGTCATTGGGCCGCTTAATCCGGTAGCATCGCCGATACGCCATCCGTTCAGGTTAATAGCGGCTGCAGTGGTGTTTCTCAATTCAATCCATTCGCTGTTTGGTAGTCCAATTTGCGGTGTAGGGTCGGCCATTATTTCGTGGATTACAACAGCATAACGGCTTTGCGCACTTACCAGGCAGGTAATGAAAACAAACAGGAATGTGTGAAGCACTTTCATAGTGTCCGTTATAGCCAACAAAGTAGGAGAATTAAAATTATATTTGTGAAAACGATTTTTATGGCAGACCATCTAATGCACCCCATCATTTTTACAGTAAAAACGTAAATCCAGTCGTCACAGCCCATGCTCATTCCAAAATACCCTACTATTGGCAAATACATTGACCCGCTGGTTGATTTTGCCTTCAAAAAAATCTTTGGTTCTGAACTAAATAGAGATTTGCTTATTGATTTTTTAAATGAAGTGTTCCGGGGCCGTAAAATGATTACTGACCTTACCTATGGTAAAACAGACTATCCCGGTGATTCAAAAAAAGAGGGCGGGGCCATATTTGATCTCATGTGTACCGGTGATAAGGGCGAGCAGTTCATCATAGAAATACAGCGTAGTAGCCAGCAGTTTTTTAAAGAACGTGCCTTGTTTTATACCAGCCGCCTCATCAGTGGGCAGGCACCCAGAGGCAACCGGAACAAATGGGCATATAACCTAAAAGAGGTTTACCTTGTGGCTTTGCTGGATGGCTTTACACTGGACGGTAAGGAAGACGGCTCTTACCTGCATGATATTGCATTATGTGACCGTGGCAGCGGTAAGATTTTTTATGAAAAGCTAGGCTATACCTACATTGAATTGTATAATTTTACAAAGAAAGAAGATGCATTGGAGACCGGACTTGACAAATGGTTATACGTGCTTAAGCACCTCAGCACCATGAAAAAGTTGCCGACTTATCTTCGTAAACCTATTTTTAAAAAGCTATTTAGTATAGCTGAGTATACCAACATGACAAAGGAGGAAACTATGAAATACGACACAGGCATGAAGCGCAAGTGGGACGATTATAGCGTAATGGAGCATGCGAAACTAAGAGGAAGGGAAGAAGGCAGAGAAGAAGGTAGGAAGGAGGTTAGGGGCGAAGAAGCTGCTGCAATAGCTTTGGCTTTAAAAAAAGAAGGATTATCAAACGAGTTTATTGCAAAAACAACCAAGCTCTCCATTGAAGAAATAGAAAAGTTGTAACCGCCGTGTTCAATAGCTTTTTTGCTTCTAACAATTCCCCCTATATTCGCCACACAATGAAGACAACCACCACCAAGTGCATAAAGACCATCGCCACCAGCGGAGGTGTTTTGCGTTGCTGATGATAACTGTTTTCTGAAAACGCATTCGCCTTCCGCACAAAACGGGAGGCATTTTTATTTTACACCATCACCATTTACAAAAAAATGAAAGTAGCCGTCGTAGGTGCCACCGGCCTGGTAGGCACCAAAATGTTACAGGTATTAGCCGAACGTAATTTCCCGATAACGGAACTGTTGCCGGTAGCTTCCGAAAAATCGGTAGGTAAGGAAATAGGATTTAAAGGCAACAAGTACAAAGTAATAAGTATGCAGGATGCCATTAATGCAAAACCGGCTGTTGCTATTTTTTCTGCCGGTGGCAGCACCTCCACGGAATGGGCGCCCAAATTTGCCGAAGCCGGAATTACGGTAATTGATAACTCCAGTGCCTGGCGCATGGATGCAACTAAAAAACTGGTAGTACCCGAAGTAAATGCAGACGTATTAACAGCGGAAGATAAAATTATAGCCAACCCCAATTGCAGTACTATACAAATGGTATTGGTATTGCAGCCGCTGCATAAAAAATACGGTATCAAAAGGGTAGTGGTAAGCACGTACCAAAGCGTAACCGGTACCGGCAAAAAAGCGGTTGATCAACTGATGAATGAACGTAACGGCGTAAGCGGTGAAATGGCTTACAAACATCCCATAGACCTGAACCTTATTCCGCAGATTGATGTGTTTTTAGAAAATGGCTACACCAAAGAAGAGATGAAAATGGTGAACGAAACCAAAAAGATTATGGGCGATGATAGCGTAAAAGTGACGGCTACTACTGTTCGGGTGCCGGTAATGGGCGGCCACAGCGAAAGCCTGAATATTGAGTTTTTAACTGATTTTGTACTGGAAGAAGTAAGGCAGCTTTTGTCGGATTCACCGGGCCTGGTTGTACAGGACGATGTGGCAAATGCCATTTACCCAATGCCGCTACATGCATATGATAAAGACGACACGTTTGTAGGCCGTATCCGCCGGGATGAAACCCAGCCGAATACACTGAACTGCTGGGTAGTAAGCGATAACCTGCGCAAAGGTGCTGCCACCAATGCCGTTCAGATTGCTGAGTATTTACTGCAAAAAGGGCTGTTGGGATAGCCGCAGGACGGCAGGTACAAAGGACGGCATCGCTTTTCCTGAATTGTAAACATAAGGAATGGTGCAGCGATGCCGTCCTTATTGGCGGAGATGTCAGCAATCGGCAATTTGAAAAGCAGCAATTTGCAAACGGGCAGTTTCCTTTTCATATCCATTTTGCTCTTACGCTTTTGCTTATTGTCCATTGCATATTGCGAGTTTTCCGGCTTCTATCCTTCTATTGCCCTGTTCATAAAATCAAGCAATGGCTTGAGTGCCTCAAACGAAGTCGTTACTATTTTTACTAATTTATCACTTTGCAATTCCTCATCCGTTAGCTTTCGTAAGCCTAAAAAACTTTTCAGTTTTAAATACGCAATGGCCGGGTTGCTTTCATCATACCCTTTTGGTGGACGGCTCAGGCTATACTCTGCTGTTTTTTCCAGATCACCGTAAGCAGTTTTAAACTTTTTGCTGGTAATAATTTGACTAAATTCATCCCAATGGTAATCAATTTCCTGCCGCAGTTTTTTTAATTCGGGCGGCATGGGCATCCACATCCCGCCGCCCACAAATGCCTCACCCGGTTCACAATGCAGGTAATAGCCTGCACTCACGGCTTTCTTTCCGCCTTTGGATATACCCATGCCAAAGTTGGTTTTGTAAGGGCTTTTGTCTTTGGCAAAACGTACATCCCGGTTAATGCGGAACAGGCAATCTTTGGGCTGCAGGTTGGCAACGGTGGTATCGAACGAAGCCGTTGTCTTCAATACGGTAACAGTCAGTTTTTCAAAGTCGGATTTAGCAGCTTCGTATGCTTTGCGATGTTCCTCAAACCAGGGTTTGTTGTTATTTTTCTTCAGGTCTTTTAAAAACTTCAGGGTTTCTTTTTGCAGCATGTCTATTGGTTATCAGCGATCAGCCGTGAATAAATGATGTGGTTAACGTTCGTACGTAAAGATGCCTGAATACGCTGTAATATAAATAAATTAAACTTCCACATTCCGGCATGTGAAGACAAAAGCCGGGGTAACTTCTAAAATAATTTATGTTACAGTACACTAAATATTAATGACGAAACTTACACAGCCATTTTAGTTTAGAAAAGGTAACGTGTAAATTTTTGACTGCTTTATATTGTATTCAGTAGCAATCAGGTTCAGATAATGCAGCAAGGTGAAATGATTTTTCTTATTACCGATGAAATGCAAAAAAGACATACTACAGCGTTACTCACTTTATATACTAATTGAATGAAATGAATGAAATGGTGGGTGCCTGGTAGACAACTTCAGAAACAATTCAATCTTTAAACAGTTTTTGCACAGCATTGAGTTAGAAATTTGCGGCTTATTATTTTTTATAAAAGCTGATGCGCAAATTTTTATTACTGATTTCACTTTCGTTAGTCTCCCTGTTATTAAGAGCACAAGACTTCAACAAATTAGATGGCCCTGGTAAAATCACCGGTAAAGTGATTGATTCAACAACGAGGATACCTGTTGAATATGCTACCATTACAATAGTCGCTATCTATAACAATAGCGTAATTACCGGTGCTACGAGTGATAGCCTGGGCAATTTTAAAATACAGGGGCTAAATATGGGTGTTTACAAAGTTTCCATTGAGTTTATCGGGTATAAAACGAACCTGTTAAATAATATTGTAATTAGTAAAAAACAGGCGGCCATATCTTTAGGAACAATTTCTTTACAAAACAATAACAATTCACTTCAAGGCGTAGTTGTTACTGCAAAGCAAAAATTAATTGATAACCGGATAGACAAGATGGTTTTTAATGCAGAAGCGGACCTTACTTCCCAAAGTGGTGTGGCAACGGATGTGCTGAAAAAAATACCACAGGTTTCGGTTGACCCTGACGGAAATGTAGAATTGGCAGGTACCGGTGGCATCCGGTTTTTAATAAATGGCAGACCGTCATCGGCTTTCGGAAGCAACGTTGCCGATGTATTGCAATCTATACCCGCCAGCCAGATAAAAAGCATTGAAGTAATTACTAACCCCGGCGCTAAATATGATGCACAAGGAATGGGTGGTATCATTAATATTATCCTGAAACAGACAAAAATAAAAGGCATTAATGGCAATGTATCACTTACCGCAGGCACCCGTATGGAAAACGGCTCACTGAACCTTACTATGCGGCAGGGAAATTTGGGCCTGAATGCTTTTGTAAGTGGGAATACAAGAATTGCTGTAAATACACCTTCCCGTTCCGACCGCAATTCAATAAATAATAGTATCAACCAAAGCGTATTATTTACCCAAAATGGTATCAACCGGTTCAACAGGCATGGTATTGAATCGGGTGTAGGTTTCGACTGGACCGTGAAAAAAAACAATAGCTTCTCCGGTAATGTCAGCTACAACACATTTGGCGGTTCGGGTAGCAGCGCTATCAACCAGCAGCAACAAACAAAAACAACGACCAGCGGAAGTATCCTGTCCGATATTTTTACAACGAATAACCTTACTAATCATTCTGATTTTCATTCGGTAGATGCCAGTCTTGGTTATAAAAGAACATTTGCAAAAGAAGATCAGTCGCTGGAAATAAGTGCCAATACCAGCATCGGAAACCGGGACAACCGGGCTAATAACTTCCAGTCGTTGCTGCCACAGGATTCTGTTTACTACGGTATCAACAATTTCAATATGGGTAAGGAACGCGAAACGCAATTATCCATTGATTATACGCAACCTTTGAATAAAGAGGTAATCATGGGCATAGGCGGAAGGATTACGTATAACGATATTATCAGTAATGCAGATGTGTATGCCTTTAGCCCCTTTACTAAAAATTATCTGTACGATACCAGTGTATCAAATAACCTTTCTTATCACCAAAAAGTATATGCCTTGTATGCTGAAGTAAGTTTACCGGTAAGCAACTGGTTCGATACAAAAATTGGTACCCGGTATGAGCGTACAGAAATTAATTCCTTTTATTCCAATGCACAACAACAGGTTACAAATCCAGGTTATAACACACTGGTGCCATCTGTTTATTTGTTAAGAAAAATAAACGAAAATCAAAGTGTTAAAATCAGTTATTCAAAACGTATTGAACGTCCTGATTATGGTGATCTGAACCCTTTCATTAATACGACTGATCCTAAAAATATTACAGCCGGTAACCCTTATCTTTTACCGGAACTCGGTAGCCGGTACGAACTTTCTTACAGTCATGATTTTGGTAGTTTTGGCTCCTTTATGGCTACTGTATTTTACCGTGTTAACAGGCACGATATTCAGCCGTATGTTACCTTTTACTCATCCATCAGGATAGGTGATTCAACTTATACAAATGCATCTGTAAGCACCAGGGAAAATATCGGATCAGAAAAAAATATGGGTGTCAGTCTGTTTGCTGATTTGCACCCAACCCAGAAATTTAGTATCAGAACCAATCTGTTCTTTTTCAGAAGACATATTATTAACGGCATTGATCCGGGAAGTAACCCAACCAGTTTTAATTACCGGGCTAACATTAATATGACTTACGAATTCACAAAAACACTGGTTAGTGAATTCTTTGGCAACTTCAATTCGGCACGCAATGAGTTGCAAGGGAAATATCCTTCTTTTACAACCTATAGCTTTGCCCTGCGTAAACAATTCTGGAATAAGAAAGGCAGCCTGGCCTTAGTGGCCACCAACTTTTTCAATGAATACGTAAACCAGTCTACTATTTTGTATGGAACTAATTTTACAACCAATAGCCTGCGTAGCATTCCATTCCGCTCTATCGGCCTGAACTTTACCTGGAAATTCGGCAAACTGGAGTTTAAAAAAGAAAAAGATAACAACCAGGATATACCAACACCAGAAGGATAACGAATTATCATCATCTGATGGCTGGAAAGAAGAGCATTATAAATTTCCTCCGGGGTGAAGGCCGCTTGGCACCGTAGCCGGAATAGTTTTGTCGAAGTTGGCATCATTCAGTGCATTTAAAAATTGCAGGATCGCATTCTGATCATTCCTGTTAAAGCGTTGGATGTTGCCATCTATCTGGTTATTGCTTACATGCCCGTTTTGGGAACGCCGGTCGCCAATCTGGTCGTAAAAATTGAGTACTTGGTCTAAAGAAGTAAATACGCCACTGTGCATATACGGTGCTGTAAGCGATAGGTTGCGCAGGCTAGGCGTACGAAAAGCATAGGTATTATTTGCACCGGCATCAACCGGCATTTTAGCATTATCCGGCACGGATAAAACGTGTAGGCTATAATCAGAAAACATCGGCCCGCTATGGCATTTATTACAGCCATCATTGGCAAAAGCCTGCATGCCCTGCACCTGTATAGGAGTCAATGCAGTTTTATCACCACGCACATACTTGTCATATGGGGATTGATTGGAAACAATACTGCGTTCGTAGGCGGCAATGGCCTTGCCCAGGTTTTGTGTACTGATGGAATTAGCCGCTCCAAATGCAACAGTAAAAAGCTGTTGGTATTGCGGGATGTTTTTTAGCCGTATCACAATCGTATCTAATATATTAGTAGCAGCAATAGAAGTTTCCTTCATCTCTTCCATCGTTTTTATTGGCTCTACACTTTGAGCTTCCAGACTTTGGCTCCGGTTATCAAAAAACATCGCTGCTGTTGCGGGGTTATAAGTACCATCAATGCCCATACCGTTGAAGGCCGTATTGATAATGGAAAGTGCATTTCGCTTGGCAAAAGGAATTGTGTTTGGCGATAAAAAATGCCTGCCGGTGCCTAATCCCTGCCCGTTCACCCCTATGGATAAATCAAGATGGTCGCTGTAGCCCAAGGAAGGGTGGTGGCAGGAAGCACAAGCCACGTCCTTATTGCCGGAAAGTACCGGATCCCAAAACAACGCCTGGCCTAAAGCTATTTTCTGAGGTGTTTGTACATTATCCGCCGGGGAAATAACTGCAAGCGGTAAAGCTTTAAAATCAGCACTAACTGCATCAGCCCCGGTTTTAGCACATTGTACAAATATAGTTACCAATATAGCAAGACCCAAAATGACCGGCAGCTTTTTTCCCATCAGAAAAATTTTAAATATTAATAATACCTACCGGTGAATCAGAAAGCCCTTCTGCAGTTAGCTTCAGAGCTTTTTGATAACTGGCCGCCTGAGAAAAACAGGCTCACCGGCATTGCTGTTGCATTTATTTCCCCGTTACGGTAATGGCTATTGAAGCAGTGTCTATACCTGGTGTGCATGTGCCCCTGCTGCCGCCACCATAGTTCCAACAGGAATCTAAGGATTGGCGCAGTGTGGAATCATACGCTACGTTGCGGGCTCGTACTGCTACGGTATAGGTACCGGCCTGACTAAAGGTGAAATAATTGATCTTACTGGTAGTAACGCCATATGTTTTTGTAGCAGTAGCAGAAGGGGTTACGGTCCATCTACTGACATTGGCCGTAGATGTAAGAATAATATTTACAGTTTCCCCTACTTTAGCTGTAGTGGTAGATGGCGCTAACGAAATTTGAGAGGCCGTGTTCGATTTGTTGCAGGCGAAAAAGCCACAGATAGCAAGTACGCACAATGCCTGATTTTTTCTTTTCATGATTTTTGATTTTAAACTTTGATAAAAGGGTAATGCAAAAAAAACTGCTGTTCCTACGCATAGATGCACCCTTAAACGGAAGGGTTGGGTTTGCCCGAAATTATTTTTCATAAAAAATCATATAAATTATAAAATATACTTAAAAAAATAGGTACACAGATGAAGTAGCTGGAATCAGGCGTTTAATATTATTGCTGTTCAGCCATGGCAAGGGCCCTAAACCATTGCGGCGGCGAATCCTGGATGATCATTAATTACAAATACATTGTCCATGGTGCTCAATGTTCCTATTCATTTGGAAAATCAATAAAACCCGCTTCTATAAGTTTATAGCCAGGGCTGTATAGGTACTACCTGCGAAGCCATATAAATGCAGAATAAGTGCAGGATCACCGGTTATACTTGCAAACCACAATTTTTTTACTTCTTACCCAACCAATTTTTCCATTTACGCATCTATGGATGAAATTGTCTTTCATTTGCCTGAAGGTTTATCCCAACTGATACATGCCTGTTGTAAAGGCGACAGAACCGCCCAGGCGGGCCTGTACCGGATGTATTGCAATAAGATGATGGGCATATGTATGTGGTATGCTAAAAACAGGGAAGAAGCAGAGGAAATACTACAGGATGGATTTGTACAGGTGTTTCTGAACATCAGCAGGTTTACGGGTGAAGGTTCATTGGAAGGCTGGATCAGGAAAATAATGGTAAATGCAGCCTTACAAAAATACCGTAGTAAACAGCGTAATAACCTGCGCCTGGTAATAGAATTCGATTCAGAAAAACACGACCCTGCTGACGAGGCTTCACTTCCGGCAGGCATTGATGAAAAAGAATTGGTAAAGCAAATACAATCATTGCCGCCGATGTATCGGATGGTATTTAACCTGTATGTGTTTGAAGGCTTCAAACACAAAGAAATAGCAACGCAGTTAGGTATATCGGAAGGTACCTCGAAGTCCAATCTTTCAGATGCAAGAACCATTCTCAGGAAAAAAATGAATTACCTTCAAAATATAGCAAACGGATAGTTTAAGTAGCCTATGAGTACAGATATACACCATAACGACGACCCGTACCGGAAAGCGTATCAGCGCCTGGAAGAGGAACCGTCTCCGGAGGTATGGAGTAAGGTAATGGCAGACCTGGATAACCGGGATGCAAAGTATTATCAGAAAAAATCCCTTCGCTGGAAACGCACTTCGTTGCTGCTGTTGTTGCTGTTGGGAACGGTCATCATCTCAGGCATATTATATATTTCAAATAACCAATCAAACGTAGTAATAACAAGTTCAAAAAACAGTAGTGAAAAAGAAACGGCCGGTAAAACCATTTCTATTCAATCATTATCCGACGATAGCAGTACAACTACGCAAAACATTTATAAAAATCGAAGCTATGCAGCACAACCGACAGACAACCATTCAGATACAAACTCATCAACCATACCTCAAACCGCACCGGAGCAATTGGATAACCTACCTGACCAAGATGATGCTGGTATTAGAAAACAAACTCCTGAGCAGGTACAAGATACATCCGTAAACAATTCCTCATTTGCTATACGGCAGCAAGCAATTGTTAAAGATAATGCCCCTCTTAGGAATAAAGAGCAACAACCGGCACCCGCGAAAAATTTCGCAGCACTTCCGAATAAAGGATCACAACAAACACTTGCAAAAAAGAACCATGCACTTACTGGTAATGAAGAAGTGAATACTAACCCCCCAAACATGTCTCTGTACAAACGCAGTACTGCTTCCCACTATATAGCTTTAAAAAGGCAAAGTGCTTTTGGCCGCAGCAGTAGAAATGAAGAGGTATATCAGTCCGGTACCAACACAAATGAAAAGGCAGCATTTACTCTTTTACCAGTTTCAGGTGTACGAACTTTTACAAACAACATTGCTACCAAAGAAACGATTGATAGTAATGTAGCAGATCAGATAAATGCTATGGCAGCATTTAACCAGAAAAAAAGTATAGAACCTGATGCTACCGCTGCAATCAATAAAAAAGCTGTAAAGATTGCAAAGCTCTTTAAGCCAAGGTTGCAAGTCACCGGTTATTCTTCATTCGATATGACGCAGTATCACCTTGATAATGATGAGCATGGGAGCAACAACGGCCAATCCCACCGGGGCAATAAGCATGAAATTGAAGAAAGAGAAAGCCACGGTTTCTCCTTTTCTGCGGGGCTGGTGGCAAGACTGCAGGCTACCAGAAAACTTTCTCTGAAAACAGGATTAAGTTATTCCAGCACTTCCATTAATATACAGTCCCAAACCTTATATGCTGACAGGGATGACAACCAGCATATTGCTTATAAATTTATTACTTCTTCGGGGTATGGATATGTAAAGCCTTCCGCCGGTGCCCCGCTCCTTATCGGCGATAGTACAAAAGCCGCTAATGGGCACCACCAGTTACAATATCTTTCTATACCGGTCATGTTTGGCTATACCGCATATACCAGTAAGCATGTTACTATTATTCCTTCTATTGGCGCCGCAGCCAATATGCTGCTAAGTGCCAATGTAAAATCGGAAATTAATATCGCTACGGCAAAGGAGCCTGTAAGTATAACCAAATTAGATGGTTTGAAGCCCTGGTATCCTTCTTTAATGGCTGATGTGGAACTACAATATCAGGTGAAGCGGAATTGGAGTATTATGCTGCTTCCTTCGCTCCGGTATGCTATCAGCCCAATTACACAAAACAATGCGGTTAAAACAGTGCCCTATAGTTTGGGCCTGGGCTTAGGATTTACCTATCATTTGTAATGGCACAAGTATAGGGCACATATACAGAAAAGGCAATTTGAGTAATTCGCCCGTATGCCTTAGATTGTGATGATTATTTATGTTAATTGCAGCTGTCTGAAAGCATCATTCAGGTTAGCACAGCGGTGAATTTCCTTTTATACAATTGTTGCATATCATATTAACATAAACCGATAAGTTATTCTCCCGGCTTAGTCTGCATAAAGGCAAGTAACCGTACTTAAAAATGCTATATTTCTTTTGCAGGCTGCCATCTGTTTG
Source organism: Chitinophagaceae bacterium (assembly GCA_965246935.1). Classification (GTDB taxonomy): domain Bacteria; phylum Bacteroidota; class Bacteroidia; order Chitinophagales; family Chitinophagaceae; genus JAZKFT01. The sequence goes on along the minus strand of CBDFGC010000004.1, from coordinate 111,365 downwards.
AAAATAGCAGGAAGCGTTGGATAAGTCGGAAGACCATATAGATTGCCAAAAAAATTGTTTGCATAACCACATAAAAAACGCCTGCCAACTGTAATATAACCATATTGCAGTTGGCAGGCATTTTACAATAAAAACACTTACTATCTTTTTATCATTTCTGTTTCACAAACTGTAGCGTAGATACTTTTCCGTTATTAAGCAACTGTACCAGGTAAGAGCCTGCGGGTAACTTTGATATATCCATATTCAGATTTCTACCACTACGATCACTGCTGCTCATTACTGTTTTACCACTACTGTTTAAGATGCGAATGGTAGCATTTACTACGTTCTCAGCATTGGTAATAGTGAGCATGTCCTGCGCAGGATTGGGGTAAATAGAAATACCGGTAATTGTACTGTTATATTTGACAGCTATAACATTGCTTATACTGGTTTTACCATCTACATCTACCGTTTTTAACCGGTAGTAAATTACATTTTCAGCTATACTTTCATTATCGGTATACGTATAAGCATTTCTGCTGCTGTTAGTAGCATTCACTGTTGCTATCGTTGTAAAGCCTGCAGCCGGGTTATTAGCCCTTTGTACCTCAAAATAATTCACTTTGTACTCGTTGGAAGTAATCCAGTTTAGTAACCGACCTTTACCCTTCGCAACTGCATCAAAGCTTAACAAGTTGAGCGGAAGGGATGTAGAAGTAAGGTCCTTGCCATAATCGTTGGTACGATCTCTAAAAACGGTATGATAGTGAATCTGGCCTTGAACCACAACTCCATTCTGGCAAATAAACTCGATCCAAAGTTTTGGGCCGTCCAACCGCACGTAATTAGTATTGGCATTCAAAAAAGTACTTGAATTGCCGGAAGTGCCACTACCCGTCCATCCGATATAAGTACTATCTATACTGCCCTGGTAAGCGGCTTGTAAAATTGTAGCTGATGAGTCGTCCAGGTCATTGGTATAATTCTTTATAGCTGCAAAAACCAAGCTTTTTTGGGTAGTGCTTAAAGTGTTTGCCAGTAAACCTGCCTTGGCAGGGAAAGTGGTCGGGCCCATATTTGATTCACCGGGAAGCATATAGCAGTCGCTGTAAGTAGTAGTAAGCTTAGCTGCGGTTAATTGTGCAGTGGTAAGGCCGGCTAACATTACTGCAAAAGAGTCATGTTCTTGCTTCAATGGGGAGTAAGTTACACTATTTAACGTAAAGGTAGTAGGTTCTACGCCCATGTGGTAAGGTGTGGCACCTACTACTTTGCCACCATTGAAAGCAATGTTAGCGGCATAATGGTGGCCGCCAAACTGCAGCATCCAGCCATTGGTAGTGCTGGGGGTATTCAAAAAAGAAATAAAATAGATGGAAGAGTCATATCCATTACCGCCACCAATGCTTCTAAGATAAGTATCAGCATATCTGATTTGCATAAATTCATCATACCCTTCATTAGCGGTAGTGCCTGTTGCCGCCTTTATTACATCCAGTGCTGCGGCCAATTGCGCTGAGGTTAGCATACTAAATTGAATACCGTTGCGGCAGCCTGATCCACAGGGCAAATTGCTCCATTTGCGTGCAAGCGTAGTTGTATAGGTTTGCTGCAGGGTAGTTTGTTGTGTAGTAGTCAGCAAACTTTTGAAATACAAAGCTTTTGTTACTACAGAGGCAACACTATCAACCCTTGCGCCAGCGGGCGGCGGGTTGTTCAAAAGCGGAGGTTCCTGAGTTGGCAAAGGCTCCCACTTCGCCACTGCCGGCTTACCCATACCGGTCAGTAAATAAGCTATGTAAAAGATGAATGCCAGCGAAATGCCGGCTAATAGCAGAAGTTTTGTTTTCCTGTTTCGCAATTCAGCAGGCTGGCCTACACCCAGGTGAATGCTTGAGTAATTTTGTATCATGATTTTTGATATTTATAATGATGAAATAATTTTTAGCAGAAGTTAGAATTACCGTAATGGCTTTTGTGTAAAGCTTAACCCCGATTAATAAACAGATAAAAGCATTGGAAGAAGTGGGTATTCGAAAAAAGTACATGCTTATTAGGTAAAACTAATGCCAAAACAGCCTGCTATTCAATATTTTCGGTGAAATCATTATAAACATCGGTGAATGTTAATCTCATAAAAGTTTTGCAGAAAAACTGCATTTATTCACCGTTGTAAAGCGGTGTTTACCTCAACAATAATGAAAACCGCACAAGAAAAACAATCTTTACCCGCAAAGATGCATCTGCATGTTTAGGCCAGCTTTAAAAATGAGTATGCGAAATTTTTTTCTCCGGTTTTCAATAGCCTTATTATGGCTTATGCCACTGCAGCTATTGGCACATCCTTCGCCTAATTCGCTTGTTTTTCTGGATGTAAGCCCCAGCCGGGTGGCAATGGAGGTTCAACTACCCGTTCCAGAACTGGAATTGGCTTTTGGGCATTCTATTTCAAACAGCCCGGAAACACTGATTGAGCGGCTGGGGCCACAACTGCAGGAATATATTACTGCTCATATTCATGCGTATGTAACTAAGGGCCATCCCTGGCAGGTGGAACTTACCAGTTTGCAAATGGATAATTCAAAATATACCGGCACCAATATTCCGTACCGGGAAGTGGTTGCCTACCTTGTCCTGAAGCCTCAACCGGGGGAAAGTACCCGGAAGTTTTTTTTAGACTATGATGTAATTATGCACCGGGTAGTAACACATACTGCATTGCTTTCGCTGCGCAGCGACTGGGAAAACGGAACCGTTGAAAATGCTGAAGCCGAAGCAGGCGTAATACGTCGAAATTTAGCTGATAATATCACTACACCTGTAGAGATAACGCTGGAAAGCGGAAGCTGGTGGAAGGGATTTAAAAGCATGTTTGCTTTGGGTATGCAGCATATTAAAGAAGGCACAGACCATCTGCTTTTTTTATTGGTACTACTGTTGCCTTCCATGCTGCTGCTTCGGGGCAGCAACTGGGGAAAATTCGGTGGTGTAAAGTACAGTGTCCGAAGGTTGCTGCAAATTGTTACGGCTTTTACTGTAGGTCATTCCATCACCCTGCTCATTAGTGCAGCGGGTTGGATAAAACTTCCGTCTCAACCGGTAGAAATACTAATTGCTTTCTCTATTTTAATTTCTGCCATACATGCACTGTACCCTTTATTCCCCGGAAAGGAAATGTATGTGGCCGCCGGCTTTGGATTGATACACGGACTTGCTTTTGCTACCATCCTTTCCAACATGAAGCTGGGTGCATCTACGCTGGCCCTTAGTATATTGGGTTTTAATCTTGGCATAGAAACCATGCAGCTTTTTATTGTGCTGATTACCGTTCCGTGGTTAATTCTTTTGAGCAGAACCCCATTATATAAATGGGTACGAATAACAGGCGCTCTCATGGCTGGTATCGCTTCCCTGGCCTGGATAACAGAAAGGAGTCTGGGTAAACCAAATTGGACAACCGGCCTTGTGCAGTCAGCTACGCAGTATGCCGGATGGTGTATTGCAACACTGGCAGTTGGTTCTGTAACTGTTTACATCATTAGTGCTTCTGTCAATAAAAAAATGAAGCTGAGGGGATAAAGATTTTTAGTTATTTACTCCCTGTATTATTTAGCAAAAACATCATAAAAATCTTTTTCATAGGTCATACCAATAGGTATCTGTTCCTTATTAATGAAAATTGATTTATGGCGTACGGCTTCAATCTTTGCCAAAGGAACAATATACGAGCGGTGCACCCGTATAAAGTCGGTTTGTGGTAGTTTTTCCAGTATGGCTTTCATCGTCATCCGGAATACAAATGGCTTTTGCCCATGCACATGAATTTTTAGATAATCATCCAGGCCTTCTATAAAAATGATGTCGGCAAGTGCCACTTTTACCAGTGAATAACCCGCCCGGATACTAATGTATTCGGGTTTTACCAGAGCGTTCTGATGCAGAATCTTGTAATGTGTCTTTGCTTTTTCAACCGCTTGCAAAAACCGTTCGGGAGTGAAAGGTTTCAGCAGATAGTCAACTGCATTCAGGTTAAATCCTTCCACTGCAAATTCGCTGTAAGCCGTAGTGAAAATGACCAGCACATCGGGAGGAAGCGCTTTTTTAAAATCAATACCGGAGATAGCAGGCATGTTAATGTCTAAAAAAAGCAAATCCACCGGGAAACCAGTAAGGTATTTCATTGCATCCTCATCCCGGGTAAATGTTTTTACCAGGTCGACGTAATCCGTCAGGCTGCAAAAACTTTCAATTATGTCTAACGCTGGCGGTTCATCATCTAATGCAATGGCCTTAATCATTCAGGTAAATTATAAGATAGACAGAAAAAGTTTTCTCATCATTTTTAATAGTCAGTTTGTGTTTTCCGGGATACAGGTGTGCCAATCTGGATGTAGCATTTTTAAGGCCAATGCCCATCGTTTCCTCCCGGTTGATGGAGGTGACCTTATTGTTTATTAAGGAGAGGTGTAATTGTTCATCCCGAACGGTAATGTAAATATGGATGGCCGAATCCTGATTGGGATTGACGCCGTGCTTGAATGCGTTCTCTACAAACGACATGAGAATGAGCGGCGCTATTTGATAGCCTGCCGTTCCTGCCGGAGCAGCATAGCTTATTTGTGCCGTGTTGCCCAGCCGCTGCTTTTGCAGTGCTATGTAGTTGCCAATGTAGCCTAATTCTTTGTCAAGGGGAACAGTATCTGCATCGGAATCTTTTAGAATGTAACGCATCAGTTCCGAAAGTTGAACAATGGCTTTCGGTGCATCATCGGATTTGCGGATAGCCAGCGCATAAATACTGTTGAGTGTATTGAACAGGAAATGCGGATTGATCTGCGCTTTTAAGAAGGATAATTCGGCATTCAACTTTTGTTTCTGTACTTCTAACAGTTGCTTTTGCTGACGATTACTGATGGAGGCGAAGGTGCAAATGACAAACAGGATAACGTTATAGCTGAGTTTGGAAACACCCATCATCAGGTGGTCATCCGGAGGCGGCCCCTCACCTAACGGCGGTAAAGGTTTAGGCCCATCATTTTTAAAAACATGAAAAGCCTGTGGAAACCAGATTACAACTAATATACAGACAATTACAAGGCCCGCATATACAAAGTATTTACGGTGCAGATACAGATACGGAACAAGCCAATAATGATTGAGATAAGCATAACCAATTAGTAATGCCGTGGAGATGGCGTGAATCTTATCACCTGATTCCAGAAAAAGCCTATCCATACCGCTATTGCCGTACGTTGCAAAATATGGCAACAGGGAAACTGCCAGCCAAACAATCAGGTGCAGAACAATCCGAAATGCTTTTGTGCGCATAGAGTACAATATTACCTTTTGCACACCACAATTGTTTTTCAGAACGGTACAAAAGCGGTTAACACCCCATTTTTATAGGTAGATGTAAATAGGCTGATACATAACAGAAGCCATTACACTATTTGCAAATGGGTTATAGAAATTGCTTTACTCATCGCAGTGAATTTACTTACTTGTTTGCCGGCAGGCAGTTTGCCAATTGCCCGTTTCGTTATCGATTACCGGCACATTTCGAGGGTTAACCTATTAGTGAGTACGGTTAACAAAATCTTTTAATATCGCTTCGTCTTTTTGCGTTAGCGCAGGGAACAGAAAAGAATTGAAAACAAAAATAACCAGGTTAACAATCAACGCTTTTTTGTTAAAAACTAATTCATTACTTAAACGAAAATCAAAAACGCATGCGTAATCATTTGAAACATGTATTGTTATGGATGGCTGTTGTAGCACTGGCTACCTCGTGTAAAAAATCTGATACCAGTGGTGGCACAACCAGCGGCTCCACCACCTCCAATCCGGATCCTATTGAAGTAACCACTTGTGCGTCGGCAACAGGTATTGCTAAGATAATTTGTCTGGCAGATGCGTTTAAATCGCAATTAAACGCTACTCAATTAACCACATTGCAACGAACTTATGCAAAGGCAGATGCACAAAAATGGTCGAACCTGCCGCAAGCTTTATACCGTGGGAGAATCGGCTTAAATTTTGGTTCTATGACTATTATTCAAATACAGTATGCCAAGGCATTGATAAAAGAAGCAGCCGGCACTACTGCCAATGAAGGTTGGGACGAGCTACAGCAGTTACTTAACGCAGACGAATACCTGAATGCAAATGGAGGAGGGGCTGATTACGGTGCTGCTAACTACTACATTGCATTCCTGGGAACACCGGCTACCACCGGCACATTCGAAATTCAATTTGGCGGGCATCATACCGCTTTTTCCAATACCTATAAAGATGGGGTTTTGACAGGTGCCACTCCCTCTTTCAGAGGTGTAGAACCGTTCACCACATTTACATGGAATGGTAAAAGCAATCAACCGTTGCAATCAGAACAAGCTACACTATCGGCCATGCTGAATGGGCTTTCCGCCAGCGAACAGACGACGGCCAAACTCAGCGCAACGTATAGTGATTTACTGGTGGGACCGCAAAAAGACGGCACGTTTCCAAATACGCCTTCCGGCATTAAATGCATCACTTTGTCTTCCGCCGAAAAAACATTGGTATTGAATGCAATTAAAACATATGTTTCGGATGTGGATGATGCCAATGCGGCTACCATCATGGCGAAATATACCAGCGAACTGGACAACACCTATATTTCTTATTCCGGCACTACCGGCCTGACCACCCAAAATGATTATGTACGGATAGATGGCCCTTCTGTATGGATTGAATATTCCTGCCAGCATGGGATTGTATTGTCTGGCAACCACCCACATTCCATTTGGCGGGATAAGGCAAAAGATTATGGGGGCAATTAACGGCAAAATAGCTTTAGCCCTGGCATATGTGTATTAAGAAAATTTGTTATTTAAAACTTACTAAACCATGAAAAACATACTGTTGGTATCTGGTATCACATTTTTTATAATGTTATCCATTTTTCTGCTTCAGGCGCAAATTCAGGTTAAAAAAAAGCAGGCTAACTCCGGTAGTTCCGCCGATTGTTCAAAGGACACAGGAATCCGAAAAGTAGTTTGTCTGGCAGAAGCCTTCAAAGCCACTTTAAAAGATGATCAGGTATTATTGTTACAATTAACATATTCCAAAGAAGATGCCGCCAAATGGTCCAATTTTCCGCAAGGTGCTACCAGGCCTAAAAGGGTAGGTATTTCTTTAGGGGCACTTACGCCAACGCAGCTTTCTGCCGCCAAAGCCCTTATGGCTGCGGTTTTAGGAAAAGATTCGGCTAACGAAGGCTATGATGAAATGGAAGGCATCCTGGCGGCAGATGATTATTTTGGTAAGACCTTAGGTAAGACAGATATGTTTGGTTCGAACAATTATTACATCGCCTTTTTGGGGAAGCCCAGCCCTACAGCACTTTGGGAGTTGCAGTTTGGTGGGCATCATTTTGCTTTTGCCAATACCTATAACGACGGAAGGCTGATAGGAGTAACACCTTCTTTCCGGGGCGTTGAGCCAATGATGGCTATCCCTGCTACCGGCCGGACCTATCAGCCAATGGAGCAGGAAAGACGGGATTTCGCCAGGATGATCGAAACATTAAGCAGTGCTGAAAAAAACACCGCTAAACTTTCTGTCACTTTCGCCGATGTTTTGCTGGGCCCGGGTAAAGATGGCCAGTTTCCAACAACGAAAATAGGTATTAGCGTAGGAGATCTAAAAAAGGAGCAGCAACAGATAGTGCTAAAAGCGATAGAACGCTACGTGGCCGATTTGGATGCAGCAACCGCCAAACAGATAATGGCAAAATATAGAGTAGAATTGGCAAATACATACCTGGCCTATTCCGGTAGCGGAACCATGAATGCAGCAAATGATTATGTGCGGATAGACGGCCCTTCGGTATGGATTGAATATTCCGCCCAGCCAAGCCGTGACTTCCCGGGTACTACCCATCCACATTCGGTGTGGCGTAACCATACAAGTGATTACGGAGGTAACTGATAGTGTAGTAGCGGTAGTATTTTGAAGATTATTTTTTCCGTACCCAACTCATTGCGTCTTTCAGGCATCTGTTATATCGGGGATTTACCTGCCGGTAATACCGATTGACATGGTTTGTGAATACAGGCAAATCGAAGGCGCCATAGAAAGTAAAAATTAAATCTGAGAGTAGAATTAGAAAACCCTTTCTTATTTATTATGAAAAAATACCTATTGTGGTTGTATATATTGTTTTGCGGCAGCAACGTATTTGCTCATCCAATGCCCGGTTCTGTCGTTGAACTTTCAGTGCTACAAAACTTCATCCGTGGTGAAGCGAAAATACCAATCCTGGAACTGGGCAATGCTGTTGGCGATCAGCGGATAACAAACATGGCAGACCCGTTTTTCAAAACGTATTTTACCGATCATATAAAAGCTTCTTCTACCGGCCATGAATGGAATACCCGTATTGAAAGTATTATGGTGAATACCGGTAAAGATCCGATGATTGGTAATTATAAAGAAGTCGTGGTCCGCTTCACGCTTACGCCGCCGGATGCCCGCTATTTGCACATCTTTACTTTTAATTACGATGCGGTGATACACCAGGTGGTAACGCATAGTGCATTAGTATATGTAAGTCAGGATTGGAGCAATGGTATCCAGGATAAGAACAGTGCCCAACAGGTTGGTATCATTCAGTTGGATGTACCAACCGGAAAAATTTTCCCGCTTCCAATAAACCTCGGACAAGGAAGTTGGTGGAAAGGATTTAATAGTATGCTCAGCTTAGGTATGCAGCATATTAAAGAAGGTGCCGACCACTTGTTGTTTTTAATTGTGTTACTGCTACCTGCCATGCTTGTAACAAATGGTAAGCAATGGGGTGGCTTTGGTGGCATCCGGTATAGCATTACCCGTTTACTCAAGATTGTGACAGCTTTCACCATCGGTCATTCCATTACCTTATTAACCGGTGCTTTAGGGTGGTTAAAATTGCCCGGCCAGCCGGTTGAAATACTAATTGCCTTTTCCATTTTGGTTTCCGCCATTCATGCCATCCGGCCCATCTTTCCGGGCAAAGAAACCTTTATAGCAGCAGGTTTTGGTTTGATACATGGCCTTGCATTTGCCGCTGTTCTGGCAAACCTGGAGCTAAGTGGAAGTCAATTGGCCTTAAGTGTACTGGGCTTTAATATAGGCATTGAGATCATGCAGCTATTCGTAATTGTACTGCTTATTCCCTGGTTGATCCTGTTAAGCAAAACACGGGTGTACAAATGGGTACGTACAATTGGGGCTTCGTTAGCATCGGTGGCAGCATTGGCCTGGATAGCTGAAAGAACTTCCGGCAAAGCAAACATTGTGACAAGCCTTGTTCAAACACTTACGCAGTATAATATATGGAGTATTGCACCGCTATCGGTTGTTTTGTTGGTTGTGTATATGGCTATCAGATTTACCAACAGGTTGGTAGAAATGATATCCTAACGGCCTGCTTTTCACCGATATTTACTTGTTAGTTCTTTAACATCCACCATCTAATAATGAAATAACATCAACGTTTTTTATTATTCAATAATTATCAGACAATAACCTATGGATAGAAAGGAATTTTTATCATTATTGGGCATGAGTGCCGCTTCTTTTTCAGTACTTGCATGTATAGGCGGATGCACAAAGAATACAGATGCCTCGTCAGGTACTACAGGGCCTTCGAACATTGATTTTACATTAGATCTATCACAGGCAGCCAATGCTGCTTTGAATACAAACGGTGGCTACGTATACAAAAATGGTGTTATTGTAGCACGAACCACAAGCAGTCAATACATTGCCGTTCAGCAAGTTTGTACACACGAAAGTAATTCGGTTGTGTATCAAAGTAATTACGCCCGGTTTTATTGCGACCGGCATGGAGCAACGTTTTCTGAAAGCGGAACTGTAACGGGCGGGCCTGCGTCAAGGGCTTTAATCCAATACCATACAACTATTAGTGGTAATATGTTGCGGGTATATTCATAGCCCATAAAGTTCTTTTAAAATTTCCCTACAATAATTTAAAAAATATGAAACCGGGCACAACTCTTTTCATAATGCTTTTTCTTATCGGAAACACCCCTTTGTGGCTTACCGATTTTACAAAAGCAAAATTGGAAGCGAAACAGACCAACAAGTTTATGCTGCTAAGCTTTTCCGGTTCCGACTGGTGTGCTCCTTGCATCCGGATGCACAAAACAATATTTGAAAGTACTGCTTTCGAAAGTTTTGCAGAGAAAGAATTAGTGCTCCTTAATGCCGATTTTCCACGGTTAAAGAAGCATCAGCTAAGTAAGGATCAGCAAAAGCAAAATGAAGATTTGGCGGAGCAGTTCAATCCTTCCGGAGCGTTTCCTTACACTTTGTTGATAAACAGTGATGGTCAGGTAGTAAAAACCTGGGATGGCTGCCCAAATGAAAGCCCCTCAACATTTGTGGAAGAAATTAATATAATTGTTCATGGAAATAAGTGAACCTGCTGTACAAATACAAGCCCACAGGCGGCAGGTAAAACTGATGGGTAATCAGTTCGAATTGACTGTGGTAAGTGACGACAGGCATTGGGCGGAAGAGTGTATGGATGAAGCCATCAACGAAATAAAAAGAATTGAGGCTTTACTCACCACATTTAATTACAATAGCCACACTGCAAAAATAAATGCACAAGCCGGCGTACAGCCTGTGCCGGTTGACAAAGAAGTTTTTTATCTAATTCAACGTTCCTTAAAAATTTCAGCGCTCACGCAGGGTGCTTTTGACATTACCTATGGGTCATTGGATAAACGCTTCTGGAATTTTGATGTAAACATGACGGCGCTACCTGATAAAGAAACCGCTAAGCAGTCGGTGCGGCTGATTAACTGGCGCAACGTGATTTTGAATGAAAAAGAGGGCACTGTGTTCCTGAAAGAAAAAGGCATGCGCATTGGGTTTGGTGGTATCGGCAAAGGCTATGCAGCAGACAAGGCGAAAGAGCTTTTACAACAAAAAGGGGTACAACATGGTGTGGTGAATGCTTCCGGCGATCTTGTTACGTGGGGACTTCAACCAAACGGGAACCCCTGGACCGTAGGTATTGCCAGCCCTTCTCTTCAACGGCTTCCCTTTTCTTACCTGGATGTGAGCAACATGGCTGTGGCCACATCAGGCAATTATGAAAAGTATGCTGTCATCAACGGGAAAAAATATTCACATACTATCGACCCGAAAACAGGGCTTCCCGTGTCGGGTATTAAAAGTGTCACCATTATTTCTCCTTCAGCGGAACTGGCTGATGCGTTGGCAACACCCGTGATGGTGATGGGTAGCCAGGTTGGGTTGAACCTGATGAATCAAATGAAAAACATCGCTTGTATTGTCATTGATGATGCAGACAAACTTTATACAACAAACAATATCAAAATCCGCTAAATGATGAGGAAAAAACAATGGGCAGTTTGCTTATTTGGCATTAGTACCATGTGTCTTATGTACGCATGTACCCCGGTAAAAGCTTATCAAAAAAACAAGCTAAACGATTCGGAAATGGAGCTTGCCGCCCGCAAGGCGCAAAAGTTTGAGCAAAACTTTCAGACCTATCGTGAAGGTGCTTCCGGTGCTAACGGTGGTAAAACCGGTGGTGGTTGCGGATGTAATTAAATAATTTCAAAACAGGTTTTCATGAGAAAATTATCACTGGCGGCCATTGGTATGTACTTAAGCATATTGGCTGCTTTTTCGCAAACTAATAGTACGGATAGTACCTATAAAAGCAAAAAGCTTTCGCTTGAAGAAGCCAATTTTGTGTCGGGCTATTATCACCAGGATGGCAATAATTCCGCTGTTACAGGTGGCATGGGTACCGAAAAGCTAAACGACTTTGCCAATACCTTTGAATTAAAATTATCAAAGTATAGCAGCAGTCATATTAAGCACAGTTTTAATTTTGAATTAGGCATTGACCACTACACGTCGGCTTCTTCCGATAAAATTGATCCTTATACGATCAGCTCACCTTCTTACAGCGATACCCGGTTTTATCCTTCGCTGGGATGGTCGGTACAAAATGACAAAACAAAAAACACCTTTGGCGTTAATGCCTCATTCTCCAAAGAATTTGATTATACATCGTACGGTGTCGGAGCCAGCTTCGCCAAGGCATCGCAAGACAATAACCGTGAATTTTCTGCAAAGCTGCAAGCCTACTTCGATACCTGGGCTGTCATCTATCCGGTAGAACTGAGATCATCAAGCGGCGGTACCGGAAACCTGCATAGCGGAATTCAGGGTAATTCGCCCCGAAATTCGTATAGTGGTTCCTTTACCTTTTCACAAGTAATAAATAAAAATTTGCAGTTGTTATTGGTGGCGGAGCCAACTTATCAAAACGGTTTATTGGCAACAAAATACCAGCGTGTTTATTTCACCGACGGTTCGGAGAAAGCGGAGAACCTTCCCGACAACCGCATGAAAATCCCCATCGCTATCCGGGCCAATTATTTCCTGGGCGACCGGTTTATTATTCGCTCCTTATACCGGTACTATCAGGATAATTGGGGCTTACAGGCACATACGACCGAACTGGAAGTTCCTGTCAAGCTTTCGCCTTTTTTTTCAATCAGTCCTTTTTATCGCTTTTATTCGCAACACGGAGTTGACTATTTTGCACCTTATACCCGGCATTTAGTAAGTGAGAACTATTATACCAGCGATTACGATCTTTCTACATTTACGTCTCATTTTATGGGCGCCAATTTTCGCATGGTAGCGCAAAACGGAATTTTGGGAATGCAGCACTTTCACAGTGTAGAGATCCGATATGGCCATTATGTACGCAGCAATGGTTTAAATTCCAACCAAATAACCCTACACCTGCAATTTAAATAACCGTAATAATCTATAATAGGAATTTGCAATATTGCTGTTGGGATCCTGCTTTATTGCATTGAGAACTGTAAAATTAAATGATGCTAATACAATTCCTGCACAGACACAAATACAATTTATTGCTGACCGGATTAATATTGCATTTGTTTGGTGGAATTTTTATCCGTAATATGTTTTTATCCAGACTATTATATGGCCCATGAATATGATTATATTGGGGCTGGCTGGCTTTGGGGTTTTTACTGGAAAGAAAAGGCGGAAAAAAAATCTTCAGAACAGTTTATTTCTGCCGGTGCTGCTATTACCGCTGGATGCTCATTATTTCAGACACAGCCCCATTTATTTTCTGCTTCCGAGTGTGGTATATGTTGTTTTCTTCTTTTTAGTTTTTCAGAAATAATAGCATTCCCCGTTAAACCGGGATATATCAATATTGACCTGATTTCGGCTGCTGCCTGTGGTTATTTTCTGCTGATAGAGGTTTCAACTTTTCTTTTTGAATTATGCTATTATCAAGACCAGGCATCATTCAAGGGCATTGACATAACTCACAATTCTGCTATTTACAATGACCTCGTTTACTTTAGCAGCATTACGATAACCAGTATTGGCTTTGGGGATATTACTCCGGCTTTATACTACGCCAAACTACTAACCGCACTGATGGAAATTATCGGTCATTTTTATTCTGTTGTGTTGATCGGTATTGTTATCAGTAAATTTGTTTCAACAGGAGAAAACTGAACAACAAAAGATACGGCACACGTAGCAATCAATAGCTTGTCAATCTTACCTTATTTTACAAGTCAGGTATGAAAGTATATTAAAGGGAATTTTAAGATATTCTTATTTATAGAGAAGACGTAGTGAAGCATATGGAAATACAATACCATCCGGGAAAGGAGTTTACATAAAAATGGTACGGAAAGTACCGTACCAATAGAATAAAATTTACAATTTGCTTATTTCCTTATTAATAGCATTCAATTCTTCATCAGTAATCCCCTGTTTTTCGCAATAGCTTCCAGATACATGCTTTACCTAACTTGTTTGTTCATGATAAATGCTCTTTGATTTGGTTGCTGCACGAATGATGATGTAAAGTGCTAAAACTGATATAATTACCTGGATAATGGCGATAGCAATAAACCGGGGGCTGACCACATAACAAATGATATAAATCAATAGCCTGAAACAGGTCTTGTGCTAATGTCGTATTACACTTTTTTCACCCGTACGGCATTGGGCCCTTTCTGGCCATTTTCTACTTCAAACGCTACTGCATCTCTTTCTTTTACCGGGCCCGACAGGTCGTTGATGTGCACGAATATACTTTCCTGGGTTTGCGAATCTTTAATGAACCCATAACCTTTTGATTCATTAAAGAAAGTAATGACGCCTTTGCGGAAGGCATCCATCGGATCACCCGGCTCCTGCCTGGGAGTACCAATTTGTATATCTTCTGCCTTGAATTGTTTCTTCTTCTTTGGATCCGGTGGAGTGGATGATAGGTTTCCATTCTCATCCAGGTAAGCCATCTGATCTTCCAGGCTCTGCCCTTTTTTAGAATTTGCCTGCCGTTCTTCTTTCTTTTCTGCCTTGTCTCTTTTTTTCTGCTGCCGTTTTTTCTCGTTTTCCTTTTTACTAAATGTTTCCTGGGATCTGGCCATATTTTCTGATGAATTGGTTAATGTCCGGCTTTGCCGGGCTAATCATTAAAAGTAAATGTTCGTGGTAAACTGAACACAAAAGTACAAAGATTCTATTTGAACCTGTCCTATGTAATACAAAAATTACAAACCGGTACCCTGTCATAACAGTTCCGAACCATTCTACCTCTAATCAGGAGGATGAAAACTAAACTTCATAGGCCTCTACTTTCATCCGTTTATGCAACAGCTTACTGTGCAAACCTACATTAGCAGGTATAGCATTACGTGCTACAAGATTTAGAAAATTATTTGCAGCACTAACAGATGAAACCTATGTTAAGTAATAAGAAATGTTTATGGTAAAACAGTAAGTTTGGTAAAATCTGAACCGCTGTAAATACGGCCAAGACCCATATCATTTGTTTTTTTCCAATCTTCAATCCGGCTTTCAGCAATTACCCGCCAGAAATTTTTGGCTTTAAGATCTTCGTAATCTTTGGTTTGAATAAACATGCCCCGGAGGTTGTTGCGTGTTTTAAAACTGATATTTACTAGTTTAGTAAAGGAAGTAGGCGCAAGTACTTTTTCAACCTGTTCGTTTGTCATTTAACTTATTTTATTATGATTTTGATGAAGGTAGGGGTTTCCTGTCAAATGGTATTGTAATCTTAACATTTACAACAGCCTGCACCCGGCGAAAGCATACTGTGTTTATAGGTAAAGTTATCTTAATAATAGTTGTCTTTACCTGATTAGATGCCCCAAACACCCCCCGGTGAAACATATACGTGCACAGTTGCACCTTTGGGTATATTACTGCCGGCTGTTCGCACGGTAATTACTTCATCCCCCAACATTAAGTCGTACTCATAGGTACCGCCTGCAAAGAAAATTTCCCTGACTACTGCTTGCAGGCCGCGAATTTTGTGAACTGACATGGTAAATTGTTCCGGGCGGATAAGCAATTGCTTGCCACCGGTGCTGGCATTGCCCAATGCCGAAAAAGCCGCAGACAAAGCCGGGCTCAGCAAGTTGTATTTGCCAAGAAGGGCAGCAGCATATTCGCTTACCGGACGCCTGTATACCTCCTCCGGTGTTCCCCGCTGCACTATTTCGCCATCTTTCAGTATAATCATTTCATCTGCCCAGGAAAGCGTGTCCAGAGGATCATGTGATACCAGCATACAGGTAATATTCAACTGTTCGCTCACATCCCCGATCACCCGTTTCAGGATGTTTTTATGAATCATATCCAGGTTGGAAAAAGGTTCATCCAGCAGCAGCAGCCTGGGAGAACCGGAAAGCAACCGGGCCAGGGCAATCCGCTGCTGCTCGCCGCCGGAAAGCTGATTGGTGTTACGCTTTAATAAATGCGTAATGCGGCATAACTCGTACAACTGCTGTGCAACTTGTTCCGGAAGTTTACTGGCATATTCCAACACCTGGGCAACCGATAAAAATTTAGGCAGCTCGTACTGCTGCGATAGATAAGCAATACCGGGATGGCCGGGTATCAGTTTTTCTGCAGGTCCTTGTACCCGTATGTTCTCAAACCGCACTTCGCCTGCATGTGGTTGCACCAGTCCCGCTACTATTTTAAGTAAGGTACTTTTTCCCGATCCGGTTTCGCCTGCAATGGCAATTTTTTGAAACGGTTGCTGGGTAAAACTAATTTGCTTTATAATATCAACGCCCTCCTGTTGCCTGCTAATGCGGTTCACTTCCAAAAAACTCATGCGGCCAAAAGTAAAGGGTTATGCCGACTGATAGATTTGCATGAAACGACAACTCCATAATAATTATCGTGTGCAGTTCGCAGCTTTTATTTTTAGGGAATTATATAAACGGTAAACCGGCAAACTTGGCAACCATTAACTTTATCAACCTTAATAAGGCTTCTTATGCGCTGCCTGCCTGTTTTATTGTTCCTGCTTTTCCTGCAACAGGCAGGGGCGCAAACAATAGCAGAGGCAGTAAGTGTTCCTGTTTTACATAAACCCGGGGTAGCTGGTACCGGCGTAATCGAACCGGCTATATTACAACCCAATACACAGTCAATTCCATTTAACCGGGTGGGCAACCTGATTATTATACAGGCAACTGCGGACACTTCCACAGGCAACTTTATATTGGATACCGGTGCACCGGGACTGGTTCTCAATCTTACTTATTTCAGGCAATATCCACGCAGGGAGGCCGAAGACAGGGGCAGTGTTTCCGGGGCCGTAACAGGCGCCGTACAAACAACCGTACGTAAGTTCAGTTTTGGCGGTACGGATTACAAAATGACGGATGCAGATATGATCAGCCTTGGCCACATCGAAGATAGAAAGGGAATAAAAATTCTTGGATTGATTGGTGTCTCTTTTTTCAGGGATTGTGAAATGATCATTGACTATGAGCAAAGTTTGATTCATTTGCACCGTATCACCAAAAAGGAAAGCAGTACCTACAAAAGCAGCATGCCGGATCCTGCAACATGCAAGGTGGTGGATTTTGATATCATAGATAATAAGATCATTGCATACGTGAAACTGGGTGAACGCAAAATGAAATTTTTTCTGGATACCGGTGCGGAATCGAATATACTGGACAGCCGCCTGCCCAACAAGGTTTTTGAAAGTATGACCATTACCGGGCGTACAAAAGTAGTAGGAACGGGTAACAAAGCAGTGGAGGCACTCTATGGAAATTTAAGCAACTTGAAGGTCGGCGGGCAGGCACTGCCATCGCTCCCTTTTGTAATCACCAATCTTGAAAGTGCCTGTATTTCGGAAGTATGCTGCATTGATGGCATATTGGGGTTTGATTTTCTATCAGGTAATAAAGTCGGGCTCAGTTTTATAAAAAGGCAACTGTATTTATGGAAATAAAAAGGCATATACAAAAGGGTGTACTGCGGAGCTGCCTGGCTTTGCTGCCCGTAAGTATTTGTTTGTTATCGCTTGCCCAATTGCCGGCCGGAAAATGTGAATTTAAAAACAACGAATTCGTCGTCGAAATCAATAAAAATGTGAACAGTGATCTGTTGGATCAATTCATTACAAAATATGATTTAAAAGAACTGGATCTCCACAATGTATTTAAAACCAATAGAACTGATACGCTAAAAAGCCTGGGTTGGAAAGTTAGAATTAATAATGACAAAATACTGGCTATTACAAAGGTGTTGAGTGGTTTCAGTAGTGTGAATAACCCGGCTGATAATATGGTGTTTACGGGTAAAGATCTTTCCATTGCAGAACGCTTTCCGGCTACCGGAAATGGGATACTGTACGGCCGTAACAGGTTCCGCAATAAATATCCTTTTGCTGTAAAAGATTCTGTTGTTCTTTTTTATTTACGCGGTCACCTGTCAGCAGGCAGCGTTACACTGGCCGGTAGTTTTAACAACTTTTCGCCGAATGGCCTGCATATGAAAAAAACAGACAGCGGATGGATAGCTGCTGTAAAACTAACCCCTGGTAAATACTGGTACAAATTTATAAGCGATGGCGATTGGATAATAGATGACGACAATTACCTGCGGGAAAATGACGGACAGGGTAATACGAATTCCGTGTATTTCAAAACCAATTTTTTATTTGAATTTAATGGGCTTGTGGAAGCCCAAACGGCATATGTAATTGGCAGTTTCAATAATTGGCAAAAGGGCGAACTGTTTATGAAAAAAACAGAGACCGGCTGGACGTTACCGATGTACCTGGCCAATGGCACACATACCTATAAATACCTGATTGATAAAGTATACTACACAGATACCGATAAGTTTGACAAATTACCTGACGGAAATGGTGGCTATAATTCCGTTGTCAGGATAGGCAAGCCATATCAGTTTGTTTTAAACGGGTTTGCCAATGCCCGGCAAATCATTTTATCTGGCTCATTTAATGGCTGGCGGAAAGATGAGCTGTATATGAAAAAAACAGCTACCGGCTGGGAATTGCCATACACCCTTGGCGCAGGAAATTACCAATACAAATTTATGGTAGATGGTACCTGGATCTTAGATCCTGTGAACCCGCTGACCGCAACCCTGAACGGACAAACTAATTCGTACCTGACTATTGGCGCCAATTACACTTTCCGGTTCAAAGGCATAGTCAATGCCAGAACTGTATTTCTGGCCGGCGATTTTAACAACTGGTCACCCGATACACATGCGATGCAGAAAAAAGGGGATGAGTGGATATGCAGTGTTTATCTAGCTGCCGGCAAGCACAAGTATAAATATATTGTAGATGGCAAGTGGATAACCGATCCCAACAACAAGAATTGGGAGCAGAATGAATTTGGTACCGGGAATTCGGTCATTTGGATAGATAAGTAAAAAGTAATTATAATACCTTACTCCTGGCACACTTAGTATCTCGAAAAAGTAAGATACATTTCTGCTTTGGCGATTACTATTTGTAAAAACACATAAAAATTAAGAATTACCATTCTAAATACGGCAATTGTCTCAAATATAAGTCTGGTAAGTATTTTAATAAGCGGAAGCCGTCAGTAGCTATAATCAGCCGCACAGGCACAAGTTGTATAAAACCCTAACCGGGATAGAAATGCAAATACATTTTTGAACCACATAGGCACATCCGCCCAGGCGGACACGGTAGGCACATAAGAACACAGCAATACTCATCCAAAATTATTGTAGAAATAAGCAATCAAACGCAAGGCTTAGGTTACCTGCTGTGCTCTTTGTATTCCCACACGTGTATTTCTATGTGCCTGCCGGGGCGGATGGGCTTATGTGGTTACATTGTATTCTCCCACCTATATGTTACGCCGGCTGCAGTCCGAAAAACGGGTTGCTCATCTGGTTGTCTGTTAAAACACTAAACAGGCTCATAAATAACAACGTCAGCCAAACACAAGTCAGCTACCGTTCCTTTTTTTGGATTACACTTTCTACTCCCTCCGGTTTTTAAACTTTTTATTCCGTTTTCAACATTTTCCTTAATTGATATGCCCGGTTTTCGTTCTTACCGGATATACAATATTGGTGCGTATTTGTTGTTTGGCACATGGTTGCCATAAAGAGCAATAAAAATATAAAATGGTAAAAATCAAGAGATTCTAACGCATTTTTGGAATGAACGATACAGGTAAAAGGTTGTATGCTTATCTTTCCGGTTCTGCTAAAGATATTTTAATGAGTAAAAAAACAAGTTTTACCTGGTCCGATGAGGGCGAACCGCATAAGCTCCGAACCAAAACAATTATAAAGCAGCACCCGGAAATCCGGGCATTAATTGGCCGTAACCCTTACACGATTCTCATTATTGTACTTTGCGTTTCTATACAGATTGTTTTGGCAGGGGTATTAAAAGATATCTCATGGTGGTGGAGCCTGGCAGCAGCCTACTTTATTGGCGCTTTTGCCTGCCATACCCTCTATGTTTGTATTCACGAATGTTCGCATAACCTGGTTTTTAAAAGTCGTACGCTGAATATACTCAGCAGCATTCTGGCAAATTTGCCAATGATTTTTCCCAGTGCCGTTTCTTTTACCAAGTATCATTTAAAGCACCACTCTTACCAGGGCGTAGAAGAATTGGATGCCGACATGCCATATCGGTGGGAAGCAAAACTGATTAATAATTCAACGGCAGGTAAAGCATTGTGGCTGCTGTTTTATCCGATATTTCAATCTATCCGTCCGGCAAGGTTAAAGGAGATTAAATTGATTGACAGTTGGACGATTGTGAACCTGATAGTACAGGTTGTTTTTACAGCAGCAATTGTTTGGCTGTTTGGGGTAAAGGCGTTGATTTTTTTGGTGCTCAGCCTTTTCTTTTCGGTAGGCCTGCATCCTTTGGGTGCCCGGTGGATACAGGAACATTTCTTAACCCATGGCGATCACCAGGAAACTAAAAGTTATTACGGGCCATTGAATGTTGTGAACTTAAATGTAGGCTTTCACAACGAGCATCACGACTTTCCGTCTGTTCCCTGGAACAAGTTGCCTAAACTAAAACAGTTGGCCAATCAGCATTACGAATCGTTAGGCGCTCACCGGTCATACACCAGGTTGCTTTTTCAGTTTTTGTTTAACCGGAATATTTCCGTTTTTTCAAGAACGGCAAGGAGTAACCGGGGCAAAAACAAGGCGGCTGTAACGGCTACGGCTGTCGAGGTATAAACCCTCCTGCAAAAAAAGATAGGATAGACTAAATTTTGCAATCAGGCTTATATCTATCTTTTTCTATCTGCAATATCTCCTGTTGACAATGATGGGGCAGGCCCTGATACAATGTACTCATTTGTTTAAAAGCAACCACCTATGACCAGGCTGCTCTTCCTTTTGATGATGCTGGCTGTTGGTTGCGGACAACATTCGTCAACAAATACAGCTAACGATAGTACCAGCCCCATAAAAGATCCGCATTCCTTTGCCAACCCTTCAGCAGTTATTGCAAAGCATGTAAACCTCGACTTAACGGTTGATTTCAGTAAGCAGCAAATAAGTGGAAAAGCCATCTGGACGATTGACAATATCTCTAAAGGGAACGAAATAATTTTTGATGACAACTCGCTTGTTATTGATAGCATTACAATAGATACCAATAGAAAACCGGTAGAATTTAAGCTGGACAAAGCCGATAGTATTTTAGGCCAGGCTTTGCATGTACCGATTGAATCAACTACCAAACAGGTAACTATTTATTACCACACTACCAGCGGGGCCACTGCGCTGCAATGGCTTACACCACCTCAAACTGCCGGAAAAAAATTGCCCTTTCTTTTTAGCCAAAGCGAAAGTATTCTTGCACGTACCTGGGTACCCTGCCAGGATGGGCCGGGTGTTCGTATCACCTACAATGCTACAGTACATGTGCCCAAAGGCATGCTGGCCCTGATGAGCGCCGCTAATAATCCACAGCAGAAAAATGATAGTGGCATCTATCGATTTCAGCAAATGCATCCCATTCCATCATACCTGCTGGCCTTATCCGTTGGTGACCTCCAATTTAGCGCAGTTGACAACCGGACGGGTGTGTACGCCGAACCAGCCGTGTTGCCAAAAGCCGCCTGGGAATTTGCCGATATGGGCAAAATGGTGACGACTGCGGAAAAACTATATGGCCCATATCGCTGGGGCCGTTACGATGTTCTGGTATTGCCACCAAGCTTCCCTTTTGGTGGTATGGAAAACCCGAACCTTACGTTTGCTACACCTACCGTGCTGGCCGGCGACCGGTCGTTAGTAAGCCTGGTAGCGCATGAACTGGCACATAGCTGGAGCGGTAACCTGGTAACCAATGCTACCTGGAATGATATGTGGCTGAATGAAGGGTTTACCGATTATTTCGAGCGCCGAATTGTGGAAGCACTATACGGAAAGGAAGAGGCAACGATGCAGGAAGTGCTGGGCCGGCAGGATTTGGAAGAAGCTGTAAAAACATTAGGCGCTACCAGTAACGATACAAAGCTAAAAAGCGATTTCGGGGGCCGAAACCCGGATGATGCCGGCAGCGATATACCTTACGAAAAAGGGTATGCTTTTTTGCGGATGCTGGAAGAGGCTGTGGGCCGCCCTGCATTAGATAGCTTTCTGAAAGGCTGGTTTGATACCCATGCTTTTCAATCGCAAACCACAGAAACCTTTGCCACTTATCTTACCGGTAAGTTACTTCATAACGACCAGGCACGCATTGACAAACTAAAAATAAATGAATGGCTGTACAGGCCGGGTATTCCTGCTAATATACCGGTTGTTTCATCACCGGTATTTGCCGGCATTGATTCATTAATTGCCAATTTTACGCATACAAAAACAGTTGCCGGCCTGTCAAAGAAAATAAGATCAACCAATGCATTACTGTATTTTTTGCGGCACCTGCCAGATAGTGTATCAACATTAGCCATGGCAATGCTGGATCCGGAATTCCATTTTACCCAAAGCAATAACGCCGAAATACAATGTGTATGGTACACGATGGCAGTGGAACACCAATACCAGCCGGCTTATAGCCGTACGGAGCAGTTTTTAATAAATGTGGGCCGCAGGAAATTTTTGCTGCCGGTGTACAGGCAAATGATTCAAACAACTGCAGGGAAAGTTTGGGCCAAAAGCATTTACCAAAAAGCAAAAGCAGGGTATCACCCGCTGGCCGTAAAAAGCATTGGGGAATTGGTAAAATAAGTCATTAGCCGGCAGTCATTAGTCGGCAGTCATTAGGCGGCAGTCATTAGTCGGTAGTCAATAGGAATACAAGTGAATACAATAAATAAGCAGTCAGCAATTATTATTAGTCTGTGGTCAGTTGACAGCTATTAGTTGGAAGTCATTAGTGAACTGTCGTCTATGGTCTGTCGTCACTAATCAGTAAAAAAATGCACACATGAAAAATGCCTTCGTCTTTTTTCTCCTCATCAGTAGTACTCCTGCTTTTACACAAACTGGTAAAACCAATACATTTAGTAATCCTCCGGCCATCGCTATCGCTGCCATTACTGAAAAAGATTTAAAAACGGATTTATACGAAATGGCCGGTGATCATTTCCGGGGCCGGGAAGCAGGTACGTTGGATGAACTGAAAGCCGCTGTATGGTGGGCTGAAAAGCTGCGTACTGAAGGACTAAAACCTGCCGGAGATGATGGTACTTACTTTCAGTTTTTTACCATGAAGCGTAACCGGGTTAGCCCTGCCAGTAGTATTAGCATAGGTGGTAAATCCCTACAATTATGGAAGGCGGTGCTGGTTGCCCAAACAGCGCCTGCTAACATTTCAGCGCCGGTTGTTTTTGCAGGAATGGCCGGCACGGCGGAACTGGACAAATTAGATCTGAAGGGAAAAGCAGTAGCCGTGCAGATGTCGCAGGAAGGAATTAATTTACAGGTATCGCTTCCGGAACGCCGCTACCCCGGTTACGTATTGCGTAAGTATAGTGCTGATTTACTGAAACGGGGAGCTGCTGCCATCATCTTTATAGCGGATGAAATGGGGGAGCGAAGCTGGAAGGAAGTAGTGCCTGCATTGAGCCGTGGCCTGTATGATATTGAAGGCGGCCCCAATGCAATGGTTACTGCAAAAGTGCCCGTTATCTGGCTGCACAGCGGGGTAATCAACGGGGAGCAATCCAATGGCGTTATGCTTACTGTAAACATTGCCGTAGAAACGTTTGATTATCCTTCCGTAAATATTATCGGAGAAATAGATGGAACAGATGCAGCATTGAAAAAAGAATACGTACTATACAGCGGCCATATTGACCATGATGGTGTACGCCAGCCTTATGGCAGCGATAGTATTTATAATGGCGCCGATGATAATGCCTCTGTGAACGTAGCATTAATGGCAATCGCCCGTGCATTTAAAAAAGCACCCGGCAGGCGTTCTGCTTTATTTGTTTGGCACGGCGCCGAGGAGCGGGGATTGCTGGGTTCAAAGTGGTTTGCTGTGCATCCTACGGTTCCAAAAGCATCGGTTGTAGCGGTGCTAAATGGCGATATGATTGGCTATAACAGTCCGGACAGTGCAGCATTATTGGGGATGCAGCAGCCGCACCGCAATTCGCCTGATTTAGTAGCAATGGCATTGGAAGCCAATACTGAAGGACCAAAGTTTAAGTTGGATACGCTGTGGGATAAGGTAACACATGTGGAAGGCTGGTATTTTCGCAGCGATCATTTATCCTACGCCCGTGCGGGTTATCCTGCCATTTTTTATAGTACGCTGCTGCATCCGCTATATCATACACCCATGGATGAACCAAAAATTATCAATATATCCAAACTGCGCCGCATGGCCGAATGGATGTACCGTACCGGCTGGAAGGTGGCCAATACCAGTAAACGGCCCGCCCTTGATCCGGGCTTTCAGTTGGAGCGATAGGTGTTTGATCGATCAAAGCAAATTAAAAGTTCAGGGCCATGCCTGTTAGCTATCCTGTATCAATTATTCGTTTTCTTCGTTTCCTTCTGCCATTTACTTTTCTTTGTAAACCGGTACATTTTAAATACTGATGCAAAAACACGATGACTGTAACCAACGAACTGATTGATCACCTGGCACATCTGAGTTACCTGCGTTTTGAAGGAGAGGAAAAAGAAGCCATCCGGCAGGACCTGGAAAAAATGATTGGATTTGTAGAGAAACTACAGGAACTGGATACTACTGGTGTAGAACCGCTCCGCCATATGAGCTATGAAATGAACCGTTTGCGGGACGACGAGTTGCAGGGGTCCATTCCAAGAGAAGAAGCCCTTCAGAATGCTGCACATCACAATGAAGAATTTTTCCTGGTACCGAAGGTGTTAAATAAATAACCCGATGCCTGAAGGGTTCTCAAATCCCTTCAAGCATTTATAATGTGCACAGGTATTAGATAAATCGCCCGATGCTTAAAGGATTCTCAAATCCTTCAAGGTAAGGCCGCCAATTGTGGATAATAATATTTGAACGTTATTTTTGAAGTTGCTTCTTCCGGTCTTACAGACTTTCCGACTTCCCAACTTTATTTATGCAAGGCATCATCCATCTCGAAGACATTCTCAAAAGCTACTTTTTGGGCAGCCAGGAACTACCAGTGTTAAAAGGCATTTCGCTGGACATTCATAAAAATGAATACGTAGCGCTGATGGGGCCGTCCGGTTCGGGCAAAAGTACGCTCATGAATATTTTAGGTTGCCTGGATTCGCCAAGCGGCGGCAGGTACGTGCTGAATGATAAAGATGTAAGCCGCATGCCCGACGATGATCTGGCATTGGTACGGAATAAGGAAATCGGATTTGTATTTCAACAATTCAATTTACTGCCCCGGCTTACCGCTGCCGAAAATGTAGCCCTGCCGCTTATTTATGCTGGTATTGGCCGGAAGCTGCGGATGGAAAAGGCATTAGCCATGCTGGAAAAAGTGGGCCTGGCTGACCGCAGCCACCACAAACCCAATGAACTAAGCGGGGGTCAAAGTCAGCGGGTAGCCATTGCCCGTGCCCTGGTAAATGATCCCGCCATTATTCTGGCCGACGAACCTACCGGAAACCTCGACAGTAAAACCTCCGTTGAAATTATGGCTATTTTTGGTGCCATACAGGCAGGCGGTAATACCGTGGTACTGGTAACACATGAAGAGGACATTGCCGAAAATGCCCACCGCATTGTGCGTCTGCGGGATGGAATAATTGAAAGCGATAAGCGAAAAAAAATGGAGATGGTGTAAACGAACCAATCAATAAAAATGATTCACTTAACTTAGTGAAGGAGAAATTATAACAGGTAAACCTGCATTTATATTGTTATCGTGCCTCCCATGCAACGATTACCTGACCGTCTTCGTCAAGTTATAAAACATCCATATGAAAAAATGTTGTTTTTTTCTGCTTGTTATTTTATCATCATGCCATAAGGATAATATCGTTGACATGAAACCTATAAATACTTCAGGAGAAATTCTGTTCATCTCAAGAAGAATTCCTAATAGCGCCGATTGGCAGATGTTTTTAATGAATACAGATGGTACTAACCAGCGGGCCGTATCTAACCATTTGGTACGCTGTGCTCCGCCGGTACTTTCTAATAAAGGACTGAAAATAGCATTTACAACGCTCGAAAATTTTTACTATAACTTATACGTGATTGACACAGACGGACAAAATGAAAAGCTGTTAGCAAAAGCAAAACAATTTTGTGGCAGCCCTTCCTGGTCCCCGGATGATCGTAAAATCATTTTTGTGAAAAATGACGACCTTACCTCTTACGACAATCATATTTATACCATTGATGTAAACGGGGGCAACGAATTAAAATTAACGAATCAGGAGAATAATTTTTCCCCAAAATATCTCTCTGATAATACGATTATTTTTTCCTCGGCTGTTAATTATAATTGGTCCGGTATTTATAAAATGAATATTGATGGCAGCAATAAGCAATTATTAACGCCTGCTAATAAATCTTTCAGCGACCCGCAAATTTCACCGGATGGAAGTAAAATTTCAGTTACTTCTAATGACCAGAACGGTTCGCAAATTTTTGTAATGAATGTAAATGGCAGCGGTTTGAAGCAATTGACTTTTACCGTTTCCCCATCCTGGATTGATATAAGTTACCCAAGAGATGGAAATTACGGACCTGTTTGGTCGCCGGACAGCAAAAGATTAGCTTATGTCTCCTATGAAAATGGAAGCCCGGACATTTTCGTAATGAACGCAAATGGAACAGGAAATAAAAGACTGACAGATACGCCTTTAAGAGACGAAAGCCCGGCCTGGACAAAGGATGGTAATTATATCCTTTTCTCATCAAACAGGAATTTGAATGTTTCGTCAGAAATATATATTATGAAACCAGAAGGGCAACTGCAAACACCGCTGACCGGTTATATTGCTGATGATATTTATCCTGTGTTTATCAACAAATAAAGATGCCATATCTGTCTGTTTGTAGCAGCAAAAGATTATTTATCTATTGCTGCTTTTCGTTTATAACGCTTGTGGCGATAGTATCTGGTCAAAGCAATTTTCTTTATATCAGAATCAGGTCTCACATTTACTGTAGATAAAGGTAATTTATGTCCCAAAAAATTTACACCAAAACCGGTGATTCCGGATACACCTCATTAATCGGCGGTACCAAAGTTCCCAAAAGCCATATCCGGATTGATACTTATGGCACTGTGGACGAACTGAACAGCCATATTGGTTTGCTCAGTGATTACCTAACCGATGAACCAGTCAAATCCGTACTCAAAGAAATCCAGGACCGCCTTTTTACCATTGGTTCATCCTTAGCCGTTGATCCGGAAAAGGGAACAAAAATGGAAATACCTGACCTGCACGAACGGGATGTGGAATTACTGGAACAGGAAATGGACCGCATGAACGAAACCCTGCCGGAAATGAAACATTTTATACTACCCGGTGGGCACCTGAGTATCAGCCAGGCACATATTTGCCGTTGCGTATGCCGCCGTGCCGAACGCCTGTGTGTAGCCATGCAGCAGGCTGAACTGACGGTGGACCCCTTAGTGATAAAATACCTGAACCGGCTGAGTGATTACCTGTTTGTAGAGGCCCGGTACATCGGCCATTTGCTGAATGTGCCGGAGGCAGTTTGGAAGGCAAGGATGTAATAGTACCTAACGCAACCCAATTACAGTTTGTATTACGCTGTGCAACTTTTCTATGCGTTGTGCAGTCATGTATATGAAACCGGTTATTATTTTAGGCAGTATGTATTGCAAAATACCACTGCTTAAAAGGCAAGAAATTCAAAAACGCTAAATCCAAATTTACTTTGAAACAAGTATTTCTTCTCGTTGCATTCCTCATCCTTACTTTCAAGTCCCTTTTTGCACAAGCACCTGTTTTAGGCACATACCCCTCCACCATTATTGCAACCGCCAGTGGTAATGCAAGCGTAATACCTTCCGTAGCACCTGCAAACACAACCAGTATTACCGCTTATACGAGTACCAGTTTTAAGGGTCTGCTTCAGGTAAACCCAACAACCGGTATTTTAACGATTACCAATGCACATCCCGCCGGCACCTATACCATTTTACTTACAGCATTCAATGGAGTAAGTTCAATAACGGCTACGTGTATATTGACGGTAAACACCAACTTATGTAGCCAAGGTTTATTCAGTGGTACTGCACAAATGCCTGTGGAAAGCACTCCATCTGCTGTAGCTATTGCGGATTTCGACCGGGATGGCAAACAGGATTTGGTTACCACCAATGCCGCTACTGATAATATCTCCATTCGTTTTGGCAATGGTGTTGGTGATTTTGCCGGCACCACTACTTTAGCTACCGGCGATCAACCAACAGACGTAGCAATCGGAGATGTCAACGGGGATGGTTTTCAGGATATTGCCGTTACAAACTTCCTGAGTAAGACCGTATCAATTCGTCTGGGCAGTGGTTCCGGGGCATTTAGCGACTCCACTAATTTCAGCGTTCCCGGTTATCCGCAAGCAATTGTTATTGCAGATTTTAATGATGATGGCCGGCCCGATATTGCAGTTGCCAATAATACTACCAATACCGTTTCTATCCGTTTAGGCAATGGGCAGGGAAGCTTTAGCGGAACAACTGAAATAAGTGTAGGTAACAGCCCGGTGAAAATTATTGCAGCAGATTTTAATGAAGATGGGAAACCGGATTTTGCCACAGCCAATTCCAACAGCACTTTAACCATTGTACGTCTGGGAGATGGAATGGGTAATTTTACTGCAACAGCAGACCTGGTTGCTTATCCTGCTTCTTCATTAGCGCTTGGAGATTTTAATGGGGATGGTCACCAGGATGTAGCCTTGTCCTCATTACAAGGTAACCGTATTAGTATTCGTTTAGGTACTGGTACCGGGTATTTTACCTCAGTACCGGATATTGCCTTGCAAACCTACTCCTCCCACATTGCGATTGGCGATTTTAATGGAGATGGCAAACAGGACATTGCAACAGTCAATAACTCAGCTAATGTACTGACCATTTATGCAGGGGACGGCACAGGCGGATTTAACTGGACCGGTAGGGCGACTTTCACTATTTCCCCGGGCTGCATGGCAGTAGGCGACTTTAATAACGATGGTAGGCAAGACCTGGCCGTCGGTTGTAATAACAGTACAGTTGCCATCCGTACGGGTAATACCAACAAAATAACGGTGAAAGGCAATAATACGATCATAGCTAACGGGGATAGTACGCCGGATTCGGCTGATAGTACAGACCTTGGAAATGGCGGTATCGTCACCCGGAGTTATACCGTCCAAAACAACGGTGCTGTTAATTTGAGTATCAGCGATATTACCGTGAACAGTACAAGTTATATGTTCTTCTGGGAAGGCATCTATTTGCCTGGTACCATCTTGCCAGGAGCTGCTGCTACTTTTACCATCACTTTTGCGCCCACAAGTGCCGGGCTAAAAATGGCCACGGTAAATATATTAAGTGATAATTGTGACGAACCGATATACGATTTTGCTATACAGGGTACCGGGGTCATTCCAACACTGGGGGCTTACGCTGATACAAGTATAATTGCCACCGGTGCTGTTACCAGCATTACACCAGTCACCATCCCAATCAATACTACAAGTATTACAGCCTTCAGTACACCCAACTTTAAAGGCCTATTGCATGTAAATCCCGTTACAGGCAAACTAACGGTAACCAATGCTCATCCTGCAGGTACTTACCAGGTAATTGTGAAAGCATTTAACGGCAGATTGACCACCACCACTTCATTGTATGTTAAGGTCACCAACCCGCCCTGTAGCCAGGGTTCTTTTACCGAAACTACCCAGGTATATACAGGTAGTATTTCTGTATTTGTGGCGATCGGCGACTTTAATGGGGACGGCAGGCAGGATTTGGCAACCGCGGATTGGTGGGGGAACAATGTATCCATCCGCCTGGGTGATGGAGCAGGAGGTTTTACCACAGCTGCAAATGTGAATGTAGGATACAACCCGGGATCGCTGGCCATCGGCGATTTTAACGGGGATGGAAAACAAGACCTTATAATAACCCATGTATCCAGTAATAATATTTGCATCCGGTTGGGGGATGGTACCGGCGGATTTACTGAAATGCCTGATGTTGTGTTACAGTTCCCCTCAACAGATATTGTGGTGGGAGATTTTAATAGTGACGGCAAGGCTGATTTTGCTGTATGTAACTATCAACTATATATCTGGTATGGAGATGGTGCCGGCGGCTTTTACTTAGCTTCAATCTTGCCCGCCAATCCTTTTACTATTGTAACCGGAGATTTTAATAATGATGGCAGGCTTGACCTTGCTATGGCCAATGCAAATGCAGTTTCTATTCTGTTGCAGAATGCAGCCGGCGATTTTTCAATTTTGCCTGTAGGCTTTGGGTTGAGCCCTTCCGATATTGCAGTAAGTGATTTTAACGGGGATGGAAAACAGGACCTGGCAGTAGCGAATTATAATAGTAATAATATATCAATCTTTTTAGGGAATGGTCTTGGGAACTTTACAGGCAATGTTACTGTACCGACGTATCCCTATTCCAGATCCCTAGTTGCCGGCGATTTTAACGGGGATGGGAAACCCGATCTGGCCATTGCAGGTGGTTCCAATAACTTTTTCATCCTTCTAGGCAATGGAGCAGGCAACTTCAGCAGGCAGGATGATACACCTTTGACCGTCGATCGGCCGGAACAACTGGCAACAGGTGATTTCAACAGCGATGGCAGGCTGGATATTGCGCTACTTGGCTATGCCGAAAGTACGGTGGTTATTTGTTTGGGAAACGCTAACGAAATCAGCGTACAAGGGAACAATATGCTCATTGCGGATGGGGATACGATCCCTGCCACTATCAATCATACTGATTTTGGAACGATTACGTCCGGCAGCAACTTAGTCCGCACTTTTACTATTCAAAATACCGGCACCGGTGTGCTTATCATCACTAACATTACTATAAATGGTACCGACTCGGCCGCTTTTATCAGAAGCGGAATCAATTTCCCTGTTAGTCTTGTTGCAGATAGTTCTAAAACGTTTACCATCAGTTTTTCACCAACCAGCATAGGGGTAAAAAATGCCAGGGTTCATATCAATAATAATGATTGTGATGAAAGCGTTTTTGACTTTGCCATCAAAGGCACTGCCTCCTGTGTGCTCTCAGGTCCGGATAATGTATGGTTAGGAAACTCCGCAAACTGGAACACAGCAACCAACTGGTCGCTTAACTTTATACCTTCGGAATGCACCAAAGTGGTTGTAAACAGTGGTGTACCATTTATGCCGGAAATTACCAGTCCTGCCAGTACCTGTTACAGCCTTACGTTGAATAATGGTGCAACCATGACCGTAAAATCTGGCGGGCATCTAAATATTACAGCCAATAATTAGTATCGAAAACGTGCCTTTCCCATTTCTGCTTCGTGCAACGATAAGCCTTGTTTTCCCTTCAATCCCCGTAAATGCAACTTATGAAGTATGTTATTTTACTTGTTAGTATTAGTGTATTTTCTTTCTCCTGTAAGAAGAACGCATCAGCCGGTGAAGAGGTGGAAATTTACCTGCTGAAAACCTACCAGCCGGTGACAGGTAAATGCCAGGTAGATGCAGCCACAGCTATTTTACAGGATGCACCTGCCATTCGTAACGACGATATTGTTGCCTATTCCAAATCAGAATACACGTTTGAACTCACCAACAACGGTATTCAAAAAGCTAAAACATTTATTAGTGGTGCCCCTTTTGCGGTTACCGTTGATAAGGAAGTGATCTATTATGGGTATTTTAAACCTGGTATTTCCAGTTCTTCCTGCGATCACTCCATTACTATGAACTACGATTTGCCTGGGGGAAATAAAATTTCGTTGAAGCTGGGTTATCCGGGAATAACAGCAGGCGTTACCATTGACGATCAGCGGAATAATCCTAAACTATTAGCCAGCTTATCTGCTCAGGGCAAGCTTCGGTAAGTTTCGTTAAAGAATATATTTCTGTTTGTAGTTGGTTTCACTAACAATTATATTGGGATGCTGATTCAGATAGTAATGATATACACCAGCGAACTATACTTTTCCTTATCCTCGCCACCTTCCATATTTGCATTAAACCCGTTCCATATTGCCCCCGATAATTTACTCTTCCCGGTTTTGTATCGTTCGCTCAGCATGGAAATGTAATAGGCATCCAGCCGCATAGGTGTTGTTTCCCGTACTTCCATAGCATGTAGCTCCACCAGGGTACGCATGGCCTGCGGCGAAAAATGATACAGGTGCCGGGGCACATCATACGCCGCCCAAAACTCCCTGTAATGCTGTGCGTCTTTACTGGTATAATTCGGTACCGCAATCAAAACGATACCCCCGGGTTTAAGGATTCTTTTTATTTGAGCAATGTATTCATGCAACTGATGCACATGTTCCAGTACATGCCATAAGGTAATTACATCAAAGCTTTGCTCTGGTAGGTTAAATAAGTTCTCCGGCGGTTGTAGGGTGAGTCCATAATTCTTTTTGGCCACTTTCCGGGCGCCGGCATCCGGTTCCAGCCCGGTACAGTTCCAGCCGGCTTTGGCCATGGTATTCACAAAGGCACCGGTACCGGCACCAATATCCAATAACCTGCCTGTTTGCAGCCGGGATTTGTGTTTTACCAGGTTCAATTTCCAGGTAAGGGTGTAGTTACGGGCAACTTTATATAATTTATTGATCAGGCCCTTTCCACTGTCGCTGTGCGAAATATAGGCATCCGACTGGTAGTACGGCCCGATTGCTGTTTCATCGGGCACCGGGTTTGTAAAACGAAGGCTGCACTTTTTGCATTCCCATATATCAAATAGTTCCTTACTTACCGTATAGTCTTTACAAGTAAGCACTTGGTGTATGGCAGAGCTATTGCAAACCGGGCAGGATGTTTTTGGGGTAAAAGGCGCCATTTTTAATTTAACGGATTATTTTTAATCGTAAAGCCAGGTTTTAGCGTTTATATTTCAACTTCGTTTTTTTGAAGTTATGAGAGATAAGATATAAGTTATGAGAGATAACAGATAACAGCGAGACCTAAGCTGGCTTGGATAACTCATCTCTTATATCTCATCTCTTTTTAAATATACCTATGTGGTAAATTAAAGTAAAAATACCGCCCGGCAGGTATTACTGATATGGAATTTATCTGCTTTCTTTATCTTGACCTCCGAAACAGGAACGATTGTAAATTTTTTTATGGCTCAACCCTTTAGTGCAAGGCTTCGATATTTTTCTATTTTTATTCCTTTCAGGCTGTACCTGCTGCTGTTTGCCGCCGGTATTTTTGTAGCATGGGCATGGTTGCAAATGCATCAGCATGGGGTTGCCAACTCCTTTACGGCAATACTTGCTTTACTTACCAAAGCGTTGCTGCTATTTGGCGCCGCCGTATTAATCCTTAGTTTTTTAAGTGTGCTTATACCATTCATTCTGTTTCTTATTCATAAAAAGAGTGGGCGGCTATCCGTTAAAATTGAAACTGCCGAAAAGGATATGGAAGGCACCGTAAAGCAGCCGGTAAAAATGGTCATTCACCCGCTGGTGGCGCCACTGTTTGGCTTTTTGCGGTACCGGCTGGTATATGATGGACAGAAGTTGTCGCCTAAATTTTCTGCCATCGATACAGGCAATAAGCTTCAGTTGTTTTCGGCTACCCAACAAGGCCTGTACCATTGGCCCTTACCCGAAATTAAAGAGTACAACCTGGAAAAACTGGTCATTTACTTCGAAGACCTGTTTCAATTTTTTTCCTTCAGCAAAGGCGTACCGGTAACAGATACTTTTTTTACCCGCCCAGCCAAAAAAGAAGTGGCCGAACTGAACCTGGCTCCCAAAAAAACAGAAGAACAGGCTACCCGCATTGAAGAACTCCGCAAAGTAGAAGGGGAGTACCTGAACTATAAAAACTTTGAGAATAATGATGATGTGCGTCGCATTGTCTGGAAAATTTACGCCAAGAACAAGGAACTGGTGGTGCGTACACCGGAAGTGCTGGACCCGTTTGCTTCACATATTTACCTCTATGCTACCTACGCCGACGGAATTGATGCGGCAGACAATACCATCATCGCACAACAGGGGTTGAATTATTTTAAAACCGCCACCTGGAGTGTGTACAACCGGTTAAAGCAACAGGGCTTTGAAATTCGCTACATTCCCGATCAGGAACTAAAACCGGGCAACGTAATGGGGCAGGACAACCAAACCCAATACAACATCAGCCTGAGCCAATGGCATAAAGGCGGCGATCTGAAGAATTACGTAAATACCAAAATTGCTTCAGTGGTTTGCATCTCATCGCTTACACCGGCAGCCGAAGTGCAGGCGCTTTCAGATGTGCTGCCAAAAGATGCCTCCGTTATCTTTATCAAACTAAGCAATAGCTTTAAAAAGCAGGGGATTGTAAAATGGGTACGCTGGTTGTTTTTGGAAGAAGAAAAGGAAGCCGGCAACCGCCACCTGATGCAATGGAACCTGAGCAACGACCGGCGGAAGATGATGAAGAATGAAAAAGCGATTGCAGAAATTTTGAGTAGGGCGGAGGCGAAAACGGTGGTTATCTGATAACTAATAAGGAATAATCAATAACACACATTCTATACTTTATCTTGTAATATTAGTATGGCAATAACAGCAGATATAAAAGACGTTTTTTCAATACTTCATGATGGAATTATCTCAAATTGGGCCGGAGACAAAAGCGCCTTGACACTCACAATTGATTGTCAATATTTAGCTCAACGAATTCGTGAATCTTTTGATAAGTTTTATGTTGAACTATATAAAATTGATGAACTGTACTTGGTTACTTGGCCAAACCCTTTTGACTTGCCTGTGCAGACGTTAACAAGTTTCAATAAAGTATTTCAAGCTGATCTTGAAATACTTTCTGCAGAAATAGAAGATAAAATAGTCGTAGTCACCTGTAATCAACACAATATAGATTTTGACTATTGTGGCGGCACTCTAATAGTTAAGTGTGATATGATTAGCGTATTTGATCAGAATAGAAATGAAGTGCCAATTGAAAAACTTGATAAAATATGCAGAAGTTATTGGAATGAACTATTTATCAGTACACACCCTCAATCAACTTTAAATTAAACATAGCACTGGCATTGAACTCAGTCTATAAGTGTTCGAAACCTAAAAAGCTCTTTTTTATAGCCCTGAAAGGGCGGCAATATCATAGCACAGTCCGCCGCGGCGGATGTGTAAAAGAACATTACAGCGTTGGTCAAGCCCTGAAAGGGCGGTATAACAGCAGATATTACGCCCCTTCAGGGCTTAGAGGCCGTAATCCATATTTGTTTCATAGGGCGTTGCCCTATGCTAAGGTATGTTCGCCCTTTCAGGGCTATGAAGTGCAGTTTTGAACACTTATTTATGAACAGATTGAAATTTTAAAGAAAAATAATGAGCATGCACCAGACAGAGTCCGGCGCAAGAGATGACAACCAACACCGCACAGCACACCGTTACATTAATAAACAAAATTCGAATCTTCATTCATCCGCCGCGGCGGAACGATTCACCATTCACGACCATGACCATCGGACGAATACATAGCAACAAAAAACTGTTTGCACAATTACTATTGCTCGGCACACCAACGGTGCTGCTGGCATTTTACGTACTGCGGCTGGCCAACCAGTACTACATTCCTTTGGGAAACGATTACAGCAACCAGGCACTGTTTTTCAGCGGCGGGCTGGCAGCTTCCCTTATTTTCTACGCCTTCCGGTTCCGGTTTATTACCACAGCCGCTGTGCTGGTGGGTGTGTTATATGCAGGCTATAAAATCATCGGCAACGTAAGCCTGGGCGAGTTTGATGCTTTTTTTGTCAGCATCAAATTTTTTCTTTTTGCCTTTTTATTTAGCCTCGGTTGGTTTGTAGGCTTTGGTTTCAGCCGGGCCAGGTATTTTACCATTGGGTGGAGTGTGTTCCTGCTGGCAGCGATGATACTCATTGTAAGCCGGGTGGCAGAAGTGCGGGCCGAAACCATCATCCTTGCTTTTGCCCCCACACTAGCCTATAGCTTCTACATTATTTACATGAGCGAACTCATCCGCAATATGAATGAGGATGAACCGTCGTTTGTCTGGTACATTTTCAAGCGGTTTGCAGCGTTTGCAGTGGTGGCAGCAGCCCTCATTTTTGGTTTGCTGTTTTACCTAGATGATGAGTTTAAAGGCGTAGAACGGGAATTTGGCGGTGGCGGAAAAGGGAAACCGCAAACAGAAGGCGGCAACAAGCTAACCAAACAGGATGGCAGCGGCGTAAGCACCCAAAACCAGATGGGCCTTACCGGCAATAACCAGAACGATAAAAACAAGCAGAAACGGTTGTTATTCGTCAGCAAACTGGACAACTTTTTCAACGACGGCAAAACGCCTAATCCCCTCTATTACGTCACCGATTATTTCGATAAGTTTGATACGGAAACCCAGACATTCGAGATAGACAGCACCGCACCTTACCGGGATCTTTTTAGCCCCGATCCATCCAAAACGCCGCTCTATTTTACCAAAACAGATACCAGTGTGCTGCGCAAAATGATGGCCAGCAAAATGCGTAAGGTAGTGAATGCGGAAATATATAAAACGCTGCTATCATCGCACAGTTTTACGGCGCCGGCTACCGCTTATTTTATGCAGCCTATTAGTGTACCACCGGAAGACAGTGGCAAATTCCGCAGTGCCTACCGGGCTAAAATGAATGTGAGTGCCCTGAACAGTGCCTACTTTGTTTATAATCCTGTTGGTGAGGGTGCCGCACAATTGAAAACCTTTCAGGAAGAACGTTTCAAAGAACTCCGCACCGTACAGACCTATACGGGTATGCCGCAAAACTTCATGCAGTATTATACCTCCATGCCCAACGGCGCTGAGTACGATAGTATCCGCACCCTTGCCAGACAAATCGTAGCTAAAAGCGGAGCAAAAACCTTTGTTGACCAGATTATTGCCATCAGAGATCATTTTACCGCCCTCGATGAAAACGGCCTGCCTACTTTTTACTATACCGATAATCCCGGCGTACCCGGTATGCCTAGTGCCAGCAAACTCACATATTTTTTATTCCAGAATAAAAAAGGGTATTGTGCCTACTACGCTGGTGCGACCTTGTTTTTGTTACGTGCATTAGGTATTCCCAGCCGGGTAGCTACCGGCTTCCTCACCGTTGACCGCAGTGCCAAAAACCCCGGTTGGTATTTCTTTTACGAAGACCAGGCCCATGCCTGGGTACAGGCATACTTCCCTGGTTATGGCTGGATTGATTTTGATACCACGGTACCTAACCGGGAACAGCAACAGGCACCGCAGCCGGACGAAACGCCGCCACTTTCTGTACAGCAGGCATTTTTGGTGGCTAATGGAAAAGTAGAAAGTGTGGATGTGGAAAAGAAAACAGTTCGGATGGTGATGGACAAAATGGTGTACTGGGACGACCCCTACGAATTGCCGCACAATGTGCCGCTAACACTGGATGTAAAGATTGCCCGTTTCATAAAAGATACCGGGACTGCTACCATTGCCGATGTAAAACCTGGAACTGAAATCGTAGCTGTTTCCTACGCCGAAGCATTTAAGAAATTACCGCCGCATGAAGATGACAATGTTGACAAAATCATTAGTCGCTTTCCTAACCCGGCGCCGATTGACGAAATAAAAATCATGAGTTCGGAGGAAGCGAAAAAAGACGACCGGGCACAGCCGGAAAAAGAAGGGCCTCCATTTAACTGGAAGCGGGCTTTCTGGATTGGCCTGTGCGCCGTCGCTTTCCTGGCTATTTTGTTCCTGAGCCTGCCTTGGCTGGTGTTCCAATATTTGCACGCCAAAGCCAAAGGCAAAAACGGATCATTGAAGCAACAGGCATACAACCGCTTCCTGGCGTCTACTTATTATCTGAATCAGGTTGGCTACCACCGGGAAGAAAAAACAAGCCTGCAATTTGCCAAAGATGTGGTTGACCCAACCTTCAAAACAGCCTTAATGCCGTTTATGAACAGCTACTTGAAAAGCAAGTACAGCACACAACCCCTTGATGCAAACGACGAAAAAGTAATTCATGCGTTCTACCCGAAAATCATTGACCAGGTGAAGAGCCAGATCGCACCGGGTACACGGATAGCAAGATTTACCAACATCTACCGCATGGTGCGGTATTTTGTAAAACCAAAATTGAAATAAGAATCACGGATTTAATACAAATGCCTGAATCACAGATTAGACGGATTACACAGATGACACGGATTTAATACAAATGCCTGAATCACAGATTAAACGGATTACACAGATGACACGGATTTAATACAGGACGTTCTGTGAAATCCTTTCGTCACTCTAATCTATGATTCAGACATCAGAATCACAGATTAAACGGATTACACAGATGACACGGATTTAATACAGGACGTTCTGTAAAATCCTTTCATCTGCTTCATCTGTGATTCAGAAGTCAGAATTGCAGATGAAACGGATTATGAAATTATACGGACAGATTAAGGCAGGTGTATTAAAATCTGCGTAATTCGCGTAATCTTTAAAATCCGCGATTCAGAAACATAAACTTTTAACCTTTCATCATAAAAATCAAACCGCAATCATCCATTGAAACTAGCTATCAACAAGGTTCGGCAGAGGCACCCCTCTCCACCTGTGGAGAGGGGCCGGGGGTGAGGGAAAACAACCACATGGAATCAACCATCAACACCAGCGAAGCGCTCAACAACATCCAGCGCCTCACCGACAACATCGAAAAAGTAATCCGCGGTAAGCGCAGCCAGATTCAGTATATCCTGACGGCCCTGCTGGCCAAGGGACATATTCTGATGGAGGACAACCCTGGAACCGGTAAAACGGTAATGGCCAAAACGCTGGCACAAAGCATCAGCGGCAGTAAGCAGGGCGATGGCGCCAACTTTAAGCGTATCCAGTTTACGCCGGATTTACTACCGATGGACCTGATTGGTTCCCACATTTTCGATGATGTAAAAAAGGAGTTCATCTTTAAAAAAGGACCCTTGTTTTGCAACGTACTGCTGGCGGATGAAATCAACCGGGCCTCCCCGAAAGTGCAAAGTGCCCTGCTGGAGTGTATGGCCGAAAACCAGATTACGATGGGCGATATTACCTATCGCCTGCAGGATTTATTCTTTGCCATTGCTACCCAAAACCCCATTGAGATGGAAGGTACCTACCCGCTACCTGCTGCCCAGCTCGACCGGTTTTATATTAAAATCATATTCGGCTATGTGGACGAAGCTACCGAGCTGGACATCTACAAAAACTACCTCGGCATTGCCGATAACCTGAATCATATTCAGCAGGTGCTGAGTATGGAAGAAATTATCCATCTGCAGGGCGAAACCGAAAAAGTGCACATGCACGAAGAAATAATAACCGCTGTTCGCAACATTGTATGGGGAACCCGCAAGCACCCCGATATTATATTGGGTGCCAGCACCCGCAGCGGCATCACCTTCCTGAAATGCCTCAAAGCATTTGCACTGGTAAATGGCCGCACCTATGTAACCGAGGATGATGTGCAGCAATTAACTGCTCCGGTAATGGATCACCGCCTCATTTACCGCAACCGGGATGCGAAAGCTACGGCACTCAAAAAAGTATTGGAAATAGAAATGGACCGGTTAAATAAGCTCAAACTGCACACGCAAAGCCTCACCTCTCGTTCTCCTCTCCAATAGAGAGGAGATGCCCCTGTGTAGCTTTGCAAAAAAACAGCAGTCAGCGGGTTCTTGCTGTTCTGGCTTTGCTGGGTTTCACATCACGGGTAGCATTTTTGAGGTGGTTTTATGGGCCAGGCGATAGCACAAGCATTGAGCGACATTGGCGTTGGCACCGTTCAGGGTATATTTTCATGGCATCACCTTGCTGTTCATCTTCCAAACGATCCGCAGCTTTGCAACAATTTCAGAAAACCGCAACTTTTGAAGGGTTCTCAAATCCCTTCAAAAGTTTAGTTCGGGACGTTGAAATAAACGGCAACTAAGTTTTATAAAGAGATAGTTGATTTACAAAATAGCAGGACACAAATAGTAAAAGATGACACTTCAGTTGATTCCATTTATCTTTTTTATTGTTTGTGCTATTGCTTTCAAGTTTAGTAAAAGAAAAAAACATCAGATTTGGTTTTTTCTTGCTTTCTTCTTTAGTGTAGGTATTTATTTTGTTCCTTCTGGTGTTTGGGGAAAATGGAATTTGCTTAAACCTTTAAAAGATAAAAGAGTTACTAAAGTCATAATATCTCCAATAGTGTCTGATTATGATGTAAACATAGTTGATACATTATTTGAAATTTCTAACAACCTATTAGTTGATACTTTGACAAACATGTTTAAAAATGTACTGATATATTCACCGGCACATCCAAGTAGAATTTGGGAAACTAATATCACATTTATTACAACTGAAAAGGACAGCTTGAAATTTAATGTTTGGAAAATTAGAGGTGATAAAACAATTATTTATAAACAGAACCGTGATGTATATCTTAATAATGAGTTAGCTGGGTATTTAGAACACCTGGTAAATTTTAAGATACCTATTATGGTAAAACATGTTACTAAAAAGTTTTAATTTTTACCGATAAATAATTCGCTCTACGAAGTCTCTGATTATATAGCCTTATGTTCTTCGTAGTTTTTAAACTATAATCTTCTAAACAAACCTTTTGGAAAGTTTAAGAACTTTCCAAAAGCAGGTAGCCACAAAAGCTTTGAACTTTACATGTATTGCAAGAAGCTACGCAGCGGGCAGATGCCATGAAAATATACAAAACAACGAAGCCCCGAAATAATCGGGGTAAACTGTCGTCAATGCTGCTTCATCATTGTACTAAAAGCTGGTCTTAAAAAGAAAAACGATAAAATATAAAGAAAGTAAGAAGGAAAATAAAGTATGTCAAACAGAGGAAATCAACAAAGTCACACAGGGGCACCTCCTCTCCACCTGTGGAGAGGAGGCCGGGAGGTGAGGGCAATAATCACCATGCTTTTGGTGCTAGCATCATTCACCCAACTGGCGCACGCCCAAAACGCTGGCGCCCGCTACGAGATTGATGCCAAACGGGCCGGCGTAAGCATGACCGATAAAGATGCCCTGCCCCGCGGCCGGGAATTTATCCGGCTGGACAGTACCTACTATGTGGGCTGGATGTACACCGGCATGTTCAAGTACGACCGTAGCGCTGATGTGCCCGGCTACCGCAATGTGCTGCCCGATTTGCTGAAGGCATTTTTCCTGCTGGAAAAAGATTACAAAGGCGTACTGGCCAATCTGTATAGCAATCCGCAGTTCTTTATGCAGAATAACATGAAGTACAACGACTTTATGGTGTTGGCCCGTACCCTGCGGGATGTGTACGAAAACCTGGAAGTGCCGGACAGTAGCATGTGGGTGCTGGACCGCGTAGACCACTACAATTTTAAACGGGATTTTCTCGGCGTTAACCAGTTCCGGGCGTGGACAGTACACCGCAATCGGTTCTATACGAATAAAGAGCATAGCTGGCTGCGCAACTCGGTAGAAGAAAACGAAAAGCTGGCCCTGCAGCATTGCTATAATGCGTTTGCTTTTATCAACCGGAATAAGGCTACGGTGGAGCAGTGGTGGGGCCCCGGCAGCGACCAGCAGGATAGGCAGTTTGTATACCATTACCTGGCACTATTGCAATGCTACCAGAAAAACTACGATAGCAGCGAATACTATTACAACCAGATGAAAACCAGTGGTTACATCAGTTGGAACAATTACGGCGGTATGAAAAGTGAAATTGGTGAATTTGCTCAGTCACAGGAAGATTTCGAGAAGGACAAATACAAATACGGCGATCAGAAATTTTTGCGGGAGCCATTTTACTATATTCCTACCCTCCGCATTTATGCCGGCGATACCAAGCAGGCAATGAGTATTGCCAACGAAGCCATTGAGGCCAGCAATACCACCCCTGGTTTTGGCTGGTACAACCTGGCACTGGCCCGTGGCTACCTGTACGATGGCCAGTTGGACAGTGCCGATGCTACCATCACTAAAGCACAGGAATTTAAAGAAATTCATATTGGTACAACACTTACCCAACAGCAATATGATTTTACGGCCGGGCTGCTCCGTCTGGTATGGTACAACATGAAAATTGCCCAGGTAAAATTCCTGGACAAAGGCTGGTGGTACTCCCCATCGGCATTATACGAAATTACCGGGCTTACGGTAGATAAGTACACACACCAATACCTGATGGCTACCAAGTTAGCTACCAACCCGGAAAGGGAACGGATTGTATATGAATTGTTTTGTGCTGAAGGCACCACTACGTTTGATGAAGCCTGGTACCTGCTGAAAGATTTCAGCACTGGTTTCTTTATTAAAAAAATGGATAATTACCTTGCTGCCGATCCACGTAAAAACATCAAACGGTATTTCCAGCTGTTTAAAACAGAACTGGAATGGAAAGATGGCAACAAAAAAGAAGCCCGTACCGGTTATGAAGACTTGCTGAACAATACGATGTTAGATACAGCCCATGAAAAGTTGTTTATGAGCCGTATGTATGAAGGACTTGCCCGTGCTTATGATGATAATGGAGAAGACACAAAACGGGATACTTACCTGAATATGTTGTATGAGCATTTTCCGCAACTGGTACAATACAGCGGCCTTGCACCCAAAGTGAAACTAACGGTAGCAGGCAATGATGACGAGGTAACCAAAGATGCCATTGAGGAATTAAAAGATGCCAACATCCGCTTTGTGGATGACGCTGATGCAAATACGATCACAGCAACGGTTAGTTTCCAGAAAAAAGGAATTAAATACCAGGCGATTGTGAATGTGCGGAGTGGTAATAATATTTCAAAAGTAACACAGAACATTTTCTTTTTTAAGGAAGCAAAAGGCGCCGGCAAAGAATTAGCCAAACGTATTTTCGGTAGCAGCGGCGCCCAGGAAATTGAACCGCCACCAGTGGAGGAAAAGAAGGAAAAGCAGGTGTAAGAAAGGGAATATGGTAGCCACTACATTCCCTACATTTTAGGAATTAGTTTTATATCCTTCATCGTCAAAATCAAGTCGCCCGAAATTGTTATTAACAATTGGCAGAATGTTAAAGGTCACTGGAATTTTGTGAGGCTTTCCTAATAAGTTGGTTCCTTTCTGAAATCTATTGTTGATGATTGTCACTTCACTTTCATACCAGCAATCAAAAAAGTTGACGAAGTCAGCAAAGTCATTGTTTATTAAACTTACTGGTTTCCCTGTTTTGTTATGCCCCCCTGCCTGAAAATCCAAATGGCTGGCAAACGTACAGTTCTCAATTGTCAGCCCACTCAAAAAACAGGTAGAAACAAATTGACATTTATTAAAATGAGCGTTTGTGAATTTTAAAGGTTTGTCAAACTGTGTCATACTACCCGAAAAATAATCAACAATGCAGTTATCAATTACAATTTCTTTACTCCAGGTTTCGTTGGATTCAATAGTAATTTCGCCATCAATATAAAGGTTTAATAAAGGTTGTCCGCCTTTTAGCAGGTCAATGGCTCTTTCAACAGTAACGTTATGTTTTGGCTGAGTTGTCATGTTATTGCAACACTATTCTATTTCCACGCTGCTAACTGGTAACCTGTTATATAATCCCTTTAAACTATACCAGCCGAATATGCTGAACCCAATCGCAATCGGAATAAAAATAACCAGAATTACCGGCCAGAAAACATATAGCTCACTCAACTGCGCCGGTTTGGCAATCGTAAATTCGTGCACGGCCCGGTACACCAGCCCTGCTAAAATAACGGGCCCTATAATCAACCAGATAAATCCTAATAATTTTTTCACAGCAGGCATAATAGTAGTTTTTATTAGTGACAATGGGCGACAGACCACGGACAACCAAAAAGATTTGAAACCTAAAACCGCATCAATCATTCACGATTGACGATTCACGACCATCAATCCATTACCT
Source organism: Chitinophagaceae bacterium (assembly GCA_965246935.1). Lineage (GTDB taxonomy): Bacteria > Bacteroidota > Bacteroidia > Chitinophagales > Chitinophagaceae > JAZKFT01. Next base: position 67,416 of record CBDFGC010000004.1, on the reverse strand, counting down.
CTTTATCTATTCCTTTTCGCAAATACACCATCCCGATTACAAAGCATAGCGATGCTACAATAATCGGGTACCACAATCCCGCCAGCGGATCGGCAGGAGCAGCACCGGCGGCAGGGCGGGTAGCATCTACCAAACGGGTGGCAATAAACGGCACCAACCCGCCAAATACGCCGTTGCCAATATGATAAGGTAAACTCATACTGGTGTAGCGGATTTTGGTCGGGAAAAGCTCTACCAGAAACGCTGCAATCGGCCCGTAAACCATCGTTACAAAAAGCACTAATATAAATACCAGCCCGATAATTTTCCACCGGGCATCACTGCCTAACGTAATGGTTCGTTTGGTAGTTGGCTGCACATCTGCACTTGCACTTACTTTTTTCTCAATATGTAAAACGGTGCCATCTGTAAAAGTCCGTACGGTATCGGAAGTAGTAAACTCCGCATTCAGCACTTTGTTTATTTTTACTTCCTGTACGTTCTCTACCCGGTTTTTTACACTGCATACTTCATATATTTTTTGAAAGATAGGCCGGTACAATAGTACTGCCAGCAGCAGGCCGGTCATCATAATACCCTTGCGGCCCCATTTATCACTCAGCCATCCGAAAAATACAAAGCCGGGCGTGGCCAGCAGCAGGGCAATCCCAATCCAGGTATTGCTTTGCACCGGATCAATATTACAGGTTTTTTGTATAAACGACTGGGCGTAAAACTGACCGGTGTACCATACTACGCCCTGGCCCATGGTAGCGCCAAAAAGCGCCAGCAATACCATCTTAAAATTAGCCCGTTTCCCAAAGCTTTCTTTTAATGGGTTGGTGGATGTTTTACCTTCCGCCTTCAGTTTGGCAAACAGCGGCGACTCTTTCATCCGCATCCGAATAATGATGGATACCACTACCAGTAAAATAGACAACAGGAACGGTAGCCGCCAGCCCCAGTCGTTATACGCTTGTTTGCTCAATGTCGTTTGTACACTGATAATTACAATTAAGGAAACGAACAAGCCCAGCGTGGCCGTTGTTTGTATCCAGGCCGTATAATATCCCCGCCGGTTCGCAGGTGCATGTTCGGCCACATAGGTAGCCGCCCCCCCGTATTCGCCGCCCAGCGCCAGCCCCTGCAGCAAACGCAGTACTAATACCAGTATAGGCGCCAGCGCACCAATGGTAGCGTAGCCCGGAATACAGCCAATTAAAAAAGTAGATCCGCCCATTAACACCAGCGTCAGCAAAAAGGTAGATTTACGGCCAATGAGATCACCGAGGCGGCCAAAAAACAACGCTCCGAACGGACGTACAATAAAGCCTGCGGCAAACGTAGCCAGCGTACTTAGGAATGCCGCCGTAGCATTACCTGATGGAAAAAACTTTTCAGAAATGACCACGGCCAGGCTGCCGAAAATATAAAAGTCGTACCACTCAATAAGGGTTCCCAGCGATGAGGAGAAAATAACGCTGCGGATGGTTTTGGCAGAAGCTGGTTCATTCATGCTGCGCAATGTAGGAAATGGTTTGCTTGATTACAAAAACAAGGAATTTTAAAGTGGAAAAGTTTTGAAGGAAACTACCGTAGATATATGTCATGTGGTTTATTAAAATACAAAAGCCGGGTTCTTTTTAAAAAACCGGCTTTATACTGCATTTTGCAGGAGAAGGTGCAATGTTTAAGTTTATTCATTGCACTGTTTTACTCGAAAAAGAGTATAAATTGGAGTTTATACGATTAACCAGCTTATGAAAGTTTCATTGTTTGCATGTACACATTGCCAAAACGGTCAGTTGCTTTTACGGTTATTTCTTTTGCAGCAGCCGATGGTGTAGCTATAAATAAATGATCGGTAATCACCGGTTCTACCCATTTGTGCACAACCGGTATAGCTGGTCCCAGGTACAGTTCCGCTGCCTGCGGATCAAGTCCTGTGTATTGTGTCATAAAGCCTTTACTGTTACCATCCTCCAGCCATTCTACTTTCCATTTATCATCCCAGTTCCACACGTTGGTTACTATATCATTAGGCTTATCTGCAATAGCCCCTTTTTTGTAAATGGCTACCTGGTGATCTTTATTAAAACCGGTAGATTTATAATACCAGCTAATTTCGTCACCGTTTACCTGGTACACACCGTACCCATTGGGTGTGCCATCGCCGCAAACGGGGCCGCTCCACCAGGCACCACATACCGTACCGTGGTTATGCTCCATCATATTACCCCGTTCCCAGTTTTCATTAAAGTGGGTATGGCCGCTCATAAAATGCACTTTATAATCTTTCAGCAAAGTATACAATGCTTCCCGGTTGCTGGTCATGCTGCCTAATTCCTCTTCCTTGGGATTGCTTGTGGCGGATATTTTATTGAATGTGGGAATGTGCAGGCTTACTACCAGTGTACTTCCTTTTTGTACATGTTGTAAATCCTTTTCCAGCCAGCTTAACTGATTTTCGGTGATGTAACCAATGTAACGGTGGGCCAGGCCAATAAAAAACACATTATCCAACACAACATAATGAATTTTACCCCGGTTGAATGAGTAATACGTAGGCCCGAAATGCGATTTAAAAGTAGCCTGGGAACCATCATCTGTACGGGCAGTATAATCCATATCATGATTGCCTATAAGCTGATAATAAGAAATGCCGGTAGTTGCAACTGCCTGTTTATAATCTTCAAATAATTCAAAACGATCAAACACCAGGTCGCCGCAGGCAATGCCGTGTACGGGCTGATTGCCCAGCGTAGCAATGGCCGCTTTGGTATCCGGGGCAGCTATTGTTTTCAATTGTTCTGCATCCTGCTTGCTTTGTATCTGTGTATCGCCCCAAAGGATAAAAGCATGTTTGTTATCGTCCTGTGGCAATGCATTTAAAATAAAGTCAATCCGTTGTTGAGATACAGTTTTATCGATCTTCTGATAAAAGCGGGCAATACCTTTTTCATGCGGTATTTCGTAACCGGCCGGCACCGATAGAAACACATATTCAGCAGCATAATGCGATGCAAAACGATAGGTTCCATCATTGTCCGTAAATACCACATTGTATCCATCGCTGACGGCTACTTTTGCAATTCCTTTTCCGCCGCTGCTAACTTTACCTTGTATGTTTACGTTTGTAAAATTGCTATTGACAGCAGCCATTGCAATACCCGGAAGCACCGGTGCTGCTGAAATAAGACCTAAGTTTTTAAGAAAGTTTCTTCTTTCCACGTATGATGTAATTTGTGATTTATGAATTAGGATTTGTGATTTTAAATACTCAAAGCATCATTTCCGAATTTTTTCTTTTTGTAAATCGGCAATTATATTTTACAAGACAGCGACATTGGCGACGCTCCATTTTATTGTATATTTTCATGGTAGCTTTCAAACAATTATAGATAGAAGTCGCTAGGTTAAAATTAGAAAACCCCGTGGGGTAGAAGTACCTGCATGCAGGATGGCTGTAAATGTTTTGCTGATTGCATCCTCATAAACCCATTGTCACGATTAATTTTTAACTTGCTAAGTGCATTCCACCCGCGGAGAGGGCGGGAGGTGGATTACTGCTGCCACCAAACCTTCGTGTTGATGTCATCTGCACCCATTGCCTGTACCACCTTTGCATAGTTTTCACTGTTAGTGGTACGTACCGGAAGCGGATATTCCAACCGGGAGGGTAGTATTTTATTATTGCTCATTCCATTATTAGGTGGCAACACCGGGAAACCGGTGCGGCGGCACTCAAACCATTGCTGAAAATCGCAGAAAAATAAACTATAATATTTTTGCATTTGTATGCGGGCCAATGTTCCGTTATAAGCAGCATCAGGATCGTTAAAATAGGTAGTTGGCATTACTAATCCCCATTGCTCAATAGCTGCTTTCACAGCTCTTTCGTATGCCGCCTTCGCAGCCGTAGCGTTATTGAATGATAGTTCCACCTCTGCTTTAATAAACTCTACTTCGCTATAAAACATCACCGGGCAGATTAGCGGCGCTGTAACTAATGCCTGGTTTAAAATAGATGGTGTAAAATTGAATTGTTCCGTACCGGCGTAACCACCCGGTATACCCTGGTAACCGATAACAGCATTAGCCGGAACGCTGCGGGCCTGTGAAGCAAACTTGGCAAGCCGCGGGTCACCGGTGTAAGCATTCAACGTATCAATAAAAAACTTACCGGCAGCCCGAAAAGAAGTAAAATCAACTGCACGGCCCCATGGTGATGCTAATGGTGTAACGCCGGTAAGCTGTAAAACGGCTGCTTCCGAATTAGCAGCAAACACCGGGTATTTTGTCGGGTTATCCATGATGGCCCGCAGCCTTGCCATCGAATTTATTTCTGCTTTTTTACTTACCCGGAGCAATAACCGCATCTGCAAAGAATTACAGAATTTTTTCCAACGGGTTACATTATTGCCAAATAAGATTTCTGTTCCATAAATCATGGTCTTGGATGTATTGAACAAGTTGTTGGCAGAATCCAGATCGGCAATCAGTTTGGTATATATATCTTTTTGGGCATCAAACTTCGGATGCAAAATTCCATCCTCTGCACGGCTGGCTTCACTCATCGGTATATCGCCAAATAAGTCGGTAAGATTGGAGTAAATCCATGCGTTTAATGTCATGGCAACAGCCTGGTAATTTACGTCCTGTGCTTTTATAGAAGCGTCATACATTTCCCTTACATTCTTTAGCCACAGGTAAGAGGTATTCCAGGTACCGTTGCCGATATTGTCTGATAAATCATAACGCTGCACACCACCGGAGGCACTTGGATACGTTTGCAATACCTGCATCAGCGGAAAATTAATCTCATCACAACGTAGCATGTTGTAGCTGGCCATATTGTAGATGATGGGATTGAGCAAGGTGCCGGGGCTGATCGCATCTATGCGGTTGGGATCGGTATTTATTTCTTCAAAATCTTTATTGCAGGCAGTGGTGGTAATTAATACCAACACTGCAAGGATGAGTTTACAATATTTCATAATTAGTATTGATTAATAGGCGCCACATTATGGCGTAGTGTTTATGTGTTATTTTATTTTTAATTATCAGATGGATATGAGATAAGTGAAGTGGTAGCTGATGTAACAGGCGCCGGACTCCGGCTGGTGTCGGTGCGTTACTACTATTTAATCTGGATGCAGGTGTGAGATAAGTGACGTGTAAACACCGGACGGAGTCCGGCGCTTAAATATGCTTGGTGAGTGATAACCCTTCTGATCTTAAGTTCCGGTGGTCACAGGTTGCTTAAAACTTTAATGTCAGGTTTATGCCCATGGTGCGGGTAGATGGCAACTGCCCCATTTCAACACCTGGTAAAAGTGTATTGCCGTTAAGCGCCGCTGTTTCCGGGTCGAACGCCGGGAAGTTGGTTATCATCAGCAGATCTCTGCCGTAAATACCGATAAATGCCTGTTTAATAAAATTAATTTTTGAGCTTAAAAATCTGGCAGGCAGTGTATAATCAATTCTTGTTTCCCGCAGTTTTAAGTAGGAAGCGTCAAATGAATTGGCCTCCACATTTGCCCGGCGGTAGTATTCGGCATAATAAACAGAGGGCAATACTTTCTTCATATTTGGTACATACTTGCCGGAGGCATCCGCCACTACACCTTCGCCAATAATATAGTTTTCTTCACGACCACGCAGCGTATGCACCAGCTTACCCTGCTCGGTCATTTTGTGGTGCGTCTGGGAGTACACGATACCGCCATAGCTGCCGTCGATTAAAAAGCTAAAACGCAATTGTTTGTAGTTGAATTCGTTTTGCAGGCCACCTTTAAAATCCGCCGCTGCTTTACCAATATACTGAATATCTGTAGGGCGTACAGGCAATCCGTCAGCCGTGTAAACGATCTGGCCATCCGGCGAACGAACGAATCCGAAACCATAGACATCACCGGTTGTTCCGCCCACTCTTGCCTGTATGGTTGCATTGCCACCATAGCCAATATCCTGCTTGTCATTATTATCCAGTAATTGCAAAACCCTGATCCATATCCTCGACCAGTTGGCGTTTATTTTCCAACTAAAATTTCTTGATTTTATCGGCTGTGCCTGTACAATCAGTTCAATGCCTTGGTTACGTACACTGCCCAGGTTGATAAGTCTTCTGGAATAACCGGTCGTAGGATCAACCGGCGCTGATATAATCTGATCTTTGTTTACATTGCTATAACCGGTAATATCAACACTTAACCGGTTCTTTAAAAAGCGTAATTCCATACCTGCTTCGTAGCTGGTAGATTTTTCAGGTTTTAAATTAGCATTATACAGGGTTGTTGGTACAGAACCTGAACCCGCAAATTCGCTGGTGCCATAATATTTCCGATCCTGGTAAGGCGACGCATCTTTACCTGCCTGTGCATACGAAAGCCGGAGTTTGGCATAAGAAATAGCAGCAGGCAGGCGCAAAATGTCGCTCAGAATAAAGCTGGTATTTACAGAAGGATAAAAGAAAGAACTATTAATCACCGGTAGTGTGCTCGACCAGTCGTTGCGGGCCGTTATATCAATAAAATATTTACTCTGAAAACCAAACGTGGCGAGGCCGTAGAAGCTGTTCAGCGTTAGTCGACTGTCGAATTTGCCGACGGTTGGATTAGCGAGGCCGTTAGATAATTTATAAACATTGGGAATAACCAAACCGTCGATATAAGCATCCGTACGGTTGTATCTGTCGGAACGGGTATTGCCACCGGCAGATGCAGAAAAACTGATATCTTTGGAAAATTTATTATGGTAAGATAACAGAAAATCAGAATTCGTTTCCATCTCAAATATATCCTGTGTGCGGTAATAGCCTTTCATGTAATTAGCGGTGCTGAACGGGCGGCGTTGCTGGCGTAAATCACTGGTCATATTAATAGCGGTACGCAGCATCAGGTCCAGCTTAGGTGTGATGCTGTAATTAGCGGTAATGTTTCCGGAGATATTATTTTTTTTAACAGCATTTGTCATTTCATATGCTATCAGAAAAGGGTTGTCAATAAAGGAACTGTACGGGTGAATCTGATCGACATTCTCAAATCCACTTTTCCACTTATCTCTGTACCAGTTCAGATCTACGTTCGGATTTTGAAAAATCATAAAATAGGCAATGGACTGGTTGTTGTAACCGGTGCCAGGCAGGTTGTCGCTTTGCTGATTGGCATAATTAAGTTTGGAACTGAATTTTAATTTTTCAGATGCTTTAAAGTTGAGACTGGTTTGGGCGCTGATGCGTTCGAAACCGGTATTCGGCATGATCCATTCATTTTTGGAATGGGTGATAGATGCCCTGCCGGAAGCTTTGTCGTTACCCCCTTCCAGCGATAAACTATTTGTGATAGTGCTACCTGTACGCCAAAATCCTTTGATGTTATCCTCATACGGATGCCATAATGTTTTTTCAGCGCCCTGTCCTTGTTTGGCAGGATCGTACTGATAATATTGCTGACCGGCAAACCTGGGCCCATAAGCACTGCTGGTGCCGCTGGTGCTTACGCCATCCGGCGATGCACCATAGCTGTAATATTTTTCACCGGCAGTATTTAATTGCGTTCCTGTTCCTTGTCCGTATTCGTACTGGTAATCTGGCCACTTTAATACCGTTTGAATATTAGCATTAGAATTAAACGTAATACCTATTCCTTTATTCTTAGCCGCCGCACCAGCCTTTGTAGTAATCACCAATGCACCGCTTGCGGCACGTACGCCGTACAACGCAGTGGCTCCGGGCCCTTTTAGCACGGTTATGCTTTCAATATCATCCGGATTTATATTAGCAATACCACTACCAAAATCAATTGGAATATCGTTGCCGGCACCGGCACCATACGCATTATCAACACCACTACTGGTAAGGTTGCTGCTAATGGGTACCCCGTCCAATACAATAAGGGCACTGTTATTATTCAGGTTCATGGAATTATCACCCCGCAGGTTAATACGGCTTGAATTAATGGGGCCGGAACCAGAGGATAAAAGGTTCAGTCCGGCCACTTTTCCAGACAAGGCACTCGACCAGTTATTGGGTCTTGCATCATTTAAATCTTTTGAATCAATTGTTTGTGTAGCATACCCTAAAGCTCTTGCCTGGCGCCTGATTCCAAGTGCGGTAACCACTACATTATCCAGCCCTTCAGCACTGCGCTGCAACAGAATTGTCTTATTGCTCTCGGAAGTATTTACTTTTATCGTTTGCGTATTAAATGACACAAAGGTGAAACTAAGGGTAACACCTTTTTTTACGCGGACAGAAAAGGTTCCGTCGCTTCCTGTTGTGCCGAGTGCCTTGTCTGGGATGCTAATGGTTACACCGGAAACAGGCCCGTCATTGTCAGCATCTTTTACGGTACCGGTGATGATAATTTCATCGCTTTGGTTTTGTTGTGCTTTGGGTAAAGGCTGGGCAGGTATCTGATGGGTAAATGCCATGCAGACAGCCAGCAAGGTGAATTGCAGCAGTTTCATTTATTTGGTTTTTTTGCTTACAAATGGATACAAATCGCCGGGAATGGAGCTGATGCGTTTGCAGGTAATGGTGTAGGATTATTCAGGTAGCAGGGTAAACATTTATCCATTCAACACAGCGTTTTTATGATGCGCCAAAAGTATAAGCAGCGGCAATGTGATACAGCGGTTAACAGTATGGTAACGGCATGATTACTTTATGATAACAAATTGATGACAGAAATTTAACAGGGTAAATTCGACATTACATTTCCTGTAGAATAGCAGCAATAATTTCTTGGTCAAAAATTATTAGAAACGTAGCAATGATCGAAGAAGATGTGCTTTCTGCTATTCAATAATGGTAAATTCCAAAGGCGAAAGCTTCCAATCTTTTTCATCAGGACCTATACAAATGATATTTGATATCAGGATTTGATCGTCGGCTTGTAAATTTTTGAAATACTGCAATGCATCGGCGTTATATTGTGCGCCAATATTTTCTGTTTTAAAAAATAATTGTTTATCTCTCATCCCGGTAATCGTATAGCTGCGAATGGAAAAATCTGCCTGAAAATCTGAATTTAAAAGAACTGCTCTGATGCCGCCCAGTGCTATGAAAATTTTTAAAGGAATATTACCACTCGTATAAGTTCCTATCATTGGAATCGGCGGCGGCAACCGCTTTGCCCGGTACGGCATTTCACCCACCTTCTTTAATTGCTGGCCATTCTTCACCCAAACTTTTATTTTTATTTCGCCACCATTCATTGGCCGGTAATTAAAACTGCCACAACCGGTTTTTGTTATTGTTCCGTTATCTACGGTCAGCACCACCGATGAACATGGATAACCTGCCACCAATGCTGATAAAGGATTATCTACACCGCAATACACAATATTCTCCTTCATATTGGCTACTACAAACTGTTGAGAGATAGCATTGCTGGTACAAAAGCAAAGCAAAAGAAAACGTAGTTTTTCCATAAGGAAGATAATTGTCGTAACAACAGAAAAACGCCACATTTATTATAGAAACGGAATTCATTTTGTAGCAGCGCTAGCATTCACCCGTTGATAAAATGTAATAAGCAAAAATGTACAGGGGCATCTCCTCTCCGTTGGAGAGGAGAATGAGAGGTGAGGCCCTGTATTTCCCTTACTTTAGCCACCCCATATTTTACCGCCATTATGAGCTATCCCTACCAGATACATTCCTTTGAACAATACCAGAAAGACTACGCTGCCAGCATCGAAAACCCGGAAGCTTTTTGGGCGGCTGTAGCACAGCACTTTCAGTGGCGCAAGCCCTGGAACAAAGTGCTGGACTGGAACTTTACCGAACCTAAAATAGAGTGGTTTAAAGGAGGTAAACTCAATATTACCGAAAATTGCCTGGATCGCTACGTGGCCAGCAAACCCAATAGCCCCGCCATTATTTGGGAGCCCAACGACCCCGAAGCAGACAGCCGGGTACTAAGCTATAAAGAACTGCTACAAAAAGTAATGCAGTTTGCCAACGTGCTCAAAAATAACGGCATTACCAAGGGTGACCGCGTTTGTATTTACATGGGCATGATTCCCGAATTAGCCATTGCTGTATTGGCATGTGCCCGTATTGGCGCCATTCATTCCGTTGTGTTTGGCGGCTTCAGTGCCCAAAGCATTTCCGACCGGATAAACGATGCCCAATGCAAGCTGATCATTACCTGCGACGGCGCTTACCGGGGCAGTAAGATTATTCCGCTGAAATCAGTCATTGATGATGCCGTGATGGCCTGCCCTTCCATCAAAAAAATAATTGTGTGCACCCATACCCGTACCCCTACCAGCATGATTAAACACCGGGATGTGTGGTGGGAAGATGAAATTAAAAAAGTGGAAAGCCAGGGCAACCCCTACTGCCCGGCAGAAGAAATGGATGCAGAGGATATGCTGTTTATTTTATATACCAGTGGCAGTACCGGCAAACCAAAAGGGGTGGTTCATACCATTGCCGGCTATATGATCTGGGCAACTTATACATTTGTGAATGTGTTTCAGTACCAGCCGGGGCAGGTACACTTTTGCACGGCCGATATTGGCTGGATCACCGGGCATACCTACATCCTGTACGGCCCCCTGGCTGCCGGTGCTACCTCACTGCTATTCGAAGGCATCCCCACCTGGCCCGATGCCGGCAGGTTCTGGGATATTGTACAAAAACACAAGGTAAATATTTTATATACGGCGCCTACCGCTATCCGCAGCCTCATGGGTTTTGGTACAGCGCCGTTACAGGGCAAAGACCTGAGCAGCATTAGAGTATTGGGCACGGTAGGCGAGCCTATTAATGAAGAAGCCTGGCATTGGTATGATGAAAATATTGGCTATGGCAAAGCACCAATTGTAGATACCTGGTGGCAAACCGAAACTGCTGGTACCTTAATTTCGAATCTGGCAGGCATTACACCTGCCAAACCAAGCTGGGCTACGCTACCCCTGCCAGGTGTACAACCTGTATTGGTGGATGAGGCCGGTAAGGAAGTGGCCGCCCCGGCAGCCTCCCCAACCCCTCCGAAGGAGGGGCTCCTTTATGCGGAGAAACAAACGAATAGCAATCTGTCAGTAAATCAATCATTGCAACCAACATTGGATGCTACCATTCAAAATAGCGAAGCTATCCAGCCCGGTCTGAGCCCCTCCTTTGGAGGGGTTGGGGAGGCTGTTGTTCTAAAAGGAAATCTTTGCATCAAAGCACCGTGGCCCGGTATTTTACGCACTACGTATGGCGACCACGAACGGATGCGGCAAACCTATTTTTCAACGTATCCCAATTTATATTTTACTGGCGATGGCGCTATGAAAGACGAAGTCGGAAACTATCGGATAACTGGTCGGGTAGATGATGTACTGAACGTAAGCGGCCACCGCATTGGCACCGCCGAGGTAGAAAATGCCATCAACATGCATGCCGGTGTGGTAGAAAGTGCCGTGGTAGGCTATCCGCATGATATTAAAGGACAGGGTATTTATGCTTATGTAATTTACCAGGGGCATGGCGATGATGAAAATCTGGCAAGACAGGATATATTTTTGACGGTTAGCCGCATTATTGGCGCTATTGCCCGTCCTGATAAAATTCAGTTTGTAACCGGCCTGCCCAAAACCCGCAGCGGCAAAATCATGCGCCGGATTCTTCGCAAAATTGCCGAAGGCGAAACGGAGAATTTAGGTGATACCAGTACCCTGTTAGACCCGGCTGTGGTAGATGAGATAAAGATGGGTAAACTATAAATACCCCTGACCTTCTCCAAAGTGTAAATAAAGTATAGGCTTTCAGTAAAGCAGGAAAGAAGATACCCATAGAAGAAACGTATAACGTGTAAGCTACCTGCAGCTTCTGCAAAGCTGGTAATAGAAGAAAACAGGGTTTATCAATTATTTAATAAATCAGGTAGATAACAAATGCTTAACCTTTGCAAGGCATCCTTCTCTGTTGGAAAACTGACAACGGCAATTACCGTATTATATGAATTGCTGCATTTAAAGCACCCTGATAAATGACCCGTTGTGCAGGTACAATTAATCCAATAAACTGAGTTCAGGAAAATAACTGAGTTTTGATCATTCAGTGATGTGATAATTCAAGTGGAAATCATTTTTTCACAACCAATATTCTTAACTACCCTCTACATATATCCAATCATTATTTCATGCCTTACCCTGCAAGCCCCTTACAACAAATTGCTTATTCAATAAAAAGCGCTGTCAGCCATTTTTCCGGAATATATAGCATGTGGGGAATCCGGCTCTCCTTATGCATTTACTCCATTTTTCTGGTTTTTTTTGTAAGTGCGCAACAGCCTTACGTAAGCAACATCGACCCAAACACCGGGGGCCAAGGAGCCGAGATCAACATATATGGCAGCAATCTTGTCGGGACCACGGCTGTACAGTTCGGTGGGGTGCCTGCTACCTCTTTTATCATCACTGGCGGCGGTTATCAAATAAAAGCTATTGTGGGCTTAGGTGCTTCCGGCCGCATAAAAGTGACAACCCCGGCAGGTGTCGACAGCAATTATTATTTTACGTATAACAACACACCTGTCATTGACAACTTTCAACCAGCCGTGGCAAAAGCCGGAGATACAGTTGTCATTACCGGCAGGTACTTTTCAAATGCATCAGGCGTAAAATTTGGAGCCATCCCGGCCGCATGGTTTGGGGTAAAAAACGCCGGCACTATCCAGGCTATCCCCCAGTCTGCAGGAGAGTCAGGATACATTTCCGTGGTTACGCCATCCGGCACCGGCTATAAAAGCAGTTTTGTTTTTGCCCGTAAACCGGTTATTAATACATTTTCTCCCACGGCAGGTTATGCAGGTACGGTTATTCGTTTGTATGGCGAGAACCTGACGCCACAGGGATATGCGCCGCAATCCATTACTGTTGGCGGCACGGCAGCTACTTACGTTTACACCAATGCTAACCAGAGTGTATTAGATTTTCAACTTGGAGCAGGCGCTACGGGAAAAATAAAAATAAGCCACCCCGGCGGAGCTGACTCAATAGCCGGATTTACTTTTATCCCTCCACCTGTTGTTAATTCTTTTACGCCAACATCAGCCCAGCCAACGGATACGGTGACCATACGGGGCCAGTATTTTTATGATATCAGCAGGGTATACTTCGGTGATTCGCTGGCCACCTTTTTCAGTGTGTTTGGCGATACATTGATAAAGGCTGTGGTAGGGCATGGCAAATCGGGGTCTGTACGGGTGGTACAGAACAATGGGTATTTTGGTAAAGCAGGTTTCACATTCATACCACTTCCTCCTCCGGTTGTGCAATCCTTTTCCCCGCAAACGGCCATCACCGGCAGCACTATTACCGTTACCGGACTTTACCTGTGGGGCGTAACCAGTGCAAAAGTTGGCACCACCCCTGTAAAATATTACCAGCAGGTAAATAAAGAAACGTTGAAGTTAACGGCTCCTATTAATGGCTCCGGCCCTATATCGGTAACTACCTATTACGGTAATTACGTATTGGCAGCTCCTGTATTTGAAAAGATTTTGCCACCGGCCATCGATTCTTTTTCGCCGTATAAAGCAGCCGCCGGGCAACTGGTTACTATTTATGGACAAGGCTTTGGGAGCGATACACAGGCAGTTAAAATACACTTTGGTGCTGTGCTTGCTACAATAGAGAATTTACAGAACAATGTAATAACAGTTAGGGTACCGGTATCCGCCACGCATGGGCCTATTGATGTAACGGTGCGCAACCTTACTGCTACTACCAACCGAAATTTTCTTCCGATTTACCCACCCACAGGATATCTGAACTTAACCAGCGATGCATTTTTAAATGTAACCGATATTGGACAAAGCGGCATTGCCTACGACCGGCAAACTGTTTCGTTTGATATGAATGGGGATGGAAAGCCGGATTTTGCTACTGTATCCAGTTATGGTGATGTAACATTAACCCTTAATCAAAGTACACCCGGGAATACAGCCTGGAAAATATCCGGCGGATTGAACCATCGTGTTCTTCGTTTACAACCCGCCGACATAGATGGAGATGGCAAAACGGATCTTGCAGCATCCAACTACTACGGAGACCCCTTTGTTTACCTAAATGTTAGTACACCTGATTCTATAAAATTTGTAGCCGCTTCAAGCTCTAATGGCATTGCAGGTGAAGTTGCAGATATGAATGGCGATGGAAAACCTGATATTGTAACAATGGTGTCGAATTCCCAACCAATGGCTATTTTAAATAATAGTATACCCGGCCTTGTTTCTTTCAGGGATACACTTAATATAAATGCTGCCGGAATAACGGTGCCCATTTCATTGAAAAGCATTGCAGACATGAACAATGACGGATTACCTGACCTGATAGGCATTTCGGGCCAAAGTGTAATTGTGTACAGAAACACGGGTACTAAACAGGTTCCGGCATTCGATTCTTTGCCTGTTTCTTTACAGATCAATGGCCTTTCATCTTCACCATATCTATACCCTGAGAATATCATTCCCTCAGATATGAACGGCGATGGATTATTGGATTTATTGGTGCCACATAATGCATATAATTCGGCAAGCTTTTGCCTTTACCGGAATACTTCTTCATTCGGAAACATCCGTTTTGGTCCCTACCAATTTTATCAAAACTTCCCTGTTGGTCCTGCCGGTCTACGCACAGGCGATTTTAACGGTGACGGGCTGCCAGACATCCTGACGGGGCAGGATTCGTGGACCTATATTTTTCAGAACAAAAGCACTGCCGACAGCATCATATTGGGAAGCAGAATTGACCGGAGGGGTGGCACCGAGGCATCCTGCATAGTGGACGTTGACGGAGATGGAAAGCAGGACATCGCTTCATCTTCCTACCGCATTTATGTAATGCGCAACCGTTTGAACGAACCTATTCTGATAAAACTGTGCCCTGGAGATACTTTGCGTCTGCAAACTGTTTTCAACGGTATTTTCTTTCAATGGCAGATCAATACCGGGAATGGGTTTACCGACCTGGCAGACGACAGTGTTTTTTATGGAACGGACACCCGTACGCTCACTATTCCAAATGTTCCGTCCGGCATTCAGAAATACCAGTTCAGGTGTGTGGTAAATACGTTGAGCAACGCCACGCTTATCAATGAGCCTTTTGCTATACAAACAAGTAATACCTGGATCGCTTATAGCAACAGCAGAAACTGGCATCTGGCCTCCAACTGGTCATGTGGTAAAGTGCCCGATGGCAATACAGATGTAGTGATCCCTGGTGGCAAGTATGTTGAGTTAACGATGAATGGCACCTGCCGGTCTATTACCATCAGCCCATCGGCAAATTTTACCGTACGCTCACCGGCCCGGCTAACGGTTACCAACCAATAGTATAAAATTGTCATCAGCCTGTTACTGGTAATGGATGCTGTCCCTTTTGAAACCCAGGTCAATAGCCCTCTAACCATTGATAACCTAACCCAACCCATGCTTAAATCTTTGCTGATTATTTTATTGCTGGCAGCTACTGCTACCCTATATGCGCAGCTTCCCAAAGTACTGTCGTTTTCCCCGGACTCGGCATCGGGAAATAGCTATGTGTACATTAAAGGCCGGAACTTTGTGAACGTAATCAAAGTGACATTTGGAGGAATACCAGCCTATTATTTCAGTGTAACAACGGATAGCACCATTACTGCTATTACCGGGGCAGGCAATACCGGATATGTAGCTGTAAAAACCAGCCATGGAGTTGATTCGCTGGCTGGCTTTACGTTTATGCATGGCCCTGTATTTACTTCCTTTACTCCTGTTGCTGCATCTTACGGAGATACCGTGACCATTAGGGGGAAATACTTTATAAGCATGCAGGGTATTTACTTTGGTGATTCGGCAGCACTATCTTTTACCGTTATCGGCGATACCATCATAAAAGCGGTAGTTGCCAATGGCACCTCCGGCGAAGTATATGGTTACGGGGATTATGGATATTACTACCTGGATGGTTTTGATTTTTTAGGGCCTTCTATTCGTTCATTCAGCCCTACCAGTGGTAGTGCAGGAACATTGGTAACCATAAAAGGGCGCCATTTTACAGGTACTACCGGTGTATTTTTTGGTGGTATTGCAGCCGCATCGTTCAGCATTGTTACGGATAGCGTTATTTCAGCGGTGGTGGGCAACGGCGGGCCTGGCGATATAAAGGTTCAAACGCCTAAGGGTACGGCTACGGCTCCGCACTTCATTCTGCCTTTTATCAACAATTTTCCACCTGCTTATGCCACCCGGTTCGATACGGTCCGTATCACCGGATTTAATTTTACCGGAGCTACAACCGTTTATTTCGGTGACAGTTCAGCCGTCTCATTTACCGTAGTTTCTGATAGCCTGATAACAGCTGTTGTAGGCAACGGGAGCAGTGGTTATATCAAAGTAGGTAAGGGAAGCCTGATGGATTCATCCTCTTACCCTTTTACCTACTATCCTTATCAGCCAAAGATCCTGTCATTCACCCCTGCTACCGGTACAGACCAGACTGTGGTAACCATTACCGGTAAACAGTTGATTGGAACCACTGCAGTTAGTTTTGGCAACCGGCCTGCAGATTCTTTTACCGTTGTATCCAACACCCGCATTATAGCTACGGTAGGTCTGGGCAATTCAGGCTTTGTATCTGTTATCAATAACAACATCAAAGATTCGCTTGCCGGGTTTACCTACTTTGTTAGCCCGCCTGTTGTTACTGGCTTTACGCCGGCTTCAGGTCCGGTGGGTACGCAGGTAACTATCAACGGAAGCGGGTTTAATCCTGTACCGGGCAACAATATTGTTTATTTCGGGGGTGTAAAAGCAGTAATAACGGCTGCAACCCGCACAGCGCTTACCGTAGCCGTGCCACCTGGTGCAGGGTACAGTCCTATTTCAGTAACTTTCAATACCTATACAGGTTACTCCCGTAAAAACTTCCTGGTTACTTTTCCCGGTGGCGCATCCGGCTTTTCCGCCTCTGGTTATGAACCACAGTTTAAAATTACTACCGTTGGCAGCAACCCGGCAAAAATGGCTGCCGGGGATTTTGATGGTGATGGTAAAATAGACATAGCTATTGTATACGGCTACTTTGGCACTAACAATACCACCATGTCGGTGTACCGTAACACAGGAAGTAACGGCAACATTGTTTTTGCTGCGCCGGTAGAATATACGGCTGGTACACAGGGCTATTCCGGGTTTGATGTGGCTGCCACAGATGTAGACGGCGACGGAAAGCCTGATCTGATAGCATTAAGCACCGGAGAAAGCAGATTCGGGATTTTTAAGAATACCAGCACACCCGGCAACCTGTCGTTTGCTGCCCGGAAAGATTATAGTACCGGAAGTATCAGCGGCCCCGAAGGTACCAACCCACGAAACATAACTGTAGCTGATTTTGATGCTGACGGAAGACCCGATGTTGCCTTCGCCGGTTTTGGTTTGGATAACTGGTGCAAGGTTACTTACATCAGGAACACTACGGAAAACGGTATTATATCTTTTGGACAAAAAAGTGATTACCCGATAGTAGATGCTTACCTGGTAACGGCAGGAAACCTGGATAATGATAACAAGCCCGACATAGGCGTAGGTATTTATGTAAATGGAAGCTTTATGCAGGAAATTAACCTGTTGGCAAATACCAGCACCAGTGGCATCCTGTCGTTTCAGCAAAATCAACCGGTTGGCCCCTCCAATTCGTTGCGACCTTCCAAAATTGTTTTTGGCGATCTGGACAACGATGGCCGGGTAGATATGGTAGTAGGTAACGGCAATGGTTTTTCGGTTTCGGTATATAAAAACCTGACCACCAGCAATGGCAATATTCTATTTGACATTCCATTGGAGTATGTAGCAGGTGCTAACAACAATACCGTGCAGGGAGTGGCTATTAGTGATGCCGACGGCGATGGTAAACCGGACATTCTGGTGACACTGGGTTATGATCGTAAAGTGCTGATTTTTAAAAATACTACGGTTAACAATAATATTTTATTTGCGGCTCCGAAGATTTTTACGACCGGGTTTAATCCTGCAGATGTGATATGTGAAGACCTGAACGGCGATGGCAGGCCGGACATTGTAACGGCAAATAGCGGAGATAGTACAATTTCTATCCTGAGGAATAATGTTGGCGGCCCGCTGAAACTATGCCCGCCCGTTGCCAGCTTTTCTATCAGTGCAGATATTAGCGGCAGCAGCTACCAATGGCAGGTAGATACCGGCAACAACATATTTTCAAATATCCCGAACAACAGCTTTTATTCAGGTACTACCGCGGCTACGCTGCAGCTAACAGCTATCCCTTCTTCTTTTACCGGCTATCAATACCGGTGCGCTGTAAACGCTAATTATAGTTACCCGGTTAAACTACAATTTGAAAACAGGTGGATTGGTGATGCCAATTCACTCTGGAAAACCGCTGGCAACTGGTCCTGTGGTGTGATACCGGATGCAAATACCGATGTGGTTATACGGAGCGGCTATGTGATATTAAACTCCAATGGCATTTGCAGGACATTGACGGTTATGCCCGGGGCTACTTTTACCGTATATCCGGGATTTACCTTAACCATCACCCATTAATAAACGGGGTAAGTGGTTTACACATGCATGTAGGTCTGTATTCCAACACTGCTAATTTCGACAGTATGGAACCATTAGCAGATTCATCGGAGCAAACAGAATGAGTTACCTTGTCGCTCATTAAGTAAATATATATGCCTGCTAAAAAACAATCCTGCCAGCCGGAAGAAACCGCACCCATCACTGCTACCAGCCGCCGCGGATTTTTGAAACTTACTACGGTAGCTGCTGCAGTAAGCCTGGCGCCCACAGCCATCGCAAAAGCCGGTGGCGATGACTTTGATGAAAAGGTGGCTGATCTGTTTGAGAAAATACCATTAAACATTACGGTAAACGGCATTCCCCAAAAACTAAAAGTGGAACCACGGGTTACCCTGCTGGATTTGTTACGGGAGCAATTACACCTCACCGGTACCAAGAAAGGCTGCGACCACGGGCAATGCGGCGCCTGCACCGTACACGTAAATGGCGAACGCATCAACAGTTGCCTGAGCCTTGCCGTCATGAATGAAGGGAAAAAAATTACCACTATTGAAGGCCTTGCCAAAGGGGAAGAACTGCACCCAATGCAGGAAGCCTTTATTAAGCACGACGGTTTCCAGTGTGGCTACTGCACACCGGGCCAAATTATGAGTGCGGTAGCCTGCATCAAAGAAGGACATGCCGGCAGTGAAGATGAAATAAGGGAATACATGAGCGGCAACATTTGCCGTTGCGGTGCCTACCGGAATATTGTAAGCGCCGTTATGGAGGTGGCAGGTTGATTTGTGATTTAGGATTTATGAGTTGTGCTAATTGAATTTGTATTACAGCTTCAAATTTCAAAATTTATGATGAGAAATAAAGAATAAGAGATGCGAATTAGCACAGAGGAATGGCTGGGCTACAGCGCAAGCATCGCCATGATTGGCAGGTGTTTTCCAGCCCCTAAAAATGTATAAGTAACAAGCAATAAGCAAAGGCTAAAACTTTACAATGGGCTGGAAAATGTTCCTGCCATTCAAATGGCGACTGCGGTGCCGCCCAACACGAACACCGAACACTTAGCAGATTATCGGGCGGCATGCGCCTTAGGCCAGCCTTGAATTTTCTTTGGTGACTTTCTTTTTTTCAAGAAAAAGAAAGTCACAAACAACAAGCAGTTAGTTAATTGAAAATTCATTAAGATATAGCAAACAGTAAAATTGAATTAAGAAAATATTACAACAGATGATTGCTTTCAATTACGTTCGTGCTACTGCGCCTAAAACGGCCTGCGATGTACTTGCCAAGGATGCTACGGCACAATTTATTGCCGGCGGCACCAATCTGGTAGATCTGATGAAACGCGGCGTAACGGCTCCGCAAAAACTGGTGGACATTAATAACCTGCCACTAAAGCAAATGGAAGAACGGGCTGGTGGCTTATACCTGGGTGCATTGGCAACCAACAGCCACGTAGCCGACAACCAATTAGTGAAGGAAAAATACCCGTTGCTGAGCATGGCGCTCAATGCCGGTGCATCGGCACAACTGCGCAATATGGCTACCGTGGGCGGCAATATGATGCAACGCACCCGCTGCCCTTATTTCTACGATACGGTATTTCCCTGCAACAAGCGGCAGCCCGGCAGTGGATGCAGTGCGCTAGGAGGCTACAACCGGATGCACGCCATTTTTGGCGCCAGTGAGCAGTGTATATCCGTGCATCCCAGCGATATGTGCGTAGCCCTGGCGGCATTGGATGCTACTGTGCAAATTACGGGGCCAAAGGGTAATAGAACGATACCATTTACCGATTTTCACCGGCTGCCGGGAACAATGGCGGAAAAGGACAATACCCTAAACAGGGCTGAATTAATCACTGGCATCACCATACCGCCTAACAATTTTTCAAAACACAGTTATTATTTAAAAATCCGTGACCGGGCCTCCTACGCTTTTGCATTGGTATCGGTAGCGGCAGCGCTGGAATTAACCGGCAACACCATTGCTAATGTGCGGCTGGCAATGGGCGGCGTGGCACACAAACCCTGGCGGTTGACGGTAGCGGAAAAATTCTTAAAAGGCAAAGCCGCTACGGAAAGTAATTTTCAGCAGGCAGCAGCATTGGCCATGCAAGGCGCAAAGGGGTATGGCTATAATAATTTTAAATTGAAACTGGCCCCGGCAGCGATTGTGGAGGCATTGGAGAAGGCAGTGGGGTGATAAAAATGAACGTAAAAGAATGAGAGCAAGATTAGAAGAAAAAGGGCGTTATTACAAATTACCCATTGAAGAAAACAGGATTAAAGAAATAATTTATAGCGGATTGATAACACTTGTTTTTAATGATGCAGATAGCAGTTATTTAGATATTCATGGGAACTTTGAGATAACCAGGTACAATCAAACAACTACAATATCACCAAGAGATAAAGAAGCATTACTTCTATTCTATGATTTATTTAAAGTATCTGTAAAAGAAGCAAAGGCAGATGAACAAGGCCGGATATTTATATTGTTTGAAAATGGTTTTGAGTTGACGATGATGGAAGTTGGTCCTTTTGAAACCTGGCATTACACAAAAAAGCTTGGTTTACATGTTCACGGAGGTAGTGGCAGATTAATATTTTAAAGAATGAAAAGATAATATTGGATTTACGGTTTTATGTGCCAGCGGCACATTTGGTGGGGTAGAAACAAAAATGATAAATAGTTCAGATTCGTTCCATAGGAACGATTGGTGCTTTGCTACATTAGATCATAGATTAAAGTAAATGACGATGCCAAACACTTATACACAATTGCACATTCAATTTGTATTTGCTGTTAAATACCGGGCAGCCCTTATTAGTTCACAATGGAAAGAAAGGCTACATCAATATATAACAGGTATATTTCAGCAAAACAATCACAAAATGCTATAGATAAATAGTGTGACTGATCATATCCATATGCTAATCGGTATGAAACCACACCAGTCTATTTCATCACTGATTCAGAATATTAAAACAGAAAGCAGTAAATGGGTAAAACATCAAAAGTTTTGTGCTTATCCGTTTGATTGGCAGGAAGGATATGGTGCATTTTCCTATGGAAAAAGCCAAATTGATGATGTAATCCGATATATACAAAATCAGGAGATATATCACAAAAAAGAAACATTTTTGGATGAGTACAGAAAGTTTTTAGTTGCGTTCGATGTTGAATGGGATGAGAAATACATTTTTAAGGAATTAGAATAGCGATACCAAATCAGAAAGTATGAGTGATTCAATAAAACCATATCAGATCGTTAAATAAGCAAGTAAATGGGAAAATAGAAGTGGCTTTTGTGCCGTAGGTACATTTGGTGGGTAGCAACGATAGTATTAACATGGTAATTGTGTTCTGTTAGGAACATTTGGTGCTAAATTTTGTCACAGCACCAGGCGTTCCGATGGAACGCTATAAACAAGGCTTCTTAATTCTTTCTACCCACCAAATGTCCCGAAGGGACAAGAACCATAAATAAGGCTACATCAAAATGGTGATTGGTACTTAGCGTGACTTCAAATATAAAAATAATTTTTTAATTAACTTTAATATATGGACTTTAAACCAACTAAGATCACACCTGATTCGGTTGCAAAGATGGGTGAAGAAATGCGCAGGCATGTCCGGCGTCTTGCCCTCCAGCACGGTGCTGTTTTGTATTACCGGGAAAACGGAACCCTGATGGAAGAAAAACCAGGCAAGTATAAAAAAGCGCTTGTTAACCCCAGCCATTCTTAGGCAAGGACAACCTGCAAATCACAAATCCGAAATCACAAATCTCCTTTTTATGCCTGAAGAAATCATGAGTACCGACCGGGTCGATGGCCGCCAGAAAGTAACCGGTGCTGCTACCTACGCTGCCGAACCAACTATAGCTGGTCTTACCTATGCGGTATTGGCCGGCAGCAATATTGCCAAAGGCGCCATCAAAGCCATTGATACCAAAGGAGCAGAAGGGGCACCGGGCGTATTGAAAGTAATTACTTACCAGAATATGCCTGCATCGCCGGGCTATAGTGGCACCGGCGATACAGGTTCGTTTGGTCTGAAACTATTTGGCAGTAACCGCATTTATTTTGATGGACAGCCGATTGCGCTGGTGGTAGCTGATACTTATGAACGGGCTGTGTATGCGGTAAGTTTAATTAAATGCCAGTACGATAAAGAAATCTCACAAACGGACTTAGAGGCGAATGCAGGCAAAGCTGCGCCACCTAAAAACCGCAAGGGCTACAAGCGGGGAGAAGCGGATGCCTGGAAAACCGCACCGGTGAACCTGGAGGCGGAATATAAAATGCCCAATGAGGTGCATAACCCGATGGAGCTGGGCAGCATACTGGCCGTGTGGGAAGGCGCCGATAAGCTAACGGTATACGATAAAACGCAGGGCGTAAAAGGCTCGCAGCAAACCTACGCCCGGCTATTTGGTTTGCAACGGGAGAATGTGCATGTGGTGTCGCCGTTTGTGGGCGGGGCATTTGGCATGGCCCTACGTACCTGGCCATACGAAGTGGCAGCGGTGATGGCTGCTAAAGAAACCAGCCGCCCGGTAAAGCTGATGCTTACCCGCATGCAAATGTTTACGATGGTAGGCTACCGGCCTTGTACTTCGCAAACCATTGGCATTGGTGCTACCGCTGATGGAAAGTTAACGGGACTTACCCATACAGCTACGGCACTTACCTCCACATATGAGGAATTTACCGAAGGTGTGGTAAACATGTCGCAGTTTATGTATGCCTGCCCCAATGTAGATACCAATTATAACCTGGTGCAACTGGATGTAAGCGTTCCTACCTGGATGCGTGGCCCAGGCGAAGCTACCGGCGCTTTTGCGTTGGAAAGTGCGATGGACGAAATGGCGTATAAATTGGATATGGATCCGATGGAATTCCGAATCCGGAATTTTGCCGAAACCGACCCTGAGCGCAACCTGCCCTGGAGCAGTAACAACCTGAAAGAAGCGTACCAGATAGGTGCTGAAAAAATTGGGTGGGCCAGCCGCAACCGCACACCCCGTAGCATGAAGGAAGGGGGCTGGTTAGTTGGTTATGGTATGAGCACCGGTGTGTTTGGCGCCGGCCGAAGTGGTGCCACTGCAAGGGCTCAGTTATTGGCCAATGGCAAAGTACTGATACAAAGTGCAGCCAGCGATATTGGCCCCGGTACCGGCACGGCTATGGTGAATATTGCCAGTGAAGTATTGGGTATTCCAACCAAACAAATAACATTTGAATTAGGAGATAGTAATTTGCCACAGGCACCTACACAAGGTGGTTCAGGAACGGTATCGGCAGTAGGCTCGGCGGTGTATGATGTATGCAAAGCTTTACAGGAAAAATTACTGGAATTAGCTGCTGCAAAAGAAGGGTCACCTTTTAAAGAGGTAGTAAAGGAAAACATTATTTATAAGAATGGAACAGTGGGCATTAAGGATAGCACTACGACTGTTTCGTACACGGATATTTTAAGGCAGGCAAATCTTCCGCAGATTGACATTACCCGTGAAAGCAAGGGTGGCAACGAACGGCAGCAATATTCCATGCGTTCTTTCTCCGTACATTTTACCAAAGTGCATGTGCACCCTGCTACCGGCGTGGTACGGGTAAAACATGCGGTAACGGTAGGGGATGCCGGTAAAATTATCAGCCTGAAAACAGCAGAGAGCCAGATGATTGGCGGGGTGACCGGTGGCATTGGCATGGCACTGATGGAGGAAGCCCTATACGACCACCGCTATGGCCGTTATGTAAATAATAACCTGGCCGATTACCATGTGCCGGTAAATGCTGATGTGCCCAAAATTGACGTGCTGTTTGTAAATAAACCGGATTATAAAGTAAATCCCATTGGCGCCAAAGGCATGGGTGAAATTGCGTTGATTGGATATGCCGCTTCGGTAGCCAATGCTGTGTATCATGCCACGGGGAAGCGGATCAGGGAGTTGCCGATTACGTGTGATAAGGTGCTGGGGTGAAAGACAGGAGAATCGGTCCCTTTCTTTTTAGTTTCTTACTACCACTTCTACATTTGCTTAAAAAGAAAAATACATAATGAAGGCAAAATATGTCAATCCCTTTACTGATTTTGGCTTTAAGAAAATATTTGGCGAAGAAGCCAGCAAGCCACTGCTGCTGGATTTTCTGAATGCCTTATTACCAGATGAATCAAAAATTAAAGACCTCTCCTTTAAAAATATAGAACATCTCGGGCAAACTGAAATTGACAGAAAATCGCTTTTTGATATTTATTGCGAAGCAGAAAATGGTGAAAGATTTATTGTAGAACTGCAAAAGGCAAAGCAGAACTATTTCAAAGAACGAACAGTTTATTATTCTACGTTTCCTATACGGGAGCAGGGAGAAAAAGGAGAGTGGAATTATAACCTGAAGGCAGTGTATTGCATCGGTATTCTCGATTTTACTTTTGATGATTACGAAAGCGAGCCGGAACGTAGCGAAGTAATGCATACCATTCAACTAAAGAATCAGCATGGTAAAGTCTTTTACGATAAGCTGACCTATATCTATCTGGAAATGCCCAACTTTAAGTTGGGAGAAACAGCATTACAGACCCGGCTTGATAAATGGTTATATTTCATCAAACACCTGGAAGATTTTCAAACCATACCGGCCATATTCCAAAATGAAGTAGTGTTTGAACAAGCTTTTGAAAAAGCAGAATTGGCAAAACTGGATCCGATGCAGTACGAAGCGTATGAAAGAAGTATGAAAGACTTTCGGGATGCTAAAAACACTTTTGATTATGCTGTGGAACAAGCTACGGAAAAGGCTTATGATGGCGGAATGGCAGAAGGAATAAACAAAGTAGCAAAAGCACTGAAAGATGCAAACGTTGCTATTGAGATTATTGTAAAGACAACAGGATTATCGGAAGCGGAGATTGACAGATTATGATAGTTTATTGGCTAACCTGATATTTATAGCGATCACACCACATCCGGCTATAGGAAAAAGTATAAGGGAATTGTCAATTACGGTGAATAAGGTGCTGGGATAGATGGCTACAATGGTATTATATTAAATGGAAAAACAGTTTAGTATGTTAGGAATATGGAATGGGTATTATATCTACAGCAATAAGATAATTCAGAAAGCAGTAGGATATGAGAAAACGAATTTTGTGATAACGATTGATTCTTTTGATGGGAAAAATTTTAAAGGAATTGTTCAGGATGATCTTTCAACAGGAGGTATGGAAGAAGTTGGTTTAATTGAAGGATATATACAAGAAGAAAAAGTATTTTTTAAAAAACAAATGCCAAAACACAGACAAATTGTTGATAAAAAAGGTACGAGAAAAACTTCTGATGAGAAACATCCAACTTTATTTTATTCAGGTCACCTGTCAGGCAAAAATACTTCGTGCTCAGGAAAATGGAAATTTGGAATTACCATAGGTTTCCTTTTTGGTTTGATTCCGATTCCGTTTCGCTCTGCAAGTGGAACTTGGAAAATGATTTTACAATCCGATAATTCGTAAACCTTAACAGCTATAGATAGCCTGAGGTTATGCAGTAATGAAATTTCGCATTATTTATTTTAAAATAAACATTTCTTATGAGAATAGAAACATTAAAACAGAAAATTGTTGCTACTATAGATACCTCTCAAGATGAAGCGTTGCTACGGGATGTTATGGATATGCTGTTACAGCATTCATTCAATGAAACAAACATCAATGATATTAATATTACACAACTATGCATGTTCGCTTCCAAAAAATCGTTGGCTGATGCTTGGGATAATGAAGATAACGAAAGGTGGAATGCATTTATGAAAAGCTGATCATGCCAGGCATTTCATCCAACAAAGAAATTATTATAAAATGAATGCCTACTAAAAGTATCATCTACTCTTTCACAAGCACCTTTTACGAACGCTACCGAAATCCTAATGAACAATAAGTAGAAATTTCCCTAACGATTTATACTTGCCAAAATGAACCGCAGAGAATTTTTAAAAACAACGGTATTTGCAACAGCCGGCAGTGCTGCTGTGTATGCTTTCGGAAGAGACAATTTTGATTTCCTCCCGGCTGATGAGGTAAAGCTGGCAGACCTGGCAAAACTGAGTAACCAACTGGAAGCTGATTTCGGGCAACTGCTGCAATGGCTAAAAACGAACGGCTGGACGGCTTACCTGTCGCAGGCACTGGGTGTTGATTTTAATGGTGAAGGAGACGCACTGAAAACCGAACTAATAAAGAAATTAGACAAAACCCAGTTAGCAATCTTACGCACAAAAGAAGGTGCCGGTTTTGATGACTTTGCAGGCAGTCATTTAATTAAACCCGGCTACCCTGCTTTTAGCCTGCTATATCATGCGTTGGCCAGCCCACGGGTGCGGTCAACCAATTTTACAGCGTACCCTGCATTAGCCCAGATTGATCTGCTGGAAGATTACATTTATGCCTTATATGATTTTAAACAATTAAAATCGGCCTATAAAATTAACGCTGATAAAGAACTTGTGCTGGCCGTTTTTGCCTACGAATACCGGCCTGCCTTTAAAACACCGCACCACCAACATGCCGATATGGCTTATTCCAGAACCGGCATTGCAAGGGTTGGCAACCAGCCCATGAATTATGATGCCATCAACCGGTGTTTTATCAATAAGCCGTCAGCCGAAGCTGCCACAAAACAGGTAGCGGTAACGCCGGCTCGGTATGGCCTGTTCCTGGCAAAAAAAGTAAAAAGCCGGAACGTTGATGTATTGAAAATGAGTGTATCAAAACCCGGCGATCAATACAGTGATGCGAATGATGCCGCCCAATGGTTTCTGCAACCGGTCCGCAAATTATTTAATCATGATTTATTGATTGGGGAAAGCAATATCAGCTTTTGTGAAAATCACCGGAGCGAAAAAATATACAAGCTATTCAAGAGCCGGCGGGTGGTATTTGCTGATGGCATGGAGCCCCCCATTCTGAAATCGGATTACCTGATTGTGCAGGACACCACCATCCGGAATGTTGGATCCGGCTTTTTAGTAATATCCAAAGAAAAGCCGTTGATCCGTCAGGCAAAAAAAGGGGATCAGCTATTGTATTTCAAAGTGCCGAAAGGTGGCAATTATAATACCCGTTATTTTAATGCATTAAATACCCAGGAAGTAGAAGATGTGGAACTACTAATGAACCTTGGAACTGCCAGCCGGCCACTTTATCAGCACAATGCAAATGGATATAATAAGCCGAGGAACAAACCCCTGTTTTTAAACGTCACCCATGTACGAAGCAATGATGGGTATACCCAATTGCAAAGAGATACCAACGGGTCTTTCGAAAATAAGATCAATGCCGGTAATTACGATTCGCCCTTGTTTGAAGACAGTATTTGCGATGGCTGCGTAATGGTGAACACCGCTGGTATCAACTTTACCAAACTTACTGGTGTCAATACCGCCTGCCTCCCCGCATTCTCTATTGTTACCGCTCCGGATTTTTTTCCGCAGGTAGACTGTTTTGATTTGCTGGCGTACGATATAGCACCGGGCAGAAGCATGCAGGAGAGCAGCTTTTATGAAGGCGGAACCACAAGCCTGGCAACATTACGTATGAAGCCTAACCCAAATATATTAAATAGTAAAGACATTACTTATACGGCTGTTCTGTGCAGTCAGCATCAGCCGATACCTGCTATTACCCCTCAGAAATTACAGTCCTTTACAAATCCTGTTGCCGACAAAGGATATTTTGTTTCAGGCTTTTTGCCCGATGTCTCTTCGGCCATATTTGCGCCGGGCTGGGATATTACTTATGCCGGTACATTAAATGATATTTACCTGTCTACCGAAGGTTTAGGATCGCCGTTTACGGAAGATATGAAACTTTGTGCTGCTATGAATGGTATGTGGCCGGTCGCTTCCCCCGATGCTGCCCGTACCTACCAGGGTGGCCTGGAGGTTGACTATCGGAATACGACGGCTGTTCCCCTAATGGATGATGAAATCGGGTTTCATTCTAGAGCGCCACGTGGTGATGGATTTGAAAGTTTTGGATGGGATGGTGAGCAGGGGCCTTATTTGGAAAAGATGAATAAGAAATGGAAAGCAAACTTCACAGATCTGGGAAGAGCAGATGTGGTACAAAACACACTGGATGGGAATCTGGATATGAGTAAACTACGGGAGTTGGATAGCAAAGAATTGATTACCCGGATGGCCTGTTTACGATTG
The DNA here is from genome assembly GCA_965246935.1 of Chitinophagaceae bacterium. Classification (GTDB taxonomy): domain Bacteria; phylum Bacteroidota; class Bacteroidia; order Chitinophagales; family Chitinophagaceae; genus JAZKFT01. The sequence continues at coordinate 38,672 of CBDFGC010000004.1, read as the reverse complement.
TGTATTCAGAAATTACCGAAGAAAAATTTTGAAACAAAAGAACAATATGCAAAAATGGTTGGGCTTACCTACCACTGGCTGGTAAGTGCGGAAAAAGTGACCTGGGGTACTGAAGATGCCAAAGCATATGGAATACCTGTGAACCTGGTGGGCAATAGCAAAGATTGGATTACGAATAAAGTCCATACGAAAGTAGCCGGCAATGGTTACCTGTTTGTATTTGCGGATGTCGAAAAGGATAATACCCATTACGATTGGGCAGATTACAAAAGGCGCCGGCTTAACTGCGATACCATTTACGTTTGCCAGGTAACAGAAACAAATATCGCATGGCGGGAAATCCTGAAAGGTCCAAAAGAATGGCAGATGTAACTAATTTATGATTTAGGAATTGTGAATGGTGATTTCTGCTGTGCGAATAGTGTTTATAAAATATCACGGGTAGCATTATTTATCTGAATACAGACGACAGACGACGGACCACAGACCACAGACGACAGGCTAATATGCTATTTTCAAAACTGTCACATTACGGGTGGCATTATTTTTAGCGATTATTATGGGCCAGGCAATTATACAAGAAAGAGGCAGCAGAGGCGTTAGCACCATTCAAATTCGTACTGCTATGATGCTATTCCCGGCGTTCATTTCAATCTATAACTGTTATCAATCCGTCATCTGTGATCCGTCGTCCGTTGTCTGTTTTAAATACCTTTCATGGATGTTGATGTAGTGATTATTGGCGCCGGCCCGGCTGGTTGTGCAGCTGCGATTACCTGCCACAAAGCCGGGCTTCAAACGCTGATCATCGGTAAGGAAGATACAACCGATAATTTCCTGACTGGTATTCTACAGCCTTCTGAAAGTATTCATCCCGGTGTTGCTACATTACTGTCCCGGTTAGATGCGGCTGATTGTATCGGAAAGGCTTCCATGGGCGTGTATGAAGGAGTCCAAACCGGCCATCATTTTTCTCCTTTGGGAAGTAATGCAGATGGTAGTCCCTGGTTAGGTACACATATTAACCGAAATATATTTGATGCAGCTTTATTACAAACGGCTGTACAGGCAGGTGTAGCTATTATCCGCAACGATTCAGTTGTTGATTTTATGCAGGAGCAAGGCTGGATTACGGGTGTCAGAACTTATTCGGGCAACGAAATAAAGAGTAAATACGTAATAGATGCCAGTGGCCGTAAACGGATTGGCGGGAAAAAAATAAACCTCAAAGAAGTGTTTTATTCCCCACCGTTATTTGCCTGGTCGGGTGTTACTGAGATACCTGATCCTGGCCATGCTGTTTTCGGAAATCAGTTTACAAAGTTTATTCCTGCTGCTACCGGCTGGACCTGGCTGGCACCTGAACCACCCCATCGCTGCACCTGGACAAGGCTTGCAGTGAAAGGCAGGCAATCATTGGAGCCTCCTGATGAATTCAACCAATTCTCAATGACAGGAAAAGTGAAAACGGCTAATTGCCGGTGGCGTATTTTCCGGCCTTTTTGCAAAGAAGGAATTATTTTATGCGGCGATGCAGCAACCATTCTTGATCCGGCAGCAGGCCAGGGTGTTTTAACGGCCCTGTTATCCGGAATGGAAGCTGCGAAAACGGTAATCTCCTGTTTGCTAAATCCGGATGATGAACCATCTTATTTGCTGCATTACGACAACTGGCTTTTGCAATTATACACTGACAAAGTAGAAAAATTAAAAAGCTATTACATTGAGAATGGTATCCGGATATTTTAAAGTTTGTGGCTTTACTGCTTAAAAATAATGTTCGAAGGCATTCAGCTAACCATACAGTGCCCTTTCATTTAAATGATTATGATCGGAACAAATCAGACTCACAGGGATACCGCATTTAATTGATAACATTATATGAATTGCTGCCCCTTTTGCAATGTCATTAAATGAAGGCAGCTAAGCTGTTTGTGTCGCCCAAGCTATTTATTGTATCAATTGCCGTTGGCTAAAGCCCAATGTCATTAAGATAAGGATTGATGTAGCAGTTATGCGCCGTAGGTGCAACCTGTTTGTAGAAAAAAGACATCAATGATGTTGGTGCCTGCCACGTAGTGGCTACCTGATCAGAGAAGAAGGGTAGCCACTACGTGGCAATGATTCCTTTTTTCGTTTTGTTTGTTTTTTACAAACAGGTAGCCCCGATGGGGCTTAACTTAATAACATTGGGCTGAAGCCAACGAATGAATGCTGATAAATGTATTGGCTTTAGCCCCATCTACAATATGGAATGTGGCTAAAGCCAATACTACACTGCTATTACCTGTATCCGTCGGCTAAAGTCAACGGCAATTGATAGCTACTTTTTAACTTGTTGATATTGCCCGCTACTAACTCCTGGCTCTCTCCTGTTTTCTCTCCGCTGTTCTCTGTGTTCTATTCTTACCTTCGCAACCAAAAATAAATCAGAAGAAAGACAGCTATGTTATTAGGAATGAACAACGTAACGTTCGAGTTTGGGGCCCGGACGATTGTAAGCGGCGCCACCTGGCACCTGAACCCCGGCGAACGCATTGGCCTGATTGGCTACAACGGCACCGGAAAAAGTACGCTGCTGAAAGTGCTGGTGGGTGAATACAGCCCCAGCGTAGGTACAGTTGAAAAAAGCCGGGATACCACCATTGGTTACCTGCACCAGGATCTGCTAAGTTTCGATACCAACAGCAGCATTACTGAAGTGGCTATGGAAGCATTCGAAAAAGTAATACTGCTGCAAAAAGAACAGGCCAAAATAGAAAAGGAATTAGAGACCAAAGAAGATGAAGCCGCCCTGAATCGCTACATGGATGTACTACACGAAATTGAATTGCTGGATGGCTACGATATTCAATACAAGGCAGAGGAAGTATTGCACGGACTTGGGTTTGCCGATAAAGATTTAACCCGGCCTTACAAGGAGTTTAGTGGTGGCTGGCGAATGCGGGTGCTGTTAGCTAAAATGATCCTGCAAAGCCCCGATGTGCTGCTCTTGGATGAACCGACCAATCACCTGGATTTACCCAGTATTGAATGGCTGGAAAAATACCTGCTCAACTACAAAGGCAGCGTGGTAATTGTAAGCCACGATAAATTCTTTCTGGACCGCATGGTGAACCGGATTGTAGAACTGTACCAGCGGCAGCTGAATTTTTACATTGGCAACTACAGCTACTTCGAAAATGAAAAAGAGCAGCGGGTTGAAATGCAGAAACGAGCCTTCGAAAACCAGCAGGATTACATTCGCCAGCAAGAACGATTTATAGAACGATTTAAAGCAAAAGCCAGCAAAGCAGCCCAGGCACAAAGTGTACAAAAACTACTGGACAAAGTAGATCGCATTGAAGACGTAAATATTGAACGGCCCAACATGCGGATCAATTTTGCCGTAGGCCGGGAACCGGGAAAAGTGCTTTGTACGCTGAAGAATGCCAGCAAATCATTTGGTCAGTTAAACATTTTAAAACACACCGGCGCCGAAATTGATCGTGGCGATAAGATTGCCCTGATTGGCGCCAATGGTAAGGGGAAATCAACACTACTCCGCATTGTTGCCGGCACGGAGCCGTTTGAAGGCGAACGCATCTGGGGACACAATGTGCAGGAAAGTTTTTACGCCCAGCACCAGTTGGAATCGCTTACACTTGGTAATACCCTGATTGAAGAAATGAATGGCAGCGGCGCCGGCAAAACCGACCTGGAATACCGGGCTTTGCTGGGTGCTTTTTTATTTAGCGGAGATGATGTAGAAAAGAAAATTAAAATATTAAGTGGTGGCGAAAAAGCACGGGTAGCATTAGCCAAAACCATTGTAAGTAAAGCCAACTTTCTGATACTGGATGAACCGACGAACCACCTGGATATTCATTCGGTTGAACTACTGGTGCAGGCACTGAATAAATACGAAGGCAGCATTATACTGGTAAGCCACGACCGCTATTTTATTAGTAAAGCGGCTAACAAAATATGGGAAATAATAGATGGTGAAATAAAGGAATTTAAAGGCACCTATGCCGAATGGGTGGAATGGAAAGAAAGGATGGAAGCAAGAGAAAAGGTAGAAAACAGTGGACAGAAAACAGTCGGCAGTCAGCAGTCAGTAAATACAAACAAAATAAGTAATACAGGTAGCCAAAAGCAGTCGACTGTAGGGGCCCCCTCCCGGACGAACGGGACAGACTTTGCGGTTACCCAAAAGCCTGAGCCAAAGCAACAAGTATTTAACGCCGTACCCAATACTTCAACTAACGGCCAGCCCTATAACAAAGAAGTTCAGAAAGAATACCAGAAGCAAAAGAAAATATTTGAGAAGCTGGAAGAAGATGTGAACGAAGCCAATAGTAAAAAAACAGGCCTCGAAGCACAACTGTCAGACCCGCAGATTTATAGTGACCGGGCTAAATTTCAACAGGCGGAGAAGGCATACTCCGATGCCAAAAGAACTGCCCAAACATTGCAAACGATGTATGAAGCAGCTTTCGAAAAACTGATGGAACTGGAAGAGAAAGTATAAGGCCGGCATCGCTACGTTCTTATCAGGCCGGCATCGCTTCTGATAAAAAATCAACCTTCAGCAAACGCCGGGCGATGCCGCCCTTTATTAGAAATGTTGCCAGCAGGTCATCGCAAATTAATACCAAGGTCGGCATCGCCGTAACATTCATTAAAGATTAATTTCAAAATAAGCGATGCCGACCTGTTCGTGAATGCCGTCCTTTATCAGAAATATTATAAGCTGGTCATCGCAAATTAATGCCAAGGACGGCATCGCCATTATATTGCTGAAAGTATAAGTTCAAAATAAGCGATGCCGACCTGTTCGTGAATGCCGTTCTTTATATGATATATCTTACTATTACCACAAAGATTTGCCTGCTAAATTACGCAAATGACTGTTGGTTCTGAGCCTACCGTTTGTCCGGGAGGTTGGGGAGGCTTTAACTCACCTCCTGCATATCTACCAGTTTTTTATAATACCCATGTAAGGCTATCAATTCGGTATGCGTTCCTCTTTCCACAATTTCACCTTTTTGCAGCACCACAATTTCATCGGCATGGCGTACGGTGCTCAGGCGGTGGGCAATCACCAACGAGGTACGGTCCTGCATCAGGTGATTAATGGCATCCTGCACCAGCCGTTCGCTTTCTGTATCCAGGCTGCTGGTTGCCTCATCTAAAATTAAGATCGGCGGATTTTTATACACGGCCCTTGCAATCGTCAGGCGCTGACGTTCGCCGCCACTTAGTTTGCTGCCCCGGTCGCCGATGTTGGTGGCAAACCCGTCCTCTTTTGCGCTGATGTAATTAAAAGCATTTGCTACTTTAGCCGCCTCCTGCACTTTGTGATCGTCGGGCTTATCTACCCCCAGTGTTATATTGTTTTCAATGGTATCGTTGAACAAAATAGGTTCTTGTGTTACAATGCCCATCAGGCTGCGCAGGCTTTTCAGGGAATAGCTTTTAATGTCTTTGCCATCAATCAGCAGTTGCCCTTCGCTAATGTCGTGAAAGCGGGGTACCAGATCGGCCAGGGTACTTTTGCCGGCGCCGCTGCTGCCCACCAATGCTACCGTTTTGCCCTTCTCTATTGTCAGGTTAATGTTTTTCAATATCACAGCATCATCATATCGGAACCCCACATTTTTAAACTCAATCGAATGATCGAAAGACGCAATCTGAACCGGGTTGGCAATCTCGTGTATGCTGTTATCCTGATGCACCAATGCCTCAATACGGTCAATACTGGCAGCCCCTTTTTTCAGGTTGTACGATGCGGATGCCAGGGATTTTAATGGTTGAATGAGTTGCGTAATGATAGCGATATACGCCAGAAAATCACCGGGATCCAGATAAGTATTACGCAGCACCAGCCTGCCCCCATACCACAGCACACAAACTACCGCCGTTACTCCCAACACTTCACTCATGGGAGATGCCAGGTCACGCCGGCGGTTAGCCGCATTTTTAATGGTAAATAAATCCTGGTTTTCCTGATCAAATTTATTAAATTGTTTTTTTTCGGCATTAAAAGCCTTAATGATACGGATACCGCCAATCGTTTCATCAATAGTAGAAAGGATAGCACCTAATTTTTCCTGTACGCCGGTGCTTTGTTTTTTAAGACTGCGCCCTACCCGGCCAATAATAAAGCCCGCCACCGGTAAAAATAAAACCAGGAATAAGGTTAGCTGGGGGCTTAGTACGATCAGGTAAGCCAAAAAAAAGAGGATATTAATAGGTTCCCGGAAAACGGTTTCTAATACACTCACGGTGCTACCTTCTACTTCGCCCAGGTCATTGGTCAGGCGGCTCATCAGGTCGCCCTTACGGCGTTCATTAAAGTAGCCGATGGGCAGTTCCAGTATTTTGCTGTACATCCGCGTGCGCATATCGTTGATGATATTGTTACGGATGGGATTCAAATAATACATGCTTAAATACAAAAACAGATTTTTGAGAATAACGGCCAGTAGCACAATCAGGCAAATAACGCCCAGCGCCTTTATATCCCCACCGGGGTGCTGCATGATCCGGTGCATCCACTCTTTAAACACGTTAATCGGATTGATATTGCTTAAATAACCGGCCTGCCCGGCTGCCTTCAGGGCATCTTCTTTTTTGAAAACCAGCAATAAAAACGGGCTTAGTAACCCCAGCGATACAACTGAGAAAAAGGTAGAAAGGATATTACTGGTAAAATAAGCAACTACCAGTTTAGGATAGGGACGAATGTATTTAAAAACGGTACGTAAACTTTTCATGTGGTAAAGGGGATAACAGAGCCGGCAATGGGTTTAATTTTTACTGATTTTGTCTTTCAGCTTGCAAAACTTTTGAAAAAGAGACTAATATATTTATAAGCGTGCTCTTTTCTGCCTGCTTAGCCGGGATTAAAAAGTGCCTGTCCCATACTTTAACCGGAAGGATGGGAGATAAGCTGCCAAAGTAACTACTTTTGAATATTCTAAAAACCATAGGAACCATGCAGGAGAGTAAACGGCAAAAACAGGTGGCAGGATTGCTGAACGGGGAACTGAGCAATATTTTTCAGAAAATGGGTCTGAATGTAATAGATGGAGGGCTTATATCCATTTCTAAAGTTACCGTTACGCCCGATCTGTTTGAAGTGCGGGTATACCTAAGTTTGTTTCAGGTAGCGGATAATGAAGCCCTGCTGCAAAAAATAAAAGACCGGGCCTGGGAAATAAAAAAGGAACTGACAGCACGGGTACGCCACCAGTTACGAAGTATGCCCCAATTGTCATTTTATATTGACGATACGTTGGATTACGTGTACAAAATGGAAGAAGTATTTAAAAAAATAAGCGAAGAAGACAAAAACAGAAAAAGTAGTACCGGGGATATACAGAATACACCAGGTTAAGCACAAACATACTGTAGGCCCTGCGCAGAAAGCAAAGGTGAAAAAGTATGAAACCATACAAGAAACTTCTTTTGCCTTTACCAATACTAATCGTATACCGGTTTTACCAAACAATTTTACTGCTTACTGTTTTATTTAATGCCATGAATCTTAAATGACTATTACTTTCTTTTTAGGATGAACATATTAAACGACCCTCTTTTTCAGGCCCTTTTTAATACACCGGTAGCCCGCATGGTTTTGAAGGCCAATGTGCCGGTGTTTACAATTATTGCTTCAAATGAAGCATTTAAAACCTCGACCCATACAACACATAGAGATGTTACCGGTCTATCAGTATGGGAGGCTTTCGACCCGCAAACTTCGGGTAGCAACGGTGGGCAGTTATTGATGAGCGCATTAACGCAGGGAGTAGAAAATAATGAGACCGTTTTTGTGCAGCCATTCCGGTATGATATTCCATCGGCTGACGTGAGCATGTTGGAAAAAAGTTGGTGGCAGATTGAGATTATACCAGTTGCAGCGGCATTTATAGGGAAGCCTGAATACTTGCTAATTACCGTTTATAACATCACCGAACAAACTGCTAATCAGCAACTTATAAAAGAAGGCCTGCAACGGGAGCAATTTTTAAATGAAGAGTTGGCTTCTGCTAACGAAGAATTAACCGCCAGTAATGAAGAACTTCTCAGATCTCAGAATGCGCTGATGGAGTTGAACAATGAACTGGAACAACGGGTAGCCCGGCGTACAAAAGCCCTGGCCGAAAGTGAATCCCGCTTCCGGAACTTAGTAGAACAGGCTCCGGTAGGTATTGCCATTTACAGCGGGCCTCAGTTAATAATAGAACTTGCCAATACTAAAATATTAGAAATCTGGGGCAGAACGGCAGACGTTATTGGCAAGTCTCTAGTGGAAGGCAGGCCTGAACTGCGTGGCCATGCATATGTAGAAATTATTACCAATGTTTATACATCCGGGCAGGCACATAGTGCTTACGAAGTAAAAGGTGGTGTGGTAAGAAACGGCGAAATAAAAGAAGGTTACTTTGATGTAATTTACCAGCCATTACGGGATAAAAACGAGCATGTAACCGGCCTGATAGCAGTAATAAATGAAGTAACCGAAAGGGTAGAAGCCCGTAAAGCTATTGAGCAGGCAGAGGAAATGCTGCGGCTGGCTGTAGAAGCGGCCGAGTTAGGCACCTGGTACCTGGATGCCAAAACGTATAAATTTATACCATCAGCCCGGTTAAAAGAATTTTTTGGTTACTACCCCGATGAGGTCATGACTTTTGATGGAGCAATTAACCAAATTACAGATGGATACCGGGACAAAGTGCTGGAGGCTATAGACGCCGCCATTACCAAGGGGGAAAACTACGACATTGAATACCCGGTAATCGGTTACCATGACCAGACCCTGCGTTGGTTGCGGGATACAGGCCGCCTATATGCGGCAGGCGACGGCAAAGTTGCTCACCTGTCGGGTACCATTATCGATATTACCGACGGCAGGCAACACGACCAGCGCAAAAATGACTTTATCAGTATGGTAAGCCACGAACTGAAAACTCCGCTTACTTCTCTAAAGGCCTATATTCAGATATTGCAGGCAAGAGCAGCGAATGATGGTAACAATTTTAGAATAAATATACTGGGTAAAGCCGAAATGCAGGCAGCCAAAATGCATAAGATGATCAATGGATTTTTAAACGTAGCTGCTCTGGAGAGCGGTAAAATGCAACTGGTAAAAGAACTTTTTAACCTGGACGAAATAGTAAAGGAAATGGTGGAAGACGCGGTTATGTCCAATGCCCGTTTTAGTTTTCATTTTTCGCCCTGCGAGCCGATACAGGTAGTAGCCGATCAGGATAAGGTAGGGCAGGTGGTCACGAACTTATTAAGTAATGCGGTAAAGTACTCCCCCGAAGGCGGAGACATAGCTATTGTTTGTCAGAAATTAAGTAATGAGGTACAGGTTAGTGTACAAGACAGAGGCATCGGCATTAAAAAAACGGACTTGCCAAACTTGTTTGAGCGGTTTTACCGGGTACAAAGTGATGCTATGAAAAACTTCAGTGGCTTCGGTATTGGCTTATACCTGTGCGCCGAAATTATAGAGCGGCACGGTGGAAGAATATGGGCGGAAAGTGAGGAAGGGAAAGGATCAACTTTTCATTTTAGTTTGCCACTGCAGGAAGAATAATACCAGATTGAAATAGGCAATGGGCAATAAGCAAATCAAATTTGAACATCTGAAATGAAATCTATAACCTAATTTAATCTGGTGTAAGACAGCGATAGCGCAGTAAGTATTAATGAAGTCTGTTTCCTTACCAGATTTTTACCCGCAAACTATCCGGCCGGTACATTTTATCACCGGGTTTAATGCCAAAAGCCTCGTAAAACTCAGGCACGTTGGCCACTGGTCCGTTAATGCGTTCTTTAGCAGGCGCATGCACATCGGTTTTTAAACGGCTGGCTAAGTTTTCCTTTTTAGTGCTGTACAGCCAGCTATAAGCATAGCCTAAAAAGTAACGCTGCAACGGTGTAAAGCCATTTATCTTTTTGCCGTTTTTGTAGGTTTCCGTTTTCTTAAAAGCATCTAACCCCAATAATAAGCCACCCAGATCAGCGATGTTTTCGCCTTGCGTAGCGTCGCCGTTTATGTGCAGTTTATCCACTGGTGTAAATTCATCAAACTGCTTAATAATCAGCCGGGCCCGTTTACTAAATTCTTCACCGTCCTTTTTACTCCACCAATCCTTCAGGTTGCCATCGGCATCATACTGGCGGCCCTGGTCGTCAAATCCGTGGGTAATTTCGTGACCAATGGTGCTGGCAGCCGCATAGCCATATACCAATGCATCGTCCAGGTCTTTATCATTTTTATCCGGAACAGCAAAAATGCCGGCAGGTAATACAATTTCATTATTGCTGGGGTTGTAATATGCATTATAGGTTTGCGGTGTCATATCCCACTCCTCCCTGTTCACCGGTTTGCCCAGCTTATTCAGTTCGTAATTATGCCACCACTCATTAGCCCGTTGCATATTCAGCACAAACGAGCTTTTGTTAATCTGCATGGCGCTAAAGTCTTTCCATTTATCCGGGTAGCCCACTTTCTTTTTAATTCGGGATAGCTTATTTAATGCTTTTGCTTTGGTACTGTCGCTCATCCAGTCCAGTTTCTGAATGCGTTCCTTATAAGCCGTACGGATGTTTTCCACCAGCTCTTCATACCGTTTTTTGGCGGTTTCATTAAAATATTCTTTGGCAAATAATTGTCCCAGCGCTTCGCCCATGGCGCCTTCTTCGGCGTCCAGTACCCGTTTCCAGCGGGGCCTTGGTTCCGTGGCACCAGTTATCGTTTTCCGATAATTAAAAGTATTGCCATAAGTAGCACTGTCGAGGTAAGAGGAGAAGTCGGAAATATAATTATACTTCACATAATTTTTCCAGACCGGCAGTGGCGTTTTCTTCAATTCGGTGTTAAGGGTGGTAAAAAACTCTGGTTGACCAACTATGGTACTATCCAACGTTTTTATGCGGGATGCAGCGAGATAATTGTTCCAGGGTAAATCGGGTGTAAGGCTTTGCAGTTTGGTTATGCTCATTTTATTGTAGTTCTTGTAAGGATCACGCAGGGCAGCCAGTTTGCGGCTGCTGCTTGCAAGGCGTGTTTCCAGGGCCACTACTTCGTTCATCATTCTCGTGGCGGCCGTATCGCTGTTTCCCAATTGCTGAAATGTTTTTATAAGATATTCCTTAAAGGCATTTCGTACTGCTACCGATTTTTCATCTGTATCAAAATAATAATCCCGGTTAGGCATTCCCAGGCCACCCTGAGATAAAATGTAAGCCATCTTTTCGCTGTTCATATCGTCCTGCGCTATATAGTTTCCAAAAAAAGCACCGGAACCTTTTGTATTGAACTCCGCTGATAGCAGCAGTAAATCCTGAATCGTTGCTGCCTTATCAATTTTATCAAGATCGGATTGTATGGGCGCTAAACCGGCCTTGTTAATTCCAATAGTGTCCATAGCGGTTGTCCAGAAATCGCCAATTTTTTGTGTAATAGAACCGGCGGGGCCGCCGTCAGCTACTGCTAATTCATTAATCCCTCGCAGGCGTTCATAAATATTTTCCTGCACCAGTTGCCCGATACCCCACGACGATTCGGAACCGGGAATCGGATTTTTTTTAATCCAGCCGCCGTTGGCATACAGAAAGAAGTCGTCGCCGGGCCGCACCGTTGTGTCTAAATTCGTCACCAAAGGATCCTGGGTCGAATCCGTTGAAAGGGAAGGAAGCTGGATATTCCCGCAACTGGCTAACAGCAACAATGCCGCAGCCGGCAGTAATTTATATAGCATATTCTGTATCAGGATTTTAAACGGCGAAGATAGCAATCGTGAATCGTGAATCGTTCCGCCGCGGCGGATGAATGATTCAAAATTACCGGAGTTTATACCCAACTTCCGGTCTTTTCGTGAATGGTGAATCGTGAATGGTTCGGAATTACCGGGGTTCATCCCCAACTTTCGGTCTTCCTGGCTTTTGGCCCTCTTGGCTCCGATCTTTCCGACTTCCGGACTTTCCGACTTTCGGACTTTCCGACTTTCGGACTTACATATTTTTGCACATTTGCTAATTTGCCAATTTGTATTATGACTCCTGAACGAACGGAAAAATTACAGAAAGTTTTACAGCTCCGCCAAAGCGGTTTAACGGTGGTATTGGAAAATGTGTTTGATCCGCATAATATTTCAGCCGTAATGCGTACCTGCGATAGTGTAGGTATTCAGGATGTATATGTGCTGAACACTAAAATTCCGCAACATAAAAAATGGGGTGAAAAAAGTAGCAGCAGTGCTTCCAAATGGCTGACCATCCACCAGTTTGATGATACCGGTAACTGCTTTACGGCTTTGCGTTCAAACGGCTATCGGATCATTACCACCTGGCTGGGGGACGGCTCGGTTAATTTATACGACATGGATTTTACGCAGCCTGTAGCCATTGTATTTGGCAATGAGCACAGCGGCGTAAGCGACGAAATACGGGAAATGGCCGATGGCAATATGATGATCCCACAGGCCGGTATTATCCAGTCGCTCAATATTTCGGTAGCCTGCGCCGTTACGGTATATGAAGCCTACCGGCAAAAAGAAGCAGCTGGTCATTACGGGCAACAGAATTTATCTGCCGAACGTTATAAGGAGTTGTGGAAACAATGGTCAGAAAATTTATGATTTCGGATTTGTGAATTGTGATTTGTTGATGCGCAAAGCCATTATTTTATCTTGAGCCTGTTTAGTATTTTAGCAATCAACTACAACCTGTCCCGGATTGCAGCCGACATAGAATACAGGTGTGAGAATACAATTTAACCACATAGGCACAGAGGGCACATAAGAATACAGGTGTGGAATTTAAAGCATGCATGAGGTAACAGAAGCATTGGTTTTGAACACTTATTCTTACAATTATTTGTATTCCTGTATTCTTATGTGCCCTATGTGCCTATGTGGTTCAAAAATGTATTTTGTATTCCTATATACTGATGTGCCTGTGTAATTCATTATAGCTACTAACGGCTTCTACTTTTTAAAATACTAAATAGCCTCCCTGATAATTACTATTCACAATTCAAATTGTCAATTATCGTTTCATAAATAACTATGAAATTTTTTTTACTTTTCTTATCATTTACAGCAATTATCAATTGCATTCCAGCCCAAACCATTACCCCTGTAAAAGCGGAACAACTGGTGAAAACTTATGAGGCTGCAACAGGCGTAACCATTGTAAACTTTTGGAGCACCTGGTGCAAACCATGCATGGCGGAAATTCCACATTTCATTTCATTAGCCGATTCGCTGAAAAATAAGGGCGTACGATTAATGCTGGTAAGCCAGGATACGAAAACCGTTTATCAGAGTGGTTCGTTGAAAAAGGTGCTGATGAAAAAAGGTTGGAAAGCAAATTTATTTTGGCTGAATGAAACCGACGCCGACCACTATTGCCCGATTGTGGACAGTAGTTGGAGCGGCGTTATTCCGGTAACGCTCATCATTAACCCGAAAAAAAACTACCGCCGGTTTTACGAAAGTGAGTTAAATAAAACAGAATTGAGAGCCGCTGTGGAGCAGGCATTATAGCTGTTTTTACTTACAAGGCTTTCTTATAAAAATGCCGAAGGCATGAAATTATTATAGTAATGGGTCAGAAATATGGGTTTAAAACGCTGAAGGAGTGGCATATGCCACTCCTTCAGCGTTTTAATAAAGAATCTTTAGTTTGATTCCTGTAAAAATAACACCTCCACGAGGTTTTGCTTTTTATAAGAAAGCCTTGTTTTTATTTAGACGATGGTATTCCATACTTAAACTTGTACCGCTCAAACAGTTCCTTCTGTTTGTTGTTCAGGCTCACGTTGCGGCCCTGGATAAAGCACTGCGAGATGAGGCTGGTTTTCATGTCCAGCATATCGCCATCGCTGATAACGATATTGGCATCCTTGCCTGCTTCCAGAGACCCGGTCATATCACTGATGCCGAGAATTTTGGCAGCATTCAGGGTAATAGCAGCTAACGCTTCTTCTTTGGTTAATCCATACGCTGCAGCAGTGCCGGCATTGAAGGCCAGGTTTCGAAAACGGGCTTCTTCAAAATCGTCGTTAATGGCAAACAGTACCCCTGCTTTTTGTAGCGCTGCCGGTGTTTTGTAAGGCTGGTCTACATCATCATCATTTGTGGTGGGCAGGCTGTGGCTGGCACCTAAAATTACAGACAAATTGTTTTGCTTAAGTAGAGGGGCAATCTGCCAGCTTTCACTGCCACCTACAATCACTACATCAAAACCGAATTCTTTGGAAAAGTCAATGGCTATCAGCATTTCCTTCACCAAATCGCAGTGTACAAACAGCTTTTGTTTTTTGGCAAACAGCGGCTGTACGGCTTCGTACTTCAGGTTGGTTTCGGCATGGGTAGCTTCCCCGCCATACGCCTTTGCCGCCCGGAAGAAAGATTTGACTTCATCAATCTTATCTAATGCTCTTTTTAATGGGTCTTCAGGTGCTTGCTGACCAAAACCTCCTCTGCCGCCACCTCCACCACGGCCAGTTGGCCGGGCCAGCAAGGAAGGCATATTGAAATGCAGGCCGTTGTCCATTTTGTAGGCTGCATCTTCCCAGTTCCAGGCATCAAGTTGTACTACGGAAGATGTGCCACTTATCGTACCGCCTCCGGGGGCTACATTGGCCAGCAAAATGCCGTTGGCCCGCAGCGTGCCAATTACTTTACTATCGGTATTATACGCCACGATACTGCGGATGGAAGTATTAATATCGCCCAGTTCGGAATAGTCGTTACTGCCTCGTACGGCATTGCCACCGCCAATTTCCATCAGGCCCAGGTTTACATCGGTCAGAATCATGCCCGGGTACACCTGTTTACCAGCGGCATCGTAGGTGGTAGCACCGGTAGAAGCCTGTGCCGGTTGCGTGCCTACCGATTCAATTTTTCCATTGGTTACTTTAATAATTCCCTTTTCTATTACCTGCCCGTTGCCTACATGGATAGTGGCATTGGTAATGTAAAAGGTACCGGTTTGCTTCGGCGTAGGGTACACGTTTTCCTGGCTTCTTCCTACATAGGTGCTGGCCAGAAAACTGAATAATATTAGTATTTTCTTCATTGGTTTTACTTGATTAAACGATACATTAAAATTCCATCTGTGATTGAGAATGTTTTTGCTGGCGTTATTGTAGAGACAAGGCATGCCTTGCCTCTACAACGGTATATAATAATTTATTGGCTGCCATCAATTTCATCTCCATCCAATACCAGTAGGCCGCTACGTTTACTATGGTCGTTGCAGGTGTTTTCGATTTGGAAACTGGGAGTAGCAGGAGCCATGCCTGCACCACCACCGGTACGTTTTTCACCCAGCATTTTCTGGATAAGGCGGTTGCGTTCCATTGCAATGGTTTTGCGTAGCTGCATATCTCTGTCTCTATCAAAATACACGGTGCCATCAACGATCGTGTACAGCGATTTAGCGTATATACTTAGTGGGTTATCACTCCATAGCACCAAGTCGGCATCTTTGCCCACTTTAATGCTACCCGTCTGGTTTTGGATGTGCAACATGGTGGCGGGGTTAATCGTTACCATTTTGAGGGCTTCTTCTTCCGTAAGGCCACCGTACTTCACACTTTTAGCTGCTTCCTGATTCAGGCGGCGGGCCATTTCGGCATCATCACTGTTGATGGCTACGTTCAGGCCTACTTTGGTCATGATGTAAGCGTTGTAGGCAATAGCATCGGTTACTTCCTGCTTGTAATACCACCAGTCGCTAAAGGTGCTGGCATTATTGCCTTCAGCCTTCATTTTATCGGCCACTTTATAACCTTCCAATATGTGGGTAAACGTATTCACTTTAAAACCGTATTTGTCGCCCACCCGCATGAGTGCCGTGATTTCACTTTGCACATAGCTGTGGCAGGTAATGAAACGCTTGCGGTTTAAAATTTCAACCAGTGCATCCAGTTCCAAATCCCGGCGGGTGCCTTTCGGGTCGGCCTTCATCGTTTTTTCGTAATCTTTAGCCCGCTGGAAAGCATCGGCAAAGACCTCTTCCACGCCCATACGGGTATCGGGGAAGCGGTTGTTGTTGGTAGAGGTCGTACGCTTTACATTTTCGCCAAGGGCAAACTTGATGAACGGGTCAGCGCCTTTGAATTTCAAGGCCTCATCATTGGCACCCCAGCGTAACTTAATTAATTGCGTTTGACCACCAATGCTATTAGCACTGCCATGCAAAATGTGTGATGTAGTAACGCCACCGCTCAGTTGACGGTAAATGTTGATGTCATCCGGGTTCAGGTTATCGCCAATGCGAACTTCGCTGGTTACCGATTGAGCGCCTTCATTGATGGAAGAAGCGGCAATATGCGAGTGTTCGTCAATAATACCAGGGCTCAGGTGTTTACCGGTTCCATCAATTACTCTGGCACCGCCGGCACTTAGATTTTTACCGATAGAAGCAATTTTCCCGCCCCGTACCAGCACATCTGTATTTTCCAGTTTGCCAGCCGCATCACTAGTCCAAACGGTAGCATTTTTTATTAAGATCGTTTCCGGCGAGGGTAATGTATCCCAGCCGTAGCTACCAAACGGATAAGTCATTTTACTACTAACTGTTGCCATTTTACGTTTGGCCGTGTCCGCCATTGGCATGGGCGTTTCTTTTACCAGCGTAGCCGTCCACAGTACCCAATTGCCCAAAGTATCAACGCCGCTGCCACTCCAGGTAGTGCCGTTTGCTACACCGCTCAGGCGGATAGTGGGACCGGTAGCACCGCCACCAATATTGCCCGGCAGTCCGGTGCCATTTCCGGGAAAACGGTTCCGCACCATATTGCTGTCGGGGTTGGGGCGAACATCATCTGTACCGGCGGGTGGTTCATTTACACGACGGGTAGTATCTCCGGCGGGCCGGCGGGGGTTGGCAGGTGTTTCGCCACCCGGTAGCGTATTACGCATACTATCCGTATTAGGCAATTGGCCGCCTCTGCCACCCCGGCGGTTTCTGTTTGCCACAGGCGAAAAATAGATTTTTACCATTTTACCATCGCTGGTGTAGCGGGTGGTAAGGCTGTCGCTGCCCCGTACCACGCTGGCACTACCTTCGGGTTTCACCACAAGTGTATAATTACCTCCCATGGCAGTACTCCCGTTTGCCGGCATAATGGTTAAGTTATAAGTACCGGCAGCACCAGCCCAGTTACCATCATTGATGCTGTATTTATCGCCCTGTACCCAGTTTTGGTAAATGATTGTTTTTTCGCCAAAAACCGGCCCGCTGGTAATCATAAAATTAGCCAGCTTGCCAGCATCAAGGCTGCCTACCTGGTTGTAAACGCCAAGCAAAGTAGCAGGGCTCTTGGTCAATGCATCGAATGCTTTGGCTTCGGTAAGCCCATAATCCAGTGCTTTACGAAGGCTGGTGAAAAAAGCCCGGCTACCTGTAAGTCCATCGGCAGTTAGGCAGAACGGGATACCGGCTTTTTCGAATGCAGCCGGTTCACCGGGGGCCATTTCCCAGTGCTTCATATCGGCCAGGCTCACGAAACGGGCGTCGTTCGGGTCTTCTACATCCTGTGCCTGCGGGAAGCTGAGCGGCAGGATGAAAGTGGCTTTGGTAGCTGCCATATCTGCCATGCGCTGGTATTCGTACCCGGCAGCTTTCAAAATATATTGAACGCCAAACTCATCGCCAATACGGTCGGCCCGCAGGTCGTTCCACTTGCTGGTTTCGCTACTGCCACCACCACCAAAGCCACGCTGTTCGGCCACATCAAAAATCTGCGGCAGGCCCTGAACATCGTTCCAGGCTTGCAGCGTTATGTTTACGCCTTCCTTCGCACCATTGGTTTTGTACCAGGCTGCATCGATGTAGCTTTGCCGCAGCAGGGCTATCACTCCCATCAGGCTGCTGGGGTAGCTTTGGCCGCTGGTACCTTTGCTCATAGCGTAATGGGCGGTAGCTTTTTCCTTTACCATTACCAGGTTTTCCGATTCATCGGCCAGGGTAACCACTGCACCGGTACCACGGGCAATGCCATCTTTTACATGCGTCAGTACGGTGCCAAAGCCTGCTTCCCGTAAGGTACGGGCACGGGTATTGTCCACAGCAAACTGCTTGCTGGCATCTACTTCGGGATGGATAGCCTGGTTCCAGCCATAAGCCCCCTTAGTATTGCTGGTTAGCTGGGCCGGCGCCCGAAAATCGAACCCGCCGCCTGTGGACTGCCGCTGAGGGGTAGTAATACCATAATCGCTGTAGATATCGATAAACGACGGGTAGATGTACTTGCCGGTGCAATCAAGCACCACTGCATCTTTGGGAATGGCAGCACCCTTTCCGGCAGTTACAATTTTTCCATTGCGGATTACCAGCGTGGCATCTGTAAGCGTTGTTTGCCCGTCTTTTATAATTGTAGCATGGGTAAAGGCAAAAGCCTTTTCCTGCGGGTTGGCAACGTCGTTCCCCGGAAAAGTGGGTTGCGCCCATGTACTTATCATTATGAACAGCGCAGCCAGTAGCTGCAAAGCTTTTTTCATCAGCAGTTTAGTTTTATTAGGTAGAAATAGAAGCGATGAAGCTATGGGAAAGAGTGGAAGAAATGAAATGGTTTTTGCAATATTTGCGCAAATCCATTTTTACCTTTCAAATCGAATCCCATGTTAGTACTCAGCAATTTTGAAAACCAGATTACCAAAGCAATTGTAAAAAGAGGGAAAGATTACTTTGATGCCGGTGCTGTAACTTGCCTGGAGGAATCGGAAGATAGAATATGGCAGGCAACTGTGGAGGGTTTGGAAAGCTATAATGTTGAAATTGAATTGAAAGGAAAAGATTCGATTCAGGATTATTCCTGTGATTGCCCGTATGAAGATGACACTTGTAAACATGTAGCAGCAGTACTTTTTGCCATTCGGGAAGTCCTGCAAAATAAGGTGCTGCAACCGGGCAGAAAGGCCGTTCCAAAACCTTCGGTTAATACGTTGCTCCAAAAAATTTCCCTGGAAGAATTTCAGGGCTTCGTCCGGGAGTATGCTAAACAGGATAAAAATTTCCAAACAGCATTTGAATTATTTTTTGCAGATAAAGATGACCGTATAGATGTGTCAAAAAAATATACGGATTTGATTAAGGCGCTGGTGCGGCAGTATACCAATAAAGGATTTATTGGTTACCGGGAATCTACACAACTATCACGGGAGGTAAGCAAACTGCTGGGCAACGGGATTGATTGTATGGCTAAAAAGAATTTTAAAGATGCATTCCTGATTGCAAAAGTAGTGCTGGAAGAAATGACGGAGGTACAGGAAGGCTGTGATGATAGTAGCGGTGATATAGGTGCGGTAACTTCTGGTGCCATTAGCCTGATGGAAAAAATTGCGGATGCAGATACTGCTGCAATAGCAATCAAAGAACAGCTATATGCTTATTTGCTACAGGAATCACAAAGCAACATCTATTTTGATTACGGTGATTTTGGATATGATATGTTTGATATACTGGAAACGCTTGCCATAAAGTTAAATCAGCACCAGTCATTCATTAAGTTTATAGATAGCTGGATAGCAAAGCCGGATGAAAAATATTCCAACTACCGGAAGGAATTTTTTAAGAAAGCCAAAATCAGCTTTTTAGAACTGATTGGCAAGAAGGACGAAGCTGCAAAGCTGGTACAACAGAATATGGATATTGTAGAAGTGCGGCAGGCTGAAGTAGAGAAAGCGATTGCTAAAAAGGATTATGCCCTGGCAAAAAAGCTGATTCAGGAAGGCATTACTATAGCGGAGCAGAAGAGTCATTCCGGCACCGTTTCGGCATGGGAAAAAGAATTGCTGCGGATTGCCGTATTACAAAAAGATAGGGAATCGGTGAGGCATTATACCAAACGCTTTGCGCTCAACCGCTACTTTAACAGCGACTATTACCGGCAATGGAAAAAGACCTATCAGCCACAGGAATGGAAACCCGTGATTGATGCGTACATTTCAGAAACGGCCAATCGCATTGTAAAGGAACATGCTAAGGAAAAAAAGATATATGGACACCATACCCATCCGCCGCTGCTATATGCATTAGGCGATATATTGATTGAAGAGCAATATGGGGATCAGTTACTGGCTTTGCTTCAAAAAGAAAACCGGCTGGATAATGTATTAAAATATCATTCATATCTGGTAGGTCGTTTTTCTGAGGAGATGCTACAGCTTTACCTTCCTATATTCATTGCAAAAGGCGATAGTGCTACCGACCGGAATAGTTATGCTACGCTTGCCGGCCACATGAAAAAGGTAATAAAAGACGTTCCCGCAGGCAAAGAAAGAATTCAGGCCATTGCCAGGCAGTTAATTCAGAAATATCCACGACGGCCTGCTATGGTTGAGGAAATGGGTAAGGTGTTATTGTAGAGACGCCATGCTGGTATCTGAATTAGCGCAGGCTGCGATATGTGCCTTATGATATCCAAACAATTTGACGCTGAACACCTGCATTGAGACGCCAGCATGGCGTCTCTACGGACCATAAAATTTATCGTCCGGCCAATTTTTAATATTGTTATCAATATATTTTTGAATAACCAGGTATTCATTATTGGAACGTATAATGTGGTCGTGAAAACGTTCCTGCCAATCAAATTGCTGCCGGGTGTTAATTGCATGACTGGTAACTGCTGATTTAAAACCCCGTAATACGGAAGAAAGGTTTTTTAGTTGAGGACCAAATTTATTATTGCCTGTATGTATGACAGAGTTATATTTATTTTCTCCAATAATCAAAATGCCATGAAAATGATTAGGCATTACAACAAATGAATCTAATTCTATATTCATGTCGGGCCGAATTACTGGTGCTTTCATCCATTCTTCATAAACAGTTTGGCCTAAATCGCTCAGGCATATAATCCCGTTTTGAATGTTGCCAAAATAATGAATACGATCCTTCGTACAAATGGTGATAAAATACAACCCCGGAGATCCATAATCCCAACCCTGCAGGCGGGCCGGTGGTATGCGATATTTATTTTGGAACAGAGGCATTTGTAGAGACGCCATGCTGGCGTCTGAATGGTGGTGAATGAATCTGGTAAATCATGCTGGCGTTGATTACGGAGAATAATTGCCGGTGCCTGATTGCGATGAAAGATTACGGAGATTGAGACGCCAGCATGGCGTCTCTACGAAACCATCTCTAAAATCTCCTCTACATATTTGCGGTCATTGCTTAGCCGTGGTACCTTATGCTGGCCGCCTAATTTACCCCTTTGCCGCAGCCATTTGATAAAAGTACCGGCGGGTAGCGATTGTAGCAAAGGTAAACTAAGGGCAATCTCTTTGTAGCGCTTGGCATCATAGTCACTGTTGATGCTCCGCAATGCCGTGTCCAGTTCATAAATGAATACCGGCAATGAGACAGGCTCTTTTTCAAATTCTACCAGCCATTCGTGAGCACCGTTGCTGTGTTCGCTAAAATAAACGGGTGCCGCTGTATAATCGGTAACAATAGCGCCGGTGAGTTCGCAGGCGATAGCAATAGCTTTATCACTGTTTTCCACAATCACTTCTTCGCCAAAAGCATTCATGTAGTGCTTTAGCCGGCCGCTTACTTTTATCCGGAAAGGAAATGTTGAGGTAAACTGAATCGTATCGCCCAATAGATAACGCCATAGTCCTCCGGTTGTGCTGATGACAGGGGCATAGTTTTTACCAATTATCACATCTTTCAGCCCAACCGTTTTTGGATGGGCATTTCCGTATTCTTCTACCGGCATGAATTCATAAAAAATGCCATGGTTCAGCATTAGCAACATACCATCCTCATCCGGGTGTACCTGTACCGAGAAAAAGCCTTCACTGGCATTGTAGATGTCCAGGTAATTAATAGGTCCGCCTACCAATCTTTCAAACTGTTCCCGGTATGGTACAAACGATACCCCGCCGTGGAAATACAGCTCCAGGTTGGGCCAAACTTCCTTAATGGTTTGCCTGCCGCTCAGTTCCAGAATACGTTTGAATAACACCAGTGTCCAGGTGGGTACGCCACTTACGCTGGTTACATTTTCCAAAATGGTGCTTTTGGCAAGTGCCTCTAATTTGTTTTCCCATTCGTCCATCAGGGCAATGCTCAGTTGCGGTGTGCGGATCCAATGGCCCCAAAAAGGAGAGTTTTGCATCAGCACTGCACTAAGGTCGCCGTACTGAATATTCTCGCTAAGATGGCCAATCTGATGGCTGCCACCAATCACCAGTCCTTTTCCGGTAAGCAGGTCGCTTTCCGGAAAATTTTTATAGTATAAAGTAATGGCATCTTTACTGCCCTGAAAATGATTTTCATCAAGGCTCTCCTGGCTTACCGGAATAAATTTACTACGGTCGCTGGTAGTGCCGCTGCTTTTGGCAAACCACTCCACCGGCGTGTTCCATAATACGTTTTCCTCACCGGTCATCATCCGTTCGATATATGGTTTCAGGCAATCGTAGTCGCTAATGGGTACAGCCTGTTTAAAAGCCCGGGTAGTAAAGGTTTTGTTGAAGCCATGCCGGCGGCCAAACTCTGTATATTGTGCTGAAGTAACCAGGTGCTGCAGTACATGCCGTTGGGTACCCACCGGATCATTCATCCATTGGTCAATCGTATTGAGACGCATACGTGCAATACGGCTAATGGCAGGGCTGAGCAGCTTCATAGGGCGAAAATACCAATGTGCTAATGTGCAAATATGCTAATGTGCAAATGAGCAAATGAGCAAATGAGCAAATGAAAAAATTTACAGGTTAACCTAAATGGGATAACCGGATAAACATACTTCAAAATAAATGAAATAAAAAACCCAATGGTTAAAATGAATACCATTGGGTTTTAACTATAAAAAATTGCTTATTGCCTTTGTAGCAATTTCAGAAGAATACTAAGGGCTTAGAAGCACAACCATCATTAGCAAATTAGCATATTTGCACATTCACATCAGCACATTTGGCTACTCCGCTTCTGCCACTACTTCCTGCACTTCGGGTATCATGCGTTTCATCATCCCTTCAATACCCGCTTTTAACGTAATCATACTGCTGGGGCAACCACTGCAACTGCCTTGCAGCATCAGGTTCACCTTTCCATCTTCGTAACTTTTGAACTGGATAGCGCCGCCATCCATTTCAACCGCAGGTTTTACGTAGTTTTCCAGCAGTTCCTTAATCCGTTTTACCACATCGTCATCATCGGCTTGTACAGTATTACCGGCATTTTGCTGTTTTTGAGCCTCTATATCATCCTCATTTACAACGACGCCGCCATTTTCCAGGTATTCTTTTAAAAACTGCTTTACCGTAGGGATTACGTCCTGCCAATCTTCGGTATCAACCGTTTTGGTAAGCGTAACAAAATTGCTGGCTATAAAAATACTTTTAATAAAAGGAAAACTAAATAGCTCTTTAGCCAGCGGCGATGGGCCGGCGAATGTTTCATCCTGAAAGTCAATACTCTTACCAGGATACAACAGCTTATTGGCTACAAACTTCATCGTTTCCGGGTTTGGAGTCATCTCTGTATAAATGCTGATAACGGGATTACCTGTTTTAATCATAATAAAGGTGTTGCCAGGATAAAGGGCGTTCTACCCTGCTTTTAAAAATAATGTGCTCTACAAAGTAACAACATAAATGCCGGGTTATCAGTAGAGGCATTATGGCAGGGATTTTAAAAATATATTCTGCCTTCTCTTTTCTTTTGATTTTGATGAAATACAAAAGACGACACAGCTGTACCAACAACGGCTCCCACCAATGCATCGCTGGCCCAGTGTGCCTGCCGCTGTAAACGGCTAATACCTATCCCGGCAGCCACACCATAACTAATAACGCCTACCCACCATTTTTTGTGGCTATGCAGGTAAATGGAGGTGGCGGTAGCAAACGCAATGCTGGTATGCCCGCTAAAAAAACTTTGGTATTCTCTGGAAAACTGAAAAGGACCTGCCCAGTATTGCTGATGATTTCCCGGCACCTGCCTGCCAAAAAATACTTTTGCAAAAAAGCAAATGCCACCTGTGTACAATTGCGCCTGCAAATTATCCTGTGCAAAACTGGTAATGCCCGGCTGGCCGGTAATAATACCGGCGCCTAATACTACCAGTGTACTTCCGATTAATGCTTGCGGCCCCATGGCATTACCAATTTTATCAAACGTCCCGTTGGAAGATGCCTGCCACTTTATCATTTGATTATTAATCTTCCGGTCGGCCAGGTAAAGCCCGGTGCTGATTGCCATTGTACCGCCTGCTATCAGCCAGTCTTTTCGCTGCCAATGGGTAGGGCTGATCACCAACTGAACGCCGTTGGCAATGTAGGATTTCAGGTATTCACCTGTTTGTAACGGATGCGTTTCCGGATCCTGTGCAACAGCGTTATTGATGGATAGCGTTAACAGAAACAGCCCTATATATTTCATCGGTAAAAAATTAATTGCAAAGAAGGTTATTTATCAGGAAAAAAGCGTGAACCGTCAAAATGAGATGTGAATCGTCAATGGTTCCGCCACGGTGGATGAAAGGATCCAAACATATCGGTCAATCAAAATTAAATTTGTATTTTATTCATCCGCCGCCGGCGGAACGATTCACGATTGACGATTTTTGCAACGGTGCTAATGCGTAAGCCATTAGTTTCGCAGCCGCTAAATATTACCTGTACAAAAATATTACCTATGCCCGACAGAACAAAAGCGCCGCTGATTGTGAATGCGCTGGATATGAAACTAACCTTGAAACCACTGAGCCGTTTTACGCTGGACAACGGCGTGGAGGTATATGCCATTAACGCCGGCGAAGAAGAAGTGCTGCAATTAGAACTGGTGTTTGCTGCCGGCAACAGCCGGGAAAAACAAAATATTGTAGCGGCTGCTGCCAATCATTTGCTAAAAAACGGAACTACTTCGCTGAGTGCCTTTGAACTAAACGAACATTTTGAATTTTATGGTAGCTACCTGAACCGCAGTTGTGGCAACGAAACAGCGGCTATTAGTCTGCATACCCTGCGGAAGCACCTCCCGGAACTGTTGCCTGTAATGGCGGATATGATTACAAACACCACGTTTCCGCAAACGGAACTGGATATATTTAAGCAGAACAGCAAGCAAAAGCTGGCAGTGAACCTGCAGAAATGCGAGTTTATTGCTAACCGCCTCATTGATGCACAGGTATATGGGGAGCAGCATCCCTATGGTAAGTACACCAGCATGGCCGATTTTGATGCGTTGCAACGGGAAACCCTGGTTGATTTTTATAACCATTATTACGCGTACGGCCAATGTGCCATTTTCGTGGCAGGCAAGCTGCCCCCCGATATTTTTGACCAGTTAAATCACAATTTCGGCGGGCTTACGCTTACACCTTATAAACCGCAGAAAGTAGTCATTCCTTTTGATGCAGGACAAATCGTTACCAACCGTACCAGCCGCATTACCAACGACGAAAAAGGCGTGCAGGGTGCTATCAGGATGGCCCGTCATTTTCCGAACCGGCACCATCCCGATTTTCAGAAAGTGAGTGTACTGAATAATATTTTCGGTGGTTTTTTTGGCAGCCGG
The DNA here is from genome assembly GCA_965246935.1 of Chitinophagaceae bacterium. Lineage (GTDB taxonomy): Bacteria > Bacteroidota > Bacteroidia > Chitinophagales > Chitinophagaceae > JAZKFT01. The sequence continues at coordinate 13,118 of CBDFGC010000004.1, read as the reverse complement.
CTCATGGATAACATCCGGGAGGACAAAGGGTACACGTATGGCATACACAGTTATCTGCAAAACCATATTGAACAAAGCGCCTGGGTGGTGAGTACTGAAGCCGGCCGTGATGTATGCGAAGCAGCTATTAAAGAAGTATATTACGAAATGGAACTATTGCGAAATGAGCCGGTAGAGGAGGACGAACTGATACTGGTGAAAAACTATATGCTGGGTTCCATTTTAGGTGATCTCGACGGCCCTTTCCAGATAATTGGCCGTTGGAAGAATTATATACTAAATGGTACGGACGAAAGTTATTTCTACTCCGCTATCGATACCATCCGGAGTATTACCGCAGAAGAAATACAGGCACTGGCAAATACCTATTTGCAGCCCGATGCTTTTTATGAGATGGTAGTGGTGTAAACGGCTTCCTCTATCTCCTTAACAGAGAGGAAACCTAAAGGAGCTACTGATACACGGCAGGCAAAATAAAAATTAAATTAGTTTAGATTTTCAAAAACATAGAAAAAGCTGCAGGCTAAACATTTATTGGGACTATTTTAAAATTGACTTTTACGAACCCGCAGGTAAATTTTTGATAGTTGTTCCTTATAGGATTGGCTCTACGGGCATATAATTCATAACTGACGACACTTTAATACTACCTTAAAGTCCCGGAGGGACGATCCATATTGTAGCAACGGATTTCAATCCGTTGTTTTCCATAAAAAAAAGGCTCCTTTTTGAGGAGCCTTTTTAAGTAACTATTTTCAGAAATTACCATCTGTTGTTGTTGCCGCCACCGCCACGGTTGCCACCGCCGCCATAACCGCCACCGCTGTAGCCACCACCACCGGTGCTGCGTTCTTCTTTCGGACGGGCCTCGGTTACGCTGATACTGCGACCTTCTACCATTGTACCATTCAATTCCTTGATGGCTTTTTGTGCGGCTGCATCATCAGGCATTTCCACAAATCCAAAGCCACGGCTTCTTTTTGTGTCTTTGTCAGTAATAATGCGGGCAGAGCTAACCTCTCCATAAGCTGTGAAAAATCCCTGTAAGTCGTCGTTATCAACGGCGAAGCTTAAGTTTGAAACATAAATGTTCATTCTTGTAAAATTAAAAAAATAAAAAAAGGCTGAGGTAAATTGGCAAAGGAGGGGGCAGACTATTAAGCTAGAAGCGTAGCAGAAAAAACCGGACCATTACTGAATACTTACTCAGTGTTAACGGGGTAAAAGTAGGGGCATTTTACCAATAAGCATTATTTCATTTTAAGAATACTGTTAAGCTTATGCGATTATTAGGTTACGTAGCCCACACGTAGTGAAAAAGCCGGTGTATTCAGGCGGTGTAAATGGTTAATGGCCGGATTATCAATTACTCACGGCAGTCATTTCTCAGCAGTATGCCATGCAACTTATTGGTTACAGGCATGGCCGCTGTAGCAGGTGGTGTAAACAGGGTATAGGTATTCGCCGCCAGGTAAGTAATAGACAGAGCAGTAGTTAAAAATAATTTCATAAACAGGCTTCATTAAGTATTGTGATAATAGGTGGTTCGTATGATTTTACGGTACGATTTATCGCCTTTTGTTATGTGGTTTCTGCCCGCTGCTTTCGGCTCACTCCCAACCATTTCTGCCATTATCTTTGCCGCCCTTTAAAAATTAGGCAATCATTAATGGGAAACTGGCAGGATCATTCAACACGAATACTGAACAAACTTCAAATTGATTCTGAATATCAAAATTGAATCTGTCGTCTACGATTAAAAATCACAAATCATCATTCATAAATCACAAATCAAAGATGGCTTTCAACCACCGTATTAAAATCAAGGACTTATTACTTACAACCGCTGTTGGCCAAACAGTAACGGTAATGGGCTGGGTACGCACTTTTCGCCAGAATCGTTTTATCGCATTAAATGATGGTAGCACCATTCATAATATCCAGGTTGTGGTTGATTTTGAAAATACGGAGGAAGCCTTACTAAAACGCATTACCACCGGTGCCTGCCTAAAAATAAGCGGGGCATTGGTTGCCAGCACCGGCAGCGGCCAGGCAGTAGAAATGCAGGCAAACAGTATTGAAATATTAGGTGATAGTGACCCAAATGAATACCCGCTGCAACCTAAAAAACACAGTCTGGAATTTTTGCGGGAAAAAGCCCATCTGCGTTTTCGTACCAATACATTCAGTGCCGTCTTCCGGGTGCGTCATGCATTGGCATTTGCGGTGCATCAGTTTTTTAATGAACGGGGCTTTGTGTATTTGCATACTCCCATTATTACCGCCAGCGATGCGGAAGGTGCCGGCGAAACTTTCCGGGTAACAACGCTGCCGTTGGATGGCACAGCCCCTAAAAGTGATGACGGCAGCATTAATTTTAAAGAAGATTTTTTTGGACGCAGCACCAACCTTACCGTTAGCGGCCAACTGGAAGGGGAATTAGGGGCCATGGCTTTTGGCGATGTATATACATTTGGACCCACCTTCCGGGCAGAGAACAGCAATACGGCCCGCCATTTAGCAGAGTTCTGGATGATAGAACCGGAAATGGCATTCAGCGATATCGAGGACAACCAGAACCTGGCAGAAGAATTTATCCAATACCTGATCCGCTATGCGATAGAGCACAACGCTGCCGACCTGAAATTTTTAGATGAACGCCTGAAAGAAGAAGAAAAAAGCCTGCCACAGGATAAGCGGCAGGAACTGGGCCTGCTGGAAAAATTAGACTTTGTGGTAGCCAACAAATTTGAACGCATTACCTATACTGAAGCTATTGACATATTATTACAAAGCCCGGCCTACAAAAAGAAAAAGTTTCAATACGATGTAAAATGGGGCATCGACCTGCAAAGCGAACATGAACGTTACCTGGTGGAAAAGCATTTTAAAAAACCGGTAATTGTAACAGGCTACCCGGCTGCTATCAAAGCATTTTATATGCGGCTAAACGATGGCTGCGAAGAAGGTAAACAGACCGTTGCCGCGATGGATATACTGGCACCCGGCATCGGCGAAATAGTAGGCGGCAGCCAGCGGGAAGAACGCTATGATCAATTATTGAAACGCATGGAAGAAATGCACATTCCCGCCGAAGAATTGTGGTGGTATTTGGATACCCGCCGTTTTGGCGCCTGCCCTCATGCCGGCTTTGGTTTGGGCTTTGAGCGGATGGTGCAGTTCGTAACCGGCATGACCAATATCCGGGATGTAATTGCTTTTGCAAGGACACCTAAGAATTGCGAGTTTTAAGCCTCCCCAAACCCCTCCAAAGGAGGGGCTCAGACTAAACACCAAAGCTCTGCTATTTTAAATTATTGAATGCGGTGTTGGTTAAGAAAATAGATATACAAGTTAACTGCTATTCGTTTGTGCCTCCGCATAAAGGAGCCCCTCCTTTGGAGGGGTTTGGGGAGGCTTTCTTCCTTTTACTTCCTCAAATTTGTCCTCGTAATCGTTACGGATGGTACCAAAGAGCCTGTCCCATATCAACGTGTACAAACCATAGTTGCCTTTAAAATACTGGTGGTGCTGGTTGTGGTTGATGCTGGTATTAATCCAGCGGCCCAGCCAGTGGCGGCTAAAGTTTTTTGGGTACATTTCCCAGCCGGTATGGCCATAAATGTTGTACACAATCATAAACAAAAAGAACAGCCCTATATGAAGCGGGTGCATGGGAATGGTAAACAGGAAAATGAAGAAAATGCCTGCCTCTACCAATGCTTCCAGCGGATGAAATGCGTATGCCGCCCAGGGAGATGGATTGGTGCTTTTATGATGTAGCAGGTGAAAAATACGGAACAGCTTTTTATGATGCATAAGCCGGTGTGTACAATAAAAATACACATCGTGCATAAAAAACATCAGGGGAAAAGCCAGCCAGAAATAAAGCCACCCATACTTATTAATTTCCTTATAAAAGGTAGTGTGCTGCTTAACGGCAGGTACAAACAGCAGTCCGAAAACGATACCCGTAAAAATGAGCATCGTTAGTATGGAATACAAAATTTCCCGGCGATAGTCAGCCTGTAAAGGATAACGCTGTTGTATTTTTTGATGGGCTATTTTCTTATTAAATACCAGGTATAGCAGCAAAAAGGAGAGCCCCGCTATCAGAAAATAACGGCTGCTTACACCCCATAATACCTTAAAAAAATCGTTCAGTTGCATGGTGTTGGCAATAAAGATAAGAATACAAAGGTGATGTATAGAATGGGATTTCTATAATTTGTAACGTTTCATTTATCAGAATACAGCAATTGCTTTCCGTTGCTTGTTCCTGGTGTCTGGTTGCTTATTGCCTGCGTATTTGCCTATTGCTCTTTTGCCCGATACCTAAAACTAAGTATAGGCTACTGAAACATTGTGGTTGATTTTTGACACCTATTTACAGGCAGACTCCGCTATGCCCGGTAATAAGCCAAAACAACACCTGATAGCCGGGCTACGGAACAGCCGTTATAAAAAATCAGTAAAAGCAGTGTGTATTTGCTTTCACCATTTGTTCAGGCGGCAATCGTTACCGGCAATCCATTATTCTATTGTTATTCATCAGTAATCAAATTCTCCCTTTGCCAAAAACTCTCAGGATGAAAAATTTTTTGACGGCATGTGTACTCTTGTTTTCATTGGCCGGGCTTGGACAAGCACCTACGCTGGTGAAAAATATTAACCCTAAAACACTGGATCCTAATTCCCATTCCGACCCGGCAAAAGGCAATAATCCCGATTACAGGGATACAGGAATAGCCGTGAATGGCAAATTAATTTTCCCGGCCCGCAATTTTAATGGGGTGGAACTTTGGAAAAGTGATGGCACACCCAATGGTACGGCGCTTATCAAAGATCTCGTTTCCTATTACAATTTTGCCGATGCCAACCCGCTGTTCCTTACAAAAATCGGCAGCGATATTTACTTTTTTACAGCCGAGTGGAATTATAATGACCAACGGTATTACGAGTTCCGCCTTCGCAAGTATAATGGCACGACCAACCAGGTAGAAAATGATCCGAATATCAATGGCTTTGATGATGTGCATGACGTAATAACAGCCGGCGGTAAATTGTTTTTCATCGGGGTTAAAAATAATGGTAATCCCCAAAACCTCACCGATACTTCGTTATTAATGTATGAGCCTGGTAGTTATGGTGTTGGCATTCTTAGCGCCGACAGGCCGCGGGAACTGAAAGCGGTGGATGGTTATGTTGTGTTTGATGCCGATAACGGAACCGATGGCCGGGAACTATGGACCTACGATATTACTAATAACAACACCAGCCTGGCGCTGGATATTAACCAGAATCCGGGTGGCTCCTCCGATCCGCACGATTTTATCGGGTATAACGGAGCTATTTATTTTACGGCCGATGACGGCAACGGCGACGGCGCACAGTTGAAATACTTAGATATAAATAACAGTACCAGCGGCGGAATTGGTTTTGGCATTGCCAATACCAATCCTCATAATAAGATTGTTTTTGCCGATCAATTATATTTCCGCACAAACGATAGCACGAACGGTGAACCAACCCATAGTATTTACCGCTATGATGCTGCCAACAATTCCGTAGAATTTGCGGGCACAGATATGGCCTCCAACAATGGCGCTATGGCAATAGCCGGAGGCTATTTATTTTTTGCAGCCAGCAATGGTAACAGCGGTAACGAATTATGGCAAAATGATGGTTATAATACGAGTATGGTAATTGACGCCAATCCGTACGATGATGGCAACCCCCTCGACCTGACCGTACTGGGTGATACGCTGATTTTTACAGCAAATAACGGCAACGGCTATCAGCCCTTTTTTGCGGATGGTACCAACAGCGGAATCATTCAAAATGTACAACCTAATTATGCTGCCCCCCCTATCAAAATAATTGGTACCGCCGGGGGCTTTGCCTATATGTATGCCGATGATGGCGTACATGGCAGGGAACTTTGGAAAACCGATGGCACAGACGCCAATACATCCCTGGTAAAAGATATTAATTATGGTGATTATTCATCTATTGGCAGCAATATCAGCGGTATGGATTCGCTGAAAGGGAAAATTTATTTTGGTGCATACAATGGTACGAGTGAGGGCATTTACGCAAGCGATGGCACTGCCGCAAACACTACCTTAGTTGCTGCCGGAAGCGCCGTTGGTTTTGACTACACCTATTACTCCCCCGACCATATAAAAACCGTTGGTAATACCATTTTTTTTGATGCCAATGCCTATAGCACTACCGGTTATGAGTTATGGAAAACGGATGGTACCCAGGCAGGAACCGTGTTGGTAAAAGACATTAACCCCGGTGATGGCTGGAGTTACCCCAACCAGATGACAGCCCTAAATGGTATGTTGATTTTTGTAGCCGATAATGGCGTAAGCGGCAATGAATTATGGAAAAGCGATGGTACTACTGCCGGAACCATACTGGTAAAAGACATCAATAACGGCGTTGCTTCCAGCGACATCCGCAACCTGACGGTGGTGGGCAACAAAGTATTTTTTGTGGCAAAAGATGGCACAAACGGCGAAGAATTATGGGTAAGTGATGGCACTACCGGCGGCACTTTTATGCTAAAGGACATTAACCCCGGCACAGGTGGCAGCAACCCGCAGGGGTTAAAAGCCTGCAACGGCAAATTGTATTTTAATGCCGAAAATCCCGTTTATGGCACTGAACCCTGGACCAGCGACGGTACCATTGCAGGCACTAATATTCTAAAAGACATCAGGCCGGGAACCGCCTCTTCCGATGCCGCAGACTTTGCCCCACTGGGCAGCTATGTGTATTTTGGGGCCGATAGTTCAGGCACCGGTAAAGGGTTGTGGCGCACCGATGGCACGGCTGCCGGTACGCAGTTTTTTCACCCGGTTGGCAGCCCCTTCCTGATGACCAATATCGGAAATAAAATAAGTTTTATCGCTTTTCCCAACAACTTAGGCCCTGTACACGGCTTTGAAATGTGGGCCACCGATGGCACCTATGCAGGTACACAAAAACTAACCGATTTTGGCGCTGCCGGCGTAGGGTATTTTTTCCTGGCTGATTTTCCTGCCTTCAAAAACCATTGGTTTGTATATGCTGATGATAACGTGCACGGGCTTGAGTTGTGGCAAACGGACGGTACGCCCACCGGTACTTTTTTAAATGATATTGCACCGGGTGCACCCAGCAGTTATCCCACCACCCTTAAGCCAGCTAATCATCTTTATTTCCCTGCTAATGACGGCTCCGATAATGGGTACGAACTCTGGAAACTGAACGTATCTGCATCCGTTACCTGGCTTAGCTTTACGGCTACCAAACAAGATACGGCCCATGCGTTACTGCAGTGGGCTACGGCTTCCGAAACCGGTAATGTGGGTTTTGTAATTGAGCACAGCTATGATAATATTAATTTCGATTCCGCAGGTTTTGTAGCAGCAGCTTCGCCCAATGGCGCTACCTATTCTTTTACAGATACGCTACGTGCCGGCTTTAATTATTACCGCCTGCGGCAAATTGATAACGCCGGTATCATTAGTTACAGCAATACGGAAACCATCTTCAGGGTAGCCCCTGTAAAAGGCGGACTGATTAAAGGCAGCCAGCTTATCTGCCCCGGCTTTACACCTTCTTTGATGGCGGACAGTGTACCTGCTTCCGGAGGCAATAATACCTATACCTACCAATGGCAGGATAGTACTACAGCTACCAATACGTGGTCAAATATTGCGGGTGCCGTTACTGTAAATTACCAGTCGTCGGCACTAAGCATTACCAAATATTTCCGGCGCAAAGTATTTAGTGGTACTGATTCGGCTTTCAGCAACATCCTGTTTAAAATGCTGCCTCCTATGCCGGATACCACACTGGCAGTGGACACCGCCTGGCGTACGTATGTGTATAACGGAACTGATATTACTTTATCACCAGCGAATGACCAGTTTACCGGGTATTATACCGATACGGTTACCAATGTAAATACGCAAAACCGCTGGACTTCCCTGGGCAGCCCCTCGCTTGCTTCCAATTACATTGGCTGCCCTACCTATGGTGGTGATTTATTCACATTTGCCATGAAACGTAAAGGATTTTCCGCAGGCAATTATGTATTGGGCCCTGTGTACCATGATGACGGTATAAAAGTATTTGCCAACCGGACAGAAAGGTTCAGCAATTTAAATGCGGGTTCAGAGTCAAATATTTCGCTGGGGGCACTTACCGATACTTCTGTAATTGAAGTAAGGCTTACAGAACAGGCCGGTGCCGCATACCTCATATTCAATGTATTCAAATCTGATTTACAGCCGGGGGGTATTTACGGTCAGCAAACAATTTGTAGCGGTACTGCGCCTAACCAATTAAATAATAATGCACCGGCTTATGGTGGCCCGCAACCCGGGCAAATCACCTACCAGTGGCAGGATAGTGCAGCAGGTGGTACCTGGCAAAATATCAGCGGCGCCACCGGTATGAATTATGGGCCTCCGGCTTTAACAGTTACGCATTATTACCGCCGGGCGGCAGGCGATGGGGTAAGTACGGTTGTGTATACAAATGTTTACACCATTACCATATTACCGCTCGTTACCCAGGCGCCGGTTATTACTAAAACCGGCAGGCTTCTTATTGTAAATCCAAGTAGCAATCAACCTTTTCAACCTTTCCAATGGTACCGGAATGGCGTGTTGGTATACCAGTACAGCGATAACTACCTGGCCTTGCAGGCTGGTTCCTACACTGCTAAATTCTTCTCTAACTGCGGCAGCGGGCCTGCCTCTAACGCCATTGTATTTGCAGCAGATGCTGTTAATCAAACCATTAATTTCCCGGCCATTACCAGTATTCCATATACACCCGGCGCTTTTGTGCGCCTGCAGGCCAGTGCCAGCAGCGGCCTGCCGGTACGTTACGAGGTGCTAACCAGTAATGCCACTATTTCAGGTGATTCTGTATTCATCAGCGGAACCGGTAATTATACTATTAGTGCTACACAACCGGGCAATGATTTATATGCACCTGCCCAGTCAGTAACCCAGAGCTTTACGGTAACAGCGGGGGCTCAAACAATTACATTCAATGCAGTTCCAAATAAAAAATACGGAGATGCACCTTTTACTATTTCAGCCAGTAGTAGTTCCGGTCTGCCGGTAAGCTATTCCATTGTATCAGGCAATGCTACTATTTACGGCGACCAAATAACCATTACCGGTGCAGGCCCGGTTACAGTAAAAGCCTCGCAGGGAGGAAGCAGCAATTATGTACCTGCTGCGGATGCCTTCCGCACCTTTTGTGTAGGCGTTGCCAACCTGGGCGATATAACCGGTAGCACTACGGTATGCCCGCAAACGTTTAAATACGCCGTTCCTAAAATTACCGGGGCTATTTACGAATGGAGCATTAGCGAAGGGGGCGTACTTACGCCCAATGCTGATTCGGTAACCGTGCAATGGCAAACTGCCGGCCAGCACACATTGTCTGTAAAAGCATACAGCAGTTGCGATGCGGTCAGAAGTACAGTATCTGCAGTGGTTGTAACAGTGCAAGCTGTGGTTATTCCCGGCGCCGTTAGTAATATGCTGCCTGCCAACGGATCGGTGGGTTTGCAATTACCACTTACCCTTTCGTGGATACCCGGCTCCAATAATATTTCGTATGATGTATATGTGTGGGATTCGGCTGCGGTACAGCCTTCTACCCCTTATGCAGCCGGCCTTACAGCCGTTAGTTACACATTACCTAATATTGGATTTCCGTATAACAGGGCTTATAAATGGCGTATTGTTTCGTACAGTGGCTGCGCTTCCACCAATGGGCCTGTTCAAACTTTCCGGCTAATACCATTACCTGATTTATTGGTATCCAATATCCAGGTACCGGCTACCGCATTTTCAGGCCAGCCCATTTCCGTAACCTGGCGGGTAACCAATATTGGCCCCGGCCGCACCACCCTTAACCAGGGCTGGCAGGATGCCTTGTTTCTTTCTTTTGATTCCATGCCTAATTTTACGTTGCCGCCAAATACGAACCCGGCTGCCTGGAGCCAGATAGACTTTCCGGTAAGGGCGCTGCTATTGGGAACAAAGCCGAATGTTACCGCTTTGGATTCGGGCCAGGTTTATAACAATACGTTCAACTTTACGCTGCCGGCACATTATAATTTTCCACTGTATGTGTATGTGATTACGAACTACGCACCGACAACTAATTCGCCCCAGGAAATGACACTGGCGAATGATACCGCCCATGCACCATCGCCTATTGCCGTTACGCTTTCGCCGGCGCCGGATCTGCGGGTTGACAGCCTGGTAACACCTGCTACCACCTTCTCCGGCAGTACCATTAACATAAAATACAATGTACGCAATTATGGTGCAATCACTTTGCCCAACAATAGCTGGACAGATAAAGTGTATTTGTCTACCAGCCCATTGTTTAATATTAACAATGCTACGCTGTTAAAAGCGCCAAAATTCAACAATACTTATTATTACAATGCCCCGGATGCAGCGCTGTTACAACGGTTTGCAATTACAGCACGATAGCCTGTACACTCGTCTGGCATCGGTTGTTATCCCTAACTATATTTCGGGCAATTACTTTATTTATGTAATTACAGATGCTGACAATAGTGTATATGAAGGCAGCCTGGAAAATAATAATGCGGCTAACAGTGCCGTTCAAATATTCCTTACCCCTACGCCAACCTTAACGGTATCGTCGCTTACGCTACCCGGCAGTTCTGTTAGCACCACGCAACCCATTGGCGTAAACTGGAACATTTTGAATGCCGGCGGATACGATAACATTCAAAAGAATCAAGGGCACTATGTAAAAGTGCTGCAAAGATGCAATACCTGTTATCAGGCTCCTTGCTACACCTATACAGATGCTAATGGCAATCAGCAGGTAGCCTGCCCGGCCCCACAACCCGGCTACCGCATTGCCGACAGTCTTGATTTTGGCAGCAGCCACTGGACAGATAAGGTTTATTTAAGCAGCGACTCTACCGGGCTGGACGTAAATAATGCCATTTACCTCGGAGGCTATATGCAGGGTGGCTATTCATCAAACGGTAATCTGAACCCGGATAATTTAGATAACCCGAATGTGTATAACGTTCCTTTCTTAAATTACCTGGGTAGCGGAATGCCGTCCTACCTGAATCCGCAATCGGCTGGTGTCAATACAGGCAACGTCATTAAAAACGGCAGTGTGCATCCCGGTGCATTAAGCTTCAGCATACCAGGTAATCTGGCACAAGGGGCTTATTATATCTACGTTTTAGCAAATGCAGATGATGCAGTATTTGAATTTCCGAATGGGATGCAGGTGAAAAGAAGTAACGCATTTACCGTGAACCGCCCCGACCTTACCGTGCCCACTGTAACGGCGCCTGCCACCGCTAACTCAGGCCAGGGTATCACCCTTACCTATACCGTTCAGAACAGTGGCCCGGGCAGCGTGTTCAGCCAATACCGGAAAGACTACGTTTATATCAGCACCTCACCGGTATTTGATGCAGTGGCTGTATTAATTGCAGCGCCAACATTTGCAGAAAATATTCCTGCCAATGCGCAGGTGCAGCACACGGTGAATTATACCATCCCGGCCAGCATGAGCGGTACCCGGTATTTTTATGTATTTACCAATAAGGATAGCAGCTTCCGGGAAAATAGCTATGCCAATAATGTGAATGCAACACCGGCTTCTATTTCTATTATGCTTACCCCGCCGCCGAATTTATCAGTTAGTAATATCAGCCTGCCGGATACGGTTTTTGCGGTTACGAATTTTGGATTCAAATACACGGTGCCAAACAATGGTACGACCACTACCAGCGGCGCCTGGATAGATAGTATCTTTATTTCCTGTAGTGCTGCTTATAATCCTGCTACCGCCTATTACATTGGCCGCAGGGGGCATAATGATGCGATAGCCCCGGGCAGCAGCTATACCGATTCGTTTGCCTTACAGATTCCATACACTTTTAGTATCAATAATTGCTTTCCGCACAACACTGCCACAGCGTATTTCTTTGTAAAAACCAATGCTGACAATGGTTTGTTTGAATTAAACGAAAATGATAATGTGTTGGGAACCGGTCAAAAATTTGTAATCAACCCGCTTACGGATCTGGTAGTTACTTCCGTAGCCGGGGCTACAACAGCTACCGCCGGAAGGCCCTATTCCATTACCTGGACGGACAAAAATATCGGCTACAATCCCGGAACATCCTATTATGGTGGCTGGTACGATGGCTTCTATTTTTCGGCAGATACCCTGCTGGATGCCGCTGATGGTTTTGCCGGTTATGCTTACCTGAACAGCCCACTGAACCGGAATCAAAGTATTACCAATACAGATAATACGCCGATAGTACCAAATATTGCTGCCGGTGATTATTACCTGATTGTAAAAGCAAACAATTTTAACAGCATATATGGCGGCGAACTGGATGCAACCAATAATACAGCCCTGCTACGCAATGCCGGTGGGGTACCGCAGAAAATAACGGTGACCGTACCTCCGTTACCCGATCTGAGGGATAGCATTTTAAGTACCTCAACTATTGTAGCAACCGGGCAATCATTACCTGTAAAATATGGGGTAACCAATGATGGTGTAGGTGTTACCTACCCTGCCACCTGGAGCGATGGTGTATGGCTATCATCTGATTTTATCCCTGGTAATGCGGGTGATATTTACCTGGGCGCTTTTAACCATAGCGGGGCTTTGCAGCCGGGCGCTTCCTATACCGATAGCCTGAACCTGCCCATTGATATTAACGTGCCGCAGGGAAACTATGTGCTCATCGTCAAAACAAATGTCAATGGAAATGTATTTGAAAGCAATGCTGCCAACAACCTGGCTTTTCGCTATGTAACCGTTTACCGGCCGGCGCCATCCGATCTTACGGTGATGAATGTTATACATCCCGATACGGTGCTGCTGGGCTACCCCGATACAACTACCTGGGTTATTCAAAACCTGTCAGCTAATAATTCAAATGGTGTAGAAACAGACGGCATTTACATATCAAAAAATAATGTGCTGGATAGTACGGCCACATTGCTGGGCATAAAAGTGAATAACCTTTCTCTTTCGCCGCTCGAAAAAGATACGCTTACCAGTGC